>NZ_JBIASZ010000019.1:0-173458 GCF_042891345.1 Streptomyces sp. NPDC001903
AGGTGGGGGTCCCCCCGCCGAAGGCAGGGGGAGGAGGCGACGCTCGCGTCGTCGACCGACGACAACGCGGCGAGCGCGCGTGCCAGACCCCGCCGGCCAGAAGGGACTTTGACGACACCCCCTGGCAGGTGTACCCCGCACCAGGCGGTGCCTCAGACCGCCGTCCGGCCGACGGGGGTCAGGTCCATCGGCAGATCGCCGCGCGAGCTGATTTTGAGCTTGCGGTACACCCGGGTGAGGTGCTGTTCGACGGTGCTCACCGTGAGGAAGAGCTTCGCGGAGATCTCCCGGTTGGTGAGCCCCTGGGCCGCCAGCGTGGCCACCCGCTGCTCCGACCCGCTCAACTTGGCGCCGCCGCCGCCGCCGCCGGCCGCCGTCCGACCGCCCGCCGGCGCCCGGTCGCGTACGGGCGCGGTGAGGGGCGCGTCCGGGAGGATCTCCCGGCACAGGGCGAGGGCCTCGCCGTCCTTGGCGAGGTTCCAGGCGTTGCGGACCATGGTGTTGCCCTTGGCGGACCCCTCGGACTGGAGCGCGCGGCCGAGATCGGCCATCGCCCGGGCCGTCTCGACGCGGTCGCCCGAGCGGTGCAGCTCCTCGACGGCCTGGCCCAGCAGGGCGGTCCGACGGCGGGGCTCGCCGGTGAGGGCGCGCAGGCGCAGGGAGACACCGCGTACCCAGGGGCGCCGCGCGTCGGGGTGGGCGAGCTGGTCGAGGACGAGCTGCTCGGCCTGCCGGGCCTCGCCGAGGCGCAGCAGGGCCTCGGCGGCGTCGGTGCGCCAGGGGAGGTGGGCGGGGCGGTCGATGCCCCAGTCCGCCAGGAGGCGGCCGCTTTCGAGGAAGTCGGCGAGTGCGGCGTGGGGCTGGTTGACGGCGAGGCGGTGCAGGCCGCGGGCGCGCAGGTACGCCGGCCCGTGCAGGCTGGCCGGCAGCCGCGGCGGCAGCTGGCGGTCCGCCAGCCGTGAGGCCTCGGTGAAGCGGCCCAGCGCGCTGCACGCCCGGATCAGCACGGCCGTCGGGGCGCAGTGGAAGGCACTGCCGGTCCGGTCGGGGAGGGCCTGGAGCGCGGCGGTGGCGTGGGCGTGGGCCCCGGTGAGGTCGCCGAGGCGCAGCAGGGCCTCGGCGTGGAGGGTGGCGAACAGCGAGACCCAGCCGGGCGCGTGGGCCCGCTCGGCCTCCTCCAGCAGCTTCCGGCTCCAGGAGACGGCGCGGTCGGGCTGATCGGAGGCGGTCAGGGACCGTACGGCCTGGGCGAGCGGGGTGACGGTGGCGTCGGCCAGCCGGGTCCCCTGCAGCAACCGCTCGCTGACGGCCCCGGGCGTATCGAGATCGGTGTCGAACGCCGTCGCCGCACTCGCACCCGCGCCCGCGCCCGCCCCCGCGCCGGCGTCGGCGTCGGCTCCGGCGGCGTCGAGTGCCGCGGCCTCGCCGATCCGCCCCTGCGCGTACAGCAGTCCGACGAGCAGCCGGGTGTGCTCGGTGTGCGGCGGTGCGTCGCGGCGGTGGGCTTCGAGCAGGGCGCTGAGCCGGCGTTCGGCGGCCGCCGGGTCGAAGCGGGCCGCGACCTGGGCCAGGCGCAGCCGGATCCCGTGACGGGCGTGCGCGTCGGCGCCCGCCCGGAGGGCGAGTTCGAGGAGGCGCGTGGCGAGGTGGGCGTCGCCGTCGACGAGCAGGTCCTCGGCGGCCTCGCGCAGCACCTCCACGTCGGCGGGGTCGCCGGCGGCGTGGTCCGGCGCGGCCGGGTCCGACGGGGCGTGGTCGGCGGACGCGGCCAGCAGGTGCCCGGCGACGGTGGTGGCGGGCGCGCCGTCCTCGCGCAGCAGCCGGGCGGCCCGGCGGTGCAGGTCCGCGCGGGCCCCGGAGCCGGTGTCCTCCAGTACGGCGGCCCGCGCGGCGGGGTGCCGGAACCGGGCGCCGTCCGGCCCGGCCGCGATGTCCACGAGGCCCGCGGCCTCGAGGGCGGCCAGGGCCCGCCGGGTGGCCGCCGGGGAGCCGCCCAGGAGGCGTACGACCCGGTCCGGGGTGGCCTGTTCACCGAGTACGGCCGCCGTACGGGCCGCCGCGAGGGCGGTGGGGCCGCTCCGGTGCAGGCAGGTCGCGACGGCTTGGGCGTACGGGCCGCCCGCCTCGGGCGCGGGCGGCCGTCCGGCCCCGGTCTCCTCGACGAGGGCGCGCAGCAGCAGCGGGTTGCCACCGCTGATGCGGTGCAGATCGGCGACGGGCGGGAGCCCGCCGCTCGGCGCGGTCCCGTCGCCGGGCGCGGTCCCGCCGGCCGGGGTGGCCGTGGCGGGCGGCCGGAGGGCGGCGAGCGCCGCGGCCACCCCGGCGGGGGTGAGGCGGTCCAGGCGCAGGCGGGCGAAGTGCGGTTGGCGCATCAGCTCGGTGGTGAAGACCGGGTCGAGGTCCTCGGCGTGCGCGGTGCCGGTCAGCACGGTCAGCACGGCCGCCGTACGGGCGTGCCGGGCCAGGTACTGGAGGTACTGGAGGGAGGCGCCGTCGGCGTGCTGGATGTCGTCGACGACGAGCACGACGGGCCGTTGTGCGCTCAGCTCCCGCAGCCGCGCGCAGAAGGCCTGCATGGCCTCCACCCGCGCGGGCGGCGTGCCCGGACCGTCGGCGGCGGGCAGGGGCAGGGGCAGGGCGAAGCCCTCCTCCCCGTGCGCCAGTTGCCGCAGCACACCGAGGGCCACGTGGCGCTCCTCCGGGGAGGCGACCGCGGTCAGGACCAACGCCCCCGCCCCGCGCGCCCGTTCGGCGGCCGCGTCCGCCAGCGCGCTCTTGCCGCAGCCGGTGGCGCCCTCGGCCAGCACGATCCGCGCGCCTCCCTCGGCGCACTCCGCGAGCGCCGTGTCCAGCGCTCCGATCACCGCTTCCCTGCCCACCAGCGTCACGCGTGCCCCCGTCATCGGAACTCCACCCCTCACCCCGGTCAGGGTCGAAGCCGCGCCTACAGGGGTGGTCGAGCGCAGACGGAGCAGAAAGACCCCAGGCCCTGCGGGGTGGCCCCAGGGGGTGTCCGCCGGCACGCGGGGGAGCCCCCTGCTCCGCGGGGCCGGTTCCCGGGCCGCCCCCGGCGGCCGGGAGCCGCGGCTGCGAGCCGGTACCGATCGTTCCGCGGTGCGGTCTGTGGTGCTCCTCAAGCGGACTTCGAGGATTCCTCGACCCGGGGCGCCGAGCGTGACAGCGCCACGTCACCGCCGCCGCCAGCGGAAACACCTGTCACGAGAGGGCGATGCCGATGCCGATGGAAGACCCCCGATGCGACACGCCGCAGCGCATCACGGCGCCCGTCCACGTCACCGGCCCGGCCGGACCCTGGGAGGCCGTACGGGAGGGCATGGCCCTGCGCGGCAACGCCTCCGTCCACACCACCTGGGGCGAATGGCTCACCGCCGCCCTCGCGGAGCCCGCCCTGCGGCACCTCCTCGGCCGGGACTGGCAGCGCTACCGCCACACCACCGACCCGACCATCCGGTTCCGCTTCCTCGCCTCGCGGCTCGCGGTCCGCTACACGGCCGCCGCCGCCCTCGGGACCGACCCCGCCAAGCTGGACCTCTCGTACAAGCCGGGCGGGCGCCCGTACCTGCGCGGCCTGGACCAGATCGACCTCAGCCTCACCCACACCGACGACCTGATCGCGGTCGGCATCAGCCGCAACGGCCGCATCGGCATCGACACCGAACCCGCCGACCGCAGGCTGGCGTTCTCCCTGCTCCAGAACCAGGTGTGCACCGAGGCCGAGCGCGCCGAGCTCGCCGCCCTCCCCGAGGCGGAGCAGAGCGCCGGCATGCTGCGCCTGTGGACGCTGAAGGAGGCGTACACGAAGGCCCTCGGCCAGGGCCTGCGGATGGGTTTCTCCGAGTTCGGCTTCGCCGCGGGGAGTACGGGCGACACCGGTCTGCTCGCCCCCGACGGCACGCCCGCCGCCCACGGCGAGTGGGCCTTCGGCACCTACCCCGTCCTCGGCCGGTACCTCGTCAGCGTCGCCTGCCACGACGCGGGACTCGACCCGTCCCGGGACACGGCCGTGTCCACCATGCTCGACGAGGGCTTCGTCGCGATGGTCTCCGGGTTGCTGGACCCCGTCTGACCCCCGCCCGCGCCACCCGTTCCCCGTCCGACCCGCGTCCGACCCGCGTCTGACCTGCGTCCGACCCGCGTCTGACCTGCGTCCGACCCGCATCTGACTCCGCGTCCGACCTCGCGTCCGACTCCGCGTCCGATTCCGCGTCCGACCCAGGTCCGACCCCCCGTCGGGTCCCGCCCGGCGGGCCCCGGCCCGGGGAGCTCGACCCGCTCCCGGGCCGGAATCAAGCCAAGCTGTAGCGCCCCCGGTGAAGCTGGGCGACGCGACACCGGCCGGACCCGGTGCCTCTGTGTCGAAAGGGCCCGTATGAGCATCGTCGAGGAAAGACCACTGGAGACCGTACTCGCGCCGGACTCCCGACCCGCTGCGGACTCCCGACCCGCGGCCGCGATCTCCCCGCGCCGGGAGGAGACCCGCTTCGCCTCCCTGCGCGAGCGCACCGCGGAACTGCACGCCGTACGGGCGCTGGCCGAGGCCGGCCCGAGCGAGCGCGCCACCGCTGCCCAGCACTCGAAGGGCAAGCTGACCGCCCGCGAGCGGATCGAACTGCTCTTCGACGAAGGCACGTTCAACGAAGTCGAGCAGCTCCGCAAGCACCGCGCCACGGGCTTCGGCCTGGAGGACAAGAAGCCGCACACGGACGGGGTCGTCACGGGCTGGGGCAAGGTCCACGGCCGCACCGTCTTCGCCTACGCCCACGACTTCCGCATCTTCGGCGGCGCGCTGGGCGAGGCGCACGCCGAGAAGATCCACAAGCTGATGGACCTGGCCGAGGCGGCCGGCGCCCCGATCGTGGGCCTGTGCGACGGCGCGGGCGCCCGTATCCAGGAGGGCGTCACCGCGCTCGCCGGCTACGGCGGCATCTTCCAGCGCAACGTCCGCAACTCGGGCGTCATCCCGCAGATCTCCGTGATCCTGGGCCCGTGCGCCGGCGGCGCCGCGTACTCGCCCGCCCTCACGGACTTCGTCTTCATGGTGCGCGGCACCTCGCAGATGTTCATCACCGGCCCGGACGTGGTCCAGGCCGTGACCGGCGAGGCCGTCACGATGGAGCACCTCGGCGGGGCCGACAGCCACGCCGGAGCCTCGGGCGTGGCGGCGTTCGCGTACGACGACGAGCAGAGCTGCCTGGAGGACGTGCGCCACCTGCTGTCCCTGCTGCCCTCCAACAACCGCGAACTCGCCCCCGCCGGCGACCTCGAGGACCCGGTGGACCGGCGCTGCGAGAGCCTGCTGGACCTGGTCCCGGCCAAGCCCACCCAGGGCTACGACATCCGCGACCTCATCGAGGAGGTCGCGGACCACGGGGACTACTTCGAGGTCCACGCCCAGTGGGCCCAGAACGTCGTCTGCGCGCTGACCCGCCTCGGCGGCCACGTCGTCGGCATCGTCGCCAACCAGCCGGCCCACCTCGCGGGCGTCCTGGACATCCAGGCCTCCGAGAAGGCGGCCCGCTTCGTCCAGTTCTGCGACTCGTTCAGCATCCCGCTGGTCACGCTGATCGACGTCCCCGGCTTCCTGCCGGGCGTCGACCAGGAGCACAACGGCATCATCCGGCACGGCGCGAAGCTGCTGTACGCGTACTGCAACGCCACCGTCCCGCGGATCTCCCTGATCCTGCGCAAGGCCTACGGCGGCGCGTACATCGTCATGGACTCCCGCTCCATCGGCGCGGACGTGGCGCTGGCCTGGCCGTCGAACGAGATCGCGGTGATGGGTGCGGAGGGCGCGGCGAACGTCATCTTCCGGCGCGAGATCAACGCCTCGGACGATCCGGACGCCACGCGCGCGCAGAAGATCAAGGAGTACCAGACCGAGCTGATGCACCCGTACTACGCGGCCGAGCGCGGCCTCGTGGACGACGTCATCGACCCGGCCGAGACGCGTGCGCGGCTGATCTCCACGCTCGACATGCTGCGTACGAAGCACACGCAGCAGCCGAGCCGCAAGCACGGGAACGTGCCCCTGTGAGCGCCCCCGCGCCGGCTCCGGGCCCCACCCCGGACGCCGCCGGCGACGTGTCGGCCCTCGCCCTCGCGGCCTCGATCCGCATCACCAAGGGCAATCCGACGGCGGAGGAGGTCGCGGCCCTGGCCGTGCTCCTCACCGCCCGGATCCGGCTCCGGAACGAGGCGCAGACCCCACAGACGGAGGCCCGGGTGCACAAGCTGCCCCTGCGCCCCCGACCGTCCTTCATCGCGCCGGGCGCCTGGGCCTCGTAGGTCGTGTCGTCAAAGTCCCGTCTGGTCGCCCTTCGGGGGGCCGACGCTACTTTGACGACACTCCCCGGCCCTCACCCACCGCCCGCCCCCCACGCGAAGGACGATCCCGCACGCCGCCCGGCCACCCCCCCCAGGCCGGGCGGTCGGCGGCATGCCCGGGGCACCCCCTCCCGACCCGGGCATGCCGCCACACCCGATCAGCGCGGCTCGATCAGCGCGGCGACGCCGTCCAGGATCCGCTCCAGCCCGAAGTCGAGCGGATCGCCCGCACGCGGGGCGAAGGCCCCGCCCGCGATCGCCGCGGTCAGCGCGGGGAAGCGGTCGCCGTGCCGCTCCCAGACCTCCGCCGTGAGCCGGTTCCACTCCTCCCGCCCCTCCGCGTCGTCGTCGACGAGCTGCTGCGCCAGACCGCGTACGTGCCCGACGAGCAGCAGGAAGGCCGCGTGCTGCTGCGCGTACGGGAGCCCCGTGTCCGCCAGCGCGGCCAGGGCAGAGTCGAGCCACGCCAGTTGACGGGGGCCCATGAGCTGCCGGCGCATCCCGGTGGCGGCCACCATCCACGGCCGGCGCCGGTACTCCTCCCAGCACGCCCGCGCCCACACCTCCAGCCGCGGCCGCCAGCCCCCCGTCACGGCGGCGACGTCGGGAGCCGGCCCGAAGGCGGCGTCGACCATCAGGTCGAGCAGCTCGGCCTTGCCGGGGACGTAGCGGTACAGCGCCATGGTGGTCACGCCCAGCCGCGCGGCGACGCTCTGCATCGACAGTGCGTCCAGCCCCTCCTCGTCGGCGATGGCGAGCGCGCCCTCCACGATGCGCTCGACGCTCAACGAGGGCTTCGGGCCGCGCCTGGGCTGTCCCCGCTCTCCCCACAGGAGCGCCAGGCTGACCGCCGGATCACGCTTCTCGTCCCTGCTCCTGGGCATGTGGCCCGCTCCTCTGGATGGCTGCGCGCACCGGACCCGTTGACGGCACACCTCAGAACTGTCTATAACATAAACAGAATCGCTTAAGTGATACACAGTTCCTGGGGGTCCGTCATGCTCGCCACCGTCCTCGCCACCTCCGCCGTCCTCCTCGCCGCGCCGGTCACCGGCCTGCTGGGCCACCGCGCCGTGCGCCGCGCGAGGGGCGCCCGGCTCCTGCGCATCGACGGCCCGAACGGCATCGACGAGCAGGGATTCGTCCGGATCGGCGGCATCGAGCAGTGGATCTCGATCCGCGGCGAGGACACGGCCAACCCGGTGATGGTCGAGATCCACGGCGGACCCGGCGCCTCCCACTCGATCTTCGGCGCGCGCACCCGCTCCTGGGAGGAGCACTTCACGGTCGTGCGCTGGGACATGCGCGGCTCGGGCAAGACCTTCGGCCGCTCCGGCCCGCAGGGGCAGGGCGAGATGAGCTTCACCCGGCTGTACGAGGACGCCCTCGAGGTCACCCGGTACGCCCGCGAGCGGCTCCGCGCCGACCGGGTCGTCCTCGTCGCGAGCTCGCTCGGCAGCGTCTTCGGGCTGCGCCTGGCCCGCAGCCACCCCGAGCTGTACTGCGCGTACGTCGGCACCGACCAGAACATCCTGGACGCCGGCCGCGACACCTCCGTCCACGAGGCGCTGCTCGCCCGGCTGCGCGCGGCCGGCCGGCACGAGGACGCCGCCGCGGCGCAGGAAACGGGCGGCGACCCGCACGGGCTGACGGCCGATCAGCGGGCCGCGTACGACAAGCTGACCGTGACCTCCGACCCCCTGACGCTCGACACCCTCAAGCGGGTCGTCCTGGGCTCGCTCTGGCTCTCCCCGCTGCACTCGCTGCGGGAGATCGGCCAGTACTTCGCGGGCATGAAGTTCTCCGCGCGGCTGACCCCCGGCCTCGCCGCCTTCGACGACCGCGCCGACGGCACGCGCTTCGCGGTTCCGTTCTTCGTCTTCCAGGGCGACCGGGACGTCATCACCCCGCCCGGGCGCGCGCGGGCGTTCTTCGACGAGGTGGAGGCCCCGGTCAAGGAGTTCGCCCTGATCGAGGACGCGAGCCACTTCGCCGCGTTCCGCCACCCGGACCGGTTCCTGGAGCTGATGCTGACCCGGGTCCGCCCGGTGGTGGCCGGCCGGACCGTGTGAGAACGCGCTGTCGGGGCGGGGCGGGGCGGGGCGGGGCGGGGCGGGGCGGGGCCGGGGGCGCTGCGGCCGGGGCGGGGTCGCGGCCGGGCCGGGGCCGCCGCGGCCGGGAGGCGCCTCGCCGACTCGCCGACCTCCACGGCGCACCCGGCACCTCAGTCGAGGACGGCGGTGGCCTCGATCTCGACCAGGTGCTCGGGCACGTCGAGCGCCGCGACGCCCAGCAGGCTGGCCGGGGGGACGGGGCTGACGCCCAGCTTCGCCGCGGCCCGGGTGATCCCCTCCAGCAGCAGCGGCATCTTGTCGGGGGTCCAGTCGACGACGTACACGGTCAGCTTCGCCACGTCCTCGAAGGAGCCGCCGGCCCCGTCCAGGGCGGTGGCGACGTTGAGGTAGCACTGCTCGACCTGGGCCGCGAGGTCGCCCTCGCCGATCGTGGCCCCGTCGGCGTCCCAGGCGACCTGCCCGGCGACGAAGACCAGCTTCGAGCCGGACGCGATCGACACCTGCCGGTAGACGGGGATCTCGGGCAGTCCGGCGGGGTTCACCAGGGTGACGGCCATGATGCGGGCCTCCTTGTCACGGTCTCTTGTGGTTACCCAGGCACCGTAGGAGAGTGGTCGATGACATGGAAGAACGCACTTTTCGGTGACTGGGGAACCTGATGGTGACCAAGCGGCTCAGTGGCATGCGCGACGAGGCGGACCTGCGGCGCGCCGACTCCCTGGGGAGGGAGATCTTCTCCGGCGTCGCCAACAAATGGGCGCTCCTGATCATCGAGGCCATCGGCGACGACACCCTGCGCTTCAGCGAACTGCGCGACGCGGTCGAGGGCATCAGCCACAAGATGCTCACCCAGAACCTGCGCATGCTGGAGCGCTACGGACTGCTGGAGCGGACCGTGTACCCCACCGTGCCGCCGCGGGTCGAGTACACCCTCACCGAGCCGGGCAGGGCGCTGCGCGCGACGATCGAGGGGCTGTGCGACTGGACGCACCGGTACGTCGGCGAGATCGAGGCCTCGTGCCGCCGCTTCGACGCCGGAGAGTGACGCCGGAGAGCAGGGGTGTCGCGGTGCGTTAGGAGCGCCGGTGCTGGCCGTGGTGGTCGGCGATGGCCTCCGCCGAGGCGCGGCGGGCGACCGCGGCCAGGACGGGGTTGGTCACGCGGTAGTAGTGCTCCGCGGTGAGGCCGAAGCGCAGGGCCCAGCCGCGGCCGCGGGCCCATGTGGCGTCGTCCACGCCGACCGCCTCGCGGAACGCCTCGCGGGTGTCGGCGGTCAGCAGGGTCCAGGCCGGCATGACATCGCACGCGGGGTCGCCGACGCCCACCACGCCGAAGTCGATGACCGCGCTGAGCCGGCCCCGGTGGCCGAGGAGGTTCCCCGGCAGCAGGTCGCCGTGGAGCCAGACGGGTGCGCCCTCCCACTGCGGTACGCGAACGGCCGCCTCCCATGCGGCGGTTGCGGCCTCCGCGTCCAGCGTGCCGTCGGCGCCCAGGTCCCTGATCGCCGCGCGGACCTCGGTGTCGGCCGTGTCCACCCGGCCGCCGCGGAAGGAGCGCGGTGCGCCGGTGGTGTCGATGCGGTGGAGCGCCGCGACGAACTGGCCCAACCGGGCGGCGGTTTCGTGCAGTTCGGTCAGGGGTCGGTCGTGGAGGTTGTCGCCGTCGAGCCACCGGTAGACGGACCAGGCGAAGGGGTATCCCTCGGCCGGAGCCCCCTGTCCCAGCGGGGTGGGTACGGGCAGGGGCAGGTGGGGTGCGAGGTGCGGCAGCCACCGCTGTTCCTTGGCGACCTGGCCCTCGGCGTCGGGGATGCGGGGCAGGCGTACGGTCATGTCCTCGCCCAGCCGGTACATCGCGTTGTCGGTGCCGGCCGAGCGCACCTTCCGTACGGGCAGCCCCGCCCACTGCGGGAACTGCGCCGCGACCAACTGCTCGACGAGCGTCTCGTCGATGTCGACCTCGTCGGCGTGCATCTTCGTGTTCGTGCCAGGCATGGGGCGGACCGTACCCGCGACATGGGTGGCCGTGCCACGGGTTTTCGGCGGTGCGGGCCGCGAAGCGGGAAGAACCCATCAAATTCGATACATCTGTTCTGATGTAAGGTCGGGCCCATGAACGGAGTGCAGCTCTTCCTGCTGGGCCGGACGCTGATGAAGATCGGCGAGGAGGCCATCCCGACCGGCGGAGTCGGCAAGCGCACGACGAGCACGCGATCGGTCCTGATCGTGATGCTCGACGTCTACGCCCACCCCGACACCACCGTCGGCGAGATCGCCGTCCGCACGGGCCTGCCGCAGAGCGCCGTGTCCGCCTGCGTGGCCCGGCTGCGCGAGACCGGCTCCGTGGTCACCGCGACCGACCCCCGCGACCGGCGGCGCACCCTCGTCCGGCGCGACCCCGAGATGTCCGACCGGCGGGCGGAGGTCGCCTCCGCCTCCGTCGAGGGGGCCCTGTCCACCGCGCTCGGTACCCGCGACCCCGCCGAACTCGCCGAGGTCGTCGCCCTGTTGGAGGCCCTCGCGGAGCGCCTCTCGCCCGACGTGCTGGCCCGCCTCACCCCGGACGCCGCGGATACCCGCTAGGTTGCGACGATGGATCGCCTGACCGAACCGCCCGAGAGCCCCGCCCGGCCTGCGGATGCGGCCCGGGTGAACGACTACGACAGCTTCGCCGAGGCGTACGCGGCGGAGAACGAGAACAGCCTCGTGAACGCGTACTACGAGCGGCCGGCGATGCTGGCCCTCGCCGCGGACGTGACCGGCCGTCGGATCCTGGACGCCGGCTGCGGCTCGGGTCCCCTGTCCGCCGCACTGCGCGACCGCGGAGCGGTCGTCACCGGCATCGACGCCAGCGCCGCGATGGTGGCGCTGGCGAGGCGGCGGCTGGGCGGCGACGCGGCGCTGCACGTCGCCGCCCTGGGCGACCGCCTGCCGTTCGACGACGGCGCGTTCGACGACGTCGTCGCGTCGCTGGTGCTGCACTACCTGGAGGACTGGGGGCCGGCGCTGGCCGAGTTGCGGCGAGTGCTCCGGCCCGGCGGCCGGCTGATCGCCTCGGTGGACCACCCCTTCGTGGCCTACACGGCTCGGGAACCCCGGCCCGACTACTTCGCGACCACCAGCTATGCCTTCGACTGGACGTTCGGCGGGCGGTCCGTCCCGATGAGGTTCTGGCGCAAGCCGCTGCACGCGATGACCGACGCCTTCACCGCCGCCGGCTTCCGCCTCTCCGCCCTCACCGAGCCGCGGCCCGACCCGGCCGCGCGGGAGCTGTTCCCCGACGACTTCGAAGCCCTGTCGACCGGAACCTGCTTCCTCTTCTTCACCCTCGAGGTGCCGGCCTCGTCCGCCTAGGGGGTGTCGTCAAAGTAGCTTCGTCCGCCCGTGAGGGCGGGGGCCGGGGCGGGGGCCGGGGCGGGGGCCGGGTTCTTCGTGTGGTTGCGTACGAGCAGGCACAGCAGCAACGCGGCGCCCAGGGCCGCGATCGGCAGCGCCGCCGTCATGTGCAGGGTGGCGACGAAGGCATCCGCGTACGCCTTCCCCGCGGCGAGTTCCGCGGCCAGCCGCCCCTGCAGCAGCGCCCCGACCGTGGCCGCCCCGATGACCGAGCCGATCTGACGGACCGTGTTGTTCACCCCGGAGGCCGCACCGGCCAGCCGCGGCTCCACGTTCCGCATCGCCTCCGTCGACATCGGCGCCACCACGCACCCGACCCCCAGGCCCGTCACCGCCGTCGCCGGCACGAACAGGTACCAGGGCGTCGCGGGCCCGGCGATCAGCACGATCGCCACCATCCCCGCCGCGTACAGCGAAAGCCCGGCCATCAGCAGGAACTTGCCGCCGATCCGGTCCGACAGCCGCCCCGCGAAGGGGCCCACCGCCATCGACACGAGCGAGGACGGCGCGAGCACCAGACCCGCCTGCAGCGCGCTCATGTGCAGTACCGTCTGCAGGTACAGGTTGAACGGCAGCACCAGCCCGATCATCGCCATCGACACGAGCGCCACGAGCGCGGTCATCACGGTGAAGTTCCGGTCGCGGAACAGCGCGAACGGCACCAGCGGCTCACGGTCCTGCTTCCCGCGCTGGTGTACGAGGAACCCCGCGGCCAGCGCGACCCCGGCGGCCAGCAGCCCCCAGATCCCCGCGCCCCACCCGTACCGCTCGCCCTCCTGCAGCCCGAACGCGAGGCAGAAGAGCGCGCCGGTCGCGATCAGCACCCCCACGAGGTCGAACGTGCGGCCGCGCCCGTTGCGCACGTCCGGCACCACCAGGTACGTGAGCACCAGCGCGGCCACGCCGATCGGCACGTTGACCAGGAAGATCCACCGCCAGCCGACGGTCGACACGAGGATGCCGCCCAGCGTGGGCCCCGACAGCGTGGCGAGTCCGGCGACCATCCCCCAGACGCCCATGGCGGTGCCGCGCCGCTGCGCGGGGAAGACCGAGACGATCAGCGCCATGGTCTGCGGCGCCAGCAGCGCGGCCCCCAGCCCCTGCAGTCCGCGGGCCGCGATCAGCAGGCCCGCGCTCGGCGCGAGCCCGCACGCCACGCTGGCCAGCGTGAACACCGCCACGCCGCAGGCGAAGAGCCTGCGCGGCCCCCACAGGTCGCCGAGCCGTCCCGCGGTGATCAGGAGTACGGCCGGCACCAGCGCGTAGCCGCTGACCACCCACAGGGTCTGGTCCAGGGAAGCCCCCAGGGCGTCGATCATCTCCGGGATGGCGATGTTCACGATGGTCAGGTCCAGCAGCGTCATGAAGAACCCCAGTGACACGGTCACCAGGACCGCCCAGGGATTGCCGGCCCACTTGCGCATGTCGTCCCCACTCCTGCGTCCCCGCCCCCGGCACTCTCCGGTGGCCACGGCTCGAAAGTAGTCCATCTTTTTTGATGCATCAAGAGTGATGCATCAAAAAAGATGGATCCGAGATCCCGTGAGGAGGCCTGTGAACGGGCCAATCCCCGCGGATTGGCCGGTGACCCCTCCCCGCGCAGCTGAGAGGCTGGTCCCTCGAACGTCATGCTCAGGAGGTCGTGATGCAGGTAGCGGTGGTCACTTTCGACGGGTTCAACGAGCTCGACAGCTTCATCGCGTCGGCCCTGATCAACCGGTGCCGCAAGGACGGCCTGGAAGCCTTCATCACCACGCCGACGCCCGTGGTGACCTCGATGAACGGCGTCGAGGTCACCGGCCAGCGCCCCATGGAGTTCATCCCCGACGCCGACGTCGTCCTGATCGGCAGCGGGGTGAAGACGCGCGACGTGGTCGCCGACGACCGGCTGCTCGCCATGCTGCCCCTGGACCCGGAGCGCCAGCTGATCGGCTCGCAGTGCTCCGGCGCGCTGGTCCTCGCCCGGCTCGGGCTGCTGGGCGGGATGCCGGCGTGCGCGGACCTGACGAGCCGGCCGTACGTCGAGGCCTGCGGCGTCACCGTGCTGGACGCCCCCTTCCACTCCGAGGGCAACATCGCCACGGCCGGCGGCTGCCTGGCCTCGCAGTACCTGGCCACATGGGTGATCACCCGTACGCTCGGCGAGGAGGCCGCGCGCGGCGCCATCGGCTACGCGGCCCCCGTGGGCGAGCAGCAGGAGACGGTGGAGCGTGCACTGCGCGCCGTCCGCGCGGAGCGGCCCGTACGGGTCTGACCGCGTCAGGCGCGGTTCGCGGAGGCGCCGAGCCAGAACCAGACCCACTTGCCGGCCCCGTCCGTGGCCACGCCCCAGGACTGGCTGAGGGCGGCGATCAGCCCGAGCCCCCGCCCGGACTCGCGCTTCGGGCAGCCCGCGGGGGCCTGGTGCGCGGGGCCGAGGTGGGGAGCTTCGTCACGCAGGGCGCACAGCAGCCTGTCGCTCCCCGCTTCGAAGTCGACCACCATCCGGATGTGCGTGCTCACGGTGTGCCGGACCGCGTTGCTGACCGCTTCGGTCACGAGGAGGCGGGCGTCGTCCGCGAGCGCGCTGCCGATGCCGGCTTCGGACAGGGCCCGCCGGGCCGAACGGGCGGCCTCGGGCGTGGCGGCGAGCGTGATGTCAAGGCGGTGAGCAGGCACGGGTGCCTCCGATCCCAGCAGGTCCCCCCTGCGGTTGCGGTGTTTCCACGCTAGGTCCGCCACCGGTTCGGTCGCACCGCCCGGACGGCCGATCCCGGCCGCCCGCGACTCGTCCCTTCGGCTGGCCGGCCGGCCAGCCGCCTCGCCCCGCCCGGTCCGGTCCGGCGCGGTGCTACGGCGTGCCGGGGAGCCGGACCGTGACGAGGAGCCCTCCGTCGGGGCGGGGGAGGAGGCCGAGGGTCCCGTCGTGGGCGCGGACGATGCTGTGCACGATGGCCAGGCCGAGACCGACGCCGGCGTGCTCGTCCGTCCGTACGCGTTCCGTTCCGCGCCGGAAGGGTTCGGTGAGGGTCGCCACCAGTTCCGGCGGGAGCCGGGGGCCCGTGTTCTCGACCCGCAGCACGCTCGTGTCGCCGTACGCCTCGGTGTGGACCGTCACGGCGCCGCCGGCGGGGAGGTTGTGGACGACGGCGTTCTGGACGAGGTTCGTCACCATCCGCAGCAGCAGCTCCGCGGAGCCGGTGGTGGGGGCCGCCCCGCCGGTGACGTCGAGCGTGATCCGGCGCTGCTCCGCGAGGGGGAGCAGCGTTTCCGCGGCCTCTTCGGCCAGGAGGGAGAGGTCGACGCCCTCGGGGCGGAAGGAGCCGCTGTCGCCGCGGCTGAGCAGCAGGAGGGCCTCGGTGAGGTCGATCGCCCGCGTGTTGACCGCGTACAGGCGCTCGATGAGTTCGCCCCGGTCCCGAGCCGGGTCCTTGCGGGCGACGTCGAGGAGGGTGCGCGAGATCGCCAGCGGGGTGCGCAGCTCGTGGGAGGCGTTCGCGGCGAACCGCTGCTGCTCGGCGACGTGGGACTCGAGCTGCCCGAGCATCGAGTCGAAGGCGTCGGAGAGTTCACGGAATTCGTCCTGGCGGCCCTCCATGCGGATCCGGTGGGACAGGGACCCGCTCCCGGCCTTGCGCGCCGCGTCGCCGATCAGGATGAGCGGGGCGAGCATCCGGCCGGCGAGGATCCATCCCCCGACGAGGCCGAACACGAGCAGGAAGGCCATCGCCACGGCCGCGGCGGGGGCGAAGGTGTGCACCAGGAGGTAGCGGTTGGGCGAGATCCCGAGCAGGCCCTTGGAGTTGTCGGGTACGTAGCGCAGCAGGAACACCCACACCACGGCCAGCAGGAGGGCGCCGGCGACGGCCAGGAACCCGACGTAGCTGAGGGTGAGCTTCAGCCGGGCGCTGAGCCCGGGGCGTCTGTCCATGCGTCTATCCATGCGTACGGGCGGCGGCGCCGGTGGGGTCCGTACCGGTGTCGATCCGGTAGCCGACGCCCGCCACCGTGGCGATGATCCACGGCTCGCCGAGCCGTTTGCGCAGCGCGGAGACGGTGATGCGCACGGCGTTGGTGAGGGGGTCGGCGTTCTCGTCCCAGGCCCGTTCCAGCAGCTCTTCGGCGCTGACGACCCCGCCCTCGGCGGCGACGAGGACCTCCAGCACGGCGAACTGCTTGCGGGTGAGCGCGACGTGGCGTCCGTCGCGGAAGACCTCCCGGCGGAAGGGGTCGAGCCGCAGGCCCGCGATCTCGCGTACCGGGGGCCGGGCGTGCGCGCGCCTGCGGTCGAGGGCCCTCAGCCGCAGGACGAGCTCCCGCAGCTCGAACGGCTTGGTGAGGTAGTCGTCGGCGCCGAGCCCGAACCCGGAGGCCTTGTCGTCGATCCGGTCGGCGGCGGTGAGCATGAGGATCGGGATCCCGCTGCCGGAGGCGACGATGCGCCGGGCGACCTCGTCGCCGGAGGGGCCGGGGATGTCGCGGTCGAGGACCGCGAGGTCGTAGGAGTTGACGCCGAGCAGTTCCAGGGCCGCCTCGCCGTCGCCGGCGATGTCGGCGGCGATCGCCTCCAGCCGCAGACCGTCACGGACGGCCTCGGCCAGGTAGGGCTCGTCCTCGACGATCAGTACGCGCATGGACGAAGCCTAAGCAGCGGAACATATCGCCGACGTATGCGCGGGCGTGTGCGAAGGCGTACGCCACCAGCGGCGCGAGGCCAGCCCGGCCAGTACGGCGCCGGCGGCGTTGACCAGTACGTCGTCGACGGAGGACACCCGGTCCAGCCGCAGGACGTACTGCGCGGTCTCGACCAGGACCGAGCAGCCCGCCCCGAGCGCCAGGATCCGCGGCACGGACGCCGCCGCCGCGAACCGCATCGGGGCGAAGAACCCCAGCGCCGCGAAGACCAGCAGGTTGCCGGCGATCCCGAGCGGCCCCATCGTGACCAGGTCCCGCAGCGGTACCAGGCTCACCCGGGCGGGGGCGATGCCGGGCGCGGCGCCCGGCATCATGGTCAGCCACAGGAACGGCACCGTCCCGTGGACCATGCCCACCTCGGCCAGCGAGGTCCGCCACGCCGTCGCGGCGCCGGCGGCACGCCGACGGCGGGCCAGGGCCCACGCCACCAGCACGGCCGGCGGCAGCGCGACCAGCGTCATGAGCACCACGCCGTTGAAGGTGTCGAAGCAGCCGTGCCAGCGACCGGCCATGCACATCGGAGCGGACATCATGAGCGGCCGCCGCAGGACGAACGCGGCGCCCGCCAGGCCGAGGACCGCGAGGCCGAGGAGCAGGATCCCGCGCGCGCGGCGGGGCGGCGGTGACGGGGAGGCGTTGTGGTTCATGCCGTCATTGCAGACGCGGGGCCGTTGCGGTGGCGTATGCGCTTTTCGATACGCCCGCGATATGCGCCGGCCCGGGCCGGTCCGCAGGACAGGCGGGGAAGGCCGGACTCGCGCGGAGGCCGGACAACGCGCGGAGGCCGGACACCCCTAGGGGGTGTCCGCGAAGTCCCGCCTGCCCCGCGGCGCCCGGCACGCGCTCTCGGCGCACCGGGCGAAATCCCGAGTACGTCCAGTACGCGGGCTTCCGCCCGGCACACCGAGAGCACGCACCGGACGCCGCGGGAGCGCCCTGCGGGCGCACGGCGCTACTTTGCGGACACCCCCTAGGAGAACGGCCCCTCGGTCATGAACCGGCGCAGGTCGTGGGCGAACCGCTCGGCCTCGCCCGGCGGCCACGAGGACAGGCTCGCCGTGATGTGCGAGGCCAGCCGGGACCGCAGTTCCTCCACCGCGGCCCGGCCCCGCTCGGTGAGGACGAGCAGGTGGGCGCGCCCGTCGGTGGGGTCCGGCTCGCGGCGGATGAGGCCGGCGGCCTCCAGCCGGGAGGCGCGGCGGGTGACGCCGGAGCGGTCGACCCCGACGTCGGGGGCCAGGTCGGCGGCGCTGCGCGGTCCGGTTCGGGCCAGGGTGCTGAGGACCGGGTACGTCAGCTCGTCCACCCCCTCGCCCATGCCCTCGGTGATCCGCCGGTGCAGCTGCGTGCGCGTGCTGCGCCTGAGCAGCATGCCCAGCGCGTCCGCGATCTCGTGACCTGCTTGGTTCTCCACACCCCAAGAATAGCGTGCGCTGCGCACGCTGTTGGTGCTACAGTGAAGGAGAAGCGTGCGAGTCGCACGCATTTCTCCTCCTTATTCCCTCGCCCGTCCCATCGCCCCGTAAGGAAATCCCATGAACCGCACCGGTATCGAGGCCGCTCTCAACGACCTGATCTTCAGCCGCGACATCACAGTCGAGGAGGCCGCCGACCGCCACTTCACCCCCGAGTACCGCCAGCGCACCGACGGGGAATGGGCCGACCGCGCCGGGTTCATCGAGCACATCAAGCACGTGCGCGGCGTCGTGGCCGACGGCCACGTCGTGGTGCACGAGGAGCTGTACGACGGCGGCAAGTACGCCGACCGGCACACGGCCCACATCACGAAGAAGGACGGTTCGACCGTGCGCATGGAGGTCTACGTGTTCGCGGACCTCGCCCCCGACGGCCGGTTCGACCGCATCGAGGAGACCACCCTGATGCTCGAGGGCTCCGCCGCCGACCGCAACATCGGCAGCGCCCGCTAGGGCGTTTCCGTCGAGGGGTGCAGGGCGCGGACGGCGGTCTCCTGGGAGTAGGCCAGCAGGCCGACCGTCGTCGCGCTCATGACGAGGGCGAAGAGCAGGTGCCCCGGGGTCGAGGTCACGGCCAGGCCCAGTGCGTTCAGGGCGAAGTGGCTGCCGACCCGGAGGGCGACGAGCGCGAGGGCGACCTTGCGGGTCTCCTTGCCGCGCCACAGCGCCTTGGCGAGCCGGAGCCGCCCGCGCATCACCGTCAGCGAGACGACGATGTTCACGGCCAGCAGGACCAGCAGCGCCGGCCAGACCGAAGGGAACGCCTTCAGGATGTCGAAGGCTGCCGCGAGCACGCCCTCGAAGCCGAAGAACCAGAGCGGAAGCCGGTGGTCGGCCGGAGCCGTGGCGCCGGAGTCGACCGCCTCGGCCGGTGCGTCTTCGGTCCTCTTCTGCAGGATGTTCATGCTGCTGCCCCCGTGGCCCGTGTGATGTCCGTGTGACGGCCACCATCCTTCCGGGGGGCGGGGCGCCGGGGCAGAGCTCCGGGTCACGTGTGCCGTATGACAGCTGTCATGTGCCGTTCGACCAGGGCCGTATGACGGTGTGATGGGATACGCCGCATGGCTCTCATCGGACACGGAAACCAGTCGCCGGCGGGGCTGCCCGTACCCCCCTTCGACCCCGAACTGGCCGCCGCCCTCGCGGCCCTGGACGAGGAGTCGCGGGAGCCGATCACCCCGGAGAACCTCGCCGCCCGGCAGGAGCGGGACGCCGCGTCCCGGCCCCGCCCGACGGCCGAGGACCTGCGCGCCGGCGGCCGTTTCGAGGTGACGGAGTTCCAGGTCCCCGGGCCGCCGGACGCCCCCGCCGTCACGCTCGTCGGCGCGCGCCCCTCCGGCCTCGCGGGGCGGCCCCTGCCCCTCCTCTACTACGTGCACGGCGGCGGCATGGTCATGGGCAACGCCTGGTCCGTGCTGCCGCGGATCCTGCGCGAATGGGCCCTCCCGCTGGAACTGGCCGTCGTCTCCGTCGAGTACCGGCTCGCGCCGCGGGCGCGGTACCCCGAACCCCTGGAGGACTGCTACGCGGGCCTCGTCTGGGCGGCCGCTCACGCCGGCGAACTCGGCATCGACCCCGACCGCATCGTCATCGGCGGCAAGAGCGCCGGCGGCGGCCTCGCCGC
This sequence comes from Streptomyces sp. NPDC001903, assembly GCF_042891345.1. NCBI lineage: Bacteria > Bacillati > Actinomycetota > Actinomycetes > Kitasatosporales > Streptomycetaceae > Streptomyces > Streptomyces sp. NPDC001903. The sequence continues at coordinate 19,589 of NZ_JBIASZ010000019.1, forward strand.
GGCCCTCGCCCTCCTCACCCGCGACCGCGGCGGTCCCGTCCCGCTGGGCCAACTGCTGCTCTGCCCCATGCTCGACGACCGCGGCACCACCTTCTCCAGCCGCCAGATGACCGGCCTCGGCGTCTGGGACCTCACCTCCAACACCACCGGCTGGAAGGCCCTGCTGGGCGACCTCCACGGCGCCGCGGACCTGCCGCCCCATGCCGCCCCCGCCCGCGCCACGGACCTCTCCGGACTCCCGCCGGCCTTCATCGAGGTCGGATCGGCCGAGATCTACCGGGACGAGGACGTGGCGTACGCGAACGCCATCTGGCAGGCCGGCGGCCAGGCCGAACTCCACGTCTGGCCCGGCGCCTGCCACGGCTTCGACGGCCTGGCCCCCGAAGCCGCCCTCACCCTGGCCGCCCGCGAGACCCGCACCCACTGGCTCCACCGCCTCCTCACCCGCCCCGCACCGGCTTCCTGAGCCCGTCCAGGGTGAGGTCCAGCAGGCGTTCGGCTTGGGGGCGCTGGTCGGGTTTGGCCGAGGTGAGGGCGATGCCGGCGAGGGCGGCGAAGAGGTCCGTCGCGCTGATGTCGGTCCGGATCGCCCCGGCCTCGGCGCACGCGTCCATCAGCGCCGTGATGGCGGTCTGGATCATTTCGTGGCTGTGGGCGTACGGGTTGCTCCCCGAGGCGGCGATGGCGCGCAGGGCGTCGGCCATGCCGAGTTTGGCCGTGGCGTAGTCCATGAAGAGGCGGGTCCACGCGCGCAGCGCCTCGTACGGCGGCTGCGCCGCCAGCAGTCCGGGGACCGCGTCGCGCAGCTGCGCCACCTCGTTGCGGTAGGCCGCCTCGACGAGGGCCTCGCGGGTGGGGAAGTTGCGGTACAGGGTCGCGGTGCCCACGCCCGCCTCCCGGGCGATCCGCTCGAGGTGCGCGTCCAGCCCCTCCTCGGTGAACACCCGTACCGCCGCGGCCAGGATCTTGTCCCTGTTGCGTCGCGCGTCGGCTCTCAGCGGGCGTGCTGCGTCCGGGGTCATCGGCGGCCGCCGTCCTCTCTCTCGTTCTCGCCATTTGCTAAGTGGAGGCGCGCCCGGTTAGCTTTGACTAAGTGGTGGCGCCTCCACTTGACTCTAGGGTATGCCCTGGCCTGCCCGTATCCCTCCGGAAGGACTGCCGAACATGTCGGGAATCGAAGGCAAGGTCGTGGCGATCACGGGCGCCGGCAGCGGGATCGGCGAGGCGACCGCCCTGCTGCTCGCCGAACGCGGCGCCAAGGTCGTCCTCGGGGCGCGCCGCACGGAGCGGCTCGCAGCCCTGGCCGCCCGCATCGAAGCGGCCGGCGGCGAAGCCGCGTGGACGCGCACCGACGTCACGGTGCGCGAGGACCTGACCGGCCTCGTCGAACTGGCGCGCCGCCGCTTCGGCAGGCTGGACGTCCTCGTCAGCAACGCCGGGGTCGGCCTGATCTCCCCTCTGGACGAGGTCCGCGTCGAGGACTGGGAGCGGATGATCGACGTCAACCTCAAGGGCGTGCTGTACGGGATCGCCGCCGCGCTGCCGGTCTTCCGCGAGCAGGGCACCGGGCACTTCGTCAACACGGTCTCCACGGCCGGACTGCGCATCGTCCCGCTCCAGGCGGTGTACGCCGCCACCAAGAACGCCGTCCGCACCGTCTCCGAGGGCCTGCGCCAGGAGGCCGGCGACAGCCTGCGCGTGACGGTCGTCTCGCCGGGTGTCACGAGCACCGACTTCCCGGACTCCATGCCCGCGCGGATGCGGGACCAGGTCCGCGACCGCATGGACGCGATCGCGATCCCGCCGGACGCCATCGCGCGCGCCATCGCCTACGCCGTCGAGCAGCCGGACAACGTCGACGTGGGGGACATCGTCGTCCGCCCCACCGCCCAGGACTGATCCGCCGATCCGCCGGTCCACTCATCCACCGACCCGAAAGGCGCGACCCAGCGCACGCATACGGGTGACGTGCGGGGCGGACCGGGCCGTGCCACCCTGTTCGCAGGCCTCGGGAGATGCAGCCGCGACGAACGGAGCGCGCTGTGGGACACGCTGTGGGACATCCGGTACGTGTCGCGGCGCTCCGGCACCGGGCGGCCGCCGCCTGCGCCGCCCTGCTGCTGGTGGCCCTCGCCTCGGGTACGGGCGCCCGCGCGGCCCCTGCCCCCTCCCCGACCCCTGCCCCCTCCCCGACCCCGGCCCCGACCCCCTCGCCCTCCCGGGCCGCGCTCGATCCGCGCATCGCCGAGATCATGCGCAAGCCCGAGTACCGGCACGCCCAATGGGGCCTCCTGCAGACCGAGCCCGCGGGCGGACGCGTGCTGCACAGCCTCTTCCCCGGGCAGTTCTTCATCCCCGGCTCCACCGCGAAGCTCTTCGCGGTCTCCGGCACCTGGCGCACCCTCGGCACCGACCACCGCTTCGTCACCCCCCTCTACGCCGTCGGGCAGCGCACCGGCGCCACGCTGACCGGCGACCTCGACCTCGTCGCCCAGGGCGACCTCACCCTCGGCGGCCGGACCCGCCCCGACGGCACCGTCGCGTACACCGACCTCGACCACACCTACGCCAACGACTTCCCCGGCGCGACCCTCACCCCCGAGAACCCCCTCGCCGGCATCGACCAGCTCGCCCGCCAGGTCCGCGATTCCGGGATCACCCGCGTCGACGGCGACGTCATCGTCGACAGCCGCCTCTTCGCCCCCGACCCGATCCTCGACCCCACCCCGACCCCCCTGATCATCAACGACAACCTCGTCGACCTCCTCACCACGCCCGGAGACCGGCCCGGCGCCGACGCCCGGCTCGACTGGCGGCCGAAGGTCGCCCCGTACGCCGTCACCTCCACGGTCAAGACCGTCGCCGCCGGAAAACCCACGAACGTCACCGTGACCGCCACCGAAGGCGGCACCCGGATCAGGCTCTCCGGCACCATCGCCGCCGACTCCGAACCCCTGCTGCGCACCGCCCCGATCACGGACCCGGCCGCGTTCGGCCGGACCGCGCTGATCGAGGCCCTCGCCCGGGCCGGCGTACGGGTCACCGCGGACCCGGCCGGTCCCAACCCGGCCGCCCGGCTCCCGCGCGACTACGCCGGCCGCCCGCGGGTGGCCGCGTACACCTCACCCCCGTACGAGCAGTACGCCAAGCTGATCCTCAAGGTCAGCCACAACCTGGGCGCCAACCTCGGCATCTGCCTGATGGCCGTCTCCGCCGGCAGTACGCAGTGCGAGGACGGCTTCCCGGTGCTCGCCGCCTTCCTGGACCGGGCCGGCGTCGACCGCAGGCAGGCGGAGCTCATGGACGGCCGGGGCGGCAATCCGGCCGACCGGGCCACGCCGCAGGCGCTGGTGCAGATGCTGGCGTACTGGCAGCGCACCCCGGACGCGTGGCGCTTCCGGGAGGCCCTGCCCGTCCTCGGCGTGGACGGGCTGCTCGCCGAGAACTGCCGCAGCTGTCCGGCGCGCGGGAAGGTGTTCGCGAAGACCGGGGCGGCCGTCGGCGGGGACGCCCTCAACGACCGGCTCGCCGTCGGCGCCATCACCATCGCCGGCTACCTCGACAAGGGCGGCGGCCGCTTCGACACCTTCTACGCCGGCGTCAACGGCGCCGCCACCCCGACCGCGAACCCGGCCGACATCCTCTCCATCGCCAACGACCTCGCCCTGATCGCCGCCTACCTCCAGGAATCGCCCTGACGCGGCGAGGGCGGTGAGGGAGGCGCGGGGCTCCCGAGGCCGTCCGGGTCCTCGTCGAGGAAACCGCCCGACTGGTGCTGCCACAGCTTCGCGTACGTGCCCTCGCGGGCGAGCAGCTCGTGGTGCGTGCCCTGTTCGACGATGCGGCCGCGGTCCAGGACGACGAGCCGGTCCATGTGGGCCACCGTGCTCAGCCGGTGCGCGACCACGAGGGCGGTCCGCCCCTCCATGAGCCGCCACAGCGCCTCCTGTACGAGGATCTCGCTCTCGGAGTCCAGCGCGCTGGTCGCCTCGTCCAGCAGCAGGATCGGCGCGTCGCGCAGGATCGCCCGGGCCAGCGCGACCCGTTGGCGCTGCCCGCCCGAGAGCTTGACCCCGCGCTCGCCGACCATCGTGTCGAGCCCGTCGGGCAGTGCGTCGGCGAACTCCGTGACGTGCGCCGCCTCGGCCGCGCGCCGGATCTCGGCCTCGGTGGCCCCGGGCCGGGCGAACGCGATGTTCTCCCGCAGGGTGCGGTGGAACATCGCCGGGTCCTGCGGCACGTACGCCATCAGGCCGCGCAGGTCGCGCTGGCGCAGCCTGCTGATGTCCCGGCCGCCGATCAGGATCCGGCCCGCGTCGATGTCCGTCATCCGCAGCAGCAGCCGGGTGAGGGTGGTCTTGCCGCCGCCGGACCGGCCCACCAGCCCGATCTTCGCCCCGCTCGGCACGTCCAGGTCCAGCCCCTCGAAGAGCGGCTCCGCGCCCGCGTGGGCGAAGTCCACCTTCTCGAAGCACACCTCGCCGGCCCGGGCCGGCTCCGGCACCGGCTCCGGGGACTGCGGCTCGAGCACGGTCGGCGGCGTCAGGAGCAGCTGCGTGAACTGCGCGGCCTCCGTCATCGAGCTCTCCAGACGGCGGTAGATCTGGTTGAACTCGAACATGATCCTGGTGGCGTTGGAGAAGTACGTGAAGGCCACCACCACCGCCTCCACGCCGTGCCCGCCCCCGCCCCCGCTCCCGCCCCCGGCGATCGTGACGGCGATCAGCAGTCCGAGCGCGTTGGTCACGACCGACATCGGCGCGACGACGGTGTCGATGCGCAGGTTGCCGTAGTCCCACGAGCGCAGCGTGAGCGCGCGCGAGTGCGCGACCCGGGACCGGTGCTCGGCGGCCTCGCGCTCCTCCGCGGCGAACGCGCGGACCGTGTCCATGTTCATGAGACTGTCGGAGACGTGCCCCGACACCCGGGCGATCGCCTCCTCGCGCCGGTCCACGAGCGCCTGGCGGCGCCGCACGAGGGGCAGCACGCAGGCCCCCGTCACCGCGATCATGGCCAGGAGCGCCACGACGAGCAGCGGTTCGTAGCGCCAGAGCACCACCGAGCCGAACAGCAGCGGTACGAACCGGCCCACGACGGAGAAGGTCAGCGCGTCGACGAACTCCTCGAAGCGAGAGGCGAAGCTCAGCACCCGCTTGGTCAGCGACCCGGCGAAGTTGTCGTGGAAGAACGCGGCGTCCTTCGCGAACAGCTCTTCCATGCCGACGATGTACAGCCGTTCGATGCCGAGGGCGTCGACCCGGTTCAGGCAGTGCAGGCCGAGCCGCCAGGCCGCCTCGGAGAGCAGCAGGACACCGGCGAAGCCCAGGACGTACGGGAGCGCGGCGCCGAGGCCGATGCCGGTGGCGTCGTCGTCGGCGATGCGTGCGACGAGCTTGGCGACGACCAGCGGGGCGATGTAGCTGATGCCGATGTTGCCGATGGCCGGCATCAGCATGGCGGGCGCCGTCAGCCACCGCAGCCGCGCCAACTCCCGCCCGTAGTAGCGGAGTGCGAGGACCACCGGTCCCCTGCCTGGCGGACCCCCTCGTGTTGCAGACGCTTTCATGGCCACCCTACGTAGTCGCTCGGTCACGGAGGTCGCAGTCTCCCGCGACGCCGTCCGCGCCGTCCAAGCGTTTTCCGTGTGGGTGACAACCGCCCCCTACCCGCCCGGGGTGAACGTCACCGGCAGGGTCAGGGGGCCGCGCAGACCCCCCGGGCGCCAGGGGATCTCCGCCGGGGGGACCGCGAGGGCGAGACCGGGCAGGCGCCGCAGGGCGGTGCCGATGGCGATCCGGCCCTCCAGACGGGCCAGCGGAGCCCCCAGGCAGTAGTGGATGCCGTGCCCGAACGCCAGGTGGGCGTTGTCCGGCCGGGTGATGTCCAGGCGGTCGGGATCCGGGAACCGCCCCGGGTCGCGGTCGGCGACGGCCGAGCCGACCAGCACGGTCGCACCGCGCGGGATGCGCACGCCCGCGATCTCCAGCTCCTCCCGCGCGAAGCGGGCGATGCCGGGGCTGACCGGGCCGTCGTAGCGCAGGAACTCCTCGATCGCGCCCGGCAGCAGGCCGGGCTCGGAGCGCAGCCGCTCCAGCTGGTCGGGGTGGGCGAGCAGCATGGCGATGCCGCCGCCGATCAGGTTGACCGTGGTGATGTAGCCGGCGGCCAGCAGCAGGAACACCATGGCGACCAGCTCGTCCTCGGACAGCCGCTGCTCCTCGTCCCGGGCGGTCACGAGGGCGCTGAGCAGGTCCTCGCCGGGCTCCGCCCGCTTGGCGCCGATGAGTTCGGCGACGTACCCCCGCATGTGCCGCCACGCCTCGTTCACCACGGCGGGGTCCGGCGGCTCCGCGCCCCGCATGATCATGCGGTCGGTCCAGTGCTGGAACTCGTGCCGTTCGTCCACCGGTACGCCGAGCAGCTCGCTGATCACCGTCACCGGGAGCGGCAGCGCGAAGTCCGCGACGAGGTCGGCGCGGCCGGCCGCGGCGACCGAGTCCAGCAGCCGGTCCGCGACCGCCTGGATCCGCGGCTCCATCCCGGCGACCCGGTGGGCGGTGAACGCCTTGGAGACCAGCCGGCGCAGGCGCGTGTGGTCGGGCGGATCGCTGCGCAGCATGTTGCCGAGCATCGACTCGCGTTCCGTGTCGGGCAGCTGCCGCAGGAGCCGGGTGTCCGCGGCGTCGCGTACGTCGCTGCTGAGGCGGGAGTCGGACAGGGCCGCGAGCCCGTCCTCGTAGCGCGTGACGAGCCAGGCCTCCAGAGCCCCCGCGATGACGACCCGGCGCACCGGGCCGTCCTCGCGCAGCTGCCGGTAGAGCGGGAACGGGTCCGCGAGGAAGGCCGGGTCGCCGTAGGGGAGGAGGACCGGATCCTCGCTCACGACACCTCCCGCACCGTGTCGCCGCCGCGCATCGACTCCGCCGGCGGCCGCTCGCGCAGCGCCCCGTACCCGATGAAGTAGGCCGGCACCCGGTTCAGCCACCGCGAGTCGGTGACGAGCTCGGTGAGCCGCTTCGCCCGCCGGGGATGGCCGAACGGGTCGCGGCCGGCCAGTAGCGGCTCGATGACCTGGGCGTGGGCCAGGCGCTGCATGCCCTGTGTGGCCACCGTCGTGGGCATCCGGCGGCGCTGTACGCGGCGTACGTCGTGCAGGCCCACGGTCCCCTCGCGGAGCGGGCCCACCAGGTAACGGGCCGCGGCCACCGCGTCCTGCACGGCGAGGTTGATGCCGATGCCGAACACCGGCGACATGGCGTGGGCGGCGTCGCCGATGCACAGCAGCCCCGGCCGGTGCCAGCGGCGCAGCCGGTCCAGCCGTACGTCGAGCAGCTTGACCTCGTCCCATGAGGCGACGGAGTGCGCCCGGTCGGCGAGCCACGGCACGGCGTCCGTGAACCGGGTCATGAACCGCTCCAGGCCCTCGGCGCGGCGTTCGGCGTCGGTCCCCTTGGGGATGAGCCCGGCGATCTGCCAGTAGTCACCGCGGTCGATGAGCGCGCTGAAGAACCGCTCGCCCAGGCCCCCCACGAGCCCGCTGGGGTCGCTCTCGTGGCGCGGCAGCCGGAACCACCAGGCGTCCATCGGGCAGGGGAAGCTCTCCAGGCCGAGCTCGGGCAGCACCCGGGCGAGGGAGCCGCGGCCGTCGCAGGCCACGGTCAGCGTGGCCCTGAGCTCGCCGGTGGCGCCGTCCGCGGTCCGGTACCGCACGCCCGCGACCCGGCCGCGCTCCATCAGGAAGGACGTGGCCTCGGTGTCCATGCGCAGCCGGAAGGTCGGCTCCTTGCGGGCCTCGTCGGCGAGCAGGTCGAGCAGGTCCCACTGCGGCACCATCGCGATGTAGTTGTACTTGCCGTGGAGCGCCGCGATGTTCCCGACCGTGATGAGCGAGCGGTCGGGCCCGATCGGCAGTTGCACCGAGGTCACCCGCCGCTGCGGCAGCTGGGCGAACCGTTCGGCGAGGCCGATGTCGTCCAGCAGCGACAGGGTCGACGGGTGCACGGTGTCGCCGCGGAAATCGCGCAGGAAGTCACCGTGCTTCTCCAGCACGGTGACCTCCACCCCGGCCCGGGCCAGCAGCAGGGCCAGCACCATCCCGGCGGGCCCGCCTCCCACCACACAGCAGGCCGTACGCTCCACGGCAACCACTCCCTTCACCGGCCGGCCCGGGACGAGCCCTCGGGCGCCCTGGACGACGTATACCCCACCCGGGACGGCGGTTGCGGCAGCTCATGGCGAGTCGGCCGATACCCGGCCGAAACCGGTGCCGGTCACAGCCGTGTGCAGGTGGCCGTGACCGGCGCGGCCGTCGATCAGAAGTGCGGGACGAGCTGCGAGCCGAAGGTGTACGTGCCCGCCGACCAGCGGTGCTTGACCGGGTCGTTGAGGTAGGCCGTGTCCAGACCCGGCTTGGACAGGCTGGACGTCTGCAGGTAGTAGCCGGCTTCCCCGGGGCGGTCGCCGTCCTGCGGGCGGATGCAGTCCGTCCACGTGTAGGTGCCCGCGGCCAGGTAGAGGTCGCGGCTCGGGGTGTAGATGTTCCCGAAGATCTGCGTCCACGTGTAGTTGCCGCTGGCCAGCGTCATGCTCCTGGTCGTGCAGGCGTCGGCGTCGGTCCACCGCGGGACGCCGTCGAGCCACACGCTGCGCATGTTGTACGCCGTGTCCGCCGCGCTCGCGGGCGCCCCCGCCAGTGCCACGACCGCCGTCGCCACGGCCGCCGCGGCCGCCACTTTGCCGAATGTTCCGGACATGAGTTGTCTCCCCTTTGACGATTCGTCAGCCATCGGCGCACACGCTGCGGCCGCATCCGCGCGGCTCACTCGGTGGTGCCGTCTCCAGCGGAAAACCTAGGACGGGACCGTGCGCGGTGGTGTGCGTGGAGTGCCGGGTTGATGTGCTCTGCGTGCTGCGGGGCGGCCAGGGAGACGGCCCGGTGTTCGGTCGGGGTGACGCCGTAGGCTTCGCGGAAGGCCCGGCTGAACCCGGTGGCGCTGGAGAAGCCCCAGCGGACCGCGATCGCCTGGACGGGCTGACCGCGCATTTCCGCGGACGCGAGGTCGGTGCGGGCGCGCTCCAGCCGGCGGTTGCGGATGCGTGCCGAGACGGTCAGGGGCTCGTCGGCGAAGAGGGCGTGCAGGTGCCGCAGGGACACGTTGTGCCGGTCGGCGATCACCTGGGGGCTGAGGTCGGGGTCGTCGAGATTGTTCTCGATGAAACGGTGGATCCGCCGCAGCGTCTCCTGCGCGCGGGCCTCGGCAGGCGCCTGGCCGGGGTCACCGAGCTGCTGGGCGAGGAACGCGGTGGCCAGATCGAGGGCCACGGCACCCAGGGCGCGCCGTTCCTCCGGGCGGCAGTGCGGCCCGTGTGCGAGCAGCGTCTTGAGGAAATCGGCGAGGACGCCCCCCGAGCCCGTGTCCGCCGCCAGGTTTCGCGCGAGGAGGCCGTCCACCCGGTCCGCGTTCAGCGCCAGGTCCTGGCGGGGAATCCTCAGACCGACCGTGTGGATCATCCCGCCCGTGCGGGACGCACGGCTCGGCCGTGAGGTGTCCGTGACCACCAGTCCGCCCGCGACCAGCGATTCGTTGCGCCGCTGAGCGATCACGAGCCTGCCCTGTGCGATGAGGGCCACCTGCACGTGCTCGGGATCGCCACGACGGACATCGGTCGAGGTGCGGCGCGAGAGGACCGGTGAGCAGGACACGGCGGTCAGCTGCACCACCCCGAGGTCCAGGTCCGTGATGCCCGCCCGGAAGCCGGCCACGTCCGAGGTTTCGAGCATGACCGGCATCACCCGGGCGGACAGCATCTCGCGGAACCACTCGAACCCTGCCTCGCCTGACCCGACAGCGTCCGACGCGGCAGGCAGCCCCATGCGATCCCCCTGCTTCGGCTGTGAGGAGCGGCCTAGTGTCCCGGCGTCCGGCGCAGGACGAGGGTGACGAAGCCCCAGGTCTCGCGGTAGGTGTGCAGCCATTCGGAGCGCCGGGTGTTCGCCGTTTCGAGCACCTGGGAACTGTCCGGATCGTCGGGGTGGTCCAGGGCCCACGACGCCAGCGACCCCCAGTTGGACCACTCGTACGCGTCAAGCTCGGCGCGCGTGCTGACGTGCCCCTCGACGGGGGTCCACCCCTCGGCGACGATCCGGTCCACCGTGGTCGCCAGGTCGGCGAACTCGCCGAGCATGTCGACGGCTTCCGCGGACGGAGTGCGCTCCCAGAACCCGTCGCCGATGACGACGCTGCCGCCGGGGGCCAGGTGCTCGCGCGCCGCCGCGAGGGTGGGGAGCAGCCCCCCGAAGGCGTGCGTGGACCCGACGCTGAGCACCAGGTCGAAGGGGTGCGGGGAAGCGAAGTCCGCGGCCGGGGTCTTGTGGAGGGTCAGGCGTTCCTCGACGCCGCGGTCCTGGGCCGCCTTCGCGGCCAGCGCCAGGGCCTCCTCGGAGATGTCCACGCCCTCGGCGTGTACGAGCGGCCGTGCGGCCAGTGCCCTCAGCAGCCACTCTCCGCTGCCGCACCCGAGGTCGAGGACGCGCTCGTCGCCCCGCGGGAGCCCGCGCTCCAGCAGCCGGCGTACGGATTCGTCGTCGAGCGGGGCCTTGATCGGGTGGTCGGCGTGGGCGATCTCGGAAATCTGTTCACGGTTCATTGGGGGCAGCGTCTCAAACCAAACGCACGCAGCGCACGCCGATTTCAAGCGATCTTCGAGCGGTTTTCGATCGGTCTCCGGACGTCTTCGGACGTCTTCGGACATCTTCGGACGTCTGCGAGCGGCTTCGGGCGGTGGCGTCACGGCGACGGCGGCGTACGCCACGCGGCCATCTGCTCCCGGAAGTTCGGGCAGCCGACGATGTCCGTCCTGCTGCACCGCAGGGCGTGGGTCAGCAGCTGGTGGGCGTGGTCGAGGTCGACCAGGCGCTGCTCGATCTCGGCGACCTTCGTACGGATCATCGCCTGGCGGCGCGGCTGGTCCTGCTGCAGCTCGCGGATCTCGGCCAGGGTCAGGCCCGCCTGCTGGCACTTGCGCAGCAGCACGATCCGCTCCGCGGCCCCCGCCGGATAGCGCCGCTGCCCGCTCTGCCGTTCGGGCTGGGGCAGCAGCCCGTGGCGCTCCCAGTACCGGATGGCCGAAGCGGGCACCCCGGTGGCCCCGGCTAGCTGCCCGATCGTCATGCGCGGGTCCGGCATCTTCCGCTCGCCTCCCCTCGCTTCGCCGACGTTTGACTTGAACCTTAGTTCAAGTTGAAGAGTGGGCCGCGTACGGGACGGCCGCCCATCGGGGGCCGCCGACCGCGGCGTTTGGAGCCGAGACAGCCATGACCACAGACGTACGACCCGAGATACGGGACGAGGCCCACCAGCTCGTGGAGGCCTCCCGGCGCCTCTTCGAGGCGGGGGTGATGTCGCACTCCGGCCACGCCAACCTGAGCGTCCGGCTCGACGCCGAACGCTTCATGCTGACCCCGGGCTTCGTCCGCGGTCTGCGGGCCGAGGACCTGGCGACCGTGAGCCTCGACGGACAGGTCCTCGAAGGGGAACTGCGCTCCGTCAGCATGGAGATCATCGCCATGCACAGCGCCGTCTACCGCGCCCGCCCGCGGGCCGGCTCGGTCATCCACACCCACTCGCCCTCCGCCACCGCCTTCGCCGTGGCCCACCGGCCGCTGCCCTGCCGCACCGAGCCGATGCTGCGGTTCGGCCAGGCCGAGGACGTGCCGGTGGTGCCCTGGGGGCCGCGCGGGTCGGACGTATCGGTACGGGGCGTCGTCGACGCCCTGACGCAGAGCCCGACGACCGCCGCGGTCCTGCTCGCCAACCACGGCCTCCTGGTGTTCGGCCCGGACCCGGCGGACACCGCCCACCTCGTGGTGGCCATCGAGGAGAGCGCCGAGGCCGAGCTCGCCGCGGCGGCCATCGGCGGGGCCGTGGACTTCCCCGAAGGGGCGCTGGAGACCGTACGGGCCTCGATCGCGCGGGTGGCGTCGTGAGGACCCCGGAGGAGGCCCTCGCCCCGCGGGCCGAGGCCGTGCGCGACCGCTACCGCGCCACGCTCGGCGCCGTCCCGGCCGGCGTCGAGGCCCGCCTGCGGCTGGCCCTGGCCCACGGCCGGCTCCACACGGAGGAGGCGGTCTCCGAGCTGCGGCACATCGTCTTGACCGACAACGCGCTCGGCGGGCGCGTACAGCAGCTCGTCCACTTCGGGCAGCTCCTCGCCCTCGGCCGGGCCGACCCGGCGCGCATCCACGCCCGGGGAGCCCTGCACGCCGGAGCCGACATCGCCGACCTCGTCGGCGTGGCCGAGACCTCCCTGCTCACCGCGGGAGTCCCGGCGTACGCCCTCGGCATCGAGACGATCGTCGAACTCACCCGCGCCGAAGCGGCCGGTCCGGCCTGGGGGGTGTCGTCGAAGTAGCTTCGTCCGCCCGTGAGGGCGGGGCCGGCGGGGTCTGGTGCGTGCGATCGCAAGGCGGAGGAGGGAGGCGACGCTCGCGTCGTCGACCGACGACAACGCGGCGAGCGCGCGTGCCGGACCCCGCCGGCCAGAAGGGACTTTGACGACACCCCCTGTGCCGGCGAGCCGGGCCGGGACCTCCGGCGGCGGCCCCGGGCCACCGCTGCGCCGCCGCACTCCCCGCGGTCCGCGCCGTCATCGGAACGCCTCGACGACCACCGCCGACGGGGCCAGGAGGGCGCGGTCCACCGGGAGCCCGGGGCCCGTCAGGACGACCAGGTCCGCACCCAGCAGGGCCCGCTCGCGGGAGGCGGCCGTGGTCAGCACCGTGCCCTGCGCGGCGGCCGCGGCGGCGGCCTCGGCGTGCGGCCAGCGGGCCGGGCCCGGATGGACCGTGATGTTGCCGAGGCCGGGCACCTCGCGCACCAGCGCCGTGAGGTGGGCCGCCACGGCCGCGCCCGTGCCCAGCACGGTCGCCGAGCTGACGCGCGGCACGAGCAGGGTCTGGGCCGCCGCCGCGCAGAGCTGCGCGGCGGCCTCGTACGGGAGGGCCGGCGGGGCGGTACGGGGCATGCGGGTGCCTTCCTGCGAGCGGGGCCGCCTGCCCCGGTGCCCGCAGCGTGCCGCCGCCCGCTACCCGCCTGCTATCCGCCGGCCGCTGCCCGGTCCCGCGGGCGCCCGGGCCGGTCTACCGCGGTGCGGGCCAGGCCACGTCGGTCTCGACCGGCCGGCCGTAGGCCACGCCTTCGACGTCCCAGCCGTACAGCTCCCGGACCTGGCTCATGAACCAGTCCGCGCCGGCCCGGGCCGCCTCGAGGCCGCGTTCGGGATCCGCCCACAGCTCCCTGACGCGGTCCTGGACCCGGTCGTCGAGTTCCCAGCCGTCCAGCCGGATCCGCCCCGCCCCGTCGAGGAGCAGCGGGGTGCGGCCCTCCAGCTGGTCCCACAGGTCCACGGCCTGCTCGGCCGGGGTCCGGAAGCCCTGCTCGCCGAGAACGGTGCGCAGGAAGGCGGTGTAGAGCGCGATGGAGGGGATCGCGCTGGACGCCTGGGTGACGGCGGCGCCGGCCACCACCGTGAAGGCGCGGCCGTCCTTCTCCTTGAGGAGGGGTGAGGCGGCGAGGTCGCGGGCGGTCCGTTCCAGGTGCTCCTTGGCCGCGCCGATGGTTCCCTGGCGGTAGACGGGCGCCGTCACCTCCGAGCCGACGTAGGTGAGGGCCACGGTGGTGAACTTCTCCGCGAGGAGCCGGCGGTCGGCCAGGGCGCGCACCCACAGGGCCCAGTCGTCGCCGCCCATCACCGCGACCGTCGCCCGCGTCTCGTCCTCGGTTCCCGGCTCGATCCTGGCTCGGGTGACCTTCGGGTCGGCGCCGGAGAAGTCGAGCGCGGGCGCCTCGTAGGCGGCGCCGAGGGGTTTGATCACCGAGTGGTGGACGGTTCCCGTGGCGGGGTCGGTGCGGCGGGGCGCGGCGAGGCTGTAGACGAGGTGGTCGACGGGTCCGTAGTGCTGTTCCAGCAGGTCCATGACGTGCGCCTTGCCGTCCGCGGCGAAGGCGTCGGCGTTCACGAAGCGGATGTCGTGGCCGTCCTCGGCGGCGAGCCGGGCGGCGGTCGCGGTGCGGTACCAGCCCGCCGTCGCGGTGCGGCGCCCGGTGTCGGCGGCCTCGTAGGCGACGCCGATGCCGCGGATGCCGTGCCGGCGCAGTCCGGCCAGGAGGGTCGCGAGCCCGTAGCCGGCGGAGTGCCCCAGGACGAGCGCGACCGGCCGGCGGCCGTCGGTGCGGGCCGGGATCGCCTCCCAGGTCCGGCGCACGGTCTGCGCGGCCCCTTCGGGGTGGGAGTTGACGATGAGGAACCCGCGCTGCTTGGGCTCGATCTGGCGAGGGCTCACGCTGTGTCCGTTCCGCTGGGGGCCGAGGGGCGGGCGAGGAGTACGGGCGGGTCCGCGACCGCGCGGAGGCCGGCGGTCTCCTCGTCCGGGATGACGACGGGGCCCTCGAAGCCGAACTCCTGATCGGGATGCCCGTCCGTCACCGGGATCGTATCGACGGTTCCGCCGACGGATCATGACAAGGTGTCATGCAGAATGCGGCCGGTCGTTGTGCGGTTCGGCATTGACACCGCCCACCCCCGACTTCGGGGCCGTCCGGGAGGGCCGCTCAGCCCGCGGACCCCCGTACCAGGAGCTGCTTGCCCGCCAGTTCCGCGCGCAGGCGGGCCGCCGCCGGCGCCGGGTCGGCCGCCAGCAGCGCCTCGGCCGCCGAGGCCTCGGCCAGGGCCGCCGCCAGGTCACCGGCGGCCGCGTGCGCGTCGAAGAGCGCGCTGGCCGTACGCCCCCGCCAGACCCCGGCGCCCTCCAGGGAGCCGAACACCGCACGCGCCGCCGCCAGATGGGCCACGGCCGCGTCGGGCGCACCGCCCTCCAGTGCGGCCCGGCCCAGGGCGAGCGCGATCCGCCCCTCCGTCACCCGGTCGCCGGTGCGCCGGGCCAGGGCCTGCGCCTGGAGCAGCGCCCCCTCGGCGGGCTCGGCGCGACCCGCGCGCCCGTGCACCAGGCCCAGGCCCAGCAGGGTGCGCGCCTCGCCGGTGCGGTTGCGGGCCGCCCGGTCCATCCGCAGCGCCCAGTTGAAGGCCTGGGCGGCGAGCTCGCCCTCCCCGGTGTGCAGGTACAGGGAGCCCAGCCCGCGCACCGTCCGCGCCTCGGCCCGCAGCGAACCCGTCTCCCGGCTCAGGCCCAGTGCCCGGGTCAGCAGCTCCCGCGCCTCCCCGGTCCGGTCCAGCTCCAGCAGCGCGGCGGCCTCCCCGGCCAGGGCGAGCGCCTCGCCCGCCCGATCCCCGGCCTCCCGCAGCAGTACCGCGGCCGCGGCGTGCCCCTCGGCCGCCGCCGCGTGGTCGCCCCGTACAGCGTCGGCGCGCGCACAGAGCCACCGTACGAGGGCCGACCCGTGCCGGTCGTCCCGTACGCGGAAGGCCTCCGCGGCCGAGGCCAGCAGCGGCGCGGCCTCGGCCGCCCGGTGCCGGAACAGGTGCAGCGCGGCCAGACTCGCGCGCGCCGCGGCCGCGCCCCGCGCGTCCCCGGCCTCCTCGCAGGCGGCCAGGGCGAGTTCGCCGCACTCGCGCCAGTCCTCGGTGTGCGCGCGGGTCTCGAAGTGTCCGGCGCAGGTCACCGCCAGGTCCCAGGCCGTCTCGTGCAGGCCGCAGCCGGCGGCCCGGCGCACCGCAGCCACCAGCGCGTCGTGCTCCCGCTCCCACCACCGGCCGGGCGAGGCCAGCACCTCGTCCGCCGCGGCGGCCGGGAGCCCGTACAGCGGCGAGGGGGCGCCGCCGTGCAGGACGAGGAAGTCCCCGCCGTGCTCGCGCCGGTGGGCCTGCGCGGCCAGCGACAGCCAGGTCTCCAGCACCCGGCGCACCGCGTCCGCGGACTCCCGCGTGCTCTCCGTCGCCAGCAGCTGCTCGCGGGCGAAGACGCGGATCAGGCCGTGGAAGCGGTAGCGGGCGGTGGTGCAGGACCCGGCGGCGCCGTCACCGTCCCCGCCGCCGGGTACGAGGTCCAGCAGCTGCGAGTGGACCAGCTCCTCCACCGCGTCCTCCGCCCCCGCCGGATCCGTGCCCAGCAGCGCGGCCGCCGTCCAGCCCGGGAACTCGGCCGCGTCCAGCAGCGTCAGCAGCCGCAGCAGCCGGGCCGGCTCCGGATCCAGCGCCCGGTAGGCCAGCGTGATGTGCGAGCGCAGCTCCATCCCGCAGTACGAGAACTCGTCGAGCCGGCCCGCCTCGTCGCGGAAGCGCCGTACGAGCCGGTCGAGCGGCCAGTGCGGCCGGCACGCCAGCCGCGCCCCCACCACCCGCAGCGCGAGCGGCAGCCCGCCGCAGAACTCGGCCAGCTCCAGGGCCGCCGGGAGCTGGCCCGCGATCCGCTCGGCTCCCGCGATGCGGGTGAGCAGCTCCACCGAGTGCGCCTCGTCCAGCACGTCGAGGCGGATCTGCCGGATGCCGGGCAGGCCCGTCAGCGGGTAGCGGCCGGTGACGACCACCGCCGAACAGGCGTCCCCCGGCAGGAGTTCGCGGACCGCGGCCTCGTCGGCGACGTCGTCCAGCACGATCAGCACCCGTCGCCCCGCCAGCAGGCTGCGGTACAGGGCCTGCCGCTCGCCGCGGCCCTCGGGCACCGCGTGCGCGGGCACCCCGAGCGCGCGCAGGAAGCCGGCCAGCACCCCGGACAGCGGGTCGCCGCCGCCGTCGCCGACACCCTCCAGGGCGGCGTACAGCCGGCCGTCGGGGAACCGCTCGCGCAGCCGGTGCGCCGCGTGCACGGCCAGGCTCGACTTGCCCACCCCGTCCTTGCCGCAGATCCCGGCGATGCGCACGGGCCCACCCGAACAGCCCGGAGCCCCGTCCGGGCCGCCGAGGAACTCCACGAGCTCGGCCAGGTACTCCCCGCGGCCCGTGAAGTCGGGCAGGTCGGAGGGCAGCTGCTCGGGCCGTACGGGGCCCGAGGCCGGAGCCGGCTGCGCCGCGGCCGGACCCCCCGACGGGCCGGCCGGCGCCGCACCGGCCGCGTCGAGGGAGGGGTCGCGGTTCAGGACGGCCGCCTCCAGGTCCTGCAGGGCGCGGCCCGGTTCGATGCCGAGCTCCTCGTCGAAGACGGAACGCAGCCTGCGGTACACCTCCAGGGCCTCCGCCTGCCGCCCCGAGCGGTACAGCGCCAGCATCAGGCTCGCGTGCAGCCCCTCGCGCAGCGGCTCGGCCGCCGCCAGCGCGAACAGCTCGCCCGTCATCTCGGCGTGCCGGCCCAGCGCCAGGTCGAGGCGGGCCAGTTCCTCCAGGGCCGTCAGCCGCTGCTCGTCGAGCAGCGTCGCGCCCCGGCGCACCGGATCGCTGTCCAGGCCCAGCAGGGCAGGGCCGCGCCACAGGGCGAGCGCCTCGCGCAGGTGCCGGGCCGCCTCGGCCCGGTCTCCGGCGGCGGCGTACGAACGGGCCCGCGCGAGCAGCCGGGCGAAGAGGTGCGCGTCCAGTTCCTCCCGGGCCACGTGCAGCCGGTAGCCGGCCGCGGTCGTCTCGATCGCGTCGGGGCGCCCGGCCCGGGCGCACGCCTTGCGCAGCGCGGAGACCGCCGACTGGACCTGGGTCCGCGCCGTCTCGGGCGGGGACTCGCCCCAGATGGCGTCGACGAGGAGTTCCTGCGGGGCGACCTGGTTCGCGTGGAGGGCCAGCACCGCGAGGACGATCTGCTGGCGGGGTCCGCCGAGGGGGCGCGGTACGCCGTCCTGTGTGAGCTCCAGCGGACCCAGAAGGCCGATGTTCATCTGCGAATCCCCCATTCCCGGCGGCCCGTTGGTCCGTGGGCGGCCGCGGGCAGGCTATGGGCCGCCCGGCGGCCCCCGCCAGGGACCGCGGTGCGGGGTTCGCGATGCGTGGCATCGGCCGCGCCGATGGCCGCGCCGATGGCCGCGGCGGCGGGAGGCGGCGGGAGGCGGCGGGCCGCGCCGACCGGGAGGGTCATCGGCCCCGACCGGGTCCGATCGGCTTTCCCGATGGGAGGGTTCGCCACCCTCCATCGGCCGTCCGTTGTGGCGGCGGGCCCCGCTGAACAAGGCTGACCTGACATAGAGCAGCCCAATCACTGGAGGTGGGGACCGTGTTCCAGGACGACGACGAGGGCCGGTACGAGGTCGTGGTCAACGACGAGGAGCAGTACTCGATCTGGCCGCAGATCCGCGAGATCCCGGCGGGCTGGCGCGCCACCGGGTTCAGCGGGACGAGGGACGCCTGCGTCGCCCACGTGGACGAGGTCTGGACGGACATGCGCCCGCTCAGCCTGCGTCAGGCCATGGCGCAGGACGCCGGGGCCGCCGCCGGAGCGGGGCCTCGGTGACCACAGGCTCGATGCGCCCGCTGATCGGCCGTGGGGAGGAGCTCGCGGCCGTCCGCCGGCGGTTCGCCGCCCTCGGCGACGGCCCGGCCCTCGTCGGTGTGGCGGGGGATCCGGGCCTGGGCACGACGCGGCTCCTCGCCGAGATCGCCGCGTGGGCCGCCCGTGCCGGCGCCCACGTCTGCACCACGAACCCGGAGGCCCTCCCACGGGCCCTCCCGGCGCTGCCGGCCCCGACCGCCGCACCCGTCGTCGTCATCGTCGACGACGTGCACCGGTGCGGCGAGGCGGCCCGGGAGGCGCTGACCGGGCTGCTGGAGACGCCCCGGGACGGGATGCTGCTCGTACTCGGCTACCGGCCGCGGCAGTGCCCGCCCGCCCTGCTCGCCGCGCTGACCGCGGCCCACCCCGGCCGCCACGCCGAGCACCTCGACCTCGCCCCGCTCGACCGGGCCGGCGCCGAGGAGTTCGCGGGAGCCGGGCTGTGCGCCCGCCACAAGGCCACCCTGCACCAGGACAGCGGCGGCAACCCCCGCCTGCTCGCCCTGCTCGCCGCCTCCTGCGAAGGCCCCGGCGGCTGCCCCGGGGACGTCCCGGGAACGCGCCCCTTCGCCGCCCGGGCCGCGGCCCCGCTGCTCGCCGAGGTGGCCGCGCTCGGGCCGCAGGCCCGCCTGGTCGCGCACGCCGCCGCGGTGCTCGGCGAACCCGCGGAGCCCGACGCCCTCGCCGAGGTCGCCGAACTCGACCGCGCCGCCGTCCTCGCCGCCGTCGACGAACTCCTCGCCGCGGACGTGCTGCGCGCCGGCGCCGTCCCCGGCCACGTCGAATTCCGCCACCCCCTGCTGGCCCGGCTCGTGCACACCGCCGTGCCCGGCGGCTGGCGGCTCGAAGCGCACGGCCGCGCCCGTACGCACCACCGGGCCCACGGCCGCCCCGCGATCCGCCGCGCCCGCCACGCCGAGCAGGCCTGCCGGCCCGGGGACGAGTCCGGTGCGACCGAACTCGCCGCCGCCGCCGACGAGATGCTCGCCACCTCACCCGCCACGGCCGGCGCCTGGTACACCGCCGCCGCCCGGCTGCTGCCCGCCGCCCCCGCGCACCGGGCCCGCCGCCGGGAGCTGCTCGCCGCCGCGGCCGCCGCCGCCGTCCGCAGCGGCCGCGCCGACCTGGCCCGCGCCGCGCTCGCCGCCCGCGAGCAGCTCCTCGACGGGAGCGGCCGGGCCGTCGGGGCCGCCGACGCCGCCGAACCGCGCGCCCGCCTCGCCGAACTGGCCGGGGACCTCCCGAGGGCCCGCGAGATCCGCCACGCCGCGCTCGCCGAGCTCGCCGCCGCCCCCGGCGGCGCCGACCCGCACCGCGCCGCCGCCCTGTGGACCGCCTTCGCGGCCGCGGCCGGCTCCGACCACCCCGCACAGGTCCTCGCCCGGGCCGAAGAGGCCGTACGGGCCGCCGCCGCGCACGGCGCCGACGAGGCCCTGCACGCCCACGCCCTCGCCGCCCGAGGCACCGCGCACCTGGCCGCCGGGGAGGCCTCCGCCGCCCTGCGCGACGCCCGCGCCGCGGCCCGGATCGCCGACACCCTCACCGACCGTGCCGTGGCCCTGCGCCCGGGCGCCCTGGACTGCCTGGCCCGCCTGGAGACCGAACTGGAGCAGTACGGGCCCGCCGTACGGCACTTCACCCGCGGCCTCGACAGCGCCCGCCGCACCGGCCAGTGGCCGGCCGCCACCGCGCTCGCCGCCGGACTGGCCGCCCTGCTGCTGCGCCAGGGCCGCTTCCCGCAGGCCGCCGCCCGCGCCGAAGAGGCCGTACGCTGCTCCGAACTGGCGGGCGGTCAGGAGCCGCGCGCGCTGGCCCTGTGCCTGCGCGCCCAGGTCGCCCTGGAGGTCCACACCCCCGAGACGGCCGTCGCGGTGGCCCGGGCCGCCTGCACGCTCGCCGCCGCCGACGGCGCCTGGTGGCACCGCTCCCGGCTGGCGCTGGCCGCCGCCGAACTGGCCGCCGGGGACGCCCTCGGCGCCCTGGAGACCCTCGCCGGCGCCGCACTGGCCGACCCGCTCCGCGCCCCGCTGCCCACCGCCGAACGGCTCGCGCTCGCCGAGACCCTGTGCGGGGCCCGGCTCGCGGTGGGCCGCGCCGACGCGGCCCGGGCCGCCGCGGACCAGGCCCGCGAACTCGCCGGGCGGACCGGCCTCGCGGGGCTGCGCGTCCAGGCGCTGCTGCTGGCCGCCGCCGTCGCCGAGAGCCCCGCCGAGGCGATCGCCCCGGCCGAGGAGGCCCTGGCCGCGGCCGCCGCCTGCGGGCACGCCGCCGACGAGGGCTGGGCCCGCGTGGCCCTGGCCCGGGCCCGGACGCGGCTCGGCGAGAGGGAACAGGCCGACCGCCACCTGAGCGCCGCCGCGTACACGGCCACCGCCTGCTCCGCCGCCCGGCTCGGCCGGGAGGTCGCGGCCGCCGGCGCGGAGGCCGCCGCACCCGCGGCGCCCGCCGAGGAGGCGTACATGCTCAGCCAGCGCGAGTACGAGATCTCCCAACTGGTCAGCCAGGGCTGCACCAACCGGCAGATCGCCCGCAGCCTCGGGGTCAGCCACAAGACGGTGGAGACCCACCTCGGCCGCATCTTCGCGAAGCTGGAGGTCTCCTCACGGGCGGAGATCGCCAACATGATCGGCCGGAACACGGTGGTCGCCCGCCCCCGCGCCCGCGCCAAGTCCCTCGCCGGGGCATCCTGAGACCATCCGGGTGACGGGCCGGCCGGCCCGTCCCACCTCCAACTGCCCACGGAGAAGCACGATGTACCCCAGCATTCGCACGATCACCTTCGACTGCACCGGCGACCCGTACGACCTCGGCCTGTTCTGGAGCGGCCTGCTGGGCCGCCCGCTGGCCGACGACGACAAGCCGGGCGACCCCGAGGCGGTCATCGAGGACCCGCAGGGCGGTCCCACCCTGCTCTTCGTACGGGTCCCCGAGGGCAAGACGGCGAAGAACCGCATCCACCTCGACCTCAAGCCGCACGGCCGCACCCGCGCGGACGAAGTGGCCCGCCTGCAGGCCCTCGGCGCCCGCCTGGTCGACGACCGGACCCGCCCCGACGGCAGCGGCTGGGTCACCCTCGCCGACCCCGAGGGCAACGAGTTCTGCGTGGAGCGCGGGGAACTCGGGTGACGGCGCACACCGCTTCCGCCGCCGGCCCGGACACCTCGCGCTGGCTCAAGCGCCTCACCGTCCCCGGCGCCCCGGCCCCGCAGCCCGCCCGCGCCCGCATCGTCTGCCTGCCGCACGCCGGCGGCGGCGCGAGCGCCTACCAGGGCTGGGCCCGCCACCTGCCGCCCGCGGTCGAACTGCTCGCCGTCCAGTACCCCGGCCGCCAGGACCGGCTGGCCGAGCCCTGCAGCGAGACGATGGAGGAGAGCGCCGGCGCCGCCGCCGCGGCCCTCGCCGCACTGCCCCTCCTGCCCACCGCCGTCTTCGGCCACAGCATGGGCGCGCTCGTCGCCTACGAGACCGTGCTCCGGCTCGCCCGGAACGCCCCGCACGCCGCCCCCGCGCACCTGTTCGTCTCGGGCACCGCAGCCCCGCACCGCGACCGCGAAGAGCTGCCCGCGCTGGACGACGACTCGCTCGTCGCGTACACCCGCCGGCAGGGCGGCGCCGAGCCCGAGGTGTACGACATACCCGAGCTGCGGGAGCTGCTCCTGCCCTCGCTGCGCGCCGACTTCCGGCTGCTGACCGACTACGTGCCGGTCGAGGAGCCCGCACGCACCGGCGTCCCGGTCACCGCTTTCGGCGGCGACCGGGACGCGGGCTGCCCGCCCGAGGCGCTGGCGAGCTGGGGAGAACTGACCACGGCGGAGTTCACCAGCAGGGTGTTCCCCGGGGGCCACTTCTACCTGCAGGGGCAGGAGGAGCAGCTGACGGCCCTGGTGGCGGGCGCCCTCGGCGCCGTCGCGGGCGTCAGCGGGCAGGCTCCGTAGCCATGCACGCCGTCAGCGTGGTCCCGTCGTCCGGGTCGATCAGCAGGAACGACCCGGTACGGCGGGAGCGCGCGTACGCGTCGAGGGCCAGCGGCTCGGCCGTGCGGACCACGACCTGACCGATGTCGTTGGCCCGCAGCTCCTCGACGGCCGTGCGGCGCGCCGGGTCGTCCAGCGCCAGCCGGGACGGGATCGCCTTCACGACCGCCTTGACCGTACGGGTGGTGTGCTTGACCAGCACCCGGTCGCCGACCCGCAGCGGCCGGTCCGCGACGTGGCAGACGGTCGCCGCGAGATCGCGGGTGACCGGCGGGGCGCCGTCGGCCGGGGCGATCATGTCCCCGCGGGAGACGTCGATGTCGTCCGCCAGCCGCACCGTCACCGACTGCGGGGCCCACGCCGCCTCGGCGGGCCCGGCGAGCGTGTCGATGGCCTCGATGGTGGTGGTCAGCCGGGACGGCAGCACGGTCACCGGGGCCCCGACGCGCAGCACACCGGAGGCGATCTGGCCCGCGTAGCCGCGGTAGTCGGGGTGCTCGGCGCTCTGCGGGCGGATGACGTACTGCACCGGGAGCCGGGCCGGCGCGCCCTGCGGGTCGTGGTCCACGGGAACCGTCTCCAGGTGCTCCAGGATGGTCGGGCCGCCGTACCAGTCCATGTGCGGGGAGGGCTCGACGACGTTGTCCCCGGCCAGCGCGGAGACCGGGATGGCGGTGACCTCCGGGACGCCGAGCCCGCGGGCGTAGTCGGCGAACTCCGCGGCGATGGCGGCGAAGACGGACTCGTCGTAGCCGACCAGGTCCATCTTGTTCACCGCGAGCACCAGGTGCGGGACCCGCAGCAGGGCCGCGACCGCCGTGTGCCGGCGGGTCTGCTCGACCACCCCGTTGCGGGCGTCGACGAGCACGACGGCCAGCTCCGCCGTCGACGCCCCGGTGACCATGTTGCGGGTGTACTGCACGTGGCCGGGGGTGTCGGCGAGGATGAACCGGCGCCGGGCGGTGGCGAAGTAGCGGTAGGCCACGTCGATGGTGATGCCCTGCTCGCGTTCGGCCCGCAGGCCGTCGGTGAGCAGCGCGAGGTCCGGGGCGTCCTGCCCGCGGCCGCGCGAGGCCTGCTCCACCGCCTCCAGCTGGTCGGCGAGGATCGACTTGGAGTCGTAGAGCAGCCGTCCGACCAGGGTGGACTTGCCGTCGTCCACGGAGCCCGCGGTGGCGAAGCGCAGCAGCGAGGTGGCGGCGATGGTGCCGCCGAGGGCGGCGTTCGTGGTGGGGGTCATGGCTAGAAGTACCCTTCGCGCTTGCGGTCTTCCATCGCGGCCTCGGACATCTTGTCGTCGGCGCGGGTCGCGCCCCGCTCGGTGAGCCGGGAGGCGGCGATCTCGGTGATGACCTGGTCGATGGTGGCGGCGTCGGAGTCGACGGCGCCCGTGCAGGACATGTCGCCCACGGTCCGGTAGCGGACGAGCCGCCTCTGGGTGCTCTCGCCGTCCTTCGGGCCGCCCCATTCGCCGGCCGTCAGCCACATGCCGTTGCGCTGGAAGACCTCGCGCTCGTGGGCGAAGTAGATCTCGGGCAGTTCGATGTTCTCGCGGGCGATGTACTGCCACACGTCCAGCTCGGTCCAGTTGGAGAGCGGGAAGACGCGGACGTGCTCGCCCGGGGCGTGGCGGCCGTTGTAGAGCTGCCACAGCTCGGGGCGCTGGCGGCGCGGGTCCCACTGGGAGAACTCGTCCCGGAGGGAGAAGACGCGCTCCTTGGCGCGGGCCTTCTCCTCGTCCCGGCGCCCGCCCCCGAACACGGCGTCGAAGCCGAGACGCTGGATCGCCTCCGTGAGCGGGACGGTCTGCAGCGGATTGCGCGTGCCGTCGGGGCGTTCGCGCAGCTTGCCGGCGTCGATGTACTCCTGGACGGAGGCCACGTGCAGGCGCAGGTTGTGCCTGGCCACCGCGCGGTCGCGGTAGTCGAGGACCTCGGGGAAGTTGTGCCCGGTGTCCACGTGCAGCAGCGTGAACGGCACCGGCGCGGGCGCGAACGCCTTGAGCGCCAGGTGCAGCATCACGATGGAGTCCTTGCCGCCGGAGAAGAGGATCACCGGCTTCTCGAACTCGCCCGCGACCTCGCGGAAGATGTGGACGGCCTCGGATTCGAGGGCGTCGAGATGGCTCAGCGCGAAGAGCGAGCCGGCCGCCTCCGCGGCCCGGACGGTCGTCGTCATGCCAGACCCCTTTCGGTGAGCAGTGCGTGCAGGGCGGAGGCCGACTCCCGGACGGTCTGGGTGTGGGACTCGATGCGCAGGTCAGGGACCTGGGGAGCCTCGTACGGATCGTCGACGCCGGTCAGACCGGAGATCTCGCCCGCCGCCTGCTTGGCGTACAGGCCCTTCACGTCGCGTACGGAGCACACCTCGACCGGGGTCGCCACGTGCACCTCCAGGTAGGGGGTGGCGGTGGCGCCGTGCCGCTCGCGGACCGCCTCGCGGCTGTCGGCGAACGGGGCGATCACCGGGACCAGTACCAGCACCCCGTTGCGGGCCAGCACCTCGGCGACCATGCCGATCCGCTGCACGTTGGTGTTGCGGTCGTCCCGGGAGAAGCCGAGGTCGGCGGAGAGGAACTTGCGGATCTGGTCCCCGTCGAGGACCTCCACCCGCCGGTGCTCCCGGCGCAGCCGCCCGGCCAGCTCCTCGGCGATCGTCGTCTTGCCGGCGCTCGGCAGCCCGGTGAGCCACACGGTGGCCCCCGGCCAGCAGGTGCACCGCCGGGCCTCGGGCTGCGGCAGGGCGCCGGGCTGCGGCGGGGCCGCGGGGAGGGTTGTCATGAGTGTCATCGGTCTGCTCACGCTCCTTCGGGGCGGAGGGTCAGGCGGTCCTTCGTCGCGGTGGTGACCGCGGACCGGCTCGAGGGCCAGGGGAGGGTCTCGCCCCTGCGCCACAGCTCCGTCTGGTCGTCGTAGTGGTCGTTGAAGGCGTGTCCGGAGGCGCCGGTCAGGTTGATCCAGCGCGAGGCGTCGAAGTCGGCGAAGTCCACGACCATCCGCATCGAGGGCACCCAGTTCACCTCGTAGCCCTTGGAGGCGTCCCAGCCGGTCGCGTCGACCGTCGCCGAACCGCCGCCGACCTCCATCGGCTCGTGGTTCAGCAGCCACTGCACGGGCGCGGGCCCGCCGGTGCCCAGGGTGTCGTTGCGCAGGGTCAGGGTGTGCAGGGCGCCCCACCGCCACTTCGCCGGATCGGCGCCGAGCCGGCCGGACAGCTCCTTCGCGGCGTCGTCCATGGCGGCCCGCAGTACGTCGTCGCGGGTGCGCAGACCCCGCGGGTCCTCGGAGTTGCGCCACCACGGGTCGTCGGGCGAGGTCAGCAGCTTGCGGACGATGTCGTACCAGAGACCGCCGCCGTCCACGTGCAGCTGGGCCTTGTTGCCGTCGAGCTCGTCGTAGAACGTCAGCTTCAGCAGGTTGCTCCACACCGCGTTGAAGTACGCGGCCGCCGCCGAGCCGGCCCCCTGCCCGAAGTCCCAGCCGCGCAGCAGGTCCTGGGCCGCGCGGGCGTCCTCGCCGGGGGCGACCGCCAGCAGGTACGGGGTCAGGGCCGCCGCGTTCTCGTTGTGGTCGTCGAGCTGGATCCGCTGCATCGCGGCGGCGTCGAGCTTGCCCGCCTTCTCGATCAGCTGCGCGATCCGCTCGCTGCGGTAGCCGTCGCCCCAGTTGCGCGTCAGGTTGTACGGGTACTGCGGGCCGGCCGCCGCGTTGTTCGCGGTGACGATGTAGCCCGACGCCGGGTCGAAGGAGCGCGGCAGCGCGTCGAAGGGCACGAAGCCCTGCCAGTCGTACTCGCCGGTCCAGCCGGGCACCGGCCAACGGCCCTCGCCCTTGCCGCGCACCGGGATCCGGCCGGGCGCCTGGTAGCCGATGTGGCCCTGCCGGTCGGCGTAGACCAGGTTCTGCGCGGGGGAGGAGAACAGCGCCGCCGCGGCCCGGAAGGAGTCCCAGTCCTTGGCGGTGTCCAGCCCGAACACCGCGTCCATGGTCCGGCCCGGGTCCAGGGCGCTCCACCGCATCGCGACCGCGTACTCGGCGCCGCCCCCGCTCTCGCGCTCCACGCCCGGGATCCGGCCCTCGGCGGCGAGCGTCTTCGCCTTGGGGAAGGCGTCGGAGACGACCGGGCCGTGGACGGTGGAGCGGACGGTGATGGTGCGGTCGGGTCCACCCGCGACCTTCAGGACCTCCTGGCGGGTCTCCAGCGGCCGCTGCTCGCCCTTGTAGGCGTACGTGCCCGCGGTGATGCGCTCCACGAACAGGTCGGTGTCGGCGGGCGCCAGGTTGGTCACGCCCCAGCCGATGTCGCCGTTGTGCCCGACGATCACCCCGGGCATCCCGGCGAAGCCGAAGCCGGACACGTCGTACGGGCAGGCCGGGCCGGTCGTGTTGCAGTGCAGGCCGCCCTGGTACCAGACGCCCGGCATGGACGGGGACAGGTGCGGGTCGTTCGCGAGCAGCGGCTTGCCGGTCGTCGTGCGGCTGCCGGCCACCACCCACGAGTTGGAGCCGATGCCCGAACCGCGCGGCCCGAGCACCTTGTCGATCCCGGCGAGGGCGTCGGAGGCCCCGGCCATCGGCCCGTACGCGGCCGCCGTCGCCGAGGTCGCGGCCGCGGGGGCCGCCGGACCGGCCGGCGCCTCGGGCACGGTGCCCTGGCTGTCGCCGGGGGAGACGATGGGCCGCCAGCGGGAGAAGTCGTAGGTGGGGAAGAGCGAGTCGACCTGGGCGTCGGTCAGGGTCGCGGCGAGCAGCGCGTGCCGCACCTGGTCCGAGAGGGTGGCGTTCAGGTTCCAGGCCATGGCCTTGAGCCAGGACACCGAGTCGGCGGGGGTCCAGGGCGCCGGGTCGTAGTCCAGGCCGCCCAGCTTCAGCAGCGGGTACTCCACCCCCAGGTCCGCGCCCTTGTGGCCGGCCAGGTAGGAGTTGACCCCGGCCGCGTACGCGTCGAGGTTGGCCCGCGACTGCGGGTCCAGCAGGGCGACCTCCTGCTCGGCGACCCGCCGCCAGCCCATCGTGCGGATCAGGGAGTCGGTCTCCACCTGGCTCTCGCCGAACAGCTCGGAGAGGCTGCCGGAGGTGATGTGGCGGCGGATGTCCATCTCCCAGAACCGGTCCTGGGCGTGCACGAACCCCTGCGCGAGGAACAGGTCGTGCGGGTCGTCCGCGTAGATCTGGGGGACACCGGAGCCGTCCCGGGCCACCGTCACCCTCCCGTGCAGGCCCGGCACCGAAAGCTCACCCGACACCTGCGGGTACGAGGCCCGCACCATCCGGGTCGCCGCCAGACCGGCCACGCAGGCCACCGTCACCAGCAGCACCGCCAGGCACCAGGCGGTCACCCGCACCCTGCGCCACCCGCGCGAGCCCCGCCGAGGCGCGGCCGCGCCGGGCGGGGCCTCCCGCGGCCCGTCCCCCGGCGGCCCGTCCTCCCGGGGGGTGCCGCCGGGGTCCTCCCCACCCGGCGCGCCGGCCCGGGTCAGCGGATCCATCACATCGCTCATGTCGTCCGTTCCCATTGCTCGGCGGAACTCTGCGCTCCCGACGGTCGCAGTCGCGCCGCCGGTGCATAAGCCGGGGAATCTCCCGACAGTCGTTCCGCTATCCGTTCGCTACCGGCCGGCCGTCGGCCACCGGGAGCGGCCCGGCAGCGGGCCGATAGCGGGCCGGGAGCGGCCCGCGGTTGAGTGGGGGCACCCGGGGACGCCGCAGCGGCGCGACCGGCCACATCACCCTTGGTTTTTCCGGACACGAAGGCGGGGACATGCCGGCGACAGCGCTCTGGGCGGCACCACGATCACGTTCGACCGCGTTCTTCCGGTCGATGCTCCAGCACGGCGACATCACCGCCCTGCACGAGCCGTTCTGCAACGTCGCGGACTTCGGGGAGACCGAGGTCGAGGGCGCCGTCGTCCGCTCCGAACGCGAGCTGATCGACGCGATCGGCGCACTCGCCCGCCACCGGCCGGTGTTCTTCAAGGACACCACCGACCACCGCTACGCCGAGGTCCTCGCCGACAAGGAGTTCCTCGCCGGGATCCGGCACACCTTCCTGCTGCGCCGCCCCGAGGAGATCGTCTCCTCCTTCTACGCCCTCCAGCCCGACATGGAGCTCGCCGACGTCGGCATCGAGGGCCTGTACGAGATGTACCTGGCGGTCCTCGCCGCCGGGGGCGAGCCGCCCGTGGTCGTCGACTCCGACGACCTGGTGGAGCGGCCGGCCGCCACGATGGCCGCGTACTGCGCCGCCGTCGGCATCCCCTTCCGCCCCGAGACGCTCAGCTGGGACGCCACCGCCCGCGGCGAATGGCAGCGCACCGACCGCTGGCACGTCGCCGTCGCCAACAGCACCGGGTTCTCCAAGAGCCGCACCGCCTACCGGCACACCGCCGAGAACAACCCGAAGCTGGCGCAGTTCGCCGCACACCACCGGCCGTTCCACGAGTTCCTGTGGGACGCCCGTCTGAAGGTCGACCAGGAGGCCCCCGCCCTCTGAGGAAGACGGCCGGTGGCCGGCCCTCGGGCGCCGACCACCGGCCGCCGGAAGGGTCAGATCACCGGCGGGCGGCCCAGCCGGGTCATGCGCCACACCGTCCGCCACCGCATGGGGCGACGCGGCGGACAAGGGGTCCGCACCCCCTCGAAGAACCCGGCCCACCACGACTTCAGCCCCGCGAGCGGGGGGCGCTGCACCAGGGTGTAGGCCGCCCATGTGGCGAGGTACACCGGGACCAGGACGGCGGGCAGGTGGCGCTTGGCCAGCCAGACCCGGTTGCGCGCCGTCATCCGGTAGTAGACCGCGTGCCGCGCCGGGGAGGTCTTCGGATGCCGGAGCACCAGCGCGGGCTCGTAGCGGACGTCCCAACCGCGGTCGACCGCCCGCCAGGCCAGGTCGGTCTCCTCGTGCGTGAAGAAGAACGCGTCCGGCCACCCCCCGGTCTCCTCCAGCATCGGCATCGACAGGGCGTGTCCGCCGCCCAGGAACGTCGTCACCGGCCCGGGCCTCATCGGGTCACCCGCGCCCAGGCGGGGTACGTGCCGTTTCTGCGTCCGGCCGGCCTCGTCCGCGATCCGGAACGAGACGATGCCCAGCCGCCGGTCCGCCGCGTACAGGTCGCGGATCCGCCGCAGGACGTCCGCCTGGACCAACAGGCCGTCGTCGTCCAGGTCCACCAGGACGTCGACGTCCCCGGACTCCCGCAGGAGGCGCCAGGCGACGTTCCGGCCGCCCGACACCCCCAGGTTCTCCTCCAGCTCCACTGCGGTCACACCCTCGGGCAGGCCCGTCAGGACCGTTCCGCGTCAGAGGGCGGCGGCGGCCAGGGCGCGGCGGTCCACCTTGCCGTTGCGGGTCAGCGGGATCTCCTCCAGCACGACCACCCGCCCCGGCAGCATGTACACCGGCAGCACCGTGCGCAGGTGCGCGTGCACCTCCGCGAGCGAGGGGGTGTCCGTACCGGTGACGAAGGCCGTCAGCACGGCCCCCGCCCCTTCACCGCCCCCTTCGGCCTCCTGCGGCCGTACCAGGTCCACCACCGCGTCCTTGATCCGCGGATGCGTCAGCAGGACCTCCTCGACCTCGCCCGGCTCGATGCGGTGCCCGTGCAGCTTGATCTGGGTGTCGATCCGCCCCGCGAACTCCAGGCCGTCGTCCCCCGCCGTCCGGCGGACCAGGTCGCCCGTCCGGTACAGCCGGGCGCCGTGCCCGCCGAAGGGGTCCGGTACGAACTTCAGCGCCGTCAGCCCCGGCCGGTTCAGGTAGCCCCGCGCCAGGCACACCCCGCCGATCAGCAGCTCGCCGAACTCGCCCGACGGCTCCTGGCGCCCGTGCGGGCCCACCACGTACGCCTCCAGGTTCGGCATCGGCTCGCCGATCAGCGGCTTGGGTCGGCCCAGCCCGGGGTCGTGCCGCTGCTCGGTGCAGGCCACGGTCGCCTCGGTGGGCCCGTACTGGTTGTTGACGATCCGGGTCGGCGAGGACCAGCGGTCCGCCTGGAAGCGGCTCAGCTGCTCCCCGCCCACGTTCAGCACGCGCAGCTCGGGCAGCTGCTCGGGATCCAGCAGCGGCAGGATCGCCGTCGTGAACACCCCGATCGTGACGCCCTCGTCGCGCATCAGGGCGCCCAGCGCCCGCGGGTCGAGCAGGGTCAGGGAGGAGCCCTGCACCAGGCAGGAGCCGGTGGTCAGCGCGCCGAAGATCTCCAGGACGCTCACGTCGAAGCAGGGCGTGGTCAGCTGCAGCCAGCGGTCGCCCGGCCCGATCGAGAACTGCCGGGCCATGTGCGAGGTCAGGTTGACCACGCCCCGGTGCGGCAGCAGGGTCCCCTTCGGGCGGCCCGTCGAACCCGAGGTGTAGATGACGTACGCCAGCTGGTCCGGGTGCGCCGGCAGTTCGGGATCGGCCGCGGACAGCCCGGTCAGCATGTCCGCCGTGAACGGGTCGTCCAGGCAGACCGCGGCCGCCTCCTCGGGGACCTGCCCGGCCAGGGCGGTCGTGGTGACGACCAGCTCGCAGCCCGCGTCCCCCATCAGATAGCCCAGCCGGTCCACCGGCTGCGCCGGGTCCATCGGCAGGTACGCCCCGCCCGCCTTGAGGATCGCGAGCATCGCCAGCGGCAGCCGCGGACCGCGCTCCATGAGCACGCCCACGACCGACTCCCGGCCCACGCCCATCCGGCGCAGGTGCGCCGCCAGCCGGTTGGCCCGCCCGTTCAGCTCCCCGTAACTCCACTGCTCGCCCTCGAAGCGCAGCGCGGGCGCCTCGGGCATCCGCCGCGCCCAGTCCTGCACGAGCTCGTGCAGGCATGCCTGTCCGTTCATTGCCGACCGCCTCCAGCGTCCGTGTCCGTGTCCGTGTCCGCCGGCCCGGATCCGTCCCGGCCGGCCAGCAGTTGCTCCACCTCGTCCTCGCTGAGCTCGCCGATCTCCAGGGCCAGGCGCGCGATCGCCTCCACGTCCACGCCCTGGTCCCGGCCGGCCGCCTCCACGAGGGCCGCCTGGCTCTCGACGTCGGTGGCCGCGAAGACCTCCCGCAGGGGGATCTCCACCCCGAAGACCTCCGCGGTCAGCGCGGCGATCCGGGTCGCGGCCAGCGAGTGGCCGCCCAGCTCGAAGAAGTCGTCCCGCACGCCCACCCCGTCGACGTGGAGCACGCTGTCCCACACCTCGGCCAGCAGCGACTCCACCGGGGTACGGGGGGCCAGCCGGCCGGTGTCCAGGGCCGGCCGGGCGCTGCCGACGGGCGGCAGGGCCCCCCGGTCGGCCTTGCCGCTCACCGCGAGCGGCAGCCGCTCCAGCGCCACGAAGTGCGCGGGCACCATGTGCTCGGGCAGGGTCCGGCGCAGCTGCTGCCGCACCGTGCCCACCGCCAGCTCCCCACCGCCGTCCGGGACGCAGTACGCGGCGAGGGTGGTGTCGCCGGTCTCCGTCACCGCCTTGACGACCGCCTCCCGGATTCCGGGCAGGGCCGTCAGGGCCGCCTCGATCTCGCCGAGCTCGATGCGGAACCCGCGCACCTTGACCTGGTCGTCGATGCGGCCGAGGTAGTCCAGGCGGCCGTCGGACGTCCAGCGGGCCAGGTCCCCGGTGCGGTACATCCGCTGCCCCGGCTCCCCGAAGGGGTCCGGCAGGAAGGCGGAGGCGGTCAGCGCGGGCCGCCCGTGGTAGCCGCGGGCCAGCCCCTCGCCCGCCACGTACAGCTCGCCCGCCACCCCGACCGGCACCGGCCGCAGCGCGCGGTCCAGTACGTACGCACGGGAGTTGGCCATGGGCCGGCCGATCGGGACCGGGCCCGGGGCCAGCACCTCGCCGGGGCCCACCCGCAGGGCCACGCAGCCGACGGTGGCCTCGGTGGGTCCGTACTCGTTGGTGACCACCGCGCCGGGGAAGCGCGCCCGCCACCGGTCCAGGACCTCGGAGGTCAGCATCTCGCCGCCGATGACGAGGTCCCCGGTGGGCGAGTACGCCTCGGGCAGCCCCAGCAGGATCGGCAGGTGGCTCGGGGTGACCTTCAGCAGGGACAGCCGGCCCTCCCCGCCCGGCAGTTCGTCGGTGCGGCCGTCGAGCCCGCCGAGCACGATGCGGCCGCCCGCGGTCAGCGGGCCCAGCAGGGTGGTCACCGACAGGTCGACGGAGACCGGCGAGTGCAGCAGCGCGGACCCGGACAGGCCCGGGTAGTCCCGGCGGCAGGCGGCCAGATAGTCGGCGAGCGCGCGGTGGCTGATCAGGACGCCCTTGGGCCGGCCCGTCGAGCCCGAGGTGTAGATGGCGTACGCGAGGTGGTCGGGCCGCAGCGGGGCCCGCCGGTCGGCGTCGGTGACGTCGCCGGCCGCGCAGCGGGCCAGCGCGGCCCGGGTGGCCGGCGCGTCCAGGTCCAGGCGCTCGGCCGCGCCCGTCACCGCCGCGGGGACGGCCGTGGTGGTCACCACGGCCGAGGGCGCCGCGTCGGAGAGCAGGTACGCGATCCGGTCGGGCGGCAGCACCGGGTCCACCGGGACGTACGCGGCACCGGACTTGAGGACGGCCAGCACGGCCGTGACCGTCTCCGCCGAGCGCGGCAGCATCAGCGCCACCGTCCGCTCGGGGCCCGCTCCGCGCTCGATCAGCAGCCGGGCCAGCCGGTTGGCTGCCTCGTTCAGCTCGCCGTACGTGAGGGTGCCCGCGTCGCCGACCACGGCCGGGGCGTGCGGGTGGACGGCAGCCCGGGCCTCGATCAGCGCCGGGGTGAGCTCCGCGGGGACCTCGGCCGCGGTCCGGTTCCACTCGGTGAGCAGGGTGTGCTCGTCCTCGGGGCGCAGCAGCGGCAGCTCCCCGATCCGGTCCCCGGGGCGGGCCGCGGCCGCCGCCAGGAGGGTCTCGTACTGGGTCCACATCCGGGCGACGGTGGCCTCGTCGAACAGGTCGGTGCTGTAGTCGACGACCCCCTCGAAGCACTCCCCGGAGTCCCACAGCTGCACGTTGAGGTCCAGGTGCGTCGCCTTGCGGCGGACCGGGACGGTCGACAGCTCCAGGCCGTCCAGTGCCACGTCCGGCAGCGGCGCGCTCTGCAGCAGGAACATCACCTGCGCCAGCGGCTGGTGGCTGAGGTCCCGCTGGGGCGCGAGCTCCTCCACGAGCCGGTCGAAGGGCAGGTCCTGGTGCTGCATGCCGTCCAGCACGGTCTCGCCGACCTGCGCGGCCAGTTCGGCGAAGGTCGGGTCCCCGGCCAGCGAGGCCCGCAGCAGCAGCACGTTGATGAAGCAGCCGATGACCTCCTCCACCTGCGGGGTGCGGTTGGCGACCCCGCTGCTGACGGTGATGTCCTCGCCGCCGGTCCAGCGGCCCACCGCCGCGTGGAAGGCGGCCAGCAGGGCGGTGAACGGGGTGACCCCGAGGGCGCGGGCGGCCTGCCGCACGGCGGCCGAGGTCCGCGGGGACAGCCGTACCGGAAGGGTCGCCCCGCGGTAGGACTGCACCGGGGGCCGCGGCCGGTCGGCGGGCAGCTCCAGCACCGGCTGCATCCCGGCGAGCCGCTCGCGCCAGTAGCCGAGCAGCTCCGCGGTCCGCTCCCCGTCGAGCTGCTCGCGGTGCCAGGCCGCGTAGTCGACGTACTGCACCTCCGGCTCGGGCAGCCGCGGCCGCCCGCCGGCCCGCAGCACCGGGTAGGCCGCGGCCAGTTCGCCGACGAAGATCCCGCAGGACCAGCTGTCGGAGACCAGGTGGTGCATGGTGACGGCCAGGACGTGGTCCTCGGCGGCGAGCCGCAGCAGCTCGACGCGCAGCAGCCGTCCCGTGAGGTCGAAGGGGCGGGCGGCCGCCTCGGCCACCAGGGCGGCCAGCGCGTCGGGGTCGGCCGCGGCCGGGTGGCCGGTCAGGTCCCGTACGGGCACCTCGACGAGGTGGTCCTCCTCGACGATCTGGCCGAGGACCCCCTCCACCGTGCGGAACACCGTGCGCAGCGACTCGTGGCGGCGCACCACCTCCCGGACGGCGCCGGTGAGGGCGGCGGCATCGAGCGGTCCGCGCAACCGCACCGCGAAGGGCACGTGATAGGCGGAGCCGCCCGGGTACAGCTGCTCGATGATCATGATCCGCTGCTGCGCGTGCGTCGCCGGGAACATGATCTGTTCGGGGTGCATCAGGGCCATCGGATTCTCCACGTACGTCATGAGCCGCTCTTTTGGCTGCCGATCCGGCGTGCGGCCCGCAGGGCCCGCAACGTGTCCTTGCCGCCGCCCGGCGCCGCCGCGGGAGCGGCTCCCGCGGCGACGAGGCCGACCTGGCGGGTGCGGTCGATCCGGGTGATCCGGCCGGCGCCCGCGCCGCCCGGCCCCGCCGCCGCGTCCGCCGCGGCGAGGGCGTCCACGGCCGCCGCGAGGTGCTCCAGCGTCGGGGTCTCGAACATCACCCGCAGCGGCAGCTGCGCCCCCAGCGACTCCCGCACGCGCACCGCGAAGCGGGACATCAGCAGGGAGTGCGCACCGTGGTCGAAGAGGTTGTCGGTGCGGCCGATCGACCCCGTGCCGAGCAGCTCGGCGAGGATCCCCGCCAGCTCCCGCTCGGTCGCGGTGGCCGGCTCCGCCCCGGGCCCCTCCTGCTCCGGCGCGGGCGGCTTGAGCGCCGCCCGGTCCACCTTGCCGCTGGTGCCCAGCGGGAAGGCGTCCACCCACACGAAGCGGGCGGGCACCATGTAGGCGGGCAGCACCCGGGCCAGCTCCTCGCGCAGGGCGCGGGCGGCGGCCCGCTCGTCGAAGTCCGCGCCGCGCGAATCGCGGCTCCCGCGGACGTACGCGATCAGCACCGCCGGGGCGTCCGGCGCGGGCCGGTGCACCACGGCCACGCCCTGGCTCAGCTCCGGCAGCCGGCTGAGCGCGGCGTCGATCTCGCCCAGTTCGATCCGGTGGCCGTTGACCTTGACCTGGTTGTCGACCCGCCCCAGCAGCTCGGTCCGGCCGTCCGCCGTGGTCCGCGCCAGGTCCCCGGTGCGGTACAGCCGGGCGCCGGGGACGTCCCCGTACGGGTCCGGTACGAACTGCAGCGCGGTCAGCCCCGGTCGGCCCAGGTAGCCGCGGGCCAGCCCGGCGCCGCCGATCAGCAGCTCGCCGGCCGCGCCCGGGGCCACCGGCTCCAGCGCCGGGTCGAGCACGTACACCTGCGTGTTGGCGACGGGGGCGCCCAGCGGGGTGGCGGCCCCCGGCACCGCGGTGACCTGCGTGCCGGTCGACCACACGGTGGTCTCGGTCGGCCCGTACAGGTTCCACAGGGTGCCCGTGCCGAACGACAGCAGCGTGCGGGCCAGTCCGGGGGAGAGGGCCTCGCCGCCGCTGGCCATCGCCAGGCCCGGGGTGCCGCTCCAGCCCGCCTCGCACAGCAGCCGCCAGGTCGCGGGGGTCGCCTGCATCGTCGAGAAGGCACCGGAGTCCAGCCGCACCCGCAGCTGCTCCCCGCTGGCCGCGATCCGGCGCGCCGCGATGTGCGAGCAGCCGCCGGTGATCAGCGGGAGGTAGGCCTCCAGGGCGGAGATGTCGAAGGAGAAGGTGGTCACGGCCAGCAGCCGGCCGCCCTCGGCGGGCTTCAGCAGCCGGACCATGGCGGCCAGGAAGTTGGCCAGGGCGCCGTGCGGGACCTGCACCCCCTTGGGACGCCCGGTCGAGCCCGAGGTGTAGAGCAGGTAGGCCGCCTGGTCGGGGCGTACGCGGACGTCGGGCGCGGAAGCGGGCAGCGCGGCCAGCTCCCCGGCCAGCTCGTCGAGGACCAGCCGGACCGGGCCGTTCGCGGCCGCGGCGGTTGTCGCGGCCGCGGCGGACGTCGCAGTCGTCTTGGCCGTCGGGGTCGTCCCTGCCGTCCCTGCCGTCTCCACCGACGAGTCGGTGATCACGATCCGGGCCCCGCTGTCGGCCAGCAGGTACGCGATCCGCTCGGCCGGCAGGTGCGGGTCGACCGGCAGGTAGCTGCCGCCCGCCCGCAGCACCGCGAGCATCGCCACCACCATGGACTCGTCGTGCGGCAGCCGCACGGCCACGGTCTCCTCGGCCCGCAGCCCGTGCGCGAGCAGCAGCCGGGCCAGCCGGTTCACGGCCGCGTCCAGCTCCCGGTAGCTCAGCGTCCGGGTGGCGCGCACCCGGTCCGCGTCCGGGGCGGGCCCGGCCGTGCCGAGCGCGTACTCCGTGTCGTCGAAGGCCAGGGCGGGCGCGTCGGGCGTACGGGCCGCCTGCGCGGCCACCAGCTCGTGCACCGGGGTGTCCGAAGTCCCCGGTACGTCCGTGTCGTTGCGGCCGAGCAGGACGGCGGCCCGCTCGGCGGCCGGCATCAGCGGGAGCAGGGCGGCGGGGCGCTGCGGGTCCGCGGCGACGGCGTCCAGCAGG
This sequence comes from Streptomyces sp. NPDC001903, assembly GCF_042891345.1. NCBI lineage: Bacteria > Bacillati > Actinomycetota > Actinomycetes > Kitasatosporales > Streptomycetaceae > Streptomyces > Streptomyces sp. NPDC001903. Next base: position 56,262 of record NZ_JBIASZ010000019.1, read on the forward strand.
GCGCACAGCCCGGCGGCCATCCGCTCGGCCGTGGCGTCCTCGAACAGGGCGCGGTCGAACTGGAGCAGCCCGCTGAGCGTGCCGTCCACCTCGGCGAAGGTCAGCTGGAGGTCCATCTGGGCGTGCGGCTGGTCCAGCGCCACCGGCCGCATCCCGAGCCCGCCCAGGTCGAACCGGGAGGCCGGATCGCCCAGGACGAAGGCCGCCAGGGGTCCCGACTGGAGCGTGAACAGCGCCTGCACCAGCGGGGTGCGGCTCGTGTCGCGCGCCACCCGGCTCCGCTCGACCAGCAGCGACAGCGGCATCGCACCGTGCCGCAGGGCGGCCGGAACGCGCCGCGCGGCCCGCCGCAGCAGGGCGGTGAAGGACTCGCCCGGCCGCAGGTCGGCGCGCAGCACCGCGGTGTTCAGGAACGGCCCGACGACCTCGGCCGTGTCCGCGTGCTCCCGGCCGTGCACGGGGGAGCCCACGAGCAGGCTCGCCTGCCCGGCGGTGCGGCCCAGCATCAGCTGGTACGCGGTGAGCAGGACGGTGTAGAGGGTGGTTCCCTCGGCGCGGGCCAGGGCGGCCAGCGCGGCGGCGGTCCCCGGCTCCAGCCGGAAGCGCCGCACCCCGGCCGGGGCGCGCCGGCGGGCCGGCCGGACGTGGTCGGCGGGCAGTTCCAGCACGGTCGGGGCGCCCGCCAGCTCGCGCTGCCAGAACTCCCACAGCCGCTCGCCCTCCGCCCCGGCGAGGCGCCCGGCCTGGCGGCGCACGGCGGCGCCGAACCCGGGAACGGCCGGCGCCTCGGGGGCGGGCCCTCCGGTCTCGGCCCGGTAGTGCGCGCCCAGCTCCCGCAGCAGGATCTCCAGCGACCACAGGTCGCCGACCAGGTGGTGCAGGGAGACGACCAGCCGGTTCCGGCCGGGCCCGCAGCGCAGCAGGGCGACCCGCAGCAGCGGTCCGGCCTCCACGTCGAAGGGCCGGTAGGCGAGCGCCGTCAGCTCGGCCCGCATCCGCTCCGCCGGCCACGCGCTCGCGTCGGTCTCGCTGAACTCCGGCTCCAGGACGGCGTGGACCCGCTGGACGGGGCCGTCGCCGACCTCGGGGAAGGTGGTGCGCAGGGCGGCGTGGCGCCGTACGACGGACGCCAGCGCGCGGCGCAGCGCGGCCGTGTCCACCTCGCCGGAGAGCTCCGCGGCGGCGGCCAGGTGGTAGGCGGTGCTGTCGGGGTCCATCCGGTGCAGGAACCACATGGCCCGTTGCCCGTGGGAGAGTTCGCCGTCGCCGGGCGGGGTGTCGGCGAGCGGCGCGGGCGCCGTGCCCGGTGCCCCGGCGTCCGCGGCGGCGATGGCGTCGGCCAGTTCGGCCAGGGTCAGCGAGAAGGCCTCCTCCGGGCCCGGCTCGAGCCCGAACTCCCGCTGGAGCCGGTGCAGGAGCCGTACGGAGTCCAGGGAGTCCAGGCCCAGGGCCGCCGGGGAGGCGTCCGCGGGCACCTCCTCGGGCCGGGTCCGCAGCAGCACGGCCGCGGCCCGCCGCAGGTGGGCCAGGACCGCCTCGCGGTCACCGGCGGCCGGTACGGGCGGTTCCGCGGCCGCGTCCCCGGCCGCGGGGGCCGGCGGCTCCTCGTCGGCGTGGACGGCGGTCACCAGCAGCTCGCCCGCCAGGTAGGCGGCGCGGCAGGCGTGCCGGGCCACCTTGCCGCTGGAGGTCCGCGGCAGAGAGGCCGTACGGATCAGGACCACGGCGTGCGGGCGCACCTCGTGCTGCGCGGCGACCTCGGCCTGTACGGCGCGCGCCAGCTCCGCCGGGTCTGCCAGCCCGTGGCCGTGGATCAGCTCCTGGACGACGACCAGCCGCTCGCCGCCGTCGGCGCCGGTGACGGAGAACGCGGCGCCGCCGTTGCCGCGCAGCGCGGGCGAGCAGCGCTCGGCGGTCAGCTCGATGTCCTGCGGGTAGTGGTTGCGGCCGCGGACGATGATCAGGTCCTTGCGGCGGCCCGTCACGTACAGCTCGCGGGCGTCGCCTTCGCCGGAGAGGAAGCCGAGGTCGCCGGTGCGCAGGAAGCCGGTGCCGTCGCCGCCCTCGACGAGCGCGCCGAAGGTGTCGGCGACGGCGTCGGTGCGGTTGAAGTAGCCGCGCGCCACGCTCGGGCCGGCCACCCACACCTCGCCGACCTCCCCCTCGGCGACGGGGAGCCGGGTCTCGGGGTCGACGATCTCCAGCCGCTGCTCGGGCGGCAGCACCCCGGAGGCGACCAGTTCGCCGGCCGCGCCGGAGCCGGCGGGCGGCTCGCAGGTGCGGAATCCGGTGCCCGCCGGGCCGCCCGTCACCAGCAGGGAGCCCTCGGCCAGCCCGTAGCAGGGCAGGAAGGCCTCGGGGCGGAAGCCGGAGACGGCGAAGGCCTCGGCGAAGCGGTGCAGCGAGGCCGGCCGGACGGGCTCGGCCCCGTTGTAGGCCACCCGCCAGGACGACAGGTCCAGGGCGGCCCGCTGCTCCTCGGTGGTGCGCTCGACGGCCAGGTCGTAGGCGAAGTTGGGGCCGCCGGTGACGGTCGCCCGCTCCTCGGCGACCACGCCCAGCCAGCGCAGCGGGTCGCGGGCGAAGGTGCTCGGCGCCATCAGCGACATGGTGCCGCCCGCGCGGACGGTCCCCATGACCGAGCCGATCAGGCCCATGTCGTGGTACATCGGCAGCCACGACACCCCGCGCATCCCGGTGTCCAGCCCGAACACCCGGCCGATCATCGCGGTGTTGTGCAGCAGGTTGCCGTGGCTCAGGACGACGCCGCGCGGCGTGGAGGTGGAGCCGGAGGTGTACTGCAGGAAGGCCGTGGCGTCCTCGCCGATCCGCGGGGCCCGCCAGGCCGGCGCGTCCGCGGCGCTCATCGCGTCGGTCGCCACCAGCCGCAGCGGAGGCACCCCGTCGGCGGAGGCCAGGCGCGGCGCGAGCCGGTCGCGGATCACCGCCGTCGTCAGTGCCGTGTCCGCGCCGCTGTCGCGCACGATCGCGGCGAGCCGCTCGGTGGAGCGGGCATTGCGGCTCGGCGGGTACGCGGGGACCGCGACGACCCCCGCGTACAGGCAGCCGAAGAAGGCGGCCACGTAGTCCAGTCCGGCGGGGAACAGCAGGACCGCACTGCGCCCGGCGAGACCGAGGTCCGCCAGGTGCGCCGCGACGGCCCGGGCCCGCGCGTCGAGCCCGGCCCAGTCGAGCCGCTCGGGCTCGCCCGGCTCCTCGGAGTGGAAGCGGAAGGCCGTCGCGTGCGGGCGCTCCTGTGCCGTACCGGAAAGTACGTCTCGCCAGTTCATCAGAGTCCTTTCGTGGATACCCCCACCTTCGGATGGGGGAGGAAGCGAAACTCCCGCGGAGCAGGGCAGGACGCGGTCTTGAGCCTCTTGCGCGAAGACCTGCGCTTTGACCTGCAGATTTGGCCCTTGCTTTATGGACTCACCAGCTTGTGAGCGTGACCACGGGCCATGTGAAGCGGGCGTTCAAGTACCGCTTCCATCCGACGGATGTGCAGGCAGCGGAGCTGTCTCGCACCTTCGGCTGTGTTCGCAAGGTCTACAACCTGGCGCTCGCTGCTCGGACGGAGGCGTGGGCGCGGCAGGAGCGCGTCGACTACAACCAGACGTCCGGGATGTTGACCGTGTGGAAGAAGACTGAGGAGCTGGCGTTCCTGGGTGAGGTGTCGTCGGTTCCGCTCCAGCAGTGCCTTCGGCACTTGCAGGTGGCGTTCACCAATTTCTTCGGCAAGCGGGCGAAGTACCCGCGGTTCAAGTCGCGGAAGAAGTCCCGGAAGTCCGCCGAGCACACCAGCAGCGGTTTCCGCTTCCGTGACGGGAAGCTGACGCTGGCGAAGATGGCCGGGCCTTTGGACATCGTGTGGTCCCGGCCGTTGCCGGAGGGAGCGTTTCCGTCCACGGTGACCGTGTCCCAGGACGCGGCCGGGCGGTGGTTCGTGTCGCTGCTGTGCGAGGACCCGAACGTGGTCCCCCTCCCCGCTGCCAGCAACGCGGTCGGCATCGACGCGGGCCTGGACCATCTGGTGACCCTCTCCACCGGCGAGAAGGTCGCCAACCCCCGGCATGAGCGCCAGGACCGGGTGCGGCTCGCCCGCGCGCAGCGGCGCCTGGCCCGCAAGGCCAAGGGCGACGGAGCGAACCGGACCAAGGCCCGGCGCAGGGTCGCCAGGATCCACGCGAGGATCGCCGACCGCCGCCGGGATCACCTGCACCAGCTCACCACTCGACTCGTACGTGAAAACCAAACGCTCGTGATCGAGAACCTGACCGTGCGCAACATGGTCAAGAGCCGGGGCCTCGCCCGCGCCGTCTCCGATGCAGCCTGGCGGGAGATGCGCAGGATGCTGGAGTACAAGGCAGCCTGGTACGGGCGGAACCTCGTGGTCGTGGACCGATGGTTCCCCTCCTCCAAGCTGTGCTCCCACTGCGGCTCCCTCGCCGGGAAGATGCCGCTGAGCGTCCGCACATGGACGTGCGAGGGCTGTGGCACGACCCATGACCGGGACGTGAACGCGGCGAAGAACCTTCTGGCCGCCGGACGGGCGGTTGCAGCCTGTGGAGCTGGTGTAAGACCTCAACGGAGAACTCCGGGCGGGCAGTCGGCGATGAACCAGGAAACCCCACGGCGCGAGCCGAGGACCCCCCTCGTCACGAGGGGGGAGGACGTCAAGTAACGACCTCACCTCGATCGATCGCGCAGTGGTCAACGGTGCACACCTTGGCCCAGCAGGCCTGCTCGCCTCGATCGGGGCTTTCCCCGACTGCCCCGCGCGGGCGGGGGCTGTGAGAGTCCGTCAGGGTGCCCGGACCCCGGTCTCCCGCAGTCCGCCGTCAACGGCGTCTCGCAGGCACGGCGTCAACGGCGTTAACGGCGTTGACGCCGTTGACGCGGAGGGCGCCGAGAACCCGTGGAAAGGCCACCATGACGAGCACCGAGCCACGCACCGATCCACGCACCGAGCCCGGCAGCGGCCCGGCCCGCCCCCGCCACCCGCTGCGCACGACGCGCGACTACCGGGCCCTGTGGGTCGGTGACGCCGTCTCCCAGTTCGGCTCCAAGATCACGGAATTCGTGCTGCCGCTGCTGATGGTCACCGGCCTGCACGCGACCGGCACGCAGGTCGGGCTGCTCCAGACCCTCTACATGGCGCCGTTCTTCCTGCTGCCGCTCTTCGCCGGGGTCTGGCTGGACCGCCGCCCCGCCCGCCCCGTGATGATCGCCGCCGACCTCGCCCGCTTCGCGCTCGTCCTGGCCGTCCCCGTCCTCGCGCTGACGGGCGGGCTCGAGCTGTGGCACGTCTGGCTGATCGCCCTGCTCGGCGGCTCCCTGAGCGCGGTGTACGACATCGCCGCCACCGCCTACCTGCCGCGGCTGCTGCCCGCCGCCCAGCTCCCGGCCGCCAACAGCCTGGTGACGGCCAACCAGGCCGTCGGCGGCACCGCCGGCCCCGGCCTCGCCGGCTGGCTCGCCGCCCTCTTCGGCCCCGCCGCCACCCTCGTCTTCGACGCCCTGTCCTACCTGGCCTCCGCCAGCGCCCTGATGCTCGTACGCCACCGCGAGAAGACCGTCCGGTCCGCCGCCCCGCGCGACCTGCGCCGCGAGCTCGGGGAGGGGCTGCGCTCGGTCCTGGACAATCCGCCGCTGCGCGCCGTCGCCGTGCACGCCGGCATCTACAACGCGGGCATCGCCCTGCTGAACCTGGCATTCCTGATGCGCTTCGTCCGCGAACTCGGCCACGACAGCGCGGACTTCGGGCTCGTCATGGTCGCCGGCGGGCTCGGCGCCGTGGCCGGGGCGCTCTCCGCCCCGCCGCTGCTGCGCCGCCTCGGCTTCGGCCGGGCCTTCCTGACCGTCCTGGTCTTCTCGACCACGCCCTACCTGCTGCTGCTCACCGCCGACGGCGGCGGCGCCGACCTGCCCGTGAGCGCGCTGGCCTACCTGCTGGGCACCGGAGGGGCCTCCGCGGGCAGCGTGATCGCGGTGACCATGCGGCAGCGGCTGACCGCCCCGCACCTGTACGCCCGGATGACCGCGACCTACCGGCTCATCAGCTTCGGGATGCTCACGCTGGGCACCACCTGCGCCGGGCTGCTCACCCAGTACGCGGGGGCCCGTACCGCCCTCGCCGTCGCACCGGTCCTGCTGCTGCTCTCGGTCGCGCCGATCGCGGGCCGTTCCGTACGCACCCTGCGCACCGTCCCGGATCAGGCCGCGGAGGTGGCTCGCGACTCCTGAGGGCGCTGCACGGAGTCGAACACGGGGATCTTCCGCACCTCGCCGAGGTAGGGGGTCCCCTCCGTGTATCCGGTGCCGCTGCGGCTGCCCAGCATCCGCACGGCGAGCCGGTAGTGGGTCTGGCGCCAGCGGCGCAGCGCCGAGGCGAACTCCTCCATCGCCGCGGCCGCCGGCAGCACGCAGCCGCGGCCGCCGAACGGCCCCGACAGGGCGTCCGCGTACGCGTCGTCCAGGGTCCGCTGCCCGGCCAGCACCTGCTCGCGGACCTCGGGCACGGAGCGGTAGGCGTGCGAGTGGAGCCGCTCGGCGTCCGGGGTCCGGCACAGGGACTCCACCAGCTTGTACGAGCGCGACTGGATGGCGCTCGCCCCCTCGGTGAACTCCCGGAACACCCGGAAGGCCTCGGCCTGCATGGTGGCGAGCAGCGAGAACAGCGGCGCGGACTCCGTCAGGGCCGTCGCCGCGCGGCGCAGCCGGTCCGCGGCGGCGGGCCCGCGGCCCGCGTCGAGGGCCTCGATCGCGGCCCGCAGTTCGGCCGCCAGCAGGGTGAAGGTGGCCTCGAAGGCCTGGAGCACGCGGATGAACAGGTACTCGTCGTGCGTGACGTGCACCGGCAGCATGCTCAGCTCCAGCACCAGCCGCTCCCGCTCGGTCATCGCGGCCTCGGAGGTCTCCCACAGCCGGCGCGCCGCCTTCTCGGGCTCCTCGCCCGGTACGGGGCCGGGCAGTCCGAGGCGGGCCAGCGCGGGGGCGGCCACCCGCAGCGCCAGCCGGTGGCGCTTGCCGACCAGCAGCGGGGAGGGGCGCAGCTGCGGGAGCAGCGCGGTCTCCCCGGCCACGGCGGCCAGTTCGAAGCGGGCGAGGTCGCCCAGGAGGTGTACGACGAGCCGGTCGCGGTGCCCGCGTATCTCCTCGGGAGCGGCCCCGGCGGGCGGGGCCAGCAGGGACAGCGCGGTGTAGGTGGGGTAGTCGTAGCGGCCGTCGTACTTGTCGAGGGCGGTGTCGAGGAACCGGTCGAGCACCTCGCGCGCGGCCTCCTGCCCGGCCCCGGCCGGGGCGGGCGCGGCGGTCAGCTCCCCGCGCGCCCGGTCCAGCAGGGCCAACAGCGAGTCGGAGACGAAGTGCTTGCCGCCCTCCCGGTAGGCCGCGACCACGCCGGCGTAGGGAAAGAGGTCCGGCTCGGGCGCTGCGAGCCAGTCGGTGAGCGCTTTCATTTGCGGTCTTTCTCCTCGGGAAGGGGGGCCGCCGGGCAGGGAGCCGCCGGGGGCGCGGTCGGAGCGGCCGGGGCGGCCGGAGCAGTCGGAGCGGCCGGGGCGGCCGGAGCGGCGTCGCCCATCGGGCCGGTGCGGGTGAGCTCGGTGCGCACGAGCCACAGGCGCGGGAAGAACTGGTGGCCGATCAGCTTGGTCAGCACGCCGATGGGGATGCCCTTGGTGCCGAGCACGTCCTCGCCCAGCAGGCGGAGCGCCATCTTGCAGTGCTCCACCCGCCACAGGGAGATCCCCTCGTCCCAGCCGATCAGGGCCTCGGCGAGGCGGTGCACGGGCGTGTCGGGCTGCGTGCGGTAGACCTCGGCGAGGTCGATCCCCCGCTCCTCGACGGCGCGGTCGAAGGCCTCGCCCAGCAGCGCGGTGGCGCGCCGGGCGGCCGCCCAGCCGGGGGACTCGAAGCCGGAGCCGTGGCCCAGGACGGTGCGGATGGTCTGGAAGTCCCAGGGCGAGAGCCGGCGCATCATCTCCAGCTGGTCGGTGGCCAGCCGGACGCCGAGCCGGGCCCGCTCCAGCAGCCGTACGGCCGTGTCGAAGGAGCCCTCGCCGATCAGCCGGGTGCTGTCGGCCAGTTCCTGGCAGGCGAGCTTGAGCCAGAGCTCGGTGGACTGGTGCACCACCTGGAACAGCAGCTCGTCGCGGTGGATGACCTCCTCCGGGCGGCGCTGGAGGGACAGCAGGGTGTCGGTCCGCATGTAGCGGGCGTAGTCCGTGTCCCCCGTGCCGGGCAGCACCGGTACGGAGTAGTCCTTGCCGGCGGGCGCGGTGTGCGCCGCGGGTGCGGTGGTCTGGGTGGTCACGGGGTTTCTCCTGTCAGGCGGCCGCGGGAGCGGCGGTGGTGCGGTGCCCGGCGGCCGCGGCGGCGGCCTCGGTGTGGGCGATGACCTCGCGGATGGTGTGCTGGCCGAGCATCCGGTCCAGGGGAAGTTCCAACCCCTGCTCCCGGGCGGCGGTCACGATCCGCACGGCCCGCATCGAGTTGCCGCCCAGGGCGTAGAACTCGTCGTGGACGCCGACCTCGGAGACCTCCAGCACCTCGCGCCACAGTGCGACCAGCAGGTGCTCGCCGGGGGTCTGCGGCTTCCCGCCGCCCGCCGGGAGGTCCCGCAGGGGCTCCTCGTACGGCTCCTCGGGCGCCTGGGAACCGCCCGCGGTCGCGCGGGCTTCGGCCACCGGGCAGGGCAGCGCCGACAGGGCGGTGCCGGGAGCCGCGGAGGCGGTCCGCAGCACCGCGGACAGCGAGCGGGCCACGAGGGCGGCGGTCTCGGCGGCGAACAGGTCCGCGGACAGGGACACGTGCCCGGTCACCGCGTCGCCCTGCTCCACCAGGTCCGCGACCGCGTCGAACTGCAGCGCGGTGTCGGGGAGTTCGACCGGCTCCAGGGTCACGCCGGTGATCGGGGCGAGGCCCAGTGGTACGGACTGCTGCACGTTCAGCAGCGTCTGCGCCAGCGGCAGCCGGCCGGCCCTCCGGTCCGGGTGCGCCCGCTCGACCATCAGCTCGAACGGCACGTCGGCCCGGGAGTACGCCTCGACGCACCGGTCCCGGACCTGCGCCAGCAGCTCGCCGAAGGACGGGTCCCCGGACAGGTCGACGCGGATCGGGAGCGTGTTCACGAAGAACCCGACCAGCGGTTCGAGGTCCACCTCGGGCCGCCCGGCCACGGGCAGGCCCACCACCAGGTCGCTCTGCCCGCTCCAGCGCGAGAGCACCACCGCGTACGCGGCCAGGGCCACCATCGAGGCGGTCACCCCGCCGCCGGGGGCGGTCAGCCGCAGCTGGCGCACCACCGGCGCAGCCACCTTCACCGGCGCCGACACCGCCGACCACGCCCGTACGGCGGGGCGCGGCAGGTCCGCGGGCAGCCGCAGCTCGCGCACCCCGGCGAGCCGCTCGCCCCAGTAGGCCAGCTGCTCCTCCAGGGCGCCGGAGGCCACCTGCTCGCGCAGCCAGACGGCGTAGTCCGCGTACTGGAGGGGCAGTTCCTCCAGCGGGTGCGCACGGCCGTGCAGGCAGGGCTCGTACAGGGCCGTCAGCTCGCGCAGCAGCACGCCCAGCGACATGCCGTCGCAGACGCTGTGGTGGACCAGCGCCAGCAGCACGTGGTCGTCCTCGGCCAGCCGCAGCAGCGTGCACCGCAGCAGCGGGCCGGCGGACAGGTCGAAGGGCTCCCGGCTCAGCTCCGCGGCCAGGGCCACGGCCGCCTCCAGGCCGCCGGGCACCTCCACGACGGGCAAGTCCACCGGGCCGGGGGCCCGCACCACCTGGGCGATGTCGTTGCCGTCCAGCCGCAGCACGCTGCGCAGCACCTCGTGCCGGGCGACCACCTCGGTCAGGGCCCGCTCCAGCGCCCCGGGGTCCAGCGGGCCGCGCAGCCGCAGGGCGGCGCGCATCGTGTAGAGGGCGGTCCCGCTGCCCGCCTGCTCCAGCAGCCACATCCGCTTCTGCCCGAAGGAGGCGGGCAGGGAGAACAGTTCCTCGGGCGTCTCGGTCCGGGCCGTCTCGGGCGCGGCCGTCTCGGTCTGGGTCATGTCAGGACTCACTCCGCAATCGAAGGGGCGGGTACGCGGTAGGCGGACCGGTCGATGCGCCGCAGGGCCGGGGCGGACGCCGGGCGGCGCCCGGCCGCGGCCAGGGCCTCGGCCGTCGCGCGCACCGTCGGCGCCGCGAAGAGCCGGCCCAGCGGCAGCTCCACCCCGTACCGCGCCCGTACCCGGGCGAGCAGCTGGGTGGCGAGCAGCGAATGCCCGCCGAGGTCGAAGAAGTTGTCGGTGGCGCCGACGGCGGGCACGCCCAGCACCTGCGCCCAGATCGCGCACAGCTCGCTCTCCACGGGCGTCGCGGGCTGGACCCGGCCGGCCTCGGGGGCGGCGGGCTCCGGGTCCGGCAGCCGGCGCCGGTCGAGCTTGCCGTTCGGGCCCAGCGGCCACTCGGCGACGGCGGCGAAGGCCGTGGGCACCATGTGGGCCGGCAGCAGCTCCCGCAGGTGCGCCCGCAGGACGCCGGCCAGTGCGTCGGGTGCTTCCTGCGCGTCCGTCCCCTCGGCGGGCCGGACGTGCGCCACCAGCACGGGGGTTCCGGAGCTGCCGGTGCGCACCGAGACCACGGCCGAGTCCACGCCCGGGTGGGTGCGCAGGGCCTCCTCGATCTCGCCCGGCTCGATCCGCATCCCGCGCAGCTTGACCTGGTGGTCGATGCGGCCCAGGTACTGCAGGGTGCCGTCGGCCCGCCACCGGCACAGGTCGCCGGTGCGGTAGAGCCGGGATCCGGGCGCGCCGAAGGGGTCCGGTACGAACCGCTGCGCGGTCAGCCCGGGCCGGCGCCAGTATCCGCGGCCCACGGCCGGGCCGCCCAGGAGCAGTTCGCCCGCCACGCCGACGGGGACGGGCCGGCCCGCGCGGTCGACGACGTACACGTGGGCGCCGTCGATGGGGCGGCCGATCGGCACCCGGCCGCCGTACCCCTCGGCGCAGGGGTACCAGGTGACGTCGACGGCGGCCTCGGTGGGCCCGTACAGGTTGAACACCCCGGCGTCCGGCAGCAGTGCGGCGCATTCGGTGACCAGCGCGGCGGGCAGTTCCTCGCCGCTGCAGACGATGCGGCGCAGGGTGTCGCGTACGGCGGGCAGCCGTCCGGCGGTGGTGAACGCGGCCAGCATCGAGGGCACGAAGTGGACGGTGGTGATGGCGGCCGAGGCGATCAGGTCGCACAGGTACTCGGGGTCCTGGTGGCCGCCGGGCCGGGCGAGCACGCACCGGCCGCCCACCATCAGCGGCCAGAACAGCTCCCACACGGAGACGTCGAAGCCGATGGGCGTCTTCTGGAGCACGCCCTCGCCCTCGGCGAGCCCGAACGCCCGGTGCATCCACAGCAGCCGGTTGACGACGGCCGCGTGCTCGTTCATGGCGCCCTTGGGCCGGCCCGTGGACCCCGAGGTGAAGATCACGTACGCGAGGTCGCGGGCTCCGGCGCCGGCCCACGGGCGGTGTCCCGGACGGGCGGCGACCGCCTCCGCGTCGCGCCGCAGGCACAGCACCCGGGCCCCCGCGGCCCCGGCCGCGGCCGTCAGCTCCGCGGGCACGGCGTCCGTGTCGGTGACGACGACCTTGGCCCCGGCGTCCTCCAGCATCATCTCGATCCGGGCCGCCGGGTAGCCGGCGTCCAGCGGCAGGTAGGCGCCGCCGGACTTGAGGACCGCGAGCAGCGCCACCATCAGGTCCAGGCCGCGGGGCAGGGCCACCCCGACCAGGTCGCCCCGGCCGACGCCGCGCGCCCGCAGCTCCCACGCGAGCCGGTTGGCCCGCTCGTCGAGCGCGGCGTAGCTCAGCCGCTCCTCGCCGAACTGCACGGCGGTGGCCTCGGGGGTGCGGTCGGCCTGGGCCTCGATGTGCCCGTGCACGGTGGGGACGCCGGTCGCCACGGCGGGCACGCCCGCCCCGCTCCACCGCTCCAGCAGCCCGGCGCGGTCGGCCGGGGTCATGACCGGAAGCCGCGACAGGGCGGCGCCCGCCCGCGCGGGCCCGGCCTCCTCCAGCACCAGGCGCAGCGCGGTCGCGATCCGCTCCACCGTGGCGGGGTCGAACAGTTCGGTGCTGTACTCGACGAGCCCGTCGAAGCCGCCGTCGGCGCGCGGGGAGAGGTCCACGGCCAGGTCGAACTTGGCGGTACCGGTGTCCAGCCGGACTGGCAGCATCTCCAACCCGCCCACCGAGACCGGCTCCTGGGGCTGCTCGTCGGACTGGAACAGGTAGCGCACCAGCGGGGTGCGGCCGCCCGCGTCCCGCTGCGGGCGCAGCTCCTCGACGAGGTGGTCGAAGGGCACGTCGGCGTGGGACCGGGCGTCCAGCACCTCGCCGTGGGTCCGCCGGACGAGCTCCTCGAGCGAGGGGTCGCCCGACAGGTCGACGCGCACCGGCAGGGTGTTGACGAAGAACCCGGCCAGCGCGGCCGTCTCGGCCCGGCCGCGGCCCGCCACCGGCGTCCCCACCACCAGGTCGTCCTGACCGGTGAAGCGGGCGAGGACCGCGGCGAAGGCGGCCATGGCCACCGTGAAGGGGGTGGTGCGCAGCCGCTCGGCGAGCGCGCCGATCCGGGCCCCGGCCGCCGCGCCCACCTCGAAGCGGGCGTGTGCCCCGGAGAAGTCGGAACGGGCCGGCCGGGGCCGGTCCGTGGCCAGGTCGGCGAGGACGGCCCCGTCGAGCCGCCCCCGCCAGTACTCCAGCTGCGCGGCCGCGGCCGGGGAGGACAGCCACTGCGACTGCCACAGCGCGTAGTCGGCGTACTGGACCGCGAGTGCGGGCAGCCGCGGCTCGCGCCCCTCGGCCTGCGCCCCGTACAGCTCGACCAGTTCGCGGATCAGCACCTGCAGCGACCACCCGTCGGACACGGCGTGGTGCATGGCCAGGACGAGCAGCCGGGCGTCGCCGGCGCCGCGCAGCAGGGTGCAGCGCAGCAGCGGTCCGGCGGCGAGGTCGAAGGGCTCGGCGGCGATCTGTCCGGCCCTCCGTACGAGCTCCTCCCCGGCCTCGCCGGGGGCCTCGACCGTGCGGACGGCCACGGGCGCCGCGGGCAGGACCACCGCCCGTACGCCGCCTTCGCCGTCGGCGCGCAGGACGCTGCGCAGCACCTCGTGCCGCTCGGTGATGCGGGTCAGCGCCCGCTCCAGCGCCGGCTGGTCGAAGGGGCCGCGCAGCCACACGCCGCAGGCGATGTTGTACGCGGCGCTGCCCGGCTGGAGCTGGTCGAAGAACCACAGCCGGCGCTGGCCGGAGGACGGGGCGGCGGGGGCGGCCGGGTCGGGCCGGCGCGTGATGCCGCCGGGCGCGGAGCCGAGGCCGCGCCCGCGGCGCAGCTGCGCGAGCAGCGCGGCGCGCTGCGGGGAGAGGAACTCGGAGGACATGGCGTCACTGGCCTTCGTCGTCAGGGGACCGGCGGTTCAGGGGTGGGTGCGCAGCAGTTCGGTCAGGCAGCGGGTGCCGAACTCCAGGGCGGTCACGGGGATCCGCTCGTCGGCGCAGTGCAGCAGGCGGCGGTGCGGGGCCCCGGCGGGGAGCCGCAGCGGCAGCCAGCCGTAGCAGCGGATGCCGAGGCGGGCGAAGACGGTGGCGTCGGTGGTGGCCGGGCTCATCACCGGCAGCGGCACGGCCTCGGGGTCGGCCTCGCGCAAGATCGCCTCCAGCCGGTCGTAGAACGGCCCGAACTCGGGCTCCGCGATCAGCTCGGGCCGGACCCGGGGGTCCTCGTGCAGCAGCTCGATCCCGATCGCGTCGCCGTCCTCGTCCTCACCGTCGCCGCCGATCAGGGCGCGGATCTCGGCGACCAGGTCGGCCACCTCGAACTCCCCGGGCAGGATCCGCCCGTCGACGTCGACGGTGATCTCCGCCGGCATCATGTTGATCTTGTGCCCGGTGCGCACCACCGTCGGGTTCACGGTGTGCCGCAGCACCGAGTCCAGCTGGAGCGCCTCGTTGAGCGGCAGCCCCGCCGGCGGCGCGTCGCCCTCGCGGTCCTCCCGCAGCCGGGTCACCGCCGCGGCCAGCGGCTCCGGCAGCGCCCCGGCCAGCGCGGCCAGCATCCGGTCGGCGGCGGGCATCTGATGGCGCGGCAGCCGGGCCCCGCTCAGCGCGGTCAGCACCGCTCCCAGGCGGGCCGTCGGATTGCCCGGCGCGGCCAGCCGCGAGGCGTGCCCGCCGGGCCCGCGCAGGGTCAGCCGCAGCCAGCCCGGCCGCTTCTCGGCCACCACGACCGGGTGGAAGCGGATCCCGGCGAGCTCGATCCCGGCCCCGCCCTCCTCGCCGATGGCGTAGCGCACCCCCTCGAACAGCTCGGGGTGCTGCTCGACGAGGTAGGCGGCGCCCGCCCCGCTGCCGTCCTCCTCGTCGGCGACGACCGCGAGGACCACGTCCCCGGCGGGCCGCTCCCCGGCCGCGCGCAGCCGGAAGAGGGCGGACAGCATCATCGCGAGGCCGCCCTTCATGTCGATCGCGCCGCGGCCCCACACCTCCCCGTCCACGAGCCGGCCCTCGAACGGCGGGTGCGTCCACTCCTGGCCCGTCACCGGCACCACGTCGGAGTGGGCGTGCAGCAGCAGCGGCGGGGCCTCGCCCCGGCCGGGGAAGCGCACCACCAGGTTGGTGCGCTCCGCGCTGGGGCCGACCACCTTGTAGTCCGTGATCCCCTCGGCGATCAGCAGCCGTTCGAGGTGGGCCACGAGGCGGCCCTCGTCCCCGGGCGGGTTGACGGTCTCGATCCGGATCAGGTCCTGCAGCAGCGGCACCGGGTCCAGGAGCGGGGAGTCGTGCATGACGCGGCCTTTCGGATCAGCGGGGGTTCGGGGTGGGGGCGAGCAGCGCGGCCGCTTCCCGCAGCAGCTCGGTGCCCGTGCCCAGCCACTGGGAGTCCACGGCGGCGCGGCGCAGGAACAGCTGGGCGTCGCAGGCCTCCGTCATGCCGTACGCGCCGTGCAGGTGCACCGACTCGGCGGCCGCCCGCCGGGCCAGATCGCCCGCCAGGTACAGGGCCTGCGCCCCGGTGGCGCGTACGTCCTCCCCGCGGTCGGCGGCCGCGGCCCCCGAGCGGGCGAAGGCCGAGGCGGTCGCAGCCTCGGCGGCCAGCGCCGCCAGCCGGTGGGCGGGCGCCTGCTGCCGGGCCAGCGGCTGCCCGAAGGCCTGCCGGGACCTCAGCCGCTCCGCGGCCAGCTCCACGGCGGCCCGCGCGGCTCCCGCCAGCGCGGCGGCCTGCCGGAGCCGCGCCGCGGCCAGTACGGCCGGCCAGGCCGCGCCCACCGGGTGGACCGCCCCGGACACCGCGGCCCGGTCCAGCTCCACCGCGTACAGGTCGCCGCGGCCGATGTCGTCGCGGCGCGTCAGGCGCACCCCGGGCTGCTCGCGCGCTACGAGGGCGAGTACGGGCTCGCCGTCGGCCCCGGCTCCGACCACCGCCAGGTGGCCGCAGTCGGCCGCGAAGGCGGTGAAGGGCCGCCGGCCGGTGACCGCGTACCCCTCCCCCTCGCGGTGCACGGTGAGCGGGCCGGGCCGGTCGGGGCCGGTCAGCCCGTCCGCCCGGACCGCGAGGGCCACGGCCGCCGCGCCCCGGGCGGCCTCGTCGAGCAGCGGTCCGTACGCCGGATCCCCGGTGGCGGCCAGCAGCGCGGCCGCCGTCACGGTGTCCGCGTACGGGCTCTGGTAGAGCGCCGCGCCCATCAGCTCGGCGATCGCGGCCCGTTCGGCCTCGCGGTGCGGGCCGAAGGCGCCCAGCTCGGCCAGGGTGGCCCAGACGGCGTCGCGGGTCCCCGCGTCCTCCTCGCCGAGCCGGGCCGCCGGCCCGTCCGCGGCGCCGCGCGGGCGCTCCCCGAGCCGGCGCAGCACCGGCGCCAGCTCCTGCCCGAACAGTTCCCTCAGCTCGTCGAGCACGGCCGTCGTCACATCAGCCCCAAACCGTTGGTGGCGATCAAAGTGAGCATGACCTCGGAGGTTCCGGAGGCCAGCCGGTGCGAGGGGCCCATGCGCAGGCCCGCCTCCAGCACCCCGCCGTCGGGCGCGGCGCCGTCCCAGGCGGTCAGGGCCGCCTCCAGCCCGCAGACCTCCAGGGCGAGGTCGAGCACCGGCCGGATCTGCTCGGTGACGTACCACTTGGCCATCGCCGAGCCGACCGGGTCCGCACTGCCCGCGCCGAGGTTGCGCACCTGCTGCCAGGCCATGGCGTGCCCGGCGCGCAGCCGGGCGTCGAGCGCGGCCAGCGGCAGCGCGTACGCCGGGTCCGCCAGCCGGCCCGTTGCCGCGGCCCGCTCGGTCACCAGGTCCAGCAGGCGGCGGGCCTTGGCGTGGAAGTCGACTCCGGTGCGCTCCAGTTGGAGCAGGTCGTTCATCAGGGCCCAGCCGTTGTCGACCTCGCCGACGACATCGGCCTCCGTCAGGCGCACCCCGTCGATGACGACCAGGTTGAACCGGTCGTTGCACAGCGTCGGGACGGGCTCCACGTGGACGCCGGGGGAGCGCAGCGGCAGCAGGAAGAGGGTGATGCCGTGCATCGCCACCGGGGATTCGGTGGTGCGGGCCGCGCACAGCGCCACTTCGCCGTACTGCGACTTCATGTTGTAGATCTTCTGTCCGTACAGCCGCCAGCCGTCGCCGTCGCGGCGCGCGGCGGTGCGCAGCCCCGACAGGTCGGATCCGGCGTCCGGCTCGGTGAAGAGCACGGTGGCGATCTCCTCGCCGGCGGCCAGCGCCGGCAGGTGCCGCTTCTTCTGCTCCTCGGTGCCGACCTCCAGCAGGAACCGGCCGACGATGTCGATGCTCAGGACGTGCACGTCGTCGGGGATCCCGGCGAGCGTCATCTCCTCGGTGACGATGGCCGCCTCGGCGGCGCCCAGGCCCGCCCCGCCGTACTCCTGCGGCCAGTTCGGGGCCAGCCAGCCCCGCTCGCCCAGCCAGCGGTGCACCGGCAGGTGCGTGGCCTCGGTGCCCGGCGGGTACGCGGCGATCTCGTCCGCCAGGGCGCGTACGCGCTCCTCGGCCAGCAGCGCGCGGACCCGCCCGCGGAACCCCTCCTCGGCGGCGGTGAGGCCGCCCGGGTGCCGGCCGGTCACAGCGCACCGCCGCCGGCGGCCTCGGCGCGCTCCAGCAGGGCCAGCAGCTCGGCGTCGTCGGCCGAGGCCAGCTCCCGCTCCTCGACCAGGTCGGCGAGCTGCCCGAGGGT
The DNA here is from genome assembly GCF_042891345.1 of Streptomyces sp. NPDC001903. NCBI lineage: Bacteria > Bacillati > Actinomycetota > Actinomycetes > Kitasatosporales > Streptomycetaceae > Streptomyces > Streptomyces sp. NPDC001903. The sequence goes on from NZ_JBIASZ010000019.1 coordinate 73,470, forward strand.
GCTGTTGACGAACAGGTCGCGCAGTTCCAGCTCCACCCCGAAGCGCTCCCGGACCCGGGCCGCGAACTGGGTGATCTTGAGCGAGTTGCCGCCGACGGCGAAGAACCCGTCGTGGGTGCTGAAGCCGCCCCGGCCCAGGATCTCCTCCCAGATGCCGGCCAGCGCGATCTGCGTGGGCGTCGAGGGGGCCTCGAACTCCACGGCGGCCGCGGCCGCTTCGGGCTCCGGTAGGCGGGCCCGGTCCAGCTTTCCGCTCGCTGCCCGAGGCAGCTCGGCGAGGACCGCGAAGAGGGCGGGCACCAGGTGCGCGGGCAGCCGTCCGCCGAGGCGGCGGCGCAGCTCCCCCTCGTCCAGCGCGTCCGTTCCCGGGACGGGGACCACGTACGCCACGAGCCGGGCGTCGGCGCCCTCGCCGTGCGCCACGACGACCGCCTCGGCGATCTCCGGCTCCGCGGTCAGCGCCTGCTCGATCTCGCCGGGCTCGATGCGCAGCCCGCGGATCTTGACCTGCTGGTCGACGCGGCCGCGGAACTCCAGGTTCCCGTCGGCGCGGCGGACCACGAGGTCGCCGGTGCGGTACAGCCGCCCGCGCTCCCCGCCGCCGTCGCCGCCGTCCCCGCTCCCGTCCCCGTACGGGTCCGGTACGAACTTCTGCCCGGTCAGCTCCGGGCTGTTCAGGTAGCCCCGGGCCACCCCGGTGCCGCCGACGAGCAGCTCGCCCGGCACCCCGACGGGCACCAGGGCGCCGAACCGGTCCACCACGTGCGCCGTGTAGTTGGCGAGCGGGGTGCCGATGGGCGGCATCGAGTCGTGCACCGTCTTCGGGCACGTGTAGTCGATGCAGGCGACGGTGGCCTCGGTGGGCCCGTAGCCGTTGTGGAACTCGCGCCCGCCGGTGTTCCAGCGGTTGACGAGCTCGCCGGGGAAGGCCTCCAGGCCGACGAAGAGCGTCCGCAGCTCCGGCAGCGCCTCCGGGTCGAGCGCCCCGAGCACCGCCGGCGGCAGGTCGGCCACCGTGACGTGCTGCTCGCGCATCAGCGCGGTCAGCCGCTCGGGGTCCAGCAGGGTCTCGCGCGGCGCCTGGACCAGGGCGGCGCCGCTGGTCAGCGCGGAGAAGAAGTCGAACAGGCTGACGTCGTAGGAGGGGTTGGCGAACTGCAGCACCCGGTCCCCGGGGCCCATCCGGAACAGCTCCGTGATGGCCCGCGCGAAGTTGACGATCGAGCGGTGCTCCACCTGTACGCCCTTGGGACGCCCGGTCGAACCCGAGGTGAAGATCACGTACGCGAGGTTCTCCGGCCCCGCCGAGGCGGGCAGCCGGCCGGGCGCGGGCCCGTCCACGAGCGCCGGGTCGTCGGCGAGCACGGCGGTGACCGCGGCCGGCAGCTCCCCGGCCAGGTCGGCCGTGGTGACGGCGGTACGGGCGCCGGCCTCCTCCAGCAGCAGCTCCCAGCGGGCGGCCGGGTGGTCCGGGTCCAGCGGCAGGTAGCCGCCGCCCGCCTTGTGCACGGCGAGGAAGGCCACCGGCAGCGCCGGGCCGCGCCGCGCGAGCACGCCCACCACCGACTCGGGCCCGACGCCCCGCGCGCGCAGCGCGTGGGCGAGGCGGTCGGCCCGCTCGTCGAGCTCCCGGTAGGTCAGCGCCGCGCCCTCGTACACCACGGCCACCGCGTCCGGGTGGGCGTCGGCGACGGACTCGACGAGCTGGTGCAGGCACAGCTCCTCCGAGCCGTACGTGCGGGCGGTGTCGTTCCAGCCGCGGACCAGCTGCTCGTGCTCCGCGTCCGTCAGCAGCGGCAGCTCGCTCAGGCGCAGTTCCGGGTTCTCGGTGACGGCCCGCAGCAGCCGGGCGTAGTGCCCGAACAGGCGCTCGATCCGGTCCGTGTCGAAGAGCTCGGTGGAGTACTCGGCCCACAGCCGCAGGCCCTGCCCGGGCACCTCGGTCAGCTGCACGGCCAGGTCGAAGCGGGCGGTGCCCGGGTCGGCCGGGTACGGCTCGGCGGACAGCCCGCCCGCCTCGGCCTCGGCGGCCGCCGCGTGCTGCAGGGTGAAGCAGGTCTGGAAGAGCGGGTTGCGGCTCGGGTCGCGCTCGGGGGCCAGCTCGTCCACCAGGGTGCCGAAGGGCAGGTCCTGGTTGAAGTGGGCGCCCATCACGGTCTCGCCGGTGCGCCGCAGCAGCTCGCGGAAGGTCGGGTCGCCCTCCGTGGAGGTGCGCAGGACCAGGGTGTTGGAGAAGAAGCCGATGAGGTTCTCGATCTCCGGCCGGGTGCGGCCCGAGAACACCGATCCGAGGACGACGTCGTCCTGGCCGGTGTAGCGGGACATCAGCGCGGTGAACGCGGCAAGCACCACCGTCAGCAGGGTGGCCCGCTCGGCCAGGGCCGTACGGTGCAGTCCGCGCAGCAGCTCGTCCGGCAGCATCCGCGTCAGCGTGGCGCCGTCGCGGGTGGGATCCGCGGGCCGGGGCCGGTCGGCGGGGAAGTCGAGGGTCGCGGCCCCCGCCAGCCGCTCCCGCCAGTAGGCGAGCTGCTTGTCCAGCACCTCGCCGGTCAGGTGGCCGCGCTGCCAGACCGCGAAGTCGGCGTACTGCACCGGAAGTTCGGGAAGGACGGGAACGGCTCCGGCGGCCTCGGCCCGGTAGAGGGCGACGAGCTCGCGGGTCAGGATGTCCGTGGACCAGCCGTCGGTCGCGATGTGGTGCATGGCCAGGACCAGCACGTGCTCCTGCGGACCGAGCCGGACCAGCGACACCCGCAGGGCGTGCTCGGCGGCCAGGTCGAAGGAGTGCCGGATCTCGGCCCGTACGTGGGCCTCGACCGCGGCCTCCCGCTCCGCGCCGCTCAGCGCGCCGAGGTCGGTGACGGGCAGCGGCACCTCGGCGGGGGCCGGGTCTACGTGCTGGTAGGCCACCCCGTTCAGCTCCGGGTAGCGGGTGCGCAGGATCTCGTGCCGCCCCACCAGGGCGGTCAGCGCCCGCCGGAACGCCGGCAGGTCCAGCGGCGCCCGCAGGCGCAGCACGGACGGCGCGTTGTAGACGGGCCGGCCCTGGGACCACTGGTTCAGGAACCACAGCCGCTGCTGGGTGAACGACAGCGGCAGGGCCCGGTCGCGGGCCGCCGGGGTGATCGAGGTGCTCGTCGCCCGCACCGTGGTGCGCTGGCGCTCGCGCAGCGCCAGCAGGGCCTTGCGGGTGTCGGCGAGGCTGCGCGCACCCGCGCCGGCCGCCGCCGCTCCCGTACCGGCCGCCGCTCCCGCCGCGGCCGTCGTTCCGGTCGTCGTCTCGGCCATCGCCGTCAGCTCCCCGTCGTCGTCAGCGGCGCGGCGCCGCCCGTCTCGTGTACGGCGGCCAGCCGTACGGTGGTGCCCGCGCCGCCCAGCGCACGGGAGACCGGGTCCTTCACGCGGCCGTCGGCGACCACCACCTCGGCCACGGAGCCCAGCAGGGCCTCCCGGGCCGCCTGCAGCTTGGCCTTCATGCCGCCCACGGCCGCGTCCCCGACGGGCCCCTCGACCGGCACCCGGTACTCGGGCAGCAGCGAGGACTCGTCGCGGTGGTCGGCCAGGACGCCCGGCGCGCCCGTCAGCATCACGAGCCGCTCGGCGCCCAGGGCCGCGGCGACCGCGGCGGCCGTGCGGTCGGCGTCCACGTTCACCGCGGTGCCGTCCTCGGCGAGGGCCGGCGGTGAGAGCACGGGCACGATGCCGTGCTCCAGCAGCAGGGTCAGCAGGGTCGGATCCACCTTCCGGATCCGGCCGTTGTGGTCGTCGCGGATCATCACGGTGCGGCCGTCGAGCACCGCGCGGTGCGCGGCGGTCCGCCGGGCCGTGACCGTGGCCCCGTCCAGTCCGGTCAGCCCCGCGGCGCGGACGCCGCCGCGGCCCAGCGCCGCCACCAGGGCGGGCTTGACCTTTCCGGCGAGCGCCAGCTGGAGGACCTCCAGGGTGGCGGGGTCGGTGTAGCGGCTGGAGGAGCCGCTGGGCGTGGTCAGCCGGCGCTGCGGGACACCGAGCCGCTCCGCGAGCAGGTCGACCTCGGCGGCCCCGCCGTGCACCAGCACGACACGGCGGCCCGCGGCGGCCAGGGACGCGATGTCGGCGCACATCGCCTCCCGGTCGATCGCCGGGCTGCCACCGCATTTGACGACGGTGACGGGGTGAATCATGTGTCGCTGCCTCTCGGATCGGTACGGGGCTTTCGAAGGGCACGGGGGCCGGCCGCCGCGGCCGCTTCGGCCGGGCGGGCGGGGCCCGGCGCCGCCGGGGAGTCCCGTCGGCGCCGGTGCGGGCGTACGGGGCCTCGTACGGGGCCCGGCACGGTCAGATCGGGTGCAGCCCCGGGAAGCCCAGGGCGGTCCGCTCGTCCCAGCCCATGCGGATGTTCATGCTCTGCACGGCGTTGCCCGCCCCGCCCTTGACGAGGTTGTCCAGCGCCCCGATCACGAGCAGTTCGCGGCTCGCCGCGTCGTAGGCGAAGCCGACGTCGCAGTAGTTGGAGCCGAGCAGCAGCTTGGGCTCCGGGAAGCGGTAGTTGCCGCGCTTCTGCGCGACGACGCGGACGAAGGGCTCCGCCGCGTACGCCGTGCGGTAGGCGGAGCGGATCGCCGCTTCCGTGACCCCGGGCCGCGCGGTGGCCCGGATGACCACCTGCACACCGCGGACGGCGTCCACACCGGTGGCCGTCATCAGCGCCTCCAGGCCGGTGGCCTGGCTGATCTCGGCCTGGTGGCGGTGGCCCAGGGGAGCGAACACCCGCAGCACGTTGCTGCGCTCGGAGTGCAGGTTCATCTCGCCCGCCGAGGCGCCCGAACCGCTGGAGCCCACCCGGCCGTCCACGGTGACCCGGGACTCGATCAGGCCCGCCGAGGCGAGCGGGTTCAGCGCCAGGATCGACGCGCTCGCCATGCAGCCGGGCACGCTCACCAGGTCGGCGGTGCGCAGGCGCTCCCGGTGCAGCTCGGGCAGACCGCTCACGGCGTCCGCGAGCAGCTCCGGTACGGGGTGCTCCCGGCCGTAGTGCTTGCGGTACAGCTCGGGGTCCTTCAGCCGCAGGTCGGCACTGAGGTCGAAGACCACCTTGCCGCGGGCGGCGAGCTCGGCCCGCCCGGCGGGGTCGTCCAGGCTGGACGCGGTGAAGAAGAGGACGTCGCACTCGGGCAGTTGCTCCGGTGCGACATAGCTGAGGTCGGTCAGACCCCGGAGGTTGGGGTGGCTGCCGTCGACCCGCCTGCCGGACAGGCGGGTCGAGGTGGCGGCCACGACCTCGACCTCGGGGTGGCCGAGCAGCATCCGGAGCAGTTCGCCCCCGATGTACCCGGCCCCGCCGACGATCCCGGCGCGGATCACTTACTCACCCCAGTCCTCTTCGGCCTCGGGGGCCAGGGCCATGATCAGCGGCTCGCGCGAAACGATTTCGAGTTCCGCCATGCATTCCGCACACTCGACGATTTCGTTGAGTTCCACCTCGGGTGCGACGGAGACGTCTCCGGTGCATTCCGGGCATGCTTCCTTGAGCAAGACAGCATTCCTTTCCATGCGGTATTCGGCATGTTTTTCCGCGGGCGTTTCCACCGCAGGTCGAGCCTGCCGGGTGGGGTCCCGCGCAGTCAGTCGGGGATAACCCCTACGCGCCCCGAAGGGCCTGTCCGCGGGCGTCGAGACGGCTCTGGAGGCCGTCCAGCGCCCGGTCGTACGCGTCGAGCAGCGCGGCCGTGCGGCGCAGCAGCCCCGGCACCTGCGCGGCCCGGTCCGGGCCGGCCGTGGCCACCGCGATGCGCAGCGCGGACCAGTGGTGGGCCACCCGGTCCACCTCGCGGGCCAGTTCGGCCAGCCGCAGCTCGCCGAAGCGCCGCCCGGCCTCGCGCAGGAACTCCGCGTGCAGCCCGGTCACCGCGAGGACGGGGCCGATGACGACGAAGACCTCGTCCCCGACGGCCGGGTCCCCGGGCAGCCGGTCGAAGGCCTCCGTCAGGAAGGTGCGCAGCCCCGCGAGCCCGCGCAGGTGCCCCGCGGCGGTGTCGGCGGCGGACGGCTCCGCCCGCAGCGCGCGCAGGTTCGCGGCGGTCACCCGGTCGACGAACTCCGGGTCGAAGGCGGGCTGGTCCTCGCCGATCCGCAGCTCCAGCCAGCGGTTGCCGATCGGGTTCGCGGTGAAGAACAGGTCCCGGTCGTGGTGGACCGGGTTGCCCGAGTCCCGGGCGGCCTCCAGCGCGGCCAGCGGGATGGTCCCCTGGAAGGCGGGTGGCACCGGGTCGGCCACGAACACGTCGCCGGTGGTGTCGTCGAAGCCGTACAGCACCATCAGGTGGTTGGTGTGCACGTCGCGGTAGGCCGGCCGGAACGGCAGGTGGAAGTTGTCGGCGGCCACCGCCACCGGGGTGCCCGCCGCCAGCGCGGCCCGCACCTGCTCCCAGCCCTCGCGGGCGTCGGCCGGCTCGTGCCAGCGCGAGTGCACGTCGTGGAAGGGGGCGAGCCCGCCGAAGAGGTCCTCGGCCGCGCCCGGGAAGTAGTACTCCTCGCGGCGGATGTCGCCCGCCGGGTAGTCGAAGCCCCAGCCGGCGCCCAGCGCCTGCACCGGGTCCAGCCCGTGGAAGCCCAGCAGGACCCCGGCCGTCGTGTGCAGGCAGTGCGACAGCTCGTGCCGCCAGTAGCCGACGGGTCCCAGTTCAACTCGCAAGACGGCTCTCCTCGTCCGCTGTGACGGTCATGGCGAAGACGTGCATCGCCGGGTTGTCCGGCAGCCGCACCGCGGCCAGCGGCGCGGGCACGCGCACCGGCACCCGCTGCTGCCAGATCGACGGCGCGTGGTGCAGGTGGGTGTGGCGGGGGTAGCGCATGCTGCCGGTGACGAAGGCCCTCGGCTCGCCGAAGTACGCGCCGGTCTGCGGCCAGAAGTCGCTCATCCGCAGCCACTCCCGGCGCACGGTGCCGTCCGCGTAGTGCAGTTCGAGCTCGTCCTCGGTGCGCCGCTCGGCTGCGCCGACCAGGCCGATCCAGTCCCAGCTGCCGCCCGGCAGCTCCACCAGCTGCCCGCGGCAGCGCACGTTGTCCCCCGCCGCGCTCTCGCGGGCCGGGAACTCGAAGACGGCCCCCACGAGGTCCACCAGGGAGCCGGGCTCCGGCAGTTCCTCCGCCGGAAACGTATTGCGCCAGATATTGAAACCGTAGTCGCCGGGGGTGTCCGGCGGCTGTATTCCGCGATTGTTGAAATGCGCGGACAGATTGACGACGGTGTTTCCCAATCCCATCACATCCACTATGTTGCGGCTGTGCTCACCACAGAAAAGGCGGCCACTGCCGTCGATATCCAGATCCGATTCCTTGACTCTGTTCCCGGCGCTCCGGAAGACCTCTGCGAGCGGGTGGCCGAGGTCACCGCCGCCGCGTACGCCGCCGGCGACCTCGTCCCGGGCCTGCCCGTCGCCGACGGGGCCCGCGAACGGGCCGGGGACGTACGGGAGGACCTCGCCGCGGGCCGCGGGCTGTGGGTCGCCTCCCTCGACGGGGAGACCGCCGGATCGGTGCGGGCCGTGGTCCGCCCCGACGGCGACTGGGAGGTCCGCCGGCTGGCCGTCTCCCCCCGGGTGCGCCACGCCGGGCTCGGCCGGCTGCTGCTGGGCCGCCTCGAAGCCGCGGCCGCGGCCGCCGGCGCCCGGCAGGTGGTGCTCGACGCCGTGGTCGAACGGGGCAACCCGGCCTTCTACGCCCGGGTCGGCTTCCGTACGGTCCGCCACTTCGGCGCCGCCGACAAGCCGCTCTCCGAGGTCCACATGGTGCGCGATCCGCGCGCCCCGCAGGAGCCCGGAGCGCCCTACGCCCCCGGTGGGGAGGGCTGGGCGGTGTCCTGGTGGGCAGGTCCGTGCGGCACCCGCTGCCGGACCGGGGAGCCGCTGCCCGCCGCCCCGGAGGAGGCGCTGCTCGGCGTCGACTTCCTGCCCGGCGCCACAGCGTCCCAACGGGATTCCGTGGAAGGCGCGTTGGCCTCGGCCGCGGACCGGCGCACGGGGGACGGGCTGTTCTTCGCCCGCCCCGCCGCGCAGATCGCGGCGTTCGCCCAGCCCCGGCTGATCCACACCAGCCTGCTGGCCTGGTGGCGCAGCCCGGCCGCCCGCGCCGTCCGCACCCCGCGCCCCTGAACGGCGGCCGGGCGGCCCGCCGCGGGGCCGCTCACCGCCCCGCGGCTCATCGCGGGGCCGCTCATCGCGGGGCCGCTCATGGAGAGGCCGTTCATCGCGGGGCGGCGGCCAGCCGGGCCGCCGCCGCGGCGATCTCCGCCGGGCTGATGCCGGCCAGCTCCAGCAACTGCCGCTCGTCGGCGACGTGGTCGAAGAACCGGTCCGGCACGCCGATCCGGTGCACCCGGCACGGCGCCTCCTGCGTCACCACCTCGCAGACCGCGGCGCCCAGGCCGCCCGACACCAGGTGGTCCTCCACCGTGACGATCCCGCCGGTCTCCCGGGCCGCCGCGAGCACCGCCTCCCGGTCCAGCGGCTTGATCGTGTGCATGTTCAGCACCCGGGCCGAGACCCCCCGCGCGGCCAGGTCCCGAGCCGCCTCCAGCGCCATCGACACCGGGTACGGGCCCGTCGCCACGATCGTGACGTCCGTACCCGCCCGCAGCTCGCGCGCCCTGCCGACCGTGAACTCGTACGGCCCCTCGTGCACCAGCGGCGTCGCCGCCCGGCCCAGCCGCAGGAACAGCGGCCCCGGCAGGTCCGCCGTGGCGCGCACCGCGTACTCGGTCTCCACCGCGTCCGCCGGCACCACCACGGTCAGGTTCGGCAGCGTCCGCAGGATCGCCAGGTCCTCCACCGCGTGGTGCGTGGGCCCGTAGTGCCCGGCCGACAGCCCGGCGTGGGTCGCCACGATCCGCACCGGCAGGTTGTTCCCGGCGACGTCGATCTTGACCTGCTCGCAGGCGCGGGCCGCCGCGAACCCCGACAGGGTGTTCGCGTACGGCAGCAGCCCGGTCGCCGCCAGCCCCGCCGAGACCCCCATCAGGTTGGCCTCGGCGATGCCGACGTTGACGTACTGCGACGGCAGCTCCTCGCCGAACAGCGTCTCCAGGCCGCCCATGTCGGAGTCCACGCAGATGACCCGCGGGTCGGTGCGGGCCAGCTCCAGCAGCGTGCGGCGGTACACCTCGCGCGCGGGGAGCGCGTACCGCTCCTCCCAGGTCGGCTCGGCGTCCTGAGCGGCCTCGGCGGCCGGGGCCGCCGGCGCGGCCGTCTCCGGCATCGTGGCGGTCATCGTGCCCTCCTCGCGTTCAGGCCGGTCAGGGCCCGCTGGAACAGCCGAGGTGTCAGCTGCACCGAATGGGACTTCTTCTTGCCCTCGAAGAGGGGCACCCCGCGGCCCTTGACGGTCCGCGCCAGCACCACGGTCGGCCGCCCGGCTCCGTCCGGCAGGGCCGCGAACACCTGCCGCAGCGCGTCCAGGTCGTGGCCGTCCACCTCCGCCACCGCCCAGCCGAAGCTGCGCCAGCGGTCGCCCAGCGGCTCCAGGCTCACGCACTCCTCCGTGGAGCCGGAGATCTGCAGCCCGTTGCGGTCGACCACCGCGACCAGGTTGTCGAGCCCGTGGTGGCCCGCGTTCATCGCGGCCTCCCACACCGAGCCCTCCTGCAGCTCACCGTCGCCCAGCAGGGCGAAGGCCCGCCCCGGGCGGCCCGTGCGGCGCAGCCCCAGCGCGACCCCGGAGGCCAGCGACAGGCCGTGCCCGAGCGAACCGGTCGGGAACTCCACCCCGGGCAGCCGGCGCAGCGGGTGCCCGGCGAGCCGGCTCCCCGGCGCCCCGTACGTGGCCAGCTCGGCCCGGTCGATGAAGCCGCGCTGGGCCAGGACCGCGTAGAGGGCGGCGCTCGCGTGCCCCTTGCTGAGCACGAACCAGTCGCGGTCGGCCCAGTCGGGCTGCTGCGGCCGCAGCCGCAGCACCTCGTGGTAGAGGACGGTCAGGACGTCGGCCGCGGACAGGCTGCCGCCGACGTGGGTGCCGTGGGCGGTGGTGCCCATCCGCAGGACGAGCTCGCGCACCTCGTGCGCCAGGTCCGCCAGATCGGCAGCCGTGTCGGCGGGGGCGGCCGGTGCGGCTGCCGCCGTCGCGGGCGGGTCGAGCAGGGGGGTGCTCACGCGCTCTCCTCGGGGGTGTTGACCGCGGCGTGCCACGGCGGGCGGTACTCCATGGCCCGCGCCAGCGGCAGCAGGTCCTCGATCCGCTCCCAGACCTTCTCGAAGGCCTGCGCGCACCGGTCGAGGACCGGGCCCGCCGCCGGGTTGAGGTGGATCCGCTGGATCGTCAGCGAGTCCTCGATCACGGCCAGCGAGACCGGGAACTCGGAGATGTCGTGGCGCGGCCGGGCCGCCCCTTCGATCCGCCACGGGTAGCCGCCGAAGCCCGACAGCTCCCGGAAGGCCCGCTGCCCGGGCAGCGGCACCACCTGGTACGGGGCCACCGGCACGCCCTCCGCCTTCAGCGCCCGCTGCAGCACCGCGCGCAGCGCCCCGTCCGAGACCTCGGGGTGGCCCAGGCCCGCCGCCGAGAACCGCAGCCGCAGGATGTGCCAGGCGTGCGTGCGGTCGGCGGGGACCTGCGGGGCGAGCAGCCCCGGCAGCCTGCCGATCCGGTCCAGGAAGGACTCCACGTTCTTGGCGCGCAGCGCGTGGTACTCGTCGAGGCGGGCCAACTGGCGCCGGGTGAAGGCGGCCTGCACCGCGCTGAGCTTCTCGTTGCCGGCCAGCACCCGCGAGATGTAGTCGCGGTCCTTGCCGGCCCGCAGGTCCTCGCCGAACTGGCGGCGCAGCACGATCCGCTCGTACAGCTCCTCGTCGTCGGTGGTGATCAGCCCGCCCTCGCCACAGGTCGGCAGGTTCTTGACCACGTTGAGGCTGGTGGCGTTCACATCGCCGATCGAGCCGGCCCGGCGGCCCTGGTACTCGGCGCCCTGGGCCTGCGCGGCGTCCTCGATGAGCTTCAGCCCGCGGCTGTCCGCGAGCGCCCGCAGCGCCGTCATGTCGGCGGGCAGACCGTGCAGGTGCACCACGATGATCGCCCGGGTCCGCTCGGTGACCGCGGCGGCGGCCGCCTCGGGATCCATGGTGAAGGTGACCGGGTCCACGTCGACGAAGACGGGCACCAGCAGCCGCTGCACCACCGGGATCGCGGTCCCGATGAAGGTCAGCGCCGGCACCAGCACCTCGGAGCCCGGCTCCAGGTCGAGCGCGGCCAGCGCCAGCTCCAGCGCCGCCGTCCCGTTGGAGACGGCCGCGCAGTAGCGGGTGCCGGTGTACGCGGCCCAGTCGCGCTGGAGCGCGGACACCTCGCCGCGCCCGGCGTCGTTGGAGGTGAACAGCCCGCCGTCGAGCACCCCGCGGACCGCGGCGTGCTCCTCCTCGGTGATCACCGGCCAGCCGGTGAGCTCCTTGCCCATGTCCTGCCGGCGCAGCGTCTTGGCGCCGCCGAACATCGCCAGTGTGCCGCTCATGTCGTCACCAGACCGCTCTCGTGGGGATCGGGCAGGCCGGCCGGAGCCGGTGCCACGGTGGTCAGCGCGAGGAGTACGAGCCCCTCCCGCTCGGGCAGCCGTACGCGCTCCAGCTCGTCGCGGCGGGTCACCGGCACGCGCAGCCGCACGGCCGGGCCCGCTGGGATCTCGGCGGTCTCCGGGTCGGTGCCCCCGGCGAAGTGCAGCCACAGCGTGGCGTCCGCCGCCGCGGCGGCGCGCACCTCCAGGTGCAGCCAGTCGTAGCGGCCGCGGGGCACCTCCAGCACCCGGCCGTCGAAGGGCACCGGTCCGGCCAGCGGGAGGGGGGCCAGCCGGCCGCGCGCGGGGCTCACTGCGCGTCCCAGACGGCGAGCCGGGCCATGACGTAGTCCACGTACGCGCCCACCAGGTCGGTGCCCAGCACCTCGATCGCCCCGTGGAACTCGGGCGTGTGGTTGACCTCGTTGACGACCATCCGGCCGTCCTTGTGCTCGATGACGTCGACGCCGAGGACGCCCTCGCCGATGGCCTCGGCGGTCGCGGTCAGCAGCTTGACCAGGTCGTCGGTGAGGGGGCACACCTCGGTGCGGCCGCCGAGCGCCGTGTTGGTGCGCCAGTTCTCGGAGATCTTGTAGATCGCGCCGACCACCTCGCCGCCGAAGACGTACGCCTTGATGTCGCGGCCGGGCTTGTCGATGTACTCCTGGACGTAGGTGATCTGGTGGTGCGGGCCGGGCAGCGCCGCCCGGTGCTCGAAGATCGCCTCGGCGCCCTCGTGGTCGTGCAGCCGGGCGCCCATCCGGCCCCAGGAGCCGGTCAGCGGCTTGACCACGGCCGGGTAGCCGAAGTCGTCCAGGGCGTCCAGCGCCGCGTCCGGGACCAGCCCGACCATCGCGCGCGGGGTGGGCAGTCCGCCCTCCCGCAGGGCGAGGGTGGTCAGCAGCTTGTCCCCGCAGAGGTTGATGATCCGCGAGCTGTTGAGCACCGGCACGCCCAGGTGCTCCAGCAGCCGGCTCGCGTACGCGTTGCGGGTGTGCGAGATCTCCCGGCTGAGCGCGCCCCGGTAGGGCAGCGCACCCGGTCCGTCGAGCTGGAACGTCAGGCGCCGGGTGTCGAGCTGTTCGAACTCGATGTCCCGCTTGCGCAGTTCGGCCAGGAGCAGGCGCTCCTCCAGCCGTACGCGCGAGGTCAGTACCGCCAGCGGTCGTCGTGTGTTCACGGCGTGCCGCCTCCCATTCCGTTGAGGGCACCGGTCGTGGTGCGCAGGGCCACCGACTGAGCCAGCCGCGGCAGCGCCGCCGTCAGGACGTCGATGGCAGTGAGGTATTCCGGCAGAGCGATGTGCTCGTCCTCGGTGTGGCAGTAGCGGGAGTCGCCGGGGCCGTACGCGGCCGTCGGCACCCCCCAGACCGGACCCACCACGTTCCAGTCGGCGGTGCCCAGCTTCAGCTTCGCCGCCGGCCGGGCGCCGCTCTCGCGGATCGCCGCCGACAGCGCCTTGACCACCGGGTCGGTGCGCGAGGACCGCACCGCCTCCACGTGTTCGACGACGGTGATCCGCCGCCCGCCCGCCAGCTCGTCGAGCGCGGCCCGGAAGGTGGCGGCGTCGAAGTGCACCGGCACCCGGCACGACACCTCGATCCAGGCCTCCTCCAGGCCGCCGCCCATGGCGACCACCGAGGGCAGCGCCTGGTCGAACAGGGCGCTCGCGGTCCCGGGCCCGTACCGCCGCTGCAGCCACTCCCGTACGCCGAACCAGAAGTCCGCGACGATCTCCGCGGCCGTCGCCTCGGGCGAACTGGTGTGCGCGGCCGGCTGCTCGGCGGTCATCCGGAACCGGAAGACGCCCTTGTAGCCGATGCCCACGCAGGAGGCCCCGCTCGGCTCGCCGATGACCACGGCGTCCGGGCGCATCAGGCCGGCCAGGTGGCGGGCGCCGACCGAGGTGCGCTCCTCGTCGACCGCGCCGACGACGGTGATCCGCGCGCCGGTGGTGTCCGCGAGGCGGGCCGCTGCGCAGACCATCGCGGCGAGCGGCCCCTTCGCGTCGACCGTGCCCCGGCCGTACAGGACGTCGCCCGACAGCCGGACGGGAACCTCGCCCGGCACGGTGTCCATGTGGCCCAGCAGCAGCAGGTGCGGCCCGTCCGCCGGGCCGACCGAGCCGTGCACGTTGCCCGCGGAGTCGACGTGCGTCTCGAAGCCGAGCCGGTCCATCGTCGCGGCCAGGAAGGCCCCGACCGCGGCCTCGGTGCCCGAGACGGACGGGATGTCGACGAGCGCGCGCAGCAGCGCGGTCTCGCCGGTACGGTCCATGGCGCTCACGCCCGCGTCACCCGCCGGCCGCGGTGGCCGGGTTCAGGTCGACCAGCAGCATGTCGCGCACCGCCGTGCCGTCCAGCGGGCTGATCGGGGACACCTCGTGCGTCACCCGGGCGTCGTCGACGAACATCGAGTCCAGCGGGTCGAGCAGGGTCAGCCGGACCGGCTCGCCGCCCTCGGGGTGGACCGTCGAGAGCCCGCCGCCGCACCGGTCCCGGCGCAGCAGGTGCATCCCGACGTACGCGTGCCCGTCGCGGTGGCGGCCCTCGGGGGTCGGCTCGCCCTCGCCGCCCGGCTCGGCCAGGATGCGGATCAGGTGGACGCCGACCTCCCAGGAGGTGGTGCCGCTCAGCTGCGCGGCCGCCCGGGCGTCCAGCCCGACCAGCGCCAGCATGCCCTCGTGCAGGAGCACTTCGGGGGCGATCGGAGCGAACACCCGGTCCTGCCCCCGCCACATGTGGATCACGTCCTGGCGGAACGAGGCGTGCGGCAGCGGGGTGAACGAGGCCGTGCCGTCCGCCTCCACCTCCACCCGCAGCCGCCCGTAGCGGCGCAGCCGGAACAGCTTCCCACCGGGGATGCCGGTGTCCAGCTCCAGGTCCTCCCAGGCCGCGCGGAAGTCCTCCAGGGCGTCCGCCGCCAGCAGGTGCCGGATCCGGTCGCGGCGCAGGCAGGTGAAGCCGGCCCGGGCCGTCTCCCGGGCCAGGCCGTCGGCGCAGTCGCCGGCCGGCGGTCGCGTCCGGACTGCCTTGTCCGGCGCGGTCACTCCCGTACTTGTCACGATCGCCCCTTCAGAAATGATGCGTATGACCGGCGATCACGCTGCCGGTCCGGGCCGCGCCGAAGGAGTCCGGATTTCCCCCGACTCCACGTGCGCGCCCGTCCCGGGGAGGCTTCGGGCCAGACACACACGTCGACGAGGAGCCCCGGCATGCCGCGAAACGTCAACGACCGACTGGCACAGCTCACCCCGCAGCAGCGCGCCGCGCTGCTCGGGGAGCTGCGCGCCAACCGTGAGCCGCGGCAAGGCAGCGACCGCATCGCCGCCGCCGGCCGCGAGGAGCCCCTGCCGCTGTCCTCCGTACAGCAGAGCCTGTGGTTCCTCGACCAGTGGTCCGACGGGCTGGCCTTCTACAACACCCCGCTCGCGCTGCGCCTGCGCGGCCCCCTCGACGTGCCCCTGCTGCGCTCCGCCCTGAGCACCGTCGTCGCCCGGCACGAGACCCTGCGCACGCGCTACCTCGCCACCCCCGACGGCCCCCGCCAGATCGTCGACGCTCCCGCGCCCGCGGCCCTGGAGCTGCTCGACCTCTCCGGCCTGCCCGCCGCCGAACGCGAGGCGCGCACCCGCGAGACCGCCTCCCGCGAGGCCCGCCGCCGCATCGACCTGTCGGCCGGCCCGATGCTGCGCGCCACCCTCGCCAAGCAGGGCCCCGACGAGCACGTCCTGGTGCTGTCCATGCACCACATCGCCACCGACGGCTGGTCCACCACCCGCATGGTGCAGGAGCTCACCGAGTGCTACCTGGCCGGGCGGGCCGGCCGCGCCCCCGTCCTGCCCGAACTGCCCATCCAGTACGCCGACTACGCCGTGTGGCAGCGCGACCGGCTGGCCGGCGAGGCCGGGGCCCGCTCGCTGGCGTACTGGCGCGAGCGCCTGGAGGGGCTGCCCTCCCTCCAGTTCCCCTCCGACCGGCCGCGCCCCGCCGACCCGAAGTGGACCGGCGCCGAGGTCGGCGCCTACCTGGAGCCCGCGCTCCACCGCGATCTGGAGGCCCTCGCCCGCAGCGAGCGCACCCGGCTGCTGCCGGTGGCCGTCGCCGGACTGGCCGCCCTGATGTCCCGCTACACCGGCCAGGACGACATCGCGCTCGGCTCCGTCTTCTCCGGCCGTACCCGCACCGAGTTCGAGCCGCTGATCGGCTACTTCGCCAACACCGTCGTACTGCGCACCTCGACCGCGGGCGACCCCACCTTCCGCGAGCTGCTGGCCCGTACGGGAGACGCCGTCTCCGACGCCCACAAGCACCAGGAGCTCCCCTTCGACCAGCTCGTCGGGGAGCTGCGGCCCGAGCGCGACCAGAGCCGCAACCCGTTGTTCCAGCACGCGATCTACCAGCTGGGCACCCCGGTGGAGACCGTCCGCATGGGGGACATCGAACTCACCGGCCTGCCCCTGCACATGGGCACCACCAAGTTCGACTGGACGATCGGCCTCTCCGAGCGCTCCACCGGCGGGGTCGACCTGATGACCGAGTACGCCACCGAACTCCACGACGGCGACCGCATCGAGCGGATGCTCGGCCACTACCGCCGCGTCCTGGAGAGCGCCGTCTCGCGCCCCGACGCGCGCCTGTCCGAGCTCGCCGTGCTCACCCCCGCCGAGCACGAGCGGATCCTGGTCCGCTGGAACGACACCGCCGTCCCCGTCGAGACCGCCGGCGGGGTCCCCGCCGCCTTCGCCGCCCAGGTCGCCCGCACTCCGGCGGCCACCGCGGTCGTCCACCGGGGCGCCGCCCTCGACTACGCGGCCCTGGACCGGCGCGCCAACCGGATCGCCCACCGCCTGCGCGCCCTCGGCGCCGGCCCCGGCACCCTGGTCGGCGTCTGCCTCTCCCGCGGCCTCGACATGCCGGCCGGGCTCCTCGGCGTCCTCAAGTCCGGCGCCGCCTTCGTCCCCCTCGACCCCGACTACCCGGCGGCCCGCCTCGGCCACGTCCTCGGCGACGCCCGCCCCGCCGCGGTCCTCGTCGACGCGGACAGCACCGCCCGGCTGACCGCCGCGGCCGCCCTCGCCGAGGGCGCGGATCCCGTCCTGCTCGACCTGTCGGCCGACGCCCTCGAGGACGTCCCCGACACCGACCCGGGCGTCGGCGTCGGCGCGCACGACCTCGCGTACGTCACGTACACCTCGGGCTCCACCGGAAAGCCCAAGGGCGTCATGGTCGAGCACGCCCAGCTCCTCAACCTCTTCCGCGGTCTCGACGACCGAGTCGGCGAGCACTCGCCGGGCACCTGGCTCGCGATCAGCAGCATCTCCTTCGACATGTCCGAGGTCGAGATGTTCTGGACGCTGACCCGCGGCTTCAAGGTGGTCGTGGCCTCCGGCCGCCCGCACGAGCTGCTGCGCTCCGCGCCCGCCCCGCGCACCCGCCCGATGGAGTTCGGCCTCTTCTACTTCGCCAGCGACGCGGGCGACGACGCCCCCGGCGGCAACCGCTACCGGCTCCTGCTGGAGGGCGCCAAGTTCGCCGACCGCCACGGCTTCTCGGCCGTGTGGACCCCCGAACGGCACTTCCACGCCTTCGGCGGCCTCTACCCGGCCCCCTCGGTGACCGCGGCCGCCCTGGCCATGGTCACCGAGAAGATCGCGATCCGCTCCGGCAGCGTGGTCATGCCGCTGCACCACCCGGTGCGGGTGGCGGAGGAGTGGTCCGTCGTCGACAACCTCTCCGGCGGCCGCGTCGGCATGGCCTTCGCCTCCGGCTGGCTCCACGACGACTTCGTCTTCGCCCCCGAGAACTACGAGGACCGCAAGCAGGTCATGATCGACGGCGTGCGGACCGTACGGTCGCTGTGGCGCGGCGAGTCGGCCACGCTGACCGCCGGCAACGGCAAGGACGTCGAGGTCCGCATCCGGCCCCGCCCCGTCCAGGCCGAACTGCCCGTCTGGCTCTCCTCCGGCGGCACCCCCGCCACCTTCAAGGCCGCCGCCGAACAGGGCGCCAACATCCTCACCCACCTGCTCGGCCAGGACCTCGACCAGCTCGCCGAGTCCATCCGGCTCTACCACGACACCTGGCGGGAGAAGTTCGGCACCGAGGGCGGCAAGGTCACCCTCATGCTGCACACCTTCCTCGACGAGGACCGCGACCGGGCCCTGGCCCTGGTCCGCGAACCGTTCATCGACTACCTGCGCACCTCCCTGGACCTGGTCCGGGTGCTCGGCCAGCGCATGGGCGTCGACGTCGACCCCCGCAACATCGGCGAGGACGACCTCGACGCCCTCCTCGGCCACGCCTTCGACCGGTACGTGCACACCAGCGGCCTGTTCGGGACCCCCGAGGACTGCCTGGAGCTGATCGACAAGCTCTCCGCCATCGGCGTCGACGAACTCGCCTGCCTCGTCGACTTCGGCATCGACGCCGACGACGTACTGGGCGGCCTCGAACACCTCGACCGGCTGCGCGTCCTCGCCAATGCCCCGCTGGGGCAGGCGCGGCCGGCCGACCCCGCCCACAACGCCTCCCTCGCCGAGCTGATCGCCGAGCACGGGGTCACCCACCTGCAGTGCACGCCCTCCCTCGCCCAGCTGATGCTCGACGACCCCTCCGGCGCGGCCCGCGAGGCCCTCGGAGCCCTCGACGTCCTGCTCGTCGGCGGCGAGGCGGTGCCCACCGCGCTGGCCCTGCGACTGCGCGAGGCCACCGGCGCCAGCTTCCACAACATGTACGGGCCCACCGAGACCACCGTCTGGTCCACCGCTGCGCCCATCGACGGAGCCGACACCGAGGCCCCCACCGTCCCCGTCGGCACCCCCATCGCCAACACCTCGGTCTACGTGCTCGACGCGCACGGGGCCCCGCTGCCGGTCGGCGTCCCCGGCGAGCTCCACATCGGCGGCGACGGCGTCTCCCGCGGCTACCACAACCTGCCGGAGCTCACCCGCGAGCGGTTCCTTCCCGACCCGTTCCGCCAGGACCGCTCGCCCGGCGCCCGCATGTACCGCACCGGGGACCTCGCCAAGTGGCTGCCCGACGGCCGCCTGGAGTTCCTCGGCCGCGGCGACGACCAGGTCAAGGTCCGCGGCTACCGCGTCGAACTCGGCGAGGTCGAGACGGCCCTGCGCGACCACCCCGGCGTCGGCTCCTGCGTGGTCGCCGCCCGCGGCCCGGCCGGCGCCCAGTACCTGGCCGCCTACCTGGTGGCCGCTCCCGGCCAGGGCGCCCCCGGCGCCGACGAACTCCGCGCGCACCTGCGCGAGCGGCTGCCCGAGTTCATGGTGCCCGCCCGCTACACCCTGCTGGACGCGCTCCCGCTCAACGCCAACGGCAAGGTGGACCGGTTCAAGCTCCCCGACCCGGCCGCCGCGGCCGCCGACGGCCCCGCCCAGGCGCCCGCCACCCCCACCCAGAAGATCCTCGCCGAGGTGTGGCAGCAGCTCCTGGAGGTCCCCGCGGTCGGCATCCACGACAACTTCTTCGACCTCGGCGGACACTCCATCACCGTCATCCGGGCCGTCGACTTCGCCAACAAGCGCGGCGTGCGCATCACCGCCCGCCAGCTCTTCCAGCACCAGACCGTGGCCGAACTGGCCGCCGTCGCCGACCAGGAGGCCGCCTCGGCGTCCACGGCCGGCGCCGTGCCCGCACCGGGCGGCACCCTGACCCTCCTCAAGGCCGGCTCCGGCTCCGGGCAGCTGCCCCCGCTGTTCTGCGTCCACTCCAGCACCGGAACCTCCGCCTCCTACTTCCCGCTGGCCCAGCACCTCGAAGAGGACCGGACCGTCTACGGGATCGACGCGGCGCCCATCGTCCCCGGCGCCCCCGAGGAGTCCCTCGACGAGCTCGCGCGGCGCTACCGCGACGCGATCCGCGAGGTGCAGCCCGAGGGCCCGTACCACCTGCTCGGCTGGTCGCTGGGCGGCGGCATCGCCTGGGCGCTCGCCTCGCTTCTGCAGGCCGAGGGCGCCGAGGTGGCCCTGCTGGCCCTGGTGGACACCCAGCCGCCGGCCGGGCTCCCCGAGCCGCTCGGCCACGCCGAGTCGGTGTGCGCCTTCGCCGACAGCTTCGCCCTCTCCATGGGCCGGCCCCCGCTGCACACCGACCCGGACACGGTCCGGGACCTGCCGCGGGAGGCCGCGTACGAGGCCGTCCTCGGCCGGCTCGCCGAGGCGGGCCTGGTCCGCGACGGGGAGGACGCGGAGATCCTGGCCCGGGCCCGGATGTTCACCGCCATGACCCGGGCGGCCTCCACGTGGCGGGCCACCCCCTACCGCGGGCCCGTGGAACTGCTCGTCGCCGACGACCCCGGCGACCTGGAGTGGTTCCGCACGGGCTGGGAGCGGCACGCCGACGGCCCGGTCCGCACCCGGCTCGTGCCCGGCACCCACTTCACCGTCATGCAGGGCACCGGCGCCAAGGACATCGCCGCCGCGCTCGGCGAACTGCTCCCGGAAAGCAGCCTCGGATGACCGTCATGGACACCCCGCGGGCCGCGCGGCCCGCACTCGACACCCTGCTGCGGTCGGTCTTCCGCCAGCACGCCGCCGGGGTCGCGGTGATCACCGCCCGCGGGGCGGACGGCCGCCCCCACGGTTTCACCGCCACCTCGCTGATCTCGGTCTCGGCCGACCCGCCGGCCCTGGCGTTCGCCGTCTCGAACGGAGCCTCCAGCTGGCCGGCGGTCGCCGCCGCCGAGCACGTCGGCGTACACCTGCTGGGCGAGGACCAGGCCGCGCTGGCCGCCGTCTTCGCCCGCAGCGGAGCCGACCGGTTCGCCGCGGCCGACTGGTCCACCGGCCCCTGCGGGACCCCGGTGCTCTCCGGGGTCCTCGCCTGGCTGGTGTGCCGGGTGACCGCCCGGGTACCGGCGGGCGACCACCGCATCGTGGTGGCCGAACTGGTCACGGGGGACCCGGGCCCCGCGGACCGGCTCCCCCTCCTCTACCGCGCGGGCGCCTTCGCCTCCCTGCGCGACCCCCGGCCGTAACCCCGGCCGCCCCGGCTCCCGTACGGCCTACGGCTCGTAGGGGAGCCAGCCGCAGCGGACCGCGCGGACGCCGGCCTCGAACCGGCTCCGCGCGCCGAGGCGCTCCATCAGGACCGTCGCGATCCGGCGGGCGGTGCGGTGCGAGACCCCCAGCCGCTTGGCGATCCCCTCGTCGGTGTGGCCCTCGGCCAGCAGCCGCAGCGCGGCCTGCTCCTGCCGGCTGAGGCCGTCCTCGCTGCCCCGGGGCTGGACCGCCTCGCCGAACGGCTGCGCCTGGTCCCACACGCCCTCGAAGAGCGTGCACAGCGCGGTCAGCGTCCCGTGGCCGGTCAGCACCACGGCCCCGGCCAGGCTGTCCTCGCTGTTGAGCGGGATGATCGCGGTCTTGCGGTCCAGGATCGTCATCCGCGTCGGGAGGGTGGCCACCGTACGCACCTGGCCGCCCTGGCTGGTCAGCCAGTTCGCGTGCTCCACCGTCGGCGGGCTGTTGCGGACCGCGTCGACGTAGATGGTGCGCATCACCACGCCGCGCTTGAGCAGGCGCTCGTTCAACGGCCTGGCGGCGGCCATGTTCTCCTCGCTCTGGCCCCCGTCGGGGACGAAGGCCATCACCTCCTGTTCCACCTCGTTGGTGAAACGGACCAGCCGGGCCCGTATCTCCTCCACCCCGTTGAGGTGCTCCACCCCCGTCTGCGACGCGGCCGGCTGCAGGCCCGCGTACTCCGAGATGAGCTGGGAGGCGGCCGCCCGCGAGGCCGCGATGCGCTGGCGGTGCGCCGCGAACTCCGCCTGCTGGCGGGCCAGCAGATGCTCCAGTCCCAGCTCGGGGCTGACCGCGCGCGGATGGTCCGGGAAGTCGGCCCGGTCCTGCACCACCAGACACAGCTCGGCCAGCCGCTCCCAGGCACGGCGGATGTCCCCTTCGGTCCAGCCCAGGCGTTTCGCCAACGCGGTCGCGTCGTCCCCCGGATGGGCCAGCATCGTGCGGTAGACGGATTCTGTGGGGCCGTCCAACCCCAATGACTCAAGCACTGGATCCCCCTGCTGAACAGAGCGGACTGGTCGCTCCGCCCTGATCATGCCAAACAGCGAGCTGCCGATCGAGGGGATGAAACCACCCAGCGGGGCACCGCGCCACCAGGAAGCCGCCGGGTGGACTGAAAGGGCCAGGGCCCAATCAGGCCAGCCGGTTTCCCTTCACCTGCCCCCACCACTCGAAGGATGCTTGAGCCACGGCGGAAAACAGCCGCCGCACAGCTCGGCAGAAACCCCCCGAAACACGTCAACCGCGGGACGTGTGAGGGGAGTTCGAGAACCCCACCCCGACTCCTGAATGGGACTGCTCATGCTCCGCGCCCGCTTCGCCCCGATCGCCGCCAAGACCGCCGCCCTCGCCCTCGCCGCCGCGTGCCTCCTGCCGGCCGGCGCCGCCGCGACCACCACGGTCCTCGCCGACGGCCCCGTCCCGGCGGCCACCCAGCCGGCCCCCGGCACGGCCACCGGCACCGGCACGGGCAACGGCACGGGTGACGACATGGGCTGGGGCTGACCGGACCGGACACCGAGGCAGCCGGCTCCGAACCCGCGGGAGACCACGTGGACATCCGACAGCTGACGACCTTCCACCGGGTGGCGACACTGCTCAGCTTCACGCGGGCCGCCACCGAGCTCAAGTACGCCCAGTCCAGCGTCACCGCGCAGATCAAGGGACTGGAGATCTCCCTCGGCGTCGAGCTCTTCGAACGCCTCCGGGGCAAGATCCAGCTCACCCCGGCCGGTGAGCGCCTGATGCCGTACGCGGAGCAGATCCTCTCCCTCGCCGACGAGGCGCGGGGCGTGACGGCCGGCCTGGGAGACCCGTCCGGGGTCCTGACCATCGGCACGATGGAGAGCCTGATCTCCTACCGGATGCCCCCGGTCCTGGAGTACTTCCACCACCGCTACCCGCTGCTCCAGCTGGTGCTGCGCCCCAGCCTGTGCGCCGAGACCTGCCACTCGCTGCGCCAGGGCTCCTTCGACCTGGGCTTCCTGATGGAGGCCGAGACGGAGCACTCCGGGGTGCAGACCGCCGTCCTGGGCTCCGAGCCGCTGTCCGTGGTGGCCGCTCCCGGCCACCCCCTCGCCCTGGCCCGCTCCCTCACGACGCAGGACCTGCGCACGGCCGCCGTCCTCGCCCCCGAGGCCGGCTGCGCCTACCGCGAGCTGTTCGAGGCCGAGCTGAACGACGGCTCGGGGGAGCCGGTCTCCTTCCTGGAGTTCGGCAACATCGAGTCCATCAAACGGGGCGTGGCCGCCGGCCTCGGCATCAGCCTGCTGCCGACGATGACCGTCGCCGAGGCGGTGGAGAGCGGCCAGCTCGCCGTCCTCGACTGGGAGCCGCCCTTCGAGGTGTTCACCCAGCTCGCCTGGCGGCGCGGCAAGCAGCTGTCGCGGGAGATGCGCCTGTTCGTCGAGCAGACGGTCGCCTTCATGTCCGAGTACTACCGGCCGGCGGCCGCGGCCGCCGCGGCGGCCGCCTGAGGGGGCTCACAGGTGGACGCGGCGGGCGGTCGGCGAGGCGCGGTGGCGGATGGTCCACAGACTGCGCCGTACGTAGGTGCGCTGGACCCAGCGGTCCAGCCCGTCATAGCGGGGCGTGAACACCGAACGGGCGTGCACCCCCTTGCGGTTGTTGACCAGCAGGGCCTGCCCGGGCCGCAGCCGCACGGGCTGCGCCACCGAGCGGCAGACCTCCTGGAGGCGCAGCAGCGCAGTGCCGGCCGCGGTGGTCATCGGGCGGACCCCGTTGGCCGCCACGGTGATCTCCGGGAAGGCCGCCGCGCCGCCGATGAGCGGCACCGGGTCGGAGAGCACCTCGCGGCCGCCGGCGTGGGCCCGGGTGTAGCCACCCGGGGCGTTCAGCCGGAACAGCGGGCTCCGCAGCGTCGTCAGCACGTCGTCGCCGAGGGAGGCCGCGATGTCGCGGGCGTCCGCGTAGTACGTCACGGCCTCGCCGTCGTGGTCGGCGCGCAGGCAGTTCAGCACCAGGAAGTCGGGGTTGGCCAGGTCGTAGCGGCCCGCCGGGTCGTGGACGATGTCGCTGTGGAAGTTCAGGAAGGCGCGCGAACCCTGGTTGGTCTGGGTGTGCTCGCCGCCCGGGACCGGCACCACGTCGTGGACGATCCGGCCGTCCTTCTCGCTGAGCATCCCCACCGGCTCGCCCAGCAGCCCGCTCAGCCCCAGCAGCACCCCCTCGGCGACGAAGGTCCCCTTGGCCGGGCTCGGCCCGCCGTCGAGCGGGGTGGGCGGCAGCAGGGCGTCCTGCGGCAGGTTCCCGACCAGCGCCACGCCCGGCGTGTCGGGGTGCCGGCCGAAGTCCAGGAGGCGGCGCAGCAGTTCGGTCGGCAGCTGGGCGAAGACCTGGTGGCAGCGGGCCGTGGCCCAGTCGAGGTCCGCGGCGGGGTCGGCCAGCCGCGCCAGGTCCCGGCCCACCGCCTCGCGCACGGAATCGGGCAGGTCCCAGACGGCGAGCGTGGAGCCGCTGTCCGGCCGCGTGCCGAGTATGTCGGCGACGGTCATGGTCATGTGCGTCACACTCCTGCGAGTCTCAGGGGCCGGGCACGGGAGGCCGGGCCGTTCTCGAACGTGCCGTGCAGCCGCCGCGCGAGGGCCACGGCCCCGTCCGCGTCGGCCGCCAGATGCGTGGTCGCCACCGGGCCGCGCAGCACCGTCACCGGTACGCCCGCGCCCGCTCCGGGGGCCAGGCCCCGGCGGCGGTGGAACTCCGCGAGGTCCAGGAACCCGCCGACGGCCACGACCAGCGGGCCCTCGCCCAGCCGGACGGCGTCCGCGTTCGCCGCGCGCAGCGCCGCGTACGCCCGGTCGGCCTCGGCCTCGCCGGAGTACCGCAGCGCGACGGAGCGCCGGTTCAGGACGACGGCGCGCACCGGCTCGCCGGCCGCGCCCACCCGGGTGCCCTGCGCGAACGGCGGCCGCCCGTGCCGCAGTACGAGCTCCACGCCGCACTTGCGGGCCATCTCCACGGCCCGCCGGTGGATCACCTTCGCGCCGTGCAGCGACAGCAGCGAGGCCGTGTCGTAGGAGACCCGCGGCAGCAGCCGCGCCCCCGGCACCAGGTGCGGGTCCGCGCTGTAGATGCCGTCCACGTCCGAGTGGATCTCGCACGCGGGCGCGCCGACGGCCGCGGCCACCGCCACCGCCGACAGGTCCGAGCTGTTCTTGCCGAGCCAGGTCGGCCGCCCCCGCGCGTCCACGGCCTGCCCGCCCGGTACGACCACCACCTCGTGCCCGGCCAGCGCCGAGGTCAGCGCCCCCGGGTCCGTGTGCACCAGCCGGGCCCGCGCGAACACCGAGTCCGAGACCAGGCCCAGCTGCTGCCCGGCCAGTACCGCCGACCCGATGCCCGCCCGGTGCAGGGCCGCGGCCAGCAGCTGCGCGCCCGCCGTGTCGGCCAGCGTCAGCAGCCCTGCCAGGGTCTCGTCCTCGGGATGCGGATCGATGCCCAGCAGCCGCCCCCGCAGGGCTTCCGTCTCGCCCGGCCCCGCGCTCACCACCACCGCCAGCGGGCCGCGCCCCTCCCGCAGCCGGCGGCCGACCGCGTCCGCGACGCGCTCGTACCCGTCCGGCCCGGCGAAGCTCGACCCGCCGAACTTCAGGACCCGCGCCCCGCTCACAGCGTGCCCCGGGCCAGGAGTTCCTCCGCGATCTGCACCGCGTTCAGCGCCGCGCCCACCCGCAGGTTGTCGGCGACCAGCCACAGCCAAAAGCCCCGCGGGTCGTTCGGCGAGACGCGGATCCGGCCCACGTGCACCCGGTCCGGGTCCTCCAGGGAGGCCGGCACCGGAGGCAGCTCCCGCGGCCCGTCGTACACGCTGACCTCGGGCAGCGCGCCGAGCAGCGCGACGAGCTCACCGCGGTCGACCTCGCTGGCGCACTCCACCCACACCGACTCCGAGTGCCCGTTGACCACCGGCACCCGTACGCACGTCGCCGTCACGTCCAGGTCCGGCCGGCCCAGGATCCGCCGCGACTCGTGCAGCAGCTTCTCCTCCTCGCGGGTGAAGCCGTTCTCCAGCACCTCGTCGATCTGCGGCAGCACGTTGAAGGCCAGGGAGGGGGTGAACCGCTTCGACAGCGGCTCGGCGCCCGGGTCCTGGAGCGCGAGCGCGGTCGCCTCCTGGAGCTCCTCGATGCCCGAGTGCCCCAGCCCCGAAGCCGCCTGGTACGTGCTCACCACGACCCGGCGCAGCCCCCAGCGCCGGCCGACCGCGTCCAGCAGCCGTACCAGCGGGATGGTGGAGCAGTTCGGGTTGGCGACCGTACCGCTGTCCGGCCGCCGGTCCAGCTCCGCGGCGTTGACCTGCGGGACCACCAGGGGGGTCGCCGGGTCGGCGCGGAAGGCGCGGGTGTTGTCGATGACGAGGGCGCCCGCGGCCGTGGCGCGCGGAACCCACCGCTCGCTGACGGCCGTGCCGGCCGAGAAGAAGGCCAGGTCCACCGAGCCGAAGTCGAACTCCTCCAGGTCCCGCACGGTGTAGTAGCGGCCCGCGACGCACACCTCCCGGCCGGCGGAGCGCGGCGAGGCCACCAGGTACAACTCGCGGTAGGGCAGCTTCCGCTCCTCGAACAGCTCGACGAGGGTGCCGCCGACCGCGCCGGTCGCCCCGATGATGGCGATGCGGGGCGCTGAGGGGTCGCTGACGAGGGTCACACGAATCTCCGATCTCGATCTTTCAGTACAGGGGAACCGGGTAGTGCAGACCACCACCGGTCCACAGCTCGTTGAGGCCGCGCGGCACGTCCAGCCCGGAGGCCGGGCCCAGCGCGCGCTCGTATACGTCCGCGTAGGTGCCGACGGCGGCCAGGACCCGGGCGGCCCAGCGCGGGTCCAGCCCGGCGGCCGGCCCGTGCCGGCCCGCCGCCCCGGCCACCCGCTCCAGGGCGGCGGCGCGGCCGCCGTCCCCGGGGCCGGCCCGCGCCACCTCGTGCTCGGCGGCCAGCAGCAGGTTCACCACCCACCGGCACAGCCGCAGCCAGCCGGGATCGTCCTCGCGGACCGCCGCGGCCATCGGCTCGCGCGAGATGGTCTCGGCGAGGACCGTGTGCCCGTCGGGTACGGGGAGCAGCGCCCGCTGCCCGGCCAGCGCGACCCGGTCCAGCACCAGCGCGGCGCACCCGCCGCCGGCGTATCCGGCCAGCGCGGCCGCGGGCGTCGGGTACTCCCGCACGCGGACGGCCAGGCCCCTCGGCCCGTACCAGGCGGCGAGGTTGTCGGCGCTCGTCGTACCCGCCTGCACCGCGACCTCGCGGCCCGCGAGAGCGGCCGGGCCGGTGATCCCCTCCGCCGTCCGGACGAGGAAACCCTCGCCGTCGTAGCAGGTCACGGCGGCGAACAGGACCGGCCAGGCGGCCTCGCGGCCCATCGTCCAAGTGGTGTTGGCCACCGTCAGCTCCGCGTCGCCCGCCGCCAGTACGGCGAGCCGGTCCGCCGGATCGGCGGGCACCCACTCCACCGCGCCGGCGTCCCCCAGCGCGGCCGCGGCCACGGCCCGCGCCACATCGGTGTCCAGCCCCGACCACACGCCGGGCGCCGAGCACGCCGACAACCCCGGCACACCCCGGCTGACGACGGCGCGCAACGCCCCGCGCGCCCGCACGGCGGCGAGCGTGCTCCCGCCTCGGGCGGCGCTCACGCCGCCGCCCCGTCGCCGAGGCGGCGTCCGAGCACGTCCTCCGCGTCGAAGCGGCGCGCGTTGAAGTCGAGCATGTCCAGCAGCTGCCGGGAGCCGACCGCCGTGCCGCCGGACGCGGCGCGCCGGGTCCCCGGGGGGAGCGGGACCCGGCCCGGGTCCGCCCAGCGCAGCACCCCCCAGGGGTCCACGACGGCCCGTGCCCGGTTCGCGTTGTCGGGGTGCAGGCAGTACGGCACGTCCAGCAGCCCCGTCGCGAACGACCGCAGCAGCGCTTCGCCCACCGTCGGCGCCTGCTCCAGCACGCAGTCCACCAGCAGCGCGGCCTCCTCGTACACGCCGTATCGGCCCGCGGCGGAAGCCGGCCGCACGGGCGTACGGGTACGGGTGCGGTCCCGCTCGTCGGCGGCCACGGCCGCGGCGAACTCCAGCGCGGCCACGTTCTCGTCCGGGGTCGGGATCCGGTGCGCCTCCGCCGGCGTCTTGACCACCAGCCGGGCCGCCCCGCCGCGCACCGCGAGGCGCGCGCTCTCCTCCAGGAGCCGGAAGGCGCCCGCGGCCGAGCGCGGGAAGACGCCCATGAACGTGTAGAGCACGACGTGCCAGTCCGGGCCGCCGTCCGCGCCGCCGTCCAGCCGCTCCGCGGCGAGCCGGTGCAGCGCGGCGAGCGCCTCCAGGTCCTGCCCGGGGTGCGTCTGCTGGGCGTAGCTCAGCGAGAGGGAGCGCACTCCCCGCTCGCGGAAGAACAGCGCCTCCAGCACGCTCAGCGCCACCAGCATCGGCGGCGGGCACAACTGCCCCAGCATGCCCCCGCCGAAGGTCTCCAGGTGCATGGGCTCCGCGCGCGCCGCGATCAGCTCGCAGCACTGCGCCCAGGCCCGTACCGAATCCCGCAGCGGCACCCGCCCGTAGGGCAGGCAGTACGAGACCGGGCCGCCCTCGGTGGCGTCCGCACCGGCCGCGCAGGCCGTCGCCACCAGGGGCCCGGCCAGCGCCGAACCGTGCCGCACCTGGACCGGGAAGTCCTGCGCAGCCAGCCCGTTCAGTACCTCACGCGTACCTTCCACCCCGTGGGCCACGAGGGGGAAGCCGTTCAGCTCCGCCCCGCAGCGCAGCGCCTCCAGGGCCCGCGCGTACTCCCCGACCCGGGTGTAGCTGTCCACGGTGACGGTGCCCGCGGTGGGCGCCGCGACATCGCGGACCGCGCGCAGCCCCTCCCGCATCCGGCGTGCGCCGGCGAAGCCCATCCGCGGCTGTACGACCAGGGACCCGGACTCCCGGGCCCGTCGCACGTGCGCCGCGAACCGGCCCGTGCCGGCGGTGCCGGGCCCGCTCATGCGACCGGCTCCGCGGGTGCGCGGCGGCGCGGGCGCAGCTCCCGCAGGAAGTCGGCGAACTCCTCCAGCCCGTGTTCGGAGGCGAAGACGGCGTCGTAGCCGGCCTCCACCAGCGCGTCCACGTGGCTGTCGGCCGCGCCGCCCACGCCGAGCTTGCCGCCGATGACGGCGCGCAGCCCGTCCAGTTCCGGGTGCGCCCGCAGGGTCCGTACGAGCCGCTCCCCGTCCATGTGGCCGTGCCCGTTGACCGTGCTGACCACGAGGGCGTCCGGGCGCTCGCGCAGGCAGGCGGCGACGACCTCGTCGTCGGGCGGGCAGGCGCCGAGGTTGACCACCTCGTGTCCGCGCTCCTCCAGCATCAGCTGGAGGAAGACCAGGTTCCAGGTGTGCGCGTCGGACGAGACCCCGGAGACGACGAACTTCCCCGAGCGGCTGCGGTACTTCGGCATGGGACACCCCCGGGTGGCGGATCGGCGCAGGCGGTACACCGATCCTCGTGGCGCTGCCCGCGCCGATTCAACGCGCCGTCGATGGAGAACCGCTATCGCCGCCATCGAAGAATCCGATGTTGCGAGGTCAGGGGCGGGGTCGGGGCGGGCCGCCGCGGGGCCGGCGAGGAGGCGGCGAGGGGCCGGCGAGGGGCCGGAGCCGGGTCGGGGCCGCCGATCGGCGGGCGATCGAAAAGGGCGATCGCCGGCATCGCCATTCCCGCACGCCCCGCGTTGACCCGGCCCCGGCGGCTGAACAAGGGTTTTTCCCGCCGTCCCCGCGCCGCGGACGGCAGTCCCCTTGGAGCGTCAGGCATGAAGATCCTCGTCCTTCACCAGCTGCCGTACCGCAAGGCCGGCTACGACCGGGCCATCGACCACCGGCGCCACGACGTGACCTACGCGGGGCACGCCGACCGGCTGGCCGACCTGCCCGGGGACCTGCCCGCCCGCCGGCTGCCCGTCCCGGCCGACGAGGACTTCGCCGCGGGCGTCATCGCCCGCACCTCACCCGCCGACGGATACGAAGCGGTGCTGTCCCTCTCCGAGTTCGGCGTCCTCGCCGTCTGCCGGGTCCGCGGCCACCTCGGCCTGCCCGGGCCCACCCCCGAGCGGGCCGAACTCGCCCACGACAAGGTCCGCATGAAGCAGGCGCTCGCCGGGTCCGGCATCCGCACCCCCCGCTTCGCGGCCGCCCCCGCGCAGGGCGCCCTGCTGCCCTGGTCCGGGGCCACCGTCCTCAAACCCCGCCGCGGCACGTGCAGCGAGGGCGTCCGCGTCTTCCCCACCGGCCGCCGCGCCCTGGCCGCGCACCGCGCGCTGGCCGACCCGCAGGCGTACGAGCTGGAGGAGTACGTGGAGGGCGACATCCTGCACACGGACGGCCTCGTCCAAGACGGCGTCCTCGTCCACAGCGTCACCAGCCGGTACGTGGGCAAGCCCGCCGACTACGCCGCGGGCGTCCCGCTCGGCTCCCACCAACTGCCGCCCGACGCGCGGTACGAGGAGCTCGCCCGGCGCACCGTCTCCGCGCTCGGCATCGACTGCGGCACGGTCCACCTGGAGTTCTTCGAGACCCCGGACGGGGAACTCGTCTTCCTGGAGGTGGCCAACCGGATGGGCGGCGCCGGGGTCGTCGACGCCCACCTGCGGCACACCGGCGTCCACCTGCCCTCGCACGAGATCGCCCTGCGGCTGGGCCTGCCGAGGCCGGCCCCCGACACCCCCAGCGGGCGCTACCACGGCTGGCTCGTCGTCCCGGGACACCACCTGGCCGCCGACCGCCCGCACACCGCGGCCCTCCCCGCGCACCTGCTCGACCACCCCTGCGCCGACCGGATCCACACCCTCCCGCCCGGCACCCCGGCGGCCCGCCACATCACCTACCAGGAGTGGCTCGTACCGCTGGCCGTGGAGGCCTCCCACCCCGACCCGGACGTCCTGCGCGCCTACCTCCACTCCTGCGCCGAAGCCGCCGCGACCCCCACCGAGGAAGCCGCATGACCGCCCCCGCGCCCGCCCCCGCCCCCGCCCCGCCGTCCGTCCCCGCGGCCCGCACCGCCCCCGCGCCGGTGCCCGCTTTCCCGCCGCCCGTCGCCGCGCAGGTCGTGCGGTACTACCCGACCGACCTGCTGCTCGCGATGGAGGAGGCCGACCGGCCCGGCTCCGGGCTCGACGAGCTCCTCGGCGCGCACGGACTGGCCGCCCTGCGCCCGCTCTTCGGGGCCGCCGAGGAGTTCGCCGACGGGCTCGACGAGCTCCTCGGAGGCCTCGCCCAGTACCCCTGGCAGCCGCTCACCGACACCAACGACGTGGACGAGCTGCGGCCCGTCGGCGCGTTCGTCCTCGACGACGACCGCCCCGGCACCACCCTGCGCGGCCTCCTGCTCGCCTGGGCCACCGGCAACCACGTCACCGTGCGCACCGCGAACCCCGGCTTCTGGCAGGAGCTCACCGCCCTCCTGCACCGCCCCGGCCTGCCCCTGCCCACCGCCCGCACCACCCCCCGCGACACCCCGGCGGCCGGAACTCCGCTGCGCGTGCCCGATCTGCTGCCCCTCGTCGCCCCCGCCGCGGGGTCGGCCCCGTACACCGCCCCCGGCTGGGACCCCGTCCTGTACGCCGCCCCCGCCGGAGCCGGGCCCGACGCGCTCGAGACGCGGTTCCCGGGAGGGCGGGCGGTGCCCGCGCAGGACGCGTTCACCGCCGGGGTGCTGCGCGGCGACTGCCGCGCCGCCTGGACCGCGTCCCTCAGCCGGCGCACCCGCCTGCACGGCACCACCCTCGCCGCCGCCCGCGCCGCCGAGGACCCCCGCCGCACCGGCCGCCTCGACGCCCGGCTGCGCCACACCGCGGCCCGCGCCCGCAGGTCCCCGTACTACCGCGACCTGCCCCCCGTACGCACCCTCGACGACCTGCCCGGCCTGCCCGTGCTCGACAAGGCGGCCCTCGCCGCGCACTCGCTGCCCGCCGGCCGCGGCTTCGCCAGCGGCGCCCGCCCCACCGGCGAGGTGCTGCGCAGCGGCTCCACCACCGGCACGCCGCGCTACATCGTCTATGCCCGCACCGACTGGGACAACATGGTCCGCGAGGCCGTCCCGCTCTTCTACGCCATGGGGCTGGAGCCGGGGGACCGGCTGGTCAACACCCTCTTCGGCGGCGACCTCTACGGCGGACTGACCACGACGGTCACCGAGTTCAGCCGGATGCCGCTCGAATGCTGCACCACCGCCCAGGCCGCCACCCCCGAGTCCCTCCTGATGCTCGCCCGCAGCTTCGGCGCCAACGCCGTCATCGGCGTACCGACCATGATCGTCCCGCTGCTGCGCGAGGCGTACCGGCAAGACCCCCTCCTGCGCGTCGAGAAGGTCCTCTACCTCGGCACGGCGATGGGCCGCGCCGACCGCGCCTGGCTGCGCGAGCACCTCGGCACCCGCATCGTCTCCAGCGTCCTCGCCGCCAACGACGGGGCCCAGCTCGGCTACCAGTGCGCGGCCCTCGACGGGATGCTCCACCACGTCAACGACGACTACAACTACCTCGAGGTCGTCGACGACCACGGCCGCCCCCTGCCCGACGGCACCGCGGGCGAGCTGCTGACCACCACGTTCCAGAAGGGCGAGGGCCCGCTGATCCGCTACCGGATCGGCGACCGCGGCCGCTTCGTCCACCACGACTGCCCCTGCGGGATCTCCGGCCGCACCCTCGAATACCACGGCCGTTCCGACGGGGTCGTGCGCCTCATGGGCGCGGCCCTGCTGCACGCCGAACTCCTCGACGCCGTATCCGGGTTCGGGGTCTCCGAGCTCCAGGCCGAGATCACCTCGCAGGACGGCCGCGACACCCTCACCGTCCGCACCGAGTCCCCGCGCCCGCTGCGCCCCGAGGAGCTGCGCGCCCACCTGGCCGACCGCTTCCCGCTCCTGGCCGGCAGCCGGATCTACGAAAACGGCGCCGACCGGGCCGACGGCGCCGAGCGGGCCGACGGCGCCGAGCGGGCCGACCGGGCCGACTTCCGCGTCGAATGCCACGCCCCGGGCGCCCTCGCCCGCAACCCGGCCAGCGGCAAGATCCGCCCCGTCGTGGACCGCCGGGTGGAAGCCTGATGCCGGGCGACCGCGCCCCGGCTCCCGTCCGGGACCGCACCGTCCCCACCCTGCTGACCTCCATCGCCCTCCTGGGCATCGGCATGGGCGTCTACCTGCTCGCCCTCGGCCAGCTCCTGTACCAGCTCACCGGCAGCCCGCAGGCCTTCGCGCTCGCCCTGACCCTGCAGGGCGCCGCGGCCGTCTGCGTCCTGCCGTTCTCCGGGCCCCTGGTCGACGCCCTCGACTCGCGGCACGTGCACACCGCGTGCAGCCTCGTGCGCGCCGTCACCGTCGCCGGGCTCGCCCTGACCGGGCTGATCCGGCCGCCGGGCGCGGTGGCGCTGATCGCCGCCGGCGTCGTCCTGCTGGCCTTCGTGGACAACGTCCAGCGCGCCGCCCTCTTCAAGTACACCGCCTGGCACGTCGAGCCCGCCCGCCGGGCCCGGCTCAACGCCCTGATCAACGTGGCCGTCCAGGTGGGGGCGCTGACCGGCATGGCCCTGCTGGGCCTCCTGCTGCTGTGGACCTCCCTGGCCGGCGCCCTGCTGGCCGACACCGCGGTCGCGCTGGCCGTCGCGGCGCTCGTACGCGGCCTGCCGGCGACGGCTCCCGAGCCGCGCGGCCCGGCCGCCGGGGTGCTGCGTACGGCGCTGCCGCTGGCCCTGCACGACTGGCGGGCCATGTTCCACCGCCACCGCGGCGACCTCGCCGTCCTCGGCGTGATCGTGCTGTGCGCCGCCGACTTCGTCTTCCAGTCCTGCGTGAGCACCCTCGTCGTCCCGCTGGTGGCGGAGCACTACGGCGGCCGGGGCCCGTACGTCTCCCTGCTGGAGGCGGTCTTCGCCCTCGGCATGATCGCCTCCTCCTTCTTCACCCGGCACACCCAGCGGGCCGCGCTGCTGCCGCTGTGGTGCGCCCTCCAGGGCGCGGCGGCCCTCGCCCTCGGCCTCTTTGCCGCGCCGGCGGTCCACCTGGCGGCCCTGCTCGCGGCCGGCTTCGCCAACCTCTCCGCCCTCACCTGGCTCCTGACGAGCCTCCAGAACCGCGCGGGGGACGGGGAGAAGGCGAAGATGGCCAGCCTGCGCATGCTGTCCATCGGCGTGGCCACCACCGTGCTGATGCCCCTGGTCGGCCACTTCGCCGGGGTCTCCCTCACCGCAGGCTTCCTGTCCGCCGCCGCCGTGATGCTGGCCTTCACGGCCCTCGCGGCCGCCACGACCGTGCCCCGCCGCACCGCCGGGAAGGCCGGCGCCGCGGCCCCCGGGCCGGCAGTCGAGCCTTGCCTTGAATTGCCTCACTGAGGCAAGATTGTTTGCCCTTTATTGACAACGAGCTTCCAGTGCTGGGTTAATGGGCCGCCACGCTGTTGCCGAAATTGGCAATTCTTCGGACACGGCTTCGGAGCACGAGGAAGGAAGCGCATGGAGAACGCAAGCCGCCCCAGGATCCTGATCGTGGGCCTCGACCGCTACGGCATGCGGGCATGCGTCCGCCTCGGCCTTGAGGTCACCGTCGTCTGCGGGGCGGCCGCCTGGGACCAGGGGCACATCGCGATACCCGACGAGGTCAGGGTGGTCCTGGTCGACGACCACACCAGCGCCGAGGCCGTCCTCATGGCGCTCGCCCGCTCCGGGCTGACCTCCGAGTCCTTCGATGCCGTGTACACCACCACCGAGGGCTCCCTGGTGATGGTCGGCCTGCTGGCCGCGTACCTGGGCCTGCCGGCCGTACCGCCCGAGGTCGCCGTACGCTTCCGGGACAAGTCCGTGCAGAAGCGGGCCATCAGGGCCGCGGGCCTGGCCACGGCGGGAGCCGTCGTCGTCGAGGACGTCCACGACGTCGAGGGGATCACCGGACTCGACTCGTCCAAGGCCGTGCTGAAACCGGTCGCGGGCGCGGCCACCGAGCGGACGTCCGTCGTCTCCTCGGTGGCGGAGCTGCGCCGGCGCAGCGAGGAATACCGCAGGCAGGGCACCGCGCAGCGCACCTTCATCCTGGAGGAGTTCGTCCGGGGAGAGGAATGGATCGCCGACGGCGTGCTGTTCGAGGGCGAGCTGCTGTTCTGCGCCCTCGGCCGGTACGGCGACCCGTGCCTGACGTCCGTGGACAGCGGACGCCCGCTCAACTTCCGCCACTTCGACCCCGCCGGCGAGGGCTGGGCCTACGAACGGGCCCTGCCCGTGGTCACGGCCTCGCTCGCGGCGCTGGGCCTGCGGGACGGGGTGTTCCACATGGAGCTCTTCCACGACGCCGAGACCGGTGCGCTCACCTTCGGCGAGTGCGCCGCGCGCCGCGGCGGGGCACTCGTACAGGAAGTCGTGCACGCGAAGTTCAACGTGGACCTGGCCGCATGCGCCATCCAGGTCGCGCTCGGGCGGCGCCCCGAGATCGACGTCAAGATCCGCCCGGGATCCATCGGCGGCGCGTACCTGACCTCCGGTCCGGGTCTGCTGCTCGACTGCCCCTCGGCGGACCAGGTCATGGCACGGCCCGGGGTGGAGTTCGTACGGATCGAGCGGCCCGTCGGCGAGCGCACCCCGGCCGTCTCCGGTACGAACCACAGGATCGGCCAGTTCATGGTGGCGGCGGACACCGCCGAGGAACTGCAGCAGCGGTTCGCCAAGGTCTGGGACTGGTTCGGTCCGCAGGTGAAGATCGTCCCGGACGGCCTCACCCCGCGCGAACTGCGCGCGCTCCAGCCCACGCTGCGCCCCGGCGTCCGCTTCGGGGACGCACTGTGGCGGTGACGACGACCACGCCCGCATCCGCCCGCGGCGGCCTGCGCCGGCTCCTGCCCGCATCGCCGGAGCAGCGGATCCTGACCTTCGCCACCTTCGCCAACAGCTTCGGCGGCGGGATGTTCACCACCGCGA
Organism: Streptomyces sp. NPDC001903; assembly: GCF_042891345.1. Classification (NCBI taxonomy): domain Bacteria; kingdom Bacillati; phylum Actinomycetota; class Actinomycetes; order Kitasatosporales; family Streptomycetaceae; genus Streptomyces; species Streptomyces sp. NPDC001903. The sequence continues at coordinate 108,953 of NZ_JBIASZ010000019.1, forward strand.
GCGCCCTGTACTTCACGCGCGTCGTGGGGCTGCCGGCCGGGCAGGTCGCCATCGGCCTGTTCGGCGGGGCGATGGCGGGCCTGGTCGCCGGGGTCCTGGTCGGACGGCTGGCGGACCAGTGGGGACCCAAACGCGTCCACGTCACGGTCATGCTCTGCGGCGGGGCGGTGATCTCCTGCTTCACCCTCATCGGTTCCTTCCGGTCCTTCCTCGCGGTCTCACTGGTCGCGGGAATGATCATTCCCGCGGACGTGGCCAGCAAGGCGCCGCTCATCCGGGGGGTGGCCGGGGGGAAGCCCACGGTGCTCATCGGCTATCTGCGGTCGGTGACCAACCTGGCCCTCGCGCTCGGCTCGGTCGTCGCGGGCTTCGCGATCCAGATCGACAGCCGTCCCGCGTACCTGGCCCTGGTGGTCTGCCGGGCCCTGGCCTACGTCAGCTGCGGCCTCATCCTCCTTCGGCTGCCGAGGATCACCGCCGCCGCCGGCGTGGGGCGGCGCGGCTGGACGGCACTGCGCGACCGCACCTACCTCAGCGCCACGCTCGCCAACGCGGTGCTGTCGCTGAACTACGCCGTGTCCGGGTTCCTGCTGCCGCTGTGGATCGTCGCGCACACGAGTGCCCCCCGATGGGTGGTCTCGGCGGTCCTGGTCCTCAACATGGCCTTCGTGGTGCTGCTCCAGGTGAAGGTGAGCCGCGGGGTGGACGACGTGCGCACGGCCGGTCAGCGCATGGCCTGGGCCGGCGCCGCCTTCGCCGCCGGGCTCACGCTGATGGCACTGGCCGACGGGCCCTCCCGCTGGACGGCGACGGGGCTGCTCATGGGCGGCATGGCCGTCTTCGCCCTCGGCGAGCTCTGGTACGCGGCCGCTTCGACCCAGTACTGCTTCGGGCTCGCCCCCGCCCACCTGCAGGGGCAGTACGCCGGGGTGTTCGGGCTGGGCAGCGGGGCGGTGCAGGCGGTCGCGCCGGCGGTGATGAGCCTGCTGCCGCTCGGCATGGGGCTGCCCGGCTGGCTGGTGCTGGGCTGCCTCCTGCTGTTCGTCGGCCTGGGCAGCCGGCCGCTGGTGGCCTGGGCGGGCAGGACCCGGCCGACGACGTGAACCGGCGCGGGAGCCGGGCCGGAGGCGGACCTCCGGCCCGGCTCCCGCGCGTCCGGCCCCGGCCCGAGGCCGGTTGCCCGCCGGTTGCCCGCAGCCTTCCCGCCTCTGCCCGCCTCTGCCCGCCTCTTCCCGCCGCTTTCCCGCAGCCCGGAGCACCTTGCTCCGGGCTGCGGCCTGTGCGGGGGCACGCCGAATCCCCGCCGCCGGTGGCCGGCAACGGGGATGTCGGGGGAGCGGAAGGGAAGCGTCAGGAGCGGTGGTGGTGTCGATGCGGTGGAGTGCCAGGATGAAGTGGCCCAGTCGGGCGGTACGGGCAGCCCCGCCCACCGTGGGAACCGCGCCGCGACGAGGCGCTCGTCGAGCGCCTCGTCGGCATGCGTCTTCATCGGGACACCTTCGTCAGGACGACGCCGGCTCCGTCTCCGGCAGCCTCGTACAGGCCACGACGAACAGCACCCACCCCGCGAGCGAGGCGACCGCGAAGACCAGGAGCGAGTTCCACAGTCCGAGCCGCTCGCCCATCACGCCCCCGAGGAACGCGCCGAGCGGGAACGGGCCGTACGTGAGCATCCGGTACGCCGCGGTCGCCCGGCCCAGCACGTCCGACGGGATCACCGTCTGCCGGAACGCCACGACGTGGACGTTGTAGATGGTCAGGCCGAACCCGTAGACGGCGAACGTCAGCGTCGCCAGCGCGAAGTTCCAGCCGGTGCCGCTGCCGGTCGGCAGCAGGAGCATCGGCGCGACGGAGGAGGCGCTGCTGGCCAGGATCAGGATCCGGGGGAACCCGAAGCGCTTTCCGGCCCGCTTGGCCACCGCCGCCCCGGCGAGCGAGGCGATGCTGCCGAAGGCGAGGACGAAGCCGACCCCGCCCGCGTCCATGTGCAGTTCCTTGACCGCGTAGACCAGGAACAGCGTGAGGATCGCCTGTTCGCACATGTTGAACCAGCCGGCCCGCAGGCTCAGCATGCGCAGGATCCGGTTGCGCCACAGCAGCCCGAAGCTGGTGAGGATGTCGGCCAGGCGCGGCCTGCTCGCCGCCTCCGGGTCGCGCGCCGGCTCCCGGTGCCGGATCAGGAACATCGCCACGAACGCCGCCAGGTACGCCACGACGTTCGCCAGGATCGCGAACCACGCACCCAGCACCTTGATCAGCAGGCCGCCCACGCCGGAGCCGCCGATCTGGGCGACGGCGTACGAGCCCTGCAGCTTGCTGTTGGCGTCCACGAGATGCTGCTGGGGCACGAGCGCCGGGAGGTACGCCAGGTAGCCGACGTCGAACACCGCGGTGCCCGAGCCGACCACGAACGCGATCACGCACAGCGCCGGGACGCCGAGGCTGTCGGTCAGGTAGAGCACCGGCACCATGGCCAGGGCCAGGGCCCGCACCAGGTTGGCCACCAGGATGATCAGCCGGCGGTCGAACATGTCGATCACCAGGCCCGCGAACGGGGTCACGCACAGCGCCGGCAGGAACTGCATGGCCGTGACGAGCCCGACCTGCGACGCGCTGCCGCCCAGGGCACCCAGCACCAGCAGCGGGAGGGCCAGCTGCGTCACCTGGGAGCCGAGCGCGGCGACGGTCTCGCCCGACCAGAGCTTGAGGAAGTCGTGGTTGTGCCACAGGCCCCGGCCGGTCCGGCCGGGCCCGGACGGCGCGCTCGCCGTCCGGGCCTGAGTGCTACTCACCGCGGTACTCCTCGGCGCCGTTGTCGACGGCGGCCAGCGCCGCCGCGGTCTCCTCGCGGGTACCGGCGAAGATCGCGTACCCCAGCCGGTCCTCCGGGCCGCGCGGCACCCGCGCCACCGTCCCCTCGCCCGCGAAGTAGCGCAGCTCCCGCAGGGTGTCCACCAGCGGCGGCAGGCTCGCCGTCTCCCACGTCACGGGGTGGCGGAACGGGGTGCGGCCGTCGCCGACGAAGAAGCGGATGGCCGAGGACTCGGCGGCCGGGGTTCCCTGCGTCGTCCGCTCGCCCAGCACCGCGGCGAGTTCCGCCGTGTTCAGGTTCCAGCCGGTGGCCAGCTCGACGAGCCGCGGGATCTGGCCGCCCGCCGGGCGCCCGGCGATCTCCATCAGGACCGGGCCCGTCTCCGTCATGCGGAACTCCGCGTGGGAGACGCCCGCCTCCATGCCGAGCGCGTCGAGCGCGCGGACCGTCGCCTGCGACAGCAGCTCGCGCTCCGCCTCGGAGACCGCCGCCGGGGAGATGTGGCCGACCTCGATGCAGTACGGCGGCCGGGTCAGGTACTTGTCGGTGATCGCGAGGACCTGGGAGTCGCCGGGGGCCCACGTCACCGCCTCGACGCTGTACTCCTTGCCCGTCACGTAGCGGTCCACCGCGACCCGGCCGCTCGCCGCCAGCGACGCGGCGGCCCGGAAGGCCTCGGCGAGGTCATCCGCATCGTCGACGACCCGGACCCCGCCGCTGCCGCCGTAGTCCGTGGGCTTGACCACGACCGGGAACCGGCCGCCGGCGAGGGCGACGCACTCCTCCACCGTGCGGGCCACGCCGAGCTGCGGCGAGGGGACGCCCAGCTCGCGCAGCCGGCCGTGCATGACGCCCTTGTCGCGGAAGTGGCCCGCGGGCATCCGCGGCGCCGGCACGCCCAGCTTGCGCGCCACCTCCCGGGCGATGTCGGTGGACAGCTCCTCCCAGCAGAGGATCGCGTCCCACTCGAACCCGGCCGAGCTCGCCGCTTCGAGCATCGAGTCGACGGAGAACCGGTCGCCCGCCCGCCACCAGTCGCACTGGTTGACGGGGACGCGCTGCGGCAGGTCGATGACCCCGACGAAGTGCCCGGCGTCGCGCAGCGACTTGAGCCCGAACTCCTTGTTGTCGCCGAGTCCGGCGATCAGCACCTTCACAGCGCTTCCGCCTTCCCGCCGAAGACGCCGAAGCCCTGCTCCAGCTGACGGAACGCGGAGTCCACGGAGCAGCGCAGCAGGCCCGCGGCGTCGAGCTCCTTCACCCAGCGCCTGCCCGCGTCCAGGTCGCCCACGGTGGTGACCAGCTGCATGCGGTCGGTGTTGATGAAGCAGCGGTTGGTGGGCTTGCGGGCCGTCACCCGCATGACCTCGGCGCCCTCGGGGTGCGCGGGCACCTCGACGCCGGGGATCTCGACGGACGGCAGCTCGATCGCCACCGCGCGCGTCCTCGCCCGCGGCAGCGGCTCGCCGAGCGCGGCCGCGGTGAACACCGCGTGCGGGTCGGTGCCGCTGCCCGTGGCTCCCAGGTCGGACAGGCCGCCGAGACGCGGGTTGATCTCCAGTACGACGATGTCGTCCTCGACCACCGCGAAGTCGATCTGCCACGGGCCGTAGGGGGCGAAGTTGTCCTGGATGTCGGTGAGGAACGCCTCCAGGCGCGCCGCGGCACGCTCGGGGAGCGCGTACGGGACCACCCGCGCCCGCTTCGACGGGTCGAGCCCCGCGTCCAGCGGGCCCATGGACACGATCGGCCAGCGCATCAGCTCACCGTCCGCGCTGATCAGCTCGATGCCGGTCTCCTCGCCCACCTTGAACGCCTGCACGATGGCCGGGAACGCCAGCCCCTTCGCGAGTACCGCGTCGAGCTCCTCGGACGAGGCGGCGAAGAACCGGCCGTCGCCCGCCTGGGCCTGGGCCTCCTTGATCACCAGCGGGAAGCCCAGCTCGGCGGCGGCGCCGGAGACCGCGGAGGCGTCCGCGCAGACCGCTCCGGCCGGGACCGGCCAGCCGCGCTCCACGCCGGTCTCGTGCAGCTTGACCTTGTCGCAGGCGACCTCCGCGAACTCGGCGGAGTGGGCGACGAACCGGCCGTCCCACCGGGCCGCGGCCCGTCCGTAGACGATGGGCAGCTGCTCCTGGCCGTGGGCGTACGGGTTGGCGATGGCCACGTCGGGCCGCTCGGCGTCCAGGACGCGGACCACGTCGTCGGCGTCCCAGTCCAGGCTCAGCAGCTTGACCTCGACGCCGGTGGCGTCGAACTCGAGGGCCGCGTCGAACTCGACGGCCGAGTACACGACGAAGTCCGTGTAGCCGCGGTCGCGCAGCACCGGCAGGAACCTGGCGATCTTGTACTCGCCGAAGATCAGGGCCTTCTTCATGGGTGTGTCTCCATCTGTGCGGAAAGCGGAAGCGGGAAGGTGGGGGGAGGGGTTCACAGGGGCAGGGGTTCGCCCAGCACGGCCGTGCCGTCGGCGAGCTTCAGCAGCCGCGCGTCGATCTCCTGGATGCCAGCGCCGGTCGCGATGACGTATCCGGCCCGGCCGAGGAACTGCCGGGGCGGCAGCCGCAGTTCGGTGCCCGGCTCGCTGACCCGCTGCACCGCGTGCACCCAGGGCTCGTCGAGGAGCGCGGCCGGGACCTCGATGTCCTCGAAGGTCAGGTCCTCGGCGGGGTAGAGGAAGCGGATGCCGACCAGCCGGTCCGGCTCCGGAATCGGATCGGGCTCGCGGCCGGTGGCGACCGCGCCGAGGACCGCCCCGACGGACAGGCCCGGAATCGCGATCTCGGCCAGGCGCGGGATCAGCTCGCCGCCGAGGCGGCCGTTGACCTCGACCACCTTGGGGCCGTCGGCGGTCAGCATCAGCTCGGTGTGGGTGACCGTACGGTCGATGCCCAGGGCGGTGTTGGAGCGGATCACCACGTCGCGGACCGCGGCCTCGGTGCCGCTGTCGAGGACCGTGCCGACGACGTGCGCCACCTCCTCGAAGAACGGCGGGTAGCCGGTGCGCTTCAGCGCGATCGCGTACGGCTCGACGCGGCCGTCGAGCACCCAGCTGTCGACGCTGATCTCCGGGCCGACGAGGAACTCCTCGATGAGGACGAGCCCGTCCCCGATGGCCGCGTTCTCCGAACTGCGGGCGAAATCGAACGCCGCGCGCAGCTCGGCCTCGGAGCGGACGATCTGGACGGCGACGCTCGCGGCCCGGCCGCGGGGCTTGACCACCACGGGGTAGCCGATGTCGCCGGCGGCCTCGACCGCCTCGGCCACGGAACCCGCGAGGTGGAACCGGGCCGAGGGGACGCCCGCCTCCCGGAAGAGCCTGCGCTGCTCCGCCTTGTCGCGGCAGGCCCGCGCCGCCTCGAGCGGCATGGTCGGCACGCCCAGCCGGGCGCCGACCGCGGCGGCCCGCGTGATCAGCATCTCCTCCCAGGTGATGACGCCGATGATGCGGTTGCCCGCGGCCAGTTCCTCGGCGGCCGCCAGGACCGCCGACTCGTCCTGCAGGTCGGCCTCGCGGTGGTCGGCCGCGTAGCGCAGCTGCCAGTCCAGCGGGCGCTGCCCGATGAGGACGACGCGGTAGTGCTCCGCCAGCCCGCGCAGCGCGTACTCCCGGAAGTGCAGGTAGCCCGAGCCGATGACAAGGACGCTTTCCAACATGTGCTCACTCCTCATGAGGTCGTGGGGGGCCGTGCGTTCACCCGGCGCCTCACCGGGAGGCCCGTTGCGCGTCGACGATGCGCCGCCCGCTGTCGTCCGGGGCGCCGCGCCCCTGGAGCCGGGCCGCGACGGTGGGGAACTGCACCGACAGGGCGCAGCGCAGCCGCAGCCCGAGCGGCGCGATGTTGATCTCGCCGCGGTTGTGTTCGACGGCGCGGAGCACCGCCGAGGCCACCTGGTCCGGTGTGACCGCCCGCGCGCCGCGCGGCAGCGGAGCCCCGGTCCGGGCGAACATGCCGGCCTCGGAGACGAAACCGGGCTGGATCAGCGACACCCCGACCCCGGCCGGGCCCAGGTCCAGCCGCAGGGCGTGGGCGAAGCCGCGCAGCCCGGATTTCGACGCCGTGTAGAGCGAGGAATACGGGGTGGCGGCCTTGCCCGACATCGATCCCACGAAGGCGAGGTGACCGCGGCCCGCCCCCGCCATCGCCGGCGCGAGCAGCCGCGCCAGCACGACTGTCGAGCGCAGGTTCACCGCCAGGGCGCGGTCGATCTGCTCCGGCGTGTACTCCAGCAGGTCGCCGCTGGCCGGGAGGGCGGCGTTCGCCACCAGGATCCCGGCGCCGGCGCAGGCCTCCGCGAGGTGCTCCACGTCGTACGGGTCGGCGAGGTCGGCGGCCACCCACCGGGCGCCCAGCGGCTCGGCGAGCGCGCGCAGCGCGTCGCCGTCGCGGCCGGTCACGATCAGGTCGGCACCGGCCCCGGCCAGCCGGGCGGCGAGCGCCCGGCCTATGCCTCCGGTCGCACCGGTGAGGAGGACGGTCTCTCCGGCGATCTTCATGCTGCGGCTCCTGGGAAGGGGGAGGGCGGCTCTGCGGTCCGCGGTCACCAGAGGTGGTGCACCTGGGCGCGGATCCGGCGGTCGTACAGTTCGCTCAGCCGCTCGAGGGTCTGTTCGGACAGGGGCTCCATGGACCCGACCGCGGCGTTGGACCGGGCCTGTGCCACCGAGGTGGCACCCGGGATCACCGTGGTCACGCCCTCCTGCTGGGTGACCCAGCGCAGGGCGAGCTGGGCGGGCGTGGCACCCGCGGGCACCATGCCGGTGAACTCGCCCGCCGCCGCGAGGCCGGTCTCGTAGTCGACGCCGGAGAAGGTCTCGCCGACGTCGAACTGCTCGCCGTGCCGGTTGTAGTTGCGGTGGTCGCTCGCGGCGAAGACGGTGTCGCGCCGGAACTTCCCGGACAGCAGGCCGGAGGCCAGCGGCACCCGGGCGATGACGCCCACGCCGGCGGCCCGGGCGGCCGGCAGCACCTGCTCCAGCGGCTTGCGCCGGAACACGTTCAGGATGATCTGCACCGACGCGACGTTCGGCCGCGCCAGGGCCGTCATGGCCTGGGCACAGGTCTCCACGCTGACGCCGTACGCCTTGATCCGGCCCTCGTCGACCAGTACGTCCAGGGCGTCGAAGACCGCGTCGGACTCGAAGACGGCGTCCGGCGGGGTGTGCAGCTGCACGAGGTCGAGCGTCTCGGTCCCCAGGTTGGCCCGGGAGCGGTCGGTCCACGCGCGGAAGTTGTCGAGGGTGAACGCGCCGGGCTCCTGCGCGCCGCGGCGCCCCAGCTTGGTCGCCACGGTGGGCCGTTCGCCCCACGAGGTACGGAACTCCCGCAGGAACTGGCCGATCAGCCGTTCGCTGCGGCCGTCGCCGTAGACGTCGGCGGTGTCGATGAAGTCGACACCCGCCAGGGCGGCCGCGTCGAGGATGGCCCGGACGTCGTGCTCGCGCACGTGGGCCCATCCGTCGCCGAACTGCCAGGTGCCGAGGCCGACGACGGAGACCTTCCGCTCGGTCTTGGTCAGAAGTCGCTTTTCCACGCGCGTGCCTTCCGCGATCGCTGGGACAAGGGGTCGGGAGGGGTGCGGTCCGCGGCGCACCGCCCGCGGCGGGTCACCGGGCCCCCGGGGAGAACAGCCCGTCGACGAACTCGTTGGCGAACTTCCCGTGGGGGTCGGACTTCGCGAGCAGCTCCGCGAAATCGGACGCGCGGCGGTAGCAGGACCGGATGTCGGCGCCGGTCATGGCCGTCAGCTTCGCCCAGTGGGGGCGCGCCCCCAGCGGCGCCAGCAGTTCCTCGACGGCGGCGATCACCGGCAGCACGCGCGGGGCGTCCTTGACCCAGGTGAAGTGGAACGCCGCCGAGTCCCGTTCGTACGCCGGGCTCAGCCACAGGTCGTCGCCGCGCACGGTCCGGACCTCGGCCACGTGCAGGACCGGACCGAGGATCCCGCCGATCCCGCGCAGCGCCTCGAACGCGGCCGGGGCCGCGGCGCGCGGCAGGAAGTACTCGGACTGCAGCTCGTCACCCGCGTCCGGGGTGGCGCCCGGACGGAAGTGCGGCAGCCGCAGGTGCCACGGGCCGGGCTCGCCCAGCTGGGCCGTGCACGGCGCCGGGTCGGCCCCGGGCACCGGGTGCAGCGGACCGGGCGCGGGGGTCCCGAGGTCCGGCCCGGTCACGGGCCGGTCGGTGCGGCGCTTGAGCCACACGGACGCCTCGTCGCCCCACGTGGTGAACACGCTGACGCTGTACGCGGCGCCGGACACCTCGTCGAAGCGGTCCCGGATCTCGTCGAGCGGCACCGCCGTCCGCACCGACTGGGCCACCTCGAACGCCGGCTCGATCTCGAGGGTCACCCGGGTGGCCACGCCCAGCGCCCCGAGGGAGACCACCGACCCGGCGAAGGTGTCCCGGTCCACGTCGCGGCGCAGCTCGACCAGGTCGCCCTCGGGGCCGACGAGTTCCAGCCCGGCCACGGCGGCCGCCAGGCTCCGCTGCGTGTCGCCGGACCCGTGGGTGCCGGTGGCGGTCGCCCCGGCGACGGACAGGTCGGGCAGGGACGCCAGGTTCGCCAGCGCGTGGCCCGCCCGGTGCAGTGCGGCGGCGACGTCGGCGTACCGCATTCCGGCGGTCACCGTGGCGGTGCCCGCCTCCGCGTCGATGTCGACGGCCGGCGGCAGCCCGTCGATCCGGACGAACCCGCCCGCCGTCTCCAGGATCCCGCTGAAGGAGTGGCCGGCGCCGAGCGCGCGGACCCGTTCGCTGCGCGCGACGATGCGGCGCAGCTCGTCGACCGACCCGGGCCGAGCGGTCCGGGCCGTACCGAAGTCGATGTTGCCGGCCCAGTTCCTCATGAGGCCGCCACCAGCCCGGAGCGGGTCCGCTCGATCATGTCGTCGACGCGTACGAACTCGTACCCGCGCTCCAGCAGGCCCTCGATGATGGGCGGGAGCGAGGCCACGGTGGGCGAACGGTCGCCGCCGCCGTCGTGGAGCAGGATCACGGAGCCGGGACGGACCTCGGCCAGTACGTCGCGCGCGATGGCGTCGGCCTGCCGCAAGGCCCAGTCGTCCGGCGCGACGTCCCACAGCACGGTGGTGGCGTCGAAGTCCTTGAGCCAGTCCATGACCTGCGGTGTCCGCGCTCCGTACGGCGGCCGGAACAGCCGGGGCGCCTCGCCTCCGCTCGCGTCGGCTATCGCCTCGGCGGTGCGGTCGATCTGCTCGGCCAGCTGGGGCCGCGACAGCTCGGGCAGGAACGGGTGCGACCAGGTGTGGTTGCCGATGGCGTGGCCCTGTTCGCGCATCCGCGTCAGGTCCTCGGAGAACCCGCCCGCGTTGATGCCGACGCAGAAGAAGGTCGCCGGGACGCCGTAGCGCTCCAGGACGTCGAGGATCTGTCCCGTGTAGGGCGGCAGCGGTCCGTCGTCGAAGGTGAGCGCGACCTCGCGGCGCCCGCGGCCGCCGTGGCTGAAGAAGCGGCCCGCCAGGCCCAGTTCCCGGTCCGCGCCGGCCGATGAGGCGATCTGAGCGGCCAGCTCCTCCTCGCGGCCCGTCTGGGTGCCCCGCCGGGCCTCCAGCCGCACCAGGCCGCGCCCGCCGCGCAGGCTCGCGAGGGCCAGTTCCTCGGCCGGGACCGAGCCCAGCAGCGGCCGGTCCGGCAGCAGCCACGGATCGGCGCGGTGCACGCGCAGGCCGGCCGCCATCATGCGGCCGTCCAGCGTGCCGTTGGTGCTCTCCACGACGATGCCGAGCCGGTCGCCGAGCCCGCGCAGCTGCGCGATCAGCTCGTCCGCGCGGTGCGAGGCGTAGTCGCCGGGGACGGGGACGCGGCGGCCGTCGGGGCCGACCACCGCCAGGCGGTACCCGCCCGCGTGCCATGAGATTCCCGCGTGCAGCATCTGGTCCTCCCTCACTCGGGCCGGGCGTATGCGCTGAAGTGGTGCTCGGCGAAGAGGCCCGGCCACTGCGCGCCGCCGAGCCCGAGCAGGCGCGCCCGCTGCAACATCTCCCGCCAGTACGGCTTGACCGGCGGCCACAGCACCCCGGCCTCGCAGTAGGAGGCGTCGACGAAATAGCGCGGGCGGCCCGGGAACTGCGGCTTCGCCCGGCGGGCGTGGAAGAGGGCGGAGTGCAGCAGCACGGTCGATCCGGCCGGCAGCTCCTCGAGGTACACCTCGCCGGGCAGCACGCCGGTGCCCAGGTGCGCGCGGGCCGTCTTCGCCGCCACCTCGCGGTGCGATCCGGGCAGTACGGCCAGTCCGGCCATGTCCGGGTCGATGCCGTCGAGATAGTGCAGCGCGTGGACCATCGTGTGCGTCCGGTGCGACGGGAAGCGCTGCTCGTAGTCGTGGTGCCACCCCTTGCCGGGGAGGTCGGGGGCGTGCCGGTCGCTGTGCATGTGGTGGAAGCCGAACCCGGGGCCCAGCAGCTGCCCGATCACGTCCAGCAGCGGTTCGTGGGCGAGGAGTTCGCCGTGGCCGGGGAGGTCGAGCTCCAGGACGTCCGGCACCCCGTGGGTGGCGTAGTCGATCACGGAGGCGATGGACCGGGCCCGCAGTCCGGTGTCGACCCAGGTGTCGACCTCCTGTTTGACCCGGGTCACCAGGTCGTTCGGGAGGAAGCCTGGCAGTACGAGGAATCCGGACCGGTCGAACCGGGCCCTCTGGGCGTCGTCGAGTTCGGGCAGCCGGGTAGGGGTGTGCAACGTCTGCACGGACATGGGTGAGAGCTCCGTTCTTCATTGATGAACTGGCCGGTCGCGCGCCCGGGGACACGGCGAGGTGTCAGGCGTCTTCGGCGACCGGATGCTTCGGCTCAATCGAGCGGCTCTGTCCGGAAAGAGTGACAGAAGTTGCCTAGATGGTCAATAATCTTGGCAACCAACATTGCCTAGCATGGCAACTGAGTGCTCCGCGGAGGCAGCATGCGAGCTGATCACCCCTTGGTCGTCCTCGTCGACGCGTACGGGACGGGCAGACACCTCCGGGCGGCCTTCGCCGGACTCGGCGCGGAGGTCGTGCACCTGTCCAGCACGCCCGAGCCCCTGAAGTCCCTGAAGGCACCCGACTTGAGCGGTTACACGAAGGCCCTGGTCGCCGCCGACCCGGTCGAGACCGCCGGGCGGCTGGCCGCGCTGCGCCCGGCCGCCGTGGTGGCCGGCCAGGAGCCCGGCGTACCGCTCGCCGACGTCCTGTCCGAAATGCTGGGCCTGCCGACCAACGGCTCCGCCCTGTCGGCGGCGCGCCGGGACAAGTACCGGATGATCGAAGCCGTCCGGAAGGCCGGTGTGCGCTGTGCCCGCCAGTTCAGGTCCGACGACGTCGACGCCGTCGAGGCCTGGGCGCGGGAGGAGGGCGGCCGGCCGGTCGTGGTCAAGCCGCTGGCGGCCTCCGGCTCCCAGGGCGTGTCCATCTGCACCGACCCGGCCCGGGTGCGCGCCGCCGCCGAGGAGATCCTCGGCACCGTCACCATGTACGGCGAGACCAACGTCGAGGTCCTGGCGCAGTCCTACCTCGAGGGCACCGAGTACATCGTGGACACCGTCTCCTGCCGGGGAGAGCGCTACAACGCCGGCGTGTGGCGCTACGACAAACGGCGCCGCGGCGCCCACAACGTCCCCCACCGCAACCTGCTCGTCCCGCCGGACGACCCGGTGGTCGCCGAACTGACCTCCTACACCCACGACGTGCTGGAGGCCCTCGGCATCGAGTTCGGCGCCGCGCACGCCGAGGTCATGATGACGGCCGACGGGCCCGCGCTGGTCGAGATCGGAGCCCGCATGGGCGGCACGATGAACCCGGATTTCGACGCCGGGTGCTTCGGCGCGGACCAGGCGCGGGCGAGCGCGCTCGCCTGGCTGCGCCCGGAGGAGTTCGCCGAGGAGTTCGCCGGCCGTACCTACCGCCGGCTCAGGGAGGCGTTGGTGTACCACGCGGCCACGGACCTCGCGGGCGTCGTGGCGTCCGTCGACGCGACGGTCCTGCAGCGGATCGAGGAGGTCGAGTCGGTGCGGGCGCTCACGCTGAAGACCGGCCCGGGCGACCGGATCCGGCCCACCGTCGACCTGCCGTCCAGCCCGCTGACCGTGCACATGGCCCACGCCGACGCGTCCGCCCTGGCCCGCGACCAGGCCCGGGTCCAGGACCTGTCCAAGGAGGTGTTCCGGCTCGCGTAGCGGGCGGGACGCGAAAGGAGGGGGCGGGCGCGAAGTATCGCGCCCGCCCCCTCCTCGTGACGGAGCCTCAGCCCGCGAGCACCTGACGGATCACGTAGCGGGCGTTGGCGGAGATCACCGGATTCGTCCTACGGTAATAAGGCAGCTGGACGACCGCCATGGACAGGGCCCACCCGCGGCCGCGGGCCCACGCGGCGTCGTCCGCGTCCACCTCCTCGCGGAAGACCCGCCGCGCGGCCGACGGCAGCAGGTTCCACGCGGGAATGAGGTCGACAGCGGGGTCTCCCAGGCCCGCGGTCCCGAAGTCGATCACCGCGGCCAGCCGGCCGCCGGTGCCCAGCAGGTTGCTCGGCATGAGGTCGGAGTGGATCCACCGCGGCTCCCCGGACCACCCGGGGGCGGCGAGCGCCTCCTCCCACGCGGCGAGGGCCGCGTCGGCGTCGAACGGCTCGTCCGTGTGCCGCAGTTCCTCGATCGCGGCACGGGTCTCGGCGTCGGCGGCGCCCAGCGGTCTGCCCCGGTGGGCCCGGGGCCCCGCACCGAGCTCCGCCGCGCTCATCGCGGTGACGAAGGCCGCGAGGTCGCGGGCCAGCCGCTCGGGCTCCTGCGCCCGGCCCTCGACCAGCACCTCGCCGTCGATCCACCGGTGGACGGCCCACCCCCAGGGGTAGCCCTCGGCGGCCTCGCCCAGCCCGACGACCTCCGGGACGGGAACGGGCACCAGGGGAGCCAGCCGCGGCAGCCAGTGGGCCTCCCGCTCCAGCGTTCCGGCGCCGCCCGCGGTGAGCGGCAGCCGTACGGTCAGCTCGGTGCCGACCCGGTAGATCGCGTTGACGGTCCCGCCGGACTCCAGGCGCCGTACCGGCAGGTCCGCCCACTGGGGGAACTGTCCGCGGAGCAGCCGCAGGACCAGGTCCTCGTCGGTGTGCGCTTCGTCTGCGTGCATCTTGGCCATGGTGTCGGGTCAGGGCAGGTCGATGACGCGGGACTCGCCGACCGTGCCGGCGGGGGCGGCGGGCGCTGCCGGCCAGTCGATGCCGTCGCCCGAGCCACCGGCCTGGCCCGTGCCGGCGATCCGGGTGGTGGACGCCACCGGCCAGTCGATCCCGGGGGCGGCGGCGGTGGCGACCGCGGCGACCGAGAGCAGGACGGCGGACGTGACGAGGATGCGAATACGCATGAAACGACTCCGAACGGAAGATCCCATGGCGAGGGATCGAAGAGTGGGAGGTGGTGGCTCGAAGCCTGCTTGGAGCGGCTCGGCCTCGATCAACCTAGAGCGCCCGACCCCGCCCTGGCAAGATGATTTGCCAGAAGTTGCCAAGCGGCAAATTATTTGCCAAGGCGCCCGGGAGGCGCTACGATGACGTACAAAGCGTTGGGGGCGCGATCAGGGTTGTATTTCGAGAATTGATTGCAGGACCCATATGACAGACGAGTCATCTTTCGGCGCGCGCCTCAAGGCTTTGAGGCTGCAACGCGGGCTCTCCCAGGCCTCATTGGCCGGCGAGGAGATCTCCACGGGGTATTTGTCACGCCTCGAATCCGGTGCGCGCCAGCCCACCGAGCGAGTGATCGCCTACCTTGCCAAACAGCTGGGCGTGGACCGCATGGCCTTCGACGCACTGCCCGTCGCGGCCACCGCCGGCGGCAGCTCGCTGACGCAGGCGTTGAGCATCGCGGCCTCCTCCGACTGTGACGAGTCCGTCGAGGAACTCATCGACGTGCTCGCGACCGCCGGCGCCGAGGATCCGCTGCTGCGCTGGCAGGCCCTGTGGGTGATCGCCGGGTACCGGTCCCGGCACGGCGAGCGCGCGGCGGAGCGGGCGTGCCTGGAAGAGCTGGCCGAGCTGGCCGACGAGCTCGCACTCCCCGCGCTGCAGTGCCGGTCGGGCACCCAGCTCGCCCGGTGCCTGCGCTCGGTGGGCGAGGTCGCCCGGGCACTCGAACTCGCCGAGACCGCGTACCGCGTGGCCAAGGAGGCCGGCCTCTCCGTCTCCGACACCGGGACCGCCCTGCTGGCGCTCGTCTCGGCCGAGGCGGAGGCCGGCCGGGTCACGGACGCCCGGGTGCACGCCGAGGAACTCGTCGCGCTCGTGGAGGGCCGGTCGGACGCGCTGCGCGCCGAGGCCCTCTGGTCGGCGGCCACCGTCTGCTCCCGCCAAGGGGACGACGAGGCGGTCCACGCGTACCTGGGGCAGGCCATGCAGGCGCTCGACAGCCGCGTCGACCCCATCCTGTGGGCGCGGCTGAGACTCGCCGCCGCCTCGCTGTACCTGCAGTCCAGACCCGCCCTGACCGAGAAGGCCCGGACGTGCCTGGCGCAGGCCGAGACGGCGCTGTCGCTCATCGGCACGCCCGTCCAGCAGCAGGAGCTGCTGGTGCTCCAGGCCCACCTCGCCTTCGAGGAGGGCCGTTACGAGGACGCCCGCGCCGCCCACGACAAGCTCGACTTCGACAACCTGCGGCTGACCTACCGCGACCGGATCCGGTTGCAGACCCTCGACAGCCTGCTGCTGATCGTGGAAGGCCACCAGCAGCAGGGCCGCGCACGGCTCAAGAAGCTGGGCGAGGAAGCCCGCCGCGCCTCGAACATGGACCTGGCCGCCGAGATCTGGCGGGTCCTGGCCGAGACGCTGGAGAACGCCGAGCAGGCGGGCGGCGCCTCCCGGCGCTGAAGCAGGCAGGACGGCCGGTCGACCTCGCGTCGGCCGGCTTCGGCGCGTCCGCGACCGGGCGGCGTACGACCGCACGTGCCCCGGGGGCCCTGACCTGAGCCAGGGCCCTCGGGGCACGGTGCCGATCGGGCCGCAACGTTCACGCGGCCAGTACGCGGCGCATCCAGGCCACCCGCGCCCGGTGCGCGGACCGTGAGACGGCCGCGTCCGGGACCCACTCGTCGAAGCTGTGGAACGCCCCCGACCACACGTGGAGTTCGGCCTCGCCACCGGTCTGCCAGATGCGTGACGCGTAGGCGATGCCCTCGTCGCGCAGCGCCTCCACCGAACCGACCTCGATGAAGGCGGGCGGGAGCCCCGACAGGTCCTGCGCCCGGCCCGGGGCGGCGTAGCAGGAGACGTCCGGCGCGCCGCGCCGCTCGCCCAGCAGGGCCGTCCAGCCGGCCCGGTTGGACTCCCCGTCCCACAGGCCCACGCGCGCCATCTGACCGGCGGAGAACGTGTCGCAGCGGTCGTCGAGCATCGGGAACTGCAGTACCTGGCCGACCGGCCGCGGACCGGACCGGTCCCGCGCCAGCAGCGCGAGGCCCGCGGCGAGCGCCCCGCCGGCGCTGTTGCCGCTGAGGAAGACGCGGTCCGGGTCCAGACCGAGGGCCTCGGCGTGCTCCGCCAGCCAGCACAGTCCGGCGTAGCAGTCCTCCACCGGCGCCGGGTCCGGGTGCTCCGGCGCCAGCCGGTACTCCACGGAGACCACGGCCGCCCCCAGCTCCTGGGCCCGGTCCAGCTCGCCGACCAGTTCGGTGCTGCGGTGGCTGCCGGCCACCATGCCGCCGCCGTGCGTGTGGTAGATGACGGGTACGGGACCCTCGGCCGCGGCCGGCCGGCAGATCAGCAGCGTGGTCGCGGGGGCGCCGGCCGGGCCGGGCACCTGCCGCTCCTCGATCT
Organism: Streptomyces sp. NPDC001903; assembly: GCF_042891345.1. Lineage (NCBI taxonomy): Bacteria > Bacillati > Actinomycetota > Actinomycetes > Kitasatosporales > Streptomycetaceae > Streptomyces > Streptomyces sp. NPDC001903. The sequence continues at coordinate 125,560 of NZ_JBIASZ010000019.1, forward strand.
CGAAGGCCCCGCCGCGGCGGATCGCCTCGTCGCTCAGCCGCCCCGCGGCGGAACGGCGGCGCCGGTCCGGGACCAGCTCGGGGGTCAGGGGCATGGGGAGTTCGCCGAGGATCCAGCCGATCGGCCCGGCCAGCTCGGCGTCGAAGGGCGGCGGGGGCGCCTGCAGGCCGGCCCGCAGCGGGGGAAGGGAGTCGGTGACGGTCATGGTGCTCCTCATTCGATGGGCAGCAGGGCCAGGGCGTCCACCTCGAGGAGCAGGTCGGGGCGGTAGAGCGCCACGATCTGGACCACGGTGCTCGCCGGCGGGCGCTCGGTGTCGATGAACTCGTCCCGCGCGGCCAGGATCTGCGGGACGAAGGCGATGTCGGTCACGAAGTAGGTCAGCTTGACGACGTGGTCGAACGTGGCTCCGGCGGCGGCGAGGCAGCCCGCCATGTTGGCGAACACCTGCCGGGCCTGGGCGGCGGGGTCGCCGGGGCCGACCAGTTCGCCGTCGGCGTCGAACGGCATCTGGCCGGCGATGGCGGCCACCCGTCCCGGCCCCGTGACCACGTGGGTGTACCCGGAGCTGGGGGCGACCCCGGCGGGGTGCGACAGGTGCACGAGGGCGGGCCGTTCCTTCTTGTCCGTCATGTCTTCACTCCTGGACGGGTCGTGGTGATGTGGGTCTGGGAAAGGGGGGCCCGACCGGCCCGACGGTCCCGTACGGCCGTCACTTCGCGGTGAGGCGGACCGGCAGGCTCTCCGGGCCGCCCACCTCGAGGGACCGCAGCCGGCGCGCGGGGCCGCTCTGCTCGATCGCGCCCACGCCGTCCAGCAGCTCCGTGAACAGGACGCGCATCTCGGCCCGCGCCAGCGTGCTGCCGATGCAGAAGTGCTCTCCGGCGGCCAGGGCGATGTGCCGGTTGGGGCTGCGGGCGATGTCGAACCGGTACGGATCGGTGAAGACGTCCTCGTCGCGGTTGGCCGAGGGCAGCCACAGGACGACGCGGTCGCCGGCCTCGATCCGCGTACCCCGGATCTCCGCCGAGCGGGTGGCGACGCGCATGCTGTGCGTCGCGCTGGAGGTCCAGCGCAGGACCTCCTCGACGGCGCCGGGCATCAGGCTCCGGTCGGCGGCCAGCCGCCGCCACTGCTCCGGGTGCTCCAGGAAGGCCTGCATGCCCCCGATCAGGGCCAGCCGCCCGTTCTCGGTGGCCCCGATGAGGTTCTCGCAGTTGAAGAGCGCCTCCTCCTCGGTCAGCAGCTCGCCGTCCACCGTGCCGTTGACGAGGGAGCTCAGCAGGTCGTCGGTCGGCTCCTCCATCCGCCGGTAGAGCAGCTCCATGAAGTACTCGACGAGCATCGGGTGCGAGACCAGCGACGCATGGGCCTCGAACGCCTCGTTCGTCCACCGGTACAGGTCCTCGTGGTCCCGCTCGGGGATGCCCAGGATGTGGCAGATCACCGACAGCGACAGCCGCCCCGCCACGTCGTGTGCGAAGTCGCACGAGCCGAGCTCCACGGCCCGTCCCAGGACGCTGCGGGTCGCCGCCCGGACGTAGCCCTCCAGGCCGCGCACGGAGCGCGTGTTGAACCAGTCCGCCATCAGGCCGCGCAGCTGCTTGTGCCGCGGTGCGTCGGTCAGCGCGAGCGTCATGCCGCCGCCGGGGTCGTCGCCCTGGCGCAGCAGTACGCCGCGCGCCGAGCTGAAGGCCGCCGCGTCCCGGTACACGGACCGGATGTCCTCGTGGCGGGTCAGCGACCAGAACGCGGGCAGCTGCCGTGACGCCTCGTGGCGGTGTACCGGGGCGTTGGACCGCATCCACCGCCACACCGCGTGCGGATCACCGCAGGCGTGCAGGTCGGGGTCGGTCAGCAGGTCGGGGGATACGAGGGTCGTCGTCATGGCGTGACTCCTGGGAAAAGGGTGCGCACCCGCTCCGCGAAGCGCTTGGATACCTCCCGCGCGGTGCTTTCCGCGACGGAGTCCGGCCGGAAGGCGGTGTGCACGAGCAGCCCGTCGTCGCCCGCGGGCCACAGCTCGGTGTGCAGTTCCAGCGGCAGGCCCAGGTAGGGCTGGCGCAGCAGGGCGGTGTTCGCGCCCACGAGGTCGAGCCGGGGCGCGGCGTTGTCCTGACAGGCGAAGAGCGTCTGGTACAGCGGGGGCCGGCCGTTCCTCGGCGGGTCCACCAGCGACAGGACGTCCGCGAACGGCACGTCCTGCGCCGCGAAGGCCCGCGCCGCGGTCGCGGCGACCCGCTCGACGGCGGCCCCGTCCCCGTCCAGCGCCGCCCCGCGCAGCCGCAGGCACAGCATGTTGATGTGGCATCCGACGGCCTGCTCCAGCTCCGGGCCGTCGCGCTGGGCGACGGGGACGCCGACGGCGAAGTCCCGTTGCCCGGTCGCCTCCGACAGGCTCGCCGCCCACAGGGAGAGCAGGACGACGAAGCGGGTGACCCCCGCCGCGGCGGCCGCGGCATCGACCCCGGCGAGGGAGTCGGCGTCCAGCGCCGCCTCCACCAGGCCCGGCGCCCCCGCCTCCAGCGGCTCGGGGCCGACCGGCCAGCTCATCGCCGGTACGGCCGCCAACTCGGCCCGCACGTAGGCGTGGTGGCTCTCGGCCGCGGCCTCCAGGCGGCGCGCCTCGCGCTCCCGGTGCACGGCCGCGAGCGTCGGACGGGGGCCCAGTTCGGCGGTGCCGCAGGCCACCGCCGTGCGGTAGGCGGTGCTCAGGTCCTCGGCGAGGACCCCCTCCGACCAGCCGTCGAAGGCCACGTGGTGGACCACGCAGCCGAACACCGCGGTGTCCTCGCCCGGCGCCCCGCCCTCGACGGGCACCAGCACGGTGCGCCACACCTCCCCGACGTCCGGGGCCAGTTCCCCGGCGAGTTCGGCGCGCGCCGAGCGGGCCGCCGCGGCGACGGACTCCCGGGGGGACAGCACCTCCAGCGGCGGCGGGGGGATGTCCACGAGCGCCGCCGCGGGCCGCGGGTCGAGCACGTAGGCGGCGCGCAGGGACTCGTGCCGCCGGTGCACCTCGGCGATCGCCGCCTCCAGGGCGTCCCGGTCCAACCCGCCCTCGATCGCCCAGGTCAGCAGGCAGTGCCCGGTGCGGTCCGCCGGATCCAGCAGCTGCGGGGTGAGGTACGTCAGCTGCATGGCCGACAGCGGCGTCCGCGCGGAGTCGGCACGGACCGGGACCGGGACGGGGGCCGGCGCCGGTGCGGCGGCCAGCCGGCGCGCGAGCCCGGCGGCCGTCGGATCCTGGTACAGCCAGGAGACCGGGACCGGCCGGGAGAGCCGGGCCGCGAGCCGTGCGCAGAGCCGGCCCGCGCCGAGCGAGGTCCCGCCGAGCCGCACGAAGGGCACGTCGAGGGGGACCGCGTCGAGTTCCAGCACGGACGCGAAGGACTCCGCGACGGCCCGGACCACCGGGTCCCCGAGCTCCTCGGGCCGTACGCCGGGCGGCGCCGGACGCGTCGCCGCAGCCTCGCCGGACCCGTCCGGCGAGGCTCCGGCGGCCAGCGCCAGCAGGGCCCGTTCGTCCAGCTTGCCCTGCGCGGTGACGGGGAAGGCCTCGACGCCGATCACCGCGGCGGGCCGCTGGTAGGCGACCAGCCCCTCGTGCAGCACGGCGAGCGCCCCGTCCAGCGGGTCCCGCGGCCGCACCGGCACGCAGAAGGCGACCAGTTCGCGCTCGCCGTGGGCGGCGTCCGCGCGGGCGAGCACCCGGCAGTGGCGTACGGCGGGCAGGAGCCGCTCCACCTGGCGCTCGACCTCCGCCGGCTCGACCCGGTGGCCGCGGATCTTCAGCTGACGGTCGGAGCGGCCCCGGTAGTGCAGCAGACCGTCCCGGTCCCAGCGGCCGAGGTCGCCGGTGCGGTAGACGCGGACGTCCACCCCGTCGATCCGCACCCGGGTGAACTTCCGCGCGGTGAGTACGGCGTCGCCCAGGTAGCCGAGTGCGAGCCCGTCGCCCGCGAGGCAGATCTCCCCGGTCTCGCCCACCGCGCACGGCCGGTCCCCGTCCAGGACGTGGACCTGCGTGCCGGGCACCGGACGCCCGAGGGGAATGCCGCCGGGGAGGTCGCAGTCGGGCGCGGTGACGCGGTGCGTGGTGGCGAACACCGTGGACTCGACCGGCCCGTAGCCGTTGAGGAGCACGGTCTCGGGGTGGCGGTGCAGGAACCGGCGGACGTGGCCGGGCGAGAGGCGCTCCCCGCCGATGGCGACCTGGCGCAGTCCGCGGAAGGCCTCCGGAGCCTCGTCCACGATCATGTTGAAGAGGCTGGCGGTCAGCCAGACGGTGTCCGTGCGGTGCCGGGACACGGCCTCGCCCAGGGCCGAGGGGGAGAGGTAGGGGTCCGTCACGATCAGCGACGTGCCGCCGTTGAGCAGGACGGACCACAGCTCGAGCGAGAAGGCGTCCCAGGGGGTGGCGGCGGCCAGCGGCATCACCGTCTCGGCGGTGAACTCGGCGAAGGACCCCGGCTGGAAGAGGCGCGCGGTCGCCCGGTGCGGGCTGAGCACGCCCTTGGGCCGGCCCGTGGTTCCGGAGGTGAAGAAGACGCAGCACGCGTCCGCGCCGTCGACGGCCGCGGGCGAGAAGCCGGCGGGCGCCGCCGCCTTCCCGGACGGCGGTGACCACACGGGCGGCGCGTGGCCCTCGGGCGCCGCGGCGGCGCCCGGGGCGATGAGGAGGGGCGGGTCCAGGTCGCGCAGGACGTCCCGGACCCGGTCCGCGGGCCAGTCGGGGGCCAACAGGGCGTAGGCCGCCCCCGTCTTGAGGACGGCGAGGAGCGCGGTGACCAGCTCCGTGCTCCTGGGCAGCAGCACCGGCACGAGCGAGCCGCGCGCGACCCCCGCGGCGGCGAGCAGTGCGGCCCAGGCGTCGGCCGTCGCGTCGAGTTCCGCGTACGTGGTGGCGCGGTCCCCCTCGACGAGGGCGACGGCCTCGGGGCGCATCGCCGCCCTGCGGGCGAACGCCTCGTGCAGCCCCCCGCCGGGCGCGGTGTTCCGCGGGCCGGCAGTCCACTTCGGATCTGGTCGCACGCCGTCCCTCTCCCCTCTGTTCCGGTTACCCATCTGTCGGACAAGACGATGGCAAGAAGATTGCCATCGAGTTGCCTGATCTGGCAACCTTGTTGATCGGTCCTGGCGAACTTCCGGCGGCGGCCGGGACCACCGCCCTCCGGCCCAGGAGGGCGCCGCACAGGTTGACCGAAGGTGGCTACATGACGCGCGACCGTTCCCTCGACATAGCCGTGACCGGGGTTTCCGGCCGGTTTCCCGGCTCGTCCGACCTGGCCGGATGGTGGGAGGCCCTGGTGGAGGGACGGGTCCTCACCACGCGGTACGACACGCAGCGGCTGAGCGGGGCCGGGGTGTCCCGAAGGCTGCTGGACGACCCCGACTTCGTACCGGTGCACGGGCACCTCCCCGACGCCGACCGCTTCGAGAACGCCCTGTTCCGGGTGAGCCCGCGCGAGGCCGAGATGATGGACCCGCAGCACCGGCTGATGCTGGAGTGCGCGTGGGCGGCCCTGGAGGACGCGGGAGCCGGCCCCCTCGACACCACGCTCACCACCGGCGTGTACGCCTCCGCCGCCGGCAGCGGCTACCTGCGCGCCATGCTGGCCGGCGGCGGGCTCGACCCCATGACCCTCGAAGACGCCATCCACGGCAACGAGCCGGACTTCATGGCGAGCCTCATCTCCTACAAGCTCAACCTGACCGGGCCCGCGATCGCCGTCCAGACCGCCTGCTCCTCCTCCCTGGTCGCCCTCCACACGGCCGTCCAGGCGCTGCTGAACGGCGAGTGCGACCAGGCCCTCGTCGTGGGCGCCGGCGTCGCCTACCCCCAGGCCGGGCACCTGCACGTACCCGGCGGCATCCACAGCGCCGCGGGGGAGTGCCGGCCCTTCGACGAGAGCGCCGACGGCGTGGTGGCGGGCTCCGGGGTGGCCTGCGTCGTCCTGCGGCGCCTGGAGGACGCGCTCGCGGACGGCCTGGAGCCGTACGGGGTCGTCCTCGGCACGGCCGTCAACAACGACGGCTCGGCCAAGGCCGGCTACTACGCCCCCTCCGCCGACGGACAGGAATCCGTCATCCGGGCCGCCCTGGAGGCGGCGGACGTCGACGGCGCGAGCATCGGCTACCTGGAGACGCACGGGACCGGCACCCGGGTCGGCGACCCCATCGAGTGGTCCGCCGCCTCCTCGGCCCTGCGCACGGCGGGCGCCGCCCCGGGGCAGGTCGCCGTCGGGGCGCTCAAGTCGAACACCGGACACCTCGACAACGCCGCGGGACTCGCCGGACTGATCAAGGCCCTGTTCGTGCTGCGCGAGGGCGTGATCCCGCCGGTCGCGGGATTCACCCGGCTCAACCCCCTCCTGGACACCGAGGATTCGCCGCTGTACGTCCCCACCGCCGCCGCGCCGTGGTCGGGCCCCGAGCCGAGGCGCGCCGGGGTCAGCTCCTTCGGCGTGGGCGGCACCAACGCGCACGCCGTGGTCGAGGCGCCGCCCGCCCCCGCCGCCCGGCCCGAGGAGGAGGACCGGCCGCGGGCCGGACACCTCGCCCTGCTCTCCGCCGCGGACGGCGAGGCCCTCGCGCGCTCCGCCGACCGCCTCGGCCGCCACCTCGCCGCCCACGCCGCCGACCCGGCCGACGTCACCCGCACCCTCGCCACCGGCCGCAGCGCCCTGCCCGAACGGCTCGCCGTGGCGGTCCGCACCACCGCCGACCTCGCCGACCGCCTCACCACCGGCGCCGGCGTGGTGCGCGGCCGCTCCCCGGAGGCCGGACCCGCCCCCCTCGTGCTGGCCTTCCCAGGCCAGGGAGCCCAGCGCCCCGGCATGGCCCTGCCGTTCGCCCAAGCCCTGCCCGGCTTCTCCGAGGCCCTCGCCGACTGCCTCGCCGCCTTCGAGCCCGGCCTGGCCGCGGAACTCGGGCGCGCCCTGCACGACCCCGCGTTCCCCGAGGAGGAGCTCGCGCGGACCCGGCTGGCCCAGCCCGCGCTGTTCGCGGTCGAGTACGCCGTCGCCGCCGCGCTGCGCGGCCTCGGACTGGTCCCCCGCGCCGTGATCGGCCACAGCCTCGGCGAGATCACCGCGGCCTGCGTGGCGGGTGTGCTGGAACTGCCCGACGCCGCCCGGTTCGTGACCCTGCGCGGACGCGCCATGCAGGACTGCCCGGAGGGCGCCATGCTCGCCCTGGGCTGCGGCGAGGACGCGGCCCGCGAGCTGCTGGCCGCCTGCGGCCTGCCGGTGGAGCTCGCGGCGGTCAACTCCCCGGACGCCAGCGTCGTGGCCGGCACCCCCCGGGCGGTCGAGGAGTTCGACACCTGGCTCGCCGGACGCGTCGCCACGCACCGGCTGCGCACCGGCCGGGCCTTCCACTCGTCCCTCATCGAGCCGGCCGTCCCGCTGCTCGCCGCGGAGCTGGCCCGGACCGCCGTGCACCCGCCGGCCCTGCCGTGGGCCGCCAACGACGGCCGGCTCGTCCTGCCCGGCACCGAGGTCGCCGCGGACTCCTTCGCCGCCGCGGCCCGCAACCCCGTGCACTTCACCCGGGCACTCGACGCCCTCGCCCGGCACCTGCCCGGCGCGCTGGTGGTGGAGGCCGGTCCCGGCCGGACCCTGTCGGCCCTGGCGGAGGCCGCGGATCTGGCCGCCGTCCCGCTGGCGGCCGGCCGCGCCGCCGAGGCGCAGGACGTGCTCGCCGCGCTGGGCACGCTCTGGACCATGGGCCAGCCGCTCGCCGTCGCCCGCCTCTGCGACCGGGGCCGCCCCGTCCGCCTGCCCGGCTACCCCTTCGCCGGGCCGCGCCGGACCGCCCCCGAGGCCGCGCCGCGGCCCGACGCGCCCCGTCGTGTCGCGGGAGCCCCCGACCCGGCGGCCCCGCGGCCGGAGTCCGCCGCCCCCGCCGAGCAGTCGGCGGCGCCGGCCCCCCTCGACGTGCCCGCGCGGGTCGCGGGGCTCTGGTCCGAGCTGCTCGGCCACCAGGACATCGCCGCCACCGCCGACTTCTTCGCGCTCGGCGGGGACTCACTGCTCGTCACCCGCCTCGCGCGCAGGCTCAGCGCGGACCTGGGGGTGCGGGTACCGATCCGCGAACTGCTCCTCGCCCGTACCCTCGACCGCCAGACCGAGGTCGTCACCGCCCTCGCCTCCCGGGCACCGGACCCCGCCGCGGCCGAGGCCGGCTGAGCGCACCCGCCCGCCGGTACGAGGAAGCCGCCCCCCGGATCATCCGGGGGGCGGCTTCCTCGTACCGGGCGGGCGGGTCAGGTCCGCCGCGCCACCGACAGGTCCACCCGGGGCACGCCCGGCGCCTCGAAGCCGAACACCTGCCCGTAGGCGGAGAGTTCGGCGTGGAAGCAGGCGACGAAGGTCTCCGCCTTGCGGAAGCCGTGCTGCTCGTCCGCGAACGCGAGGTACGCGTGCGGCACGCCGTTCTCCCGCATCCGCTCCAGGAAGCTCTCGGCCTGGACCGGGGGACAGACCGTGTCCTCGAGGCCCTGCAGCAGGACGAACGGCGCGCGCACCCGGCCGGCCCGGCGCAGCGGCGACACCTGCGCGTAGCGCGCGGCGGCCTGCGGCCAGGGGCCGATGAGGCTCTCCAGGTAGCGCGACTCGAAGTCGTGCGTGCCCTGCGCCCGCCACTCCTCCGGATCCAGGAGCGGGAAGTAGATCCCCGCGACCCGGTACAGCTCCGGTTCGGCGGCCAGCGAGGCGGCGGCGGTCCAGCCGCCCGCACTGCCGCCGCGGATGCCGATCCGCTCCGGATCGGCCTTCCCCTGCGCGACCAGCCCGCGGATCGCGGTCGCGCAGTCGCGTACGTCGACCACGCCCCAGCCCTCCCGCAGCCGTTCGCGGTAGTCGCGCCCGAAGCCCGTGGATCCGCCGTACTGGACGTCCACCACGCCGATGCCCCGGCTGGTGAAGAAGGCGGTGGAGAGGTCCGCCACCAGCTGGCTGCGGGTGGTGGGACCGCCGTGCGCCTGCACGACGTACGGGGGCAGTTCCCCCTCCGGGGCGGTGAAGCCGGGGTTGTGCGGCGGGTACACGTACGCGTGCACCTCCTCGCCCCCGGGGCCGCGGAACACCTCGTGGTAGCCCGGGGGCAGGTGGTCCGCGTGGGCGGTGTCCGCCGCGCGCAGCACCTCCGGCTCCCCGCCGTCCTGCCCCATCAGCAGCAGCGTGCCCCGGTTGCGCGGGCCGGCGGCCGCGGCCACCACCCGGCGGCCGTCGGTGGCCAGCGCCGCCCACTCCGTGAGCTCCGCCCGGCAGTCCAGGTCCCGCAGCGAACCGTCCGCCCCCAGCAGGGCGAGCCGCCGGGCGCCCACCCCGTGCGTGACGAACATCCGGCCGCCGCCCACGGGGAGGAACCACTGCGCCCCGATGCGCCACAGCGCCTCGCCGAACTCCTCCTCCCGCGCGCACAGCGGACGGGAGGAGCCGTCCAGGCCCAGCTCGTGGAGGTTCCACCAGCCGCTGGTGTCGCTCAGCACGTACAGCACACCCGGCCGGTCCGGGGCCCACTCGGCCTGGCTGACGGCCACGCCCGGTCCGCCCGCCAGCACGCGGGCGGGCCCCAGCGTGCCGTCCGGGCCGACCGGCGCGCACATCAGCTCCGTGCCGTCCCAGGGCATCCGCGGGTGGTCCCACCCGAGCCAGCACGCGTACCGGCCGTCCGGGGAGACCTTGGGGCCGGTCATCAGGTGGTGGCTCGCGGCCAGGACCCGTACGGCCGCCGGATCCGAGGCCGCGCCGCCGTCCAGCGGCAGTGCGACGAGGTCCCGGCGGACCTCGGCGCGGTCCGGGGTGAGGGCCACCTCGCGCAGGCACCAGACCTCGTCCCCGACGAGGGAGAAGTCGGCGTAGTGTGCTCCGCCGGGCAGAACGGGCTCCGGACTGATCGGTTCCGGAGTGCCGCCGGGCACCGCCCGGTACACCCGCTGGTCGTCCCAGTGGGTGAACACGAACCCGGCGGCGGGATCCGCGCCCAGCGGCAGCCACGGCCGCCCGCCGTACTCGATGACCCGGGTGCGCACGTTCCACCCGGGCCCCAGCGCGTCGCCGACCGAGCCGTCGGGAGCCCGGCGCACCAGCGCCACGCGTCCCGACTCGCCGGGGCGCCACTCGGTCCACCACACCTCCTCGCCGATGAAAGCGGCCCACTCGACCTTCTTCTGACCGGCGGCCGCCGCGGCGGCGCCGATCGGTGAGGTCCAGGTTCCGTAAGGAGATGTGCGCACCTGTGTCTCCGTCATGTCCGAGGTCGTGGTCTTCCGTGTCCGAGCGGCGCCCGCCCGCTCAGCTCAGGCCCGTGCTGTAGGCGTCGGTGTCGCCGCGCAGCGCCACGCTGGGCCGGCCGTCGACACCGACCGGGGTGGGGGCCACGACCGTGACGCGCTCGCCGCGGCGGTACTGGTTGCCGTAGTCGTAGATCGCGTAGTGCGCCGTCGACTGGTTGTCCCAGATGGCGATGTCGCCGACGCGCCACTGCCAGCGCACGGTGTGCTCCGGCTTGGTCAGGTACTCCTGCATGACCCTGATCAGGTCGCGGGAGGCCTGCGGGGCGTACCCGACCACCCGGCGGGCGAATCCGCCGAGCAGCAGGGACCGTTCGCCCGTCTCGGGGTGGACCCGGACCGCGGGGTGCTCCGCCTCGTACGGGGTCGAGATGTAGGCCCCGCGCTCGATGACGGTGTCGTCGGTGAAGTCGCAGTCGTTGCTGTGGACGATCCGCAGCTGGTCGGCGAAGCGGCGCAGCTCCGCGGGCATGGCGGCGTACGCGGTCGCGGCGTTGGCCCACACGGTGTCCCCGCCCACCGGCGGGATCACCTTGCTGTGCAGGAACGCGAAGGCCGGCGGGCGCTCGATGAAGGTGAGGTCCGTGTGCCAGTGATTGGCGCGCGTGCCCTGCTTGGAGTCCATCTCCCGCAGGTTCGGACGGCCTTCGGGGGCGTCGTAGATCGGGTGTCCCAGCGTCAGCTTGCCGAAGCGCGAGGCGAAGGCCGTCTGCTCGGCGTAGTCCAGGTCCTGGTCGCGGAAGAAGATCACCTTGTACTGGAGCAGTGCCGCGCGGATCCGGGCGACCGTCTCGTCGCTCAGCGCGCCGCCCGCGTCCACGCCGCCGATCACGGCGCCGATGTTGCCGGTCAGGGGGGTGACCGTCACACCGGTCCGTGCCTGCAGGGTTTCCGTCATGGCTCTTGCCCTTCCTTGGGGATTCCGGTTCACCGGATTGACTTTCCAAGCCTGGCAAGAGGTTGCCACAATTGTGACTCGTCTGGCAATGTGTGTGCCATGAAGCTCCTGAAGACGCGGGCCGGCTCTCCGCCGACCCGACGAACAGCGGAGGACTCCTGATGGCCACGCCGACCCTGACCACCCCTCAGAGCCCCCCGGCCGACGTGCTCCGCCCCGCCGCAGGCGGCGCTCCGCTGCCCGTCGGCCCGCGCCCGCCGGTCCACGAACTCGTCGCGGGATTCGCCCGGACCGGCCCCGCCCGCACCGCCGTCAGCAGTGGCGCGAGCAGCATCACGTACGGGGACCTCGACGCCTGGGCCGCGAGCGTCGCGGCCTCGCTCGCCGAGGCGGGCGTCCGCCGCGGCGGACGCGTCGGCGTGCTCGTCGAGCCCTCCCTCGCGATGGTCGCCGCCGTGCTCGGCGCGATGCGCTGCGGAGCCGCGTACGTACCCGTGGACGTCTCGCACCCCGATTCGCGCGTCATCGACATCCTGACGGACGCCCAGGTCGACGCCGTCCTCGTCACCGGCGCCTCAGGCCGGCGCCTCACCGGGCTCGGCGTGCCCCTGGTCGACGCCGGGCCCGAGGGCCGGCGGTCGGCAGCCGGCCCCGCCGCCGGCCGGGGCGGTGCACGCGAACCGGAGTCGCCCGGTGTCCCGGTGGCGCCCGGTGTCCCGGTGGCGGCCGAAGACGCCGCGTACCTCATCTACACCTCGGGCAGCACCGGCGAGCCCAAGGGCGTCGTCGTCGAGCACGGCCAGCTGGCCGCCTCCACCCTTGCCCGGCGCACGGTCTACCCCGGGCAGCCCGTCTTCCTCCTCGTCTCCCCGCTGGCCTTCGACTCCTCCGTGGCCGGACTCTGGGGCACCCTCACGGCGGGCGGCCACCTGGTCGTCGCCACCCCGGACGAAGTCCGCGACCCGGAGCGGCTGGTCGAGCTCGTCGAACGCCACCGGGTCACCCGGCTGCTGTGCGTGCCGTCCCTCTACGGCGTCCTGCTCGACGCCGCGCGCTCCCTCGGCGGCGACCGCCTGAGCTCCCTCGACACCGTCATCGTGGCCGGCGAACCCCTGCCGCCCGAACTCGTCGAGCGCCACTTCGCCCTGCGCACCGGCACCGCCGCCCTGGTCAACGAGTACGGCCCCACCGAGGCGACCGTCTGGGCCAGTTACCGGCGCTTCGACGCCCCCGGCCCCGTGTCCATCGGCCGGGCCGTGCCCGGCGTACGGCTCTACCTGCTCGACGACGCGCTGCGCCCGGTGCCGGCCGGCACCGAGGGCGAGCTGTTCATCGGCGGCGCCGGGGTGGCCCGCGGCTACCACGGCCGGCCGGACGCCACCGCCCGCGCCTTCCTCGACGACCCCTTCGCGGACGCGCCCGGGGCCCGCATGTACCGTACGGGCGACCGCGCCCGCTGGAACGCGGACGGCACGCTCGCCTTCCACGGCCGCCGCGACCACCAGGTCAAGATCCGCGGCCACCGGGTGGAACTCCCCATGATCGAGGCGGAGTTGTCGGTCCTGCGCGGAGTGCGGGAGGCGGTCGTCGTGCCGGACGCCGCCGGCACCTCGCTGACCGGCTTCGTCCTGGCCCCCTCCGATCCGGTTCCGGCCCCCGACGTCCTGCGCGAGCTGCTCGCCACCCGGCTGCCCGCCGTCATGGTCCCCGCCCGGATCGTCGTCCTCGACGCCTTCCCCCGCACCGTCAACGGCAAGGCCGACCGGGCGGCTCTGCAGGCCCGGGCCGTCGAACAGCCCGCCCCCGCGCCCGGTGCCCCTGCCGCCCCCGCGGCCCCTGCGCCGGTGTCCCCGGGCGACCTGACCGCGATGGTCGCCGCCGCCTGGTCCGAGGTGCTGAAGACCCCGCACGTGCCGCTGGACGTCAACTTCTTCGACCTCGGCGGCCACTCCCTCGCGATGTTCCAGCTCCGCGAGGCCCTGGAGCGGCATACCGGCAAACGGCCGCCGGTGATCGCGCTGTTCAAGCACACCACCGTCGCCGCGCAGGCCGCGATGTTGCGCGAGGGCGACGGTGGCACCGAAGGCCCCGACGGCACCGACCAGGCCGAGCGCCGCGCCGCCGCACGACGCGCCCGCGTCCTGCGCGCCCGGCGGCAGGATCCGGCTCAGGAGGCCGCCAAGTGACCACCGACAACGCGATCCTCGACAACGCGACCCTCGACAATGCGACCTCCCACAACGCCGCCGACGCCATGACCGCCGACACCGCCCTCTGGCTGCACCGCGCCGCTCCCGTCACCGACCCTGTCGCCCGCCTGGTCTGCTTCCCCCACGCAGGGGGATCCGCCTCCTTCTTCCGGGACTGGGGCCACCGGATCCCCGGGGTCGAGGTGTACGCGGTCCGCTACCCCGGCCGCGCCGAACGCCTCGCCGAGCCCCCGGCGAGCGACCTGCGCGAGCTCGCCCGTGCCGTCGCCGACGCCGTGGCCCCCCTGGCCGACCGCCCCCTCGCCCTGTTCGGCCACAGCATGGGCGCGCCGATCGCCCTGGAGGCCGCCGCGGCACTGGAGGCCCGCGGGATCAACCCCGTCCACCTGTTCGCGTCGGGCTCCCGCGACGCCCCGTACCCGTCCCCCGAGGACTGGGCCGATCCGGACGAGGAGGACGATCCGGCCGTGGTCGAACGGCTCCTCACCCTGGGCGGCACCGACCCCGAACTGGCCGCGGACCCCGAGTTCCAGGAGCTGGTCCTGCCGTACGTACGGGCGGACGCGCGCATGTTCCACACCTACGCCCCCGCCCCCGGCTCCGGCCCGAGCCTGCGCTGCCCGGTCACCACCATCACCGGCGACGCCGACGCGGACGCCGACTGCCGGCCCTGGAGCGAGCTGACCACGGGCGGGGTCCGTGAACAGGCCGTAGAGGGCGACCACTTCTACCTGGTGGCCCAGCCTCCCCACGCCCTGATCCGGGACACCCTGGCAGCAGGGGCCCCCGTCCCGTCGGCCGGCTGATCCGCCGCACCTCTCCCCGCCCACCCGACCCCCCACCGAGGAACCCGGAGCAGCTGTGGAAACTCTCGAGGCGGGCGCAGAGCGCTGCGCCCCCGCCGACGGGCTCGCCGGCCTGCTGTCGCCGCTCGCCGAGACGGAGTTCCTCCGCCACCGGCTGGCGACCGCGCCCGTCGTGATCAGAGGGCGCGAAGGCCGCTTCCGCGATCTCTTCGGCTGGTCCCAGCTGAACGAGGTGCTCGCGGCGGCCCGCACCGACGCGTCCCGCATCCACCTGGTGCGGTCCGCCGACGGCGTGCCCCTGGCCTCCTGCGCAGAGCCCGTCCCCCAGCTGTCCCCGCGCGGGCGCCCCGCGCGGCTGCGCCCGGACCGGCTGTACGAGACGCTCAGCGCCGGCAGCACCCTCGTCGTCGACGGCATCGAGGAACTCCACGCCCCGCTGCGCGCCCTGGTCACGGCGGTCGAGGGCGCCTTGCGCTCCCTCGTCCAGGCCAACCTCTACGTGAACCTCGGCGGGGCCGAACAGGGCTTCCACACGCACTGGGACGACCACGACGTGTTCATCCTCCAGGTCGAGGGCGCCAAGCACTGGGACGTCCACCCGCCGACCGAGGAATACCCCGTCGGTGTACTCAGCACCCCGCCCCCGCCGGCCGAAGGCGCCGCCACCTGGTCCGGGGAGCTGACCGAGGGCGACGTGCTCTACCTGCCGCGCGGCTGGTGGCACACCGTCAAGGCGGTCGAGGGCCGGCCCTCGGCCCACCTGACCCTCGGCACCCGGCTGCCCTCCGCCGGCGACCTGCTGCGCCGGCTGCTCGGCCACCTGGCCCGCAGCCACCCCCTCGTACGCCAGGGCCTGCCGAGGTTCACCACCGAGGAGGGCGCGCGGGACTGGTACGAGGCGCTGCGCGAGGTCCTGGTCACCGCCGCCCGCGAGCCCGGACTCCTGGAAGAGCTGGCCGGGCAGGCCGACGGCGGGGCCCCGGTCCGGCCGCGGTTCGCCCTCCCGCACCGCCGGCCGGCCACGGACCCGGCCGGCAGCCGGTGACCCGCCCGGCAGGGGCGCGGCTGCGGGCCCCGGCCGCCGTCCGCGGCCTGCCGCCGGCGTTCTGGTGGATCTGGCTGAGCGTCCTGGTGAACTGGATCGGCGGCTTCGCCGGTCCCATGCTGGCCCTGTCGCTGACCGCCGGACGCGGCTACTCGGCTTCGTACGCGGGGCTCGTCCTGTCCCTCGTCGGGCTCGGCGGGATCGCCGGCACCTTCCTGGGCGGAGCGCTCGCCGACCGGATCGGGCGCCGTACGACCATGTTCGCCGCACACCTCTGGACGGCGGCGAGCATGGCCCTGCTCGGCGTGAGCGGCGCGGCGTGGGCCGTGGCCGCCTCGGCCCTGGCCGTGGGGCTCGGCGCCACCGCGGTCCGGCCGGCCATGCAGGCGTCGCTCACGGACCTCGTCCGGCCCGAGGACCGCCAGCGGGCCTTCGCCCTGAACTACTGGGCGCTGAACGCGGGAGGAGCGATCGCGGCGGTACTGGCTGGCCTCATGGTCAGCCACGGCTACACCCTGATCTTCCTGGCCGACGCGGCCGCGACGCTGCTCTGCGGGATCCTGGTGCTGGCGAAGGTCCCCGAAACCCGTCCCTCCCACCCCGCCCGTCCCGCCCGCCCCGAGGCCACGGCCGCGACGGAGTCCGGCACGAAGCCGGCGCCGGTACACCGCGACGGCTCCTTCATGCTCTTCGTCCTGATGACCACCCTCTTCGCCCTCGTCTTCAAACAGGGGTCCTCCACCCTGCCCGTCGTCATGACCCGCGAAGGGCACTCGCCCGAGATGTACAGCCTGGTCAGCGCCGCGAACGGGCTGATGGTCGTCGCCCTGCAGATCCCCCTGACCCGGCTGGTCGGCGGACGCTCGCGCGCCATGGTCCTGCTCGCCGCGGGCCTGCTCCTCGGCTGGGGCTTCGGCCTGACGATGCTCGCGGACAGCGTCGCGGCCTTCGCCTGCACCGTCCTCGTCTGGACACTGGGCGAGATCCTGCAGGCCCCGGCCGGCATCGCCGTCACGGCCGACCGCGCCCCCGCCCACCGGCGCGGCCGCTACCAGGGGATGTACGGGGGCGCCTGGTCGACCGCCGCCTTCCTGGCCCCCGCGGGCGGCGGCTGGGTCCTCGACCACTGGGGCGCCACCGCGCTGTGGACCCTGTGCGCGGTCCTCGCCGTCACCTCCGGCGTCGGCTGCGCACTGGTCACCGCCCGCCACACAGGTTTCCGTACGGGCTCCCGGAGCCGCGTACGGGACGGGAGCGGCACGCCGCTTCCACCCGCCTCGTCCGGACCCGGACGAGGAAGCCCGACCGAAGGGAACGCGTCATGAACGAGCAGCTCGTCGTCGACAACTGCGTCGCCGCCTACGTCGACACCGAGGAGTTCGTCGTCAACAACTGCGTCGCCGCCTACGTCGAAGCGGAGCAGTTCATCGTCGACAACTGCGTCGCGGCGTACGTGTGAGCCGATGACACCCGTCCGTAGCCCGGAGCCCGGCCCGGACGGCGACAGCCGTCCGGGGCCGGGCACCGGCCCGCACCCGGCCCTGACCTCCCGCACGCGGGTCCTCACCGGCCCCGCCGGCACCCCGCCCGCCCTCCACCTCGCCGTGAGCGATCTGCCCGACCCCGGCCCGGCCCGGCCGTGGCAGGCCGACCGGCAGGCGTTCGGCACTTCCTGGGCCGGCCCCGGTCAGGCCCTCCGCTCCGCCGAGGGGGAAGCCGTCGAGCGGTTCTGCGGCTCCGTACCCCCGGCCCCGGAGCGGGTGCGCTACGCGAGCCACGAGGAGTTGACCCGCCGGGGCGTCCCCGCGCTGGACCCCCGCCGGCTCGTCCTGTACTCGCCCCGCCAGTACGCGACCCCCGGCTTCCCGTTCCGCCCCTTCCTGCGGGACTCCCCGGCCCACTGGATCGAAGGCCGCTTCGCCGATCGCGACGAGCCCGTCCACGTGCCCGCGTTCCTCGTGTACACGGCCTGGCGGCGGATGCCGCACGAGCGGCCGGAGCCGCTCTACGCCTTCCCCGCCCTCGGCGGCACCGCCGCGGGCCCCACTCCCGCGGACGCGGTGCGCGCCGGGCTGGAGGAGGTGGTCGAGCGCGACGCGGCCGCCGTGTGGTGGGCCCACGCCCGGCCGCTGCCCGCCCTGGAGCCGACCCCGTACCTGCGCGGCCTGACCCGCGGAGCCGCCCGGGACTTCGACATCCGGCTGACGTACCTGGAGAACGAGTTCGAGGCCCCGGTGCTCGCCGCCGGCGTGCGCAGCCGGGACGAGGGCTGGCTGACGTACGGATTCGCCGTCCGCTGCGACCCCGTCGAGGCCGCGGCCAAGGCGCTGGCCGAGGCGTACACCCTGCACCTCACCTGCCGCACTCTGGACAACCCCGCCGCGAACGTCCGGACTCCGGGCCGGCCTTCCCCGCTCAAACCCTGGCGCGCCGACCGCCGCTATCTGGATTCCTACCGCGACGACGCGTCGGACGTCGTCGAGCAACTGTGCCAGCAGCAGCTCTACTTGGACCGCAGAGCGGCCGACCGGGTCGCGCCCTGGGCGTGGAACCGGCAGACCGGCAGCTGGACGGACGTGCCGCGCGGGGACGCCGGCGGCGGCCTGCTCCACCGGGTCCGCGCGAAGGGGTACGAGGTCATCACCGTGGACATCACCGCCCCGCGGGCCGCGGCCGCGGGCATGCACGCGGTGCGCGTCATCGTCCCGGGCACGGTCGGCGCCGCCCCGGCCGCCTACCCGGCCCTCGGCGCCCACCGCATCCAGGAGGCCGGAACCCGGCTGGGCTGGACCCGATCGCCCCTGCCCGAGCCCGAACTCAACACCTTCCCCATGCCGCACTCCTGACGCGCGGAGCGTTCACTCTTCATCCAATGCAACGATTTCATGGCTGACGTTGCGTTACTCCTACTCCCGTTGCAACGATATTTGGGGTCTGACCTGCATTAATAGCAATCGCGCGCAACGAATACGTTGCGTGATCTGTGAACGCTACGTAGCTTTTCCCTCATCGGAAACAGCAAGCGAGCCCCACAGGAGACTGCCGTGCAGAAGTTCGACACCGCCGCCCCGATCACCGCCGTCCTGGACATCGCCGCGGGACGCATCCAGTTCATCGCCGCCGACCGGGCCGACACCGTGGTCGAGGTCCGGCCCGTGAACGCCTCGAAGAGCCGCGACGCGAAGGCGGCGCAGGAGACCACCGTCGAGTACGCCGACGGGGTGCTGCGGATCGAGAGCCCGGAGGCCGGGCGCCGGACGCTCGGCCCCTGCGGATCCGTCGAGGTGACCGTCCGGCTGCCCGCCGGCTCCCGCGTCGAGGCGAAGGCGGCCGCGGCCGAGTTCCGCGGGGTCGGCCGGCTCGGCGAGGTCACGTTCCAGGGGGCGCAGGGCAGCGTCAAGCTCGACGAGACCGCCGGCGCCCGCCTCACGCTCCAGGCCGGTGACATCGCGGTCGGCCGCCTCGGCGGTCCCGCCGAGCTCAGCACCCGCAAGGGCGACCTCGACGTCAACGAGGCGGTGCGCGGAGCGGTCGTGCTGCGCACCGAGTCCGGCGACATCTGCGTCGGCGCCGCCCGCGGAGTCTCGGCCTCGCTGGACGCCGGCACCTCGTACGGCCGGATCGCCAACTCGCTCCACAACGCCGTCGGCGCCGATGCCGGCCTGAACATCCGCGCGACCACCGCCCACGGCGACATCACCGCCCGCAGCCTCTGACCCCCGACGACCTTCAGAAGAGGAACACCATCACCATGAAGAACAACCACACTTCCCCGACCGATGCCGTCCGGGCATGGACCGGTATGGTGCCGGTCGACGACACGGCCCTGGCCGTCACCGACTCCGGGGGCCCCGGCATCCCCGTGGTCTACCTCAACGGCCAGTTCGCCACCCAGGGGTACTGGCGGCGGGTGATCGACGAACTGGGCCCGGACTGGCGGCACATCACGTACGACGAGCGGGCCCGCGGCAAGAAGTCCGGGCGTTCGGCGGACTACTCCTTCGAGGCCGCCGTCCGGGACGTCGACGCCGTACTCGCGGCCAGGGGCGTCGACCGGGCGCTGGTGGTCGGCTGGTCCTACGGGGCGGTCGTCGGCGCGCACTGGGCCGAACGGAATCCGGAGCGTGCCCTCGGCGCGGTCCTGGTCGACGGCGCGGCCCCGTACGACTGGCTCGACGAGGCCATGGAGCTGCGGATCCGGAAGCTGTTCCGGCGCATCGGCTGGCTCACGCCGCTGCTGCGCCCGACGGGCCTGACCCCGCGGATGAGCGCCGCGGAGCAGGCGGAGAGCAACATCGAGCTGGGCAGGCTCTCGCGCGAGCGCGAACTGGGCCCGGTCCTGGACGGCATCACCGTCCCGGTGCGGTACGTGCTCGCCTCGGGCACCTCCTTCGGGAGCAAGGGGGACGAGCAGGAGAAGATCCGCGCGGGCCTCGAGCCGGTCTTCGCGCGCAACCCGAACATCCGGCTCGGCGCGAAGGTCGACAGCAACCACGGCGCCATCCTGAAGAAGGACTTCCGGGCCATCGCCGATTCCGTGCGCGAGGTCGCCGCCTTCGAAGGCGGAAGCCGCTGAAGCCGCTGAAGTCCCGCAAGTCCCTGAAGCCCTCGCGCCGTCCGCTACCTGTTCTCCATGTCCCTGCGGAAGGCCTCCTGGAACTGGCGCATGTACGCGGTGGTGCCGCCGACCGTCTGCTGGAGGCCGACCCGGGTCTGCACGTCCACACCGATCGCGATCTGCGTGCCCCGCGTGGGGTTCGCCTGGTGCTGGGCCGTCCAGTAGGCGTACTCCACCGCGGCGATCCGCTCGTGCGCCTCCTTCGCCCGCGGGTCGTTGCTGGGGATCGCGTAGAGCTCCGCCAGCTCGGCCCGCGTGAACACCGAGTGGATGTCCCGGGCCCCGTGCTCGCCCGCCACCGTCTTGATCCCGTCGATGGCATCGGCGACGCGCGCACCCACCGTGTCCTGCCCTTCGAGGCCGCGCGCCTTGAGCTCGTCGCGGATGTGCTTGGCCGCCGTCTGGCGCGGAGCACCGGGGGACACCTCGTCCTGGCGCAGCCCGAAGATGCTCGCCGCCGCGCTGAGCTGCTTCTTGATCGCCTCCATGCGCTGCACCTGCGGCACCCCGCCGGTGCGTGCGTCGCCGGTGCGTGCGTCGCCGGCCGGGCCCGGCGCGGCCGCGGCCCCGGCCCGCTGCACCGCACGGCTCACCGGAACGCTCCCGGACAGCGCGCGGGTGGCGTTCGCCTCGGCCTCGCGCTCGAAGCGGTCGGAAGGATCGCTGACCCGCAGGCCGTTGCCGTGGTCGGTACCGGCCACCGGCCCCTTGCGCTGCTGGATGACGTGGGTCAGTTCGTGGGCGAGGGTGTGCTTGTCCGCGCCGCCCTCCCCGATGACCACGTGGCTGCCCGAGGTGTAGGCGCGGGCGCCGAGATCCGCCGCGGAGGCCTTCGCGGCTCCGCCGGTGTGGATGCGTACGTCGGAGAAGTCGGCGCCGAGCCGCGCCTCCATGTCCGTACGCGTGGCATCGTCCAGCGGGCGGCCGCCCTCGCGCAGGACGTCGTGGACGGCGGAGCGCTGGACGGCGGCGCGCTGGACCCGCGGCTGCTCCGTCCCGTGACCGCATCCGGCGCCGTGCCGGTGCTGCTCCTGCTCCTGCTCCCCGGAGTGTCCGGCCCGGCGCAGGAACTGGACGACGGCGGCGTTCCCCGCGCTGCCCTGCAGTCCTCGGAGCGCGTGGAGCGGATTTCCGCCCCCGGCCGCGGCGGGACCCCGGTTCCTGGCACCGCCGTGCCCGGTGTCGGCGTTCTTGTCTCGGTCTCGGTCGGCAGCGTGCATGGGGCCCACCCTGTACGCGGCCCGCGGCCCGGGGCCAGGTACGCGAGGGCAGACCGAGGTGTCCGAAGGGGAACGGACGGGCGAAATACGGCGTAAGACTTCCGCGGGCACCGGATGCCCGTGGCTCCTTCGGTCGGAAGGCGCCTCAGGTGGCGCCGTCGGAGACCGCTTCGGACGCCGTCCCGGACGCCGCTTCGGGCTTCGTGTGGAGGATCTCGCGTGCCTGGTCGGCGGCGCGGGCGATGCTCTCGGAGACGAAGTCGATGAAGCGGGCGATGTTCTCCAGGCGGGCGGCGGCGGGGGAGTCGGGGCCGAGGACGGTGACCCCCTGCCGGGCGACCTCGCCGAGGTGGGCGGTGGCGCGGGCGCTGGCCATCGTCGACTGGTACAGGACGTCGTCGTCGACGACGTAGCGCTCGCGGCGCCGTTCGTCGCGTTCGCGGCGGATGAGGCCCTGGCTTTCGAGGAACGTGATCGCCTTGGAGATGGACGCCGGGCTGACCTGCAGGCTCGCGGAGAGTTCGGCGGCGGTGAGGCTGCCGGCGTCGGTGGTGTAGAGGCCGGCCAGCACCCGGGCCGTCATCCTGGGCAGCCCCGACTGCATGAAGACCGTGGCGAACACCTCCTCGTACTCGCGTACCGCCTCGGCGTCGCGGCCGTGGGCGTGCGCGGACGCCTCCGACCCCCGGGGTGCGGCCTTGCGGCGCCGGTGGGTGCGGCGCTCGGTGGCGCGGTGGGCCAGGTCGGCGCGGTAGGCGGCGGGGCCGCCGTTGCGCATCACCTCGCGCGTGACCGTCGAGGTGGGGCGGTCGAGACGTCTGGCGATCTCCGCGTAGGCGAGCCCGTCGGCCACCCCCAGCGCGATCTGCTGGCGCTCCTGTTGGGTGAGCCTGCCTCCCGGCATCGCGATCTCCTTCCACGTTCCCTCATGTGTCTCCAGCATAGCGTTCACTCTCCATCCAATGCAACGATCACGGAGGCTGACGTTGCGTTAAAACCAGAACTGTTGCAACGATATTAGGCACTTGACCAGCTGTAATGCGGATCGTGCGCAACGAAGTCGTTGCGCAATTGCTGAACGCTACGTAGCTTTTCCGTCATCAGAAACAACAAGCGAGTCCAACAGGAGACTGCCGTGCAGAAGTTCGACACCACCGCCCCGATCGCCGTCGTCCTCGACGTCGCCGCGGGACGCATCCAGCTGATCGCCGCCGACCGGGCCGACACCGTGGTCGAGGTCCGAGCCGCCGATCCCTCGAAGGAGCGCGACGTGAAGGCGGCGGACGGGACCACGGTCGCCTACGCCGACGGGGTCCTGCGGATCGAGACCCCCTCGGCGAAGCACCAGATGCTCGGCGCCTCGGGGGAGGTCGAGGTCAGCGTCCAACTGCCCGTCGGCTCCCGCGTCGAGGCGAAGGCGGCCGCGGCCGAGTTCCGGGGCGTCGGACGGCTCGGGGACGTCGCCTTCGAGGGCGCGCAGGGCCTGGTCAGGCTCGACGAGACCGCCGGCGCCCGCCTCACCCTCCAGGCCGGCGACATCTCGGTCGGCCGCCTGGGCGGCCCGGCGGAGATCAGCACGCAGAAGGGCGACCTCCGCGTCGACGAGGCTGTGCGCGGCGCGGTCGTACTGACCACCCGCTCCGGCGACATCTCGGTCGGCGCCGCCCGCGGGGTCCCGGCCTCGCTGGACGCCGGCACCTCGTACGGCCGGATCGCCAACTCGCTCCACAACACCGAAGGCGCCGCCGCCCTGAACATCAAGGCGACCACCGCCTACGGCGACATCACCGCCCGCAGCCTCTGACATCCGACGACCCCCGAAGGAGCGCACCACCATGACCAACGCGACCGACCGTGCCAACGCCGCCGACCGGGCCAACGCAAGCGACCGACCGGAACTGCAGAAGGCCATCGAGGCGTTCGTCGACGCCGGCTTCGCCGGAATACAGATGCGCGTGCACGACGAGCGCGGTGAGTGGGTCGGCAGCGCCGGGGTGGGCAGGCCGGGCGAGGGCGCCAAGCCGCCGACGGACGGCCACTTCTGGGCGGGCAGCGTCGCCAAGCCCTTCACCGCGACCGCGGTGCTGCAGCTGGTGGCCGAGGGGAGCACCGGGCTGGACGCCCCGGTCGCCGACCACCTGCCCGAGCTCGGGCTGGACCGGCGGATCACCGTGCGGATGCTGCTCGGGCACACCAGCGGGCTGTTCAACTACACCGGAGAGTACGGCGAGGACGGCACCCTCGATGCGGGGATCCCGGCCACGGGCAAGGAGTGGGTGGACCACCGGCTGCACACCTACCGCCCGCAGGAGCTGGTGGCCCTGGCCCTGTCCAAGCCGGCCCGGTTCGAGCCGGGGGCGCGCTTCGGCTACTCCAACACCAACTACACCCTCGCTGCCCTGCTGATCGAGCGGGTCGCCGGCCGCCCGTACGCCGAGGAGATGGGCCGCCGGATCCTGCGGCCGCTGGCCCTGCGCGACACGGTGCTCGGCGGCAGCGGCTCCGAGCTCCCGGAGCCGTACGCCCACGGCTACTGCCGCTACCAGGACGCCGGCGAGTGGAAGGTGGCCGACGTGTCCCGGCAGAACCCGTCCATGCTGTTCGGCGCCGGTGACGCGATGACGACCACCCGGGACCTGCACACCTTCTTCTCCGCGCTGAACGGCGGCAAGCTCCTGCCGGCCCCCCTGCTGGCCGAGATGCGCACGCCGTACGGGGAACTGGGCTACGGCCTCGGCCTGTTCGTCCAGGACCTCGGACCGGAGCACGGGGGCACCGTCCACCACCACAACGGCGGCGCCCCCGGCGGCTACGGAGCCCTGATGTACAGCACGCCCGACGGCGCCAAGACCCTGACCGCGGGCCTGACCACCGGCGACGCCCCGGTGGACCCGGCCCAGGCCTTCCCCGGGGCGCTGGACGCCCTCGTCAAGCAGGTCTTCGCCGCCGACCCGGCCGCGGCCTGACGCCGCCCGGTACGGGACAGCGCGCGGCCGGTGCGATCAGCGGGGCCGGAGGCCGTCGAAGACCACCTCGAAGATGCGCTCCCGGGGCTCGGGGTCCGGGCCGAGCTGCTCCAGCATCGCGCCGGCGCCGACGAGCAGGGCGAGCAGCTCCGGCAGGCGCAGCTCCCGGCGGACCGCCCCGGCCCGCTGCGCCGCGGACAGCAGGGCGGCCAGCCGGGTCTGGATCTCCTCGGTCGGCGCCCGCAGCGCCGCGTGCACGTCGACACCGGCGGCCGCGAGCGCCTGGGCGAACTCGTTCTTGCCCGCGGACCGTTCCACCACCAGGCGGAAGCATGCGAAGAAGGCCTCGGCCTCATCGGCCTGCGCGGCCAGCCGCGCGGTCACGGCCGCCATCTCCTCCAGCCTGCGCACCATCACCGCCTCCAGCAGCGCCTCCTTGGTGGGGAAGTGCCGGAAGAGCGTGCCGACCCCGACCCCGGCGGCCCGGGCGATCTCCTCGGTCGGCACGCCGACGCCGCGGCCGGTGAACACCTCCGTGGCGACGTCGAGCAGCCTGGCCCGGTTCCGGGCCGCGTCCGCCCGCAGCGGGCGCTCCTGAGTGCCGCTCATCCCTCTTCCGCCTTCCTCGCGCCGGCGACGGCATCACTCCCCTGGACAACCGGAGTCTCCAGTCCGTATCGTTGAAAACGGAGCCGCTAGTCCGATTCTAGTGGCTGATCCCGCCGGAGGTTGATCATGCCCGGAACGCTGTCGCCGCGAGAGGTCTCCCGAGAGCTGCTGGAGCGCATCGGTGCGGGGAGGTACACGGAGTTGGCCGAGCTCTACGCGCGGGACGCCGTCGTGGAGACCGTCTTCGAACCGGTCGGACCGCGCCGGTTCGAGGGCCGCGCGGTGCTCGAGGAGCGCCTCGCGCACGTCGCCGCGGCCTCGCCCGTGGAACTGACCCCGGCCAACGTCGTGATACGGGAGACCGACGACCCGGAGGTGGTCGTCGCCGAGTGGGACTACCTGGTCCGCCACCGGGTGACGGGCCGGACCTTCGAGACGGCCAACATCCAGGTCCTGCGCGTCCGCGACGGCCTGATCGTCACGAGCCGGGACTTCCACGACCACCTGGCCCTCGTCATGGCCGGCGACAACCTGCCGCAGCTGGTGCAGGCGTTGGAGGCCGAGCGGCACGGGTAGGGCCGCCGCCGCCCCGGCGCGGGCGGTGGCCCGCCTGCTTCCCTTCCTATGCCGTGCGGGTGAAGGCCCGGCGGTACGCGCGGGGCGGGACTCCGCGGCGGCGTACGAACTGCTCGCGCAGCACCGCGGCGCTCCCGTAGCCGACCAGGCGGGCGATCTCCTCGACCGGGAGGTCCGTCGTCTCCAGGAGTTCCTCGGCCCTGCCCAGTCGCAGGCTCCGCAGCCAGGCGTGCGGGGTGGTGCCGGTCGCGGCGGTGAAGCGGCGGGCGAAGGAGCGTTTGCTCATCATCGCGCGGCGGGCCAGTTCCGTGACGGGCAGGGGCTCGTGGAGGTGTTCGCGGGCCCAGCCCAGGACGGCCGCGAGCCGCTCGTCCTGTCCGTTCCCGGGGACGGGCGCGGCCAGGTACTGGGCCTGCCCGCCGTCGCGGTGGGAGGGCAGCACCATGTCCCGGGCGATGCCGTTCGCCAGCGCGGCGCCGTGCTCCCGCCTCAGCAGGTGCAGGCACAGGTCGAAGCCCGCCGCGGCTCCCGCGCCCGTGACGATGTTCCCTTCGTCGACGTAGAGGGCGTCGGGTTCCACGGTGACCTGCGGGTGGCGGCCGGCGAGGAGTTCCGCGAACCGCCAGTGGGTGGTCGCCCGCCGGCCGTCGAGGAGTCCGGCGGCGGCGAGCGCGAACGTGCCGACGCAGTGCGCGGCCACGACCGCGCCGCGCCCGTGCGCCGCCCTGAGCGCGTCGAGCACGGCGGGGCCGGGCGGGGTGCGGAAATCCGCCCCCGGCAGGGCGATCAGCAGATCGGCCTCGGCGAACCGGTCCAGGCCGTGCGCGATGGAGAGCGGCACGCCGCAGTCCGTGGGCACCGCTCCGGGCTCATCGGCGCACAGGGCGAAGTCGAAACCGGGCAGCCCGGCTCCGTGCGGACCGAACACCTCGGTGACGATGCCGACGGCGAGCACGCCGACTCCGGGAGGGGCGTACGCGGCAACGGTCTTGAAAGGCGGCACGGGCGCAGTCTGGCACACGGTTGGCACGAATCCTGCGATCAGAGGCATCGGTGCCACTCGTGAACCGGCCCCCGTGGCCCCGAGGATGGGGGCATGACAGACGCACCGCTCGGCCGCAGCGCCGCATACAAGGTCCTGACCACCGGTTACGTCGGCTCCACCGGCCCCGGAGTGGCCGCGACCGTCTCGTACGTACACGACGCGGGACGGCACGTGATCTTCGATCCCGGCATGGTGGCGAGCCATGACGACATCCTCGTCCCGCTCGCCGAACTGGGGCTCGGGCCCGAGGACATCACGGACGTGGTGCTCAGCCACCACCACCCGGACAACACCATGAACGTGGGCCTCTTCGGCCACGCCCGGGTACACGACCACAAGGTGGAGTACCGGGGCGACCAGTGGAAGAACCGCGACGCGGAGGGTTACGAACTCACCCCGTCGCTGCGGCTGATCCGCACCCCGGGCCACAGCCACGAGGACATCACGCTGCTCGCGGGCACGGCCGCGGGCGTGGTGGCCTTCGCCGGCGACCTGTGGTGGCACGCGGAAGGCCCCGAGCAGGACCCGGTGGCCCCGGACCGCGAGGTGCACCGCGCCTCCCGCCTGCGGGTGATCGCCGCGGCCGACCTGATCGTGCCCGGCCACGGCGCCCCGTTCCAGGCCGACGACACCACCCCCCGCTAGGGGGTGTCCGCAAAGTCCCGCCTGCCCCGCGGCGCCCGGCACGCGCTCTCGGCGCACCGGGCGAAATCCCGAGTACGTCCAGTACACGGGCTTCCGCCCGGCACACCGAGAGCACGCACCGGACGCCGCGGGAGCGCCCTTCGGGCGCACGGCGCTACTTTGCGGACACCCCCTAGCGGCGGCGCACCAGTGCGGTCATCGAGGCGAGGTCCGCCTCCGACCTGGGGACCGGGACCTCGGGCCAGAGCAGTTCGTACGCGGTCTGGATCCGCACGACCTCGTCGGCGAAGGCGCGCACGGTCTCGGCGGTGGCCGTGCCCCGCTCCGCGTGCTCGACGAACCGCTCGCAGGCCTCCACCGCGCCCGCGCAGTCGCCGTCGAACTCGAACCGTTCACAGATCGCCCCGGCGGCGCCGTCCCGCGAGGCCAGGTGGCCCATCCCGCAGTCGAGCCCGTCGTCCTGGAGGTCGTCGGGGTACGGCGCCCGGTGCCAGGAGCCGTCCTCGAACCAGTAGACGCACTCGATCCTGCCCTGTTCCAGGAGGTCGTGCCGGACGTCCTCACGCACCCACCCGGGCGCCCCGGCGAGGAGGTCGATCGGCGGCTCGTACCGTGTGACCTTGCCGGAGTCGTCCTGCCCGAACAGGACGGCGCGCCCGCCGTCGGCCCGGACCAGGAACCACCGGCTGCACGAGCCGTCGTCGTAGCGCAGCACGCCGCCGCCCTCGCCGAGCCAGTACCCGTACCGGAAGCGCTCCTTCTCCTCCTCGGCGTTCCAGGTCGCCGCGGCGAGCGCGGACCAGCGCGCCCACAACAGACCCGCCTGCGGAAGGTCCTCCGGCCGCCCCGGACGATGCATCGCCATGCCCACTCCACACTCCCCGGTCCTCGCATCCCGCCACGGACACTATCCGTGACCGCACCGGCATGGACGTGGGCGTGGCGCGGCGCGATGCTCGTCGTGGAGGCAACACAGGTGCCAGAGGAGAAGAAACAAGTGATCAGTCGCTGGATCGTCCGTGCCGTACCCGCACTCGTTCTGGCGGGGCTGCTGTTGAGTCCGCAGGCCCAGGCCCAGGCCCAGGCCGCACCGGCGGCCGTGGTGCAGCTCGCGCCCCGGAGCGCGCCGGCCCATGCCCCGGCCGCGCAGCCGCGGCACTCCGCCGCCGACTCCGCCGCCCTCGCCCACAGCGACAAGAAGAAGGACAAGGGCAAGGACAAGAAGAGCAAGAAGAGCAAGAAGAAGGGCTTCTTCAAGAAGCTGGGCACCGCCGCTCTGATCGGCACCGTGCTCGTCGTCCTGCTCCTGATCGCCGTCGTCGTCGCGGTCGTCCTCACCGTCCGCCGGCGCCGCAGGCAGGCGTGAGCGCGCCCCGGCGCCACGTACAGGTGGCGATCGCCGGCGCCGGCCCCGCCGGACTGGTCCTGGCCAACGTGCTCCACCGGGCGGGCGTCTCGGTGGAGGTCCGGGAACGGGCGGGCCGGGCGGAGGTCGAGCAGCAGGCCCGGGCGGGCCTGATCGAGCACCGGGTCGCCGAGTACCTGCGCGAACACGGGCTCGCCGACCGGCTGCTGGCCGAGGGCGGCCGGCACGACTGGTGCGAGTTCGTGTGCCTCGGCGAGCGCATCCGCATCCCGTACGGGGACCTGTCCGGCGGAGCCGGGCACTGGGTGTACCCGCAGCAGTTCCTGGTGCGCGACCTGATCGCCTCGTTCGAACGGAGCGGCGGCGCGGTGAAGTTCGACTGCCCCGTCCTCGAAGTGGACACCTCGGGACCCCGCCCGCTCGTCCGCTGCCCGGACGGCGTCCTGGAGGCCGAGTACGTCGTGGGCTGCGACGGCCCGCGCAGTACGGTCGCCCAGGCGTTCCCCGCCGACGCGGACGGAGCCGTCGAACGGCGCTACCCGTACGACTGGCTCACGGTGCTCGCCGAGGTGGACCGTCCCGTGGACGGCATCCGGTACGCCCTCCACGAGGCGGGTTTCGCCGGGATGATGCCCCGCACGCCCCGGCTGGCGCGCTTCTACCTCCAGGTCCCGCCGGAGGCGGACCCCGCGGACTGGACCGGGTCGCGCATCCGCGAGCAGTTGCGGCTGCGGCTGCGGTTGGAGGCGGGGGACCCCGCGCCGGGCGCGGTGACCGAGGCCGGCATGCTCCGGCTGCGCGGCCGGGTCCGGGAGCACGTACGGGCCGGCCGGCTGCTGCTGGCCGGGGACGCGGCGCACGTGCTGACGCCCTCGGGGGCGAAGGGGCTCAACCTGGCGGTGGCCGATGTCGCCGACCTCGCCGACACCCTGCTGAGCCGCCTGCGCGACGGGGACGGCGACCGCGACGGCGACGAGGAGGCTCTGGCGGGCTACGACCGGCGTCGCCGCCAAGCCGCCTGGACGACGCAGGAGTTCTCCGACCGGCTGCTCGACCTGCTGCACCTGCCGTCCGCGGACGCCGCGCAGTCCGCGTTCGGCCTGCGGCTGCGCCGCGAACGGGTCGCCCTCCTGGCGGCCCCGGGGCCGGAGGGCGAGGCCTTCGCCCGCGCCTACGGCGGCGCGGGCCGCCTGCGCCCCGCGCCGGTACCCGTCTCCTGAGCCCCCGCCCGGGCGGCGCCGATCCGATCCGCGGCGCCGCCCGGCGGGGAGGCCGCGGCCGCCTGGTGTCATGGCGTCGGGGGCGTCGGGCGGACCGCTTACGATGTCCGACATGTCCGGTCCGGTTGCCGTCGCGTACGCTGCCCGCCCCGGCGTGCGGCTGCGCTCCGCCGCGCGACTGGCCCTGTGCGCCGCGGTGTCCTGGTACCTGTGCCTGTGGTGGGGTACGAGCACGGCGCCGGTGCCCGCCGCCCTCCCGGCGGTGCTGATCCTGCGTGAGGACGTGTACGCCTGGCCGCGCCTGGGATGGCAGCGGCTGGCCGGGGTGGTCGTGGGCGTGCTGCTGAGCACGTTCGTCCTGCACTGGCTGCCGGACCCGGCGTGGTCCTTCCCCGCCGTGCTGGTCTGCGGCTGCGCCGGCATGTACCTGATGGGACGGCCGGGCGAGCCCAACCAGCAGGTGCTCATCACGGCGCTCATGGTCTACGCGACCGCCGTTCCCGGATACCCGCTGGCGCGGCTGGAGGAGAGCCTGGTCGGCATCGCCGTGGTCGTGCTGCTCGGGCCGCTGCTGTGGCCGCCGGACCCGTACCGGTCGGCCGCGGCGGGGCTGGACGGCTACCGGGCCGACGTACGGGGGCTGCTCGGCGGGATCGCCGGCCGGCTGGAGCGGGGCCTGGCGGAGCCGGGACCGACGGAGCAGGAGGCGACGGCGCTGCCCGGGCAAGGGCGGGTGTGGCTGCGGCCGCAGGCCGCGCGGGACGCGTTCGAGCGGGCGGCCGCGGGCCGGCTGGTGCCGGGCCGCCGGGCGGGCAGGACGGCGCCGGACGGGCTCGACGGACGGCTGGCGCTCGGGGTCCGCACCTCGCTCACTCTCCAGTTCTTCAACCGGGAACTGGGCGAACGGTCCCGCGCCGACGCCCCGGGGCCGCCCGCGTCCGGCGCGCCCGTCACCCCCGCCTCCGCCCCCGCCCCCGACCCGGCCCTGCGCGAGCTCGCGCCGCTCGTCCGGGCGACCGCCGCAGCCCTGGACTCGGCCCTGCTCGGCGAGGACTTCACGGCGGACCTCGACCGGGCCCGCGCGCTCGACCTCGCCCACCGCGAAGCCCACCCCGGCCGGCACGACGCCGTACTGCGCGCCGGGCTCCACCTGACCCACGAGGCCCTCGCCGACCACCTCCCGGGGCCGCACGGCGCCGGCGGGACACCGCCGTCGGGGTGAACCGGACGGGGCGCCACCGGCCTGTCCGGGGCCGGAGTATGACCGGACTGTCACAGGATCGGGTTCCAGGAACGGACGGGCGGCGGCGTACATCTAGCCGGTCGGCGAGGTCCCCGAGGGGACCGCGCTCGACGGTTTCGGCAAGAACCGGCCGGCAGCGGCCGGGGGTGAGTGGCAAGGCGGGGCAGGAATGAAGGCGGTAGCGGTGGCGGGCGGTTCCCCGGACACCCCGGAAAACCCGGACATCCCGGAGACTCCCGAGACTCCGGAGACGGAAGGGGCCCAGGCTGCGGGCACGGATCCCGGCACCGGTGGCCCGGACACCCCGGAGCGCGCGACGGCCGGTGCCGAGCGCGCGGCGGAGACCGGCCCGCAGAAGGCCGCGCCGGCCGAACCCGAGGCGCGGCCCGGGGCGGAGGCCGAAGCCGGACGCCCCTCCGGCGCGGCGCCCCAGGACGACTCCGAGCCCGGGCCGGAGGCCGAAGGGCCCGCTCCCGAGGCCGAGGCCGAGCCCGACACGGAGGCCACCGGCGCCGCCGCCGTACCCGAGCCTGAGGCGGGGGCCGACGGCGCGGCCGTACCGGAGTCCGGGACTGGAGACGACGCCGAAGACGAGGCCGAAGACGAGGCCGACGGCGACGGCGTCAAGGAGACCGGCCCCGCGGAAGCCGCGCCGACCGAAGCCGAGGCGCGGCCGGAAGCCGAGCCGGAGCCGGAGCCCGAAGCGCAGGCCACCGGCGAAGCCGCTGCCGAGCCTGAGGCGGAGGCGGACAGCGAGGCCGCACCCGAGTCCGAGGCGGAGGTCGACAGCGAAGCCGCTCCCGAGGCCGACTCGGAGGCCACCGACGAGGCCGCACCCGAGTCCGAGGCGGAGGCCAACGACGAGGCCGCACCCGAGTCCGAGGCGGAGGCCAACGACGAGGCCGCACCCGAGTCCGAGGCGGAGGTCGACAGCGAGGCCGCTGCCGAGTCCGAGGCGGAGGCTGACAGCGAAGCCGCTCCCGAGGCCGACTCGGAGGCCACCGACGAGGCCGCTGCCGAGCCCGAGGCGGAGGCCGACGGCGAGGCCCGGGACGAGGACGCGCCCGCCAACGACGGCGCGGCGGTCGAGGCGGACGAGGACGCGGAGACCGGTCCGCAGGACGACGCGGGTGCGGAGGACCGGCCGGTGCCGTCCTGGGCTCGGGACGACGAGACCGATGCCGAGCGGACCAGCCAGTTCGTGGCGCTCAAGGACCCGGACGCCCCGGCTCCGAAGGCCCCTTGGCCGGGAGCCGTACCGCGGGACCGGACCCCGGGCCGAGCCGTGCCCCCGGCAGCGGCCCCGACCCGGGCAGCGGCCCCGACCCGGGCAGCGGCCCCGACCCGCGCAGCGGCCCCCGCCCCGGCCGTCGCCGCACCCCCCGTCGTGGTCGAGCCCACCCGCGAGGTGCCCCTCCCGCCGCGGCCCCCGCTGGATCTGCTGGCCGAGCTCACCAACAACCCGCCCCCGCCCGAGACCCCGCGCCGCACCGCCGTCCGGCGCGTGAAGATCTGGACCCCGATACTCCTGCTCCTCGCCGGCGCCGCGATCGGCGGGCAGCTGCTGCGCCCGCTGCCCGCCCCCCGGATGGTCGCGGCCGAGCAGACGCACACCCTCGAAGGGCAGTTCTCCGTACCGTGGCCCGCCAAGGGCCAGGGCGCCGTACGCGTCCCCGGCTCCGGCGACATCGGCGCCTTCGGCGAGCAGAAGCCCGTCCCCACCGCCAGCGTCGCCAAGGTCATGACGGCCTACGTCATCCTCAAGAACCACCCGCTCCGCAAGGCCGAGGCCGGCCCCCAGATCGAGATCGACGCGAAGGCCGTCGCGGACGGCACCTCCGAGAACGAATCCCGGATCGAGGGCCTCGTCGCAGGTACGAAGTTCAGCCAGCAGGACATGCTGAAGATGCTCATGATCCCGTCGGGCAACAACGTGGCCCGGCTGCTGGCGCGCTGGGACACCGGCACCGACTCCGAGGCGGCCTTCGTCGAGAAGATGAACGCCGCCGCGAAGGAACTCGGCATGCAGAACACCACGTACACCGACCCCAGCGGTCTGGACGCCGCAACCGTCAGCACCGCCGCCGACCAGCTGAAGCTGGCCGAGGCCGTGATGAAGGACGAGGCGTTCCGCGCGGTGGTCGCCCTGCCGAGCGCCGAGATCAGGGGGCTGTCCAAGACGCTCACCAACAACAACACCCTGCTCTCGGTCAACGGCCTGAGCGTCCGCGGCATCAAGACCGGGTCCAGCACCCCCGCGGGCGGCACGCTGATGTGGGCGGCGTACAAGTCGGTCGGCGACGAGACCCCGCTGATCCTCGGCACGCTCATGGACCAGCACGCGGACGGCCCGGACTACAACGCGGAGAACAGCCTGAAGCTCGTCCTGGCCAACAGCAAGAAGATCATCGAGGCGGTGCGGCAGGCGCTCGACTCGGAGCCGGTCGTCCGCAAGGGCCAGACCGTCGGCCACGTGGACGACGGCCTCGGCGGCCGTACCCCGGTGGTGGCCACGAAGGACCTGAACGTGATCGGCGTACCGGGCCAGCAGCTGACGCTCACCCTCCGGCCGGGGGCCTCCGGGACCCCGCACGCGGCGAAGGCGGGAACGGAGGTCGGAGTCCTCACGGTCGGCGCCGGGGAGGGCGCGAAGAGCGTCCCCGTGGCCCTCGGGACCGCGCTCGCCGAGCCCTCCTTCACCACCAGGGTCACCCGCATCCGCTAGGGGGGCGTCTCGGCGGGAGCGTCTCGGCGCAGACCACGCCGGTGCCCGGTACGGACATGCCGTTCCGGGCGCCCGGCCGCCGGCCCGGTGCCGGTTTTCGGTGGACAGCAGCGGGCAGTGCTGGACAGCCGACGGCCTCGCAGGGCCTGGAGAGTGGACACCGCCCGGTACGAGTCTGTGGGCCATGGACACCGCCGACCGGCGTCCCCGTCCCCGTCCCCGTCCCCGCATCCGCATCCGCATCCGGCCCCGTACCCGAAGGAGCATCCGCCATGGCGTACCGCGTCGTCCGCGCCCTGATCGTCCTGACCGCCGCAGTAGCCCTCTCCGCCACCGCCGCCGGCGCCTACGCCGCCCAGGACACCGGCCGGCACGCGTCGCCGGGGATCGTCGCCGCGTGGGCCCGGGCCTGGAACGGCACCGAAGCTTCGGCGCTCGGCGCCCTGTTCACCGCCGACGGCACCTACACCGACGAAGCCGTGGGCATCACCTTCAGCGGCCGAGAGGAGATC
This sequence comes from Streptomyces sp. NPDC001903, assembly GCF_042891345.1. Taxonomy (NCBI): domain Bacteria; kingdom Bacillati; phylum Actinomycetota; class Actinomycetes; order Kitasatosporales; family Streptomycetaceae; genus Streptomyces; species Streptomyces sp. NPDC001903. Next base: position 159,564 of record NZ_JBIASZ010000019.1, read on the forward strand.
GCGGGATGGAAGGCCCGCGCCGACACCTTGATCGAGGGCGTCCACGTCACCGTCCGCGCCACCCGCGTCGACGGTGACCGCATCACGGTCCGGTCCGTCTACTCCGGCCACCTCAAGGGCGCGCCCAAGCCGTTCGCCGTGCCGATGACCACCGTCCTCGACCTCGACGAGTACCACTGCCGGATCGCCTCCGACCTGGACCACTACAGCCTGGCCGCCGTGCTCGCCCAGTCCGGCCTGCCCGCCGACTGGACCCCGCCCACCACCTGACGCGGCCGGCGGCCCCCGCGGCCGCCGCGCCACGACCCGCGGCCGCCCCCGCCGCGGGGCTCGGCCCCGGCTCCGCGGTCCCCCGGGAGCCGGGGCCGAGCTGCGAGAGTGGCTGCCATGGAGCGCCTTCCCGCAGACCCGACCGTCCTCCACCCGATCCCGGACCAGCCGCGCGTGGTGCTGCTGAAGCCGCTGGTGACCTCGCCGCTGATCGAGGCCGGGGAGTACTCGTACTACGACGACCCCGACGACGCGACCGCGTTCGAGACCCGCAACGTCCTCCACCACTACGGGCCGGAGAAGCTGGTCATCGGGAAGTTCTGCGCGCTGGGCACCGGCGTGCGGTTCATCATGAACGGCGCCAACCACCGCATGGACGGCCCCTCCACCTTCCCCTTCCCCATCATGGGCGGCTCCTGGTCCGAGCACTTCGACCTGCTCACCGGTCTGCCGGCCAAGGGCGACACCGTCGTCGGCAACGACGTCTGGTTCGGCCACGGCGCCACGGTCATGCCCGGAGTGCGCATCGGACACGGCGCGGTCGTCGCCGCCGGTTCCGTCGTCGTCGACGACGTCCCGGACTACGGGATCGTCGGCGGCAACCCGGCCGCACTCATCCGCACCCGCTACGGCGACGCGGACATCGCCCGCCTGCTCGCCGTCGCCTGGTGGGACTGGCCCGCGGAACACCTCACCGCACACATCCGGACCGTCATGTCCGGCACGATCGGGGACCTCGAAGCGGTCGCACCGCGCACCTGAACCGGACGGCCGGTGCAGGTCAGTGCAGGTCAGTGCAGGTCAGTGCCCGTGCACCGAGCGGTACGCCACGGGGAAGTCGAAGTACGTGTCGGGATACGCCTCCGGCTTGTACGTGAAGTGCCACCACTCCTCGGGCAGGTTGACGAAGCCCTCGGCCGCCAAAGTGCCCTTCAGGAACTGCCGGTTCGCCCGCTGGGCGCCCTGGATCCGCGGATCGTCGGTGTGTGCCAGGGTGTCGAAGCAGTCGAACCCGGTCCCCATGTCCACGGAGTCGTCGGGCCGCCTCTCGCCCTGCGGCGCGAAACAGGGCGCGACGGGCCGCGCCGGCCCGACCGGGGCCGCCGGCGAGCCCAGCGCGACGATCGTCAGATCCACCGTGCTGCCCCTGCTGTGGCCCGACTTCTCCGCGATGTAGCCGTCGGCGAACAGCCGGTCCTTGGCGACCCGGGGGTAGAACTCCGCCTTCATCCGCTCGTCGTCGAGGTCCTTCGCCCACCGCACGAAGTGGTCGACGGCCCGCTGGGGCCGGTAGCAGTCGTACACCTTCAGCGAACGGCCCTGCGCGAGCAGCTTCTGCTGCGCCCGGTGCAGCGCCTCGGCGGCCGGCCTGGTCAGGATGCACAGGGGCTGCCGGTAGCCGTCGATGCGCCGTCCGATGAAGTTGACCTTCGTGGCGTAGCGCATGTCCTGGAGGATCGAGGCGTCGACGGAGGACAGTGCCACGAAGTCCTCCGGAGCCCCTCCCGCCGGGGCGGCGCGGGCGACGGGGGCGAGAGGGGCCAGGGACCCCAAGGCCAGTGCCGCACCGGCGCTGACGAGCAGGGGTGTTCGCTGCTTCATGGCTTCCGTTCCGGTTCGCTGTCCGTGTCGACCTACGCGGGACAGGTACCCAGGACGTTGTCCACATAGGCCGCGAGTGAGGACCGCAGGGCCTCGGGGGTCATCTTCTGCTCGTCGACGAGATGTGCCACGAGATCGGCGCGGATGGCGGCGAGCAGCGCGTGGGCGGTGAAGTCGGCGTCGCGGACTCCGGGCACCTGCTCCAGCGCGGCGCGCAGCATCCCGTGCCACCAGCCGTAGTGCCCGGCCTGGTAGGGGCTGCTGAGCCCGGCGTCCTCGGCGGCCGCCATCAGGTTCCGGTTCTCGATCTTGAAGCTCAGCGAGGCGTCGAGGAGCGCCAGTACCCGCTCCCGCGGGCTGGATCCGACCGCCTCCTGCGTCTCCCGTACGGCCTGGTGGAGGGGTTCGAGGCGGGAGGCGATCACGGCGCCGATCAGGCCGGAGCGGTCGCCGAAGCGGCGGAAGAGGGTGCCCTTGCCCACCCCCGCGGCCGCCGCGATGTCGTCCATCGACACGGTGCGGGGGCTGCCGCTGGCGGCGAAAAGGGCGTCGGCGGCTGCCAGTACGGCCTCTCGGTTGCGCTGGGCGTCCGCGCGCTCCGGGCGCTGGGCCACGGGTCCTCCTCGGTCTGCGGCCCGTCCGGGCCCCGGGAATCATATGCGGCCGAGCGGCAGCAGGTACTGGACCGGCTCGTCGAGGTCGTCCAGGCCCAGCAGCTCGTGCGCCAGGTCGTCCTGCAGGCCGCCGAGCGGAATCGTGGCCAGCCCGAACGCACCGGCCGTCAGCTGGAGGGTCTGGGCCAGGTGCCCGGCCTCCAGCAGGCCCAGCCGCAGCGCCCGCAGTCCGTAGCGGCGCCTCAGCAGCCCGAGGTCCAGGTGGACCGCCAGCACGGCCGGTGCCTCGTCGATCCCGACGGCGTCCGGATCCCCGGCCGGCCGGGACAGGTACGAGGACAGCGCCTTGAGCCCGCCGAGGTCCGGCGCCGGCCCCAGCGCGACCAGCGAGCGCCGCTCCGGCACGCAGTGGTACGTACCGGGGGCCAGCCCCGCCACGGAGAGGGCCAGCAGCCGCACCCGGACGCTGTAGAGGGCGCCCGCGCTCGGGTACGGGCGGTGGTGCACGGCGCGCTCCGTGCCGTCGGCCAGAACCTGCCGGGACACGTGGCTCGGCGCGTGCGCGTGCCACAGCACCCCGCCCAGCTCCTCGGCGGTGAGCGGCCCCCGCAGCGCCCCGCGCGCCGAACTGCGGCCGCGCAGCGCCTCGGCGAGGGACAGTGCCGGCAACGGGGCCGCAGGGAGCACCCGTTCGGCCTCGGGCCGCTCCCCGGACGGTGCGCCGGGCCGCGCGACGCTCCGTACGGCGGTGTCCTGCGCGCGGCCGATCTGGAACTTGCTCTGCTCCAGGTACTGGTAGTCGGCCGCGCGCGGGCCGGCGCCGAAGAAGCCGCCCCCGTCGCCGGTCTCCAGCAGGGCGCGCCCCGCGAGCCGGCAGACGGCCCGCTCCTCGTCCGGGGAGACCCCCAGCCGGTTGAACAGCATGTGGAGCTGCGAGGCCCACACCCACAGCCGGCGCTGCGCCCGCACCGGCGCGTCCGGCCGGTCCGCGGGCGCTGCGGCGGTACGCAGCCGGGCGTCGGCCGCCCGCACCTGCCGGGACCACTGCGCGAGCCAGGGATCGGCGGAGCCGTCGTCCAGCCCGGCACGGACGGCCCGGGCGCGCCGCGCCAGGCTCGTGCGCTGGGCCGCGAACACCGAGTTGACCCGGGTGTGGACGGCGGCCCCGGGCAGCGGCCGCACCTCGGCGGCCCAGCGCCAGGAAGCGGCGTGCCGGCGCAGCCAGCCCGCCGACTCCAGTTCGTCCAGGCCCAGGGCGTACGCCGTGGCGTGGGCGAGGTCCAGGGCGAGCCGCAGCCGGTCGGCCCGCGCGGGCACGGCGCGCAGGGCGGCGACGGCCGCGCGCGTCGAGTGCGCGAACACCTCCTCGGCCACCGGGAGCGCGGCCGGGCCGCCGTAGCGCTCGGTCTCCGGCTCGTACCGCACCGCGCGCACCTCCCCGTGCCGGCCGGGCCAGGGGCCGGGGGCGGCGGTGGTCGCGGCGGCCGACAGGGCCAGTTCCGCGGCGAGTCCGGCCGCGTCGGCGGCCGCGTCCGCGGCGGAGCCCGCGGCGCCGCGGAACCTGATCCGCAGATGGGGTCCGCCCTCGTGGTAGCGGATGAAGAACCAGGCGCCGCCGTCGGGCTCAGCCCCGTACCGGCCGTCCATCAGGGGGGCGAGCACACCGGTCACGAAGGCGTCGGTGTCCGCGCCGTCGGTGTGCAGGGTCAGGTGCAGGCTCTGCCAGGCCCCCGCCGGGTCCGGGTCGAGGACTGCCGTCGTGGCGGTGGGCGCCCCGGCCCCGGCGGGGGACGCGGTCGCGTACGGGACTTCGGTCATCGGATCGTCCTCACGGGAACGGGTGCGGATACAGGGGGAGTTCGTCGTGCCGCAGCGGCCGGGCGGTGCGCCCCAGCCGGTGCGGCACTTCCAGCAGCCGGGGCAGCCCGAGCGTGCGGCGGTTGACGTGGCCGAACGTCATCGGGAGGGTGCCGGGGACGATCACCTTGGCGCAGTGCAGCCCCAGCCGGTCCCGGATCCCGGGCTCGTCCTGCGTGACGACGACCACCTCCAGCCCCTCGGCGGCCAGCCGCGCGACCGTCCGCGTCAGCAGCCGGGTGAGGTCGGCCACCGGGGTGGGGGCGCCCGGCCACCGCTCCTGCCAGGGGACCTCCTCCGAGTCGGCGAACAGGAACTCCAGCCGGGGCTGTGCCTCCGGCAGGGTGTTCAGTCCGACGTGGTCGTCGAGGCCGACCACCAGCTCGGGCCGGCGGAGCATGGGGCGAAGCCGCTCCGGGTCGCGGGCCGCGCCCGGACCGGACGGCCGGTGAACGGAGTCCTGGACGTTCGTGACCACCTCCGCCACCGCCGAACGGATCGCGGCCAGCGGATCGTGATGGGCACCGGCGGCCAGGAAGGCGCGCGGAGCGTCGGGGTGGCTCCCCTCGTAGCGGCAGAGCGAGACCACCGCCGGGATGCCGAGGTCGTTGGTGGCGTCCAGCAGGCTCAGCCGGTAGCCCATCAGCGCGGCGCGCGCCGCCAGGGCGGTCACCAGCGGGTCGTCGGCGGGCAGGGAGACGGCGGGCAGCGGCGTCCGCGCGTACCACGCCATCAGGAACGCGTCCCGTTCCGCCACCTCGAACAGCCCGTAGAGCGCGGCCTCCTGGGGACTGTTCCCGAGCCCGCAGCCGTTCGAGGACTCGTAGACCACCCGGGCCCGGCCGGGCCCCCGCGGCAGGTCCCAGTACGCCACGTGCTCGGGCACCGCCCGGGCCCGGCCCTCGGTGAGCGACCAGCCGTACACCCAGTCCAGCTGCAGGTCGGCGCGGTACGGGACGGAGTGGGAGGCGGGGGCGTCCCGGTGGGCGGGGTCGGGCAGACCGAGCCGGGCGGGGTCCACGGCGGCCTCCGGGCCCAGCTCGGCGAAGGACGCGCGCAGGGCCGTACGGCGGCCCAGGGGGCGCATTCCGGCCAGTCGCTCCACGCCCTCGAACAGCGCCACCCGCTCGCTGGAGCGGAAGTCGGCGGAGCGTCCGTACCCGCCGTCGTCCAGCTGGCGGCCGTCCGTCACCCAGGCCGTGGTGAGGGCGAAGGCGGAGTCCTCGGTGCGGAACAGGCGGCGCACCGGGCCGAACCGCTCGTCGTACAGCTCGGCCCGCAACCGGTCCGCCTCCGTACGGTCGTTGGGGCCGCGCAGCACCGCGGGGTCGGGCAGCGGCAGCGGTGTGCTGGCGAACCCGGCCGCGGCGGGGGAGTCGGCCGGCAGCGGCCGGCACACCGGGCAGCCGCCCACCGGCCGGACACGGTGGGTGGACCAGGTGGCACGGTGGCCCTGGACGACGTGGACGGTGGCCGGCGGCGTGCCCGTCCGCGCGTCGGCGCCGGGCTCGCCCTCCAGCAGGGCCGCGGCGAGCAGCAGGGCCGCCTCGGCCATGGCCGGGGTACCGGTGCCGGCGAGCGCGAGCCGGGGGCTCTGCCAGGGCACCCGGCCGCCCGCGGTGGCCAGCCGCTGGTACTCGACACAGGCCAGGCACGCCCGCGCCCCGGGCTCCAGCACGGGGCCGACCACGGTCAGCGCACCGTCCTCGCGCACCGGTACCAGGCGTACGGGCCGGGCCATCGCGTGGCGGCTGAGCCGCTCCGCCAGCTCGAGCGTCCACGAGGTGAGGTGGACGACGGCGGCGCCGCCGGTGGTCTCCAGCGCCGTGGCCGGACCCAGGACGGGTACGGAGCCGAAGGCGGTGGCCACCGCCGTCGCCTCGGCGGCCGTCCCGGATCCCTTCGTCGTGATCCCGATCACCGCGGTCCTCCCCAGCCGGCCAGAACGGTGAATCCGCATGCGTGCAGGGCGGCCAGCACCGGCCCGGCGGATCCCGCGGCTCCGCCGCCGGCGGGCTCCGCCTGCGCCCCGCCCGGCCGCCGGGGCTCGGGGCCCAGCCCGGTCAGCGCGGTCAGCCCGGTCAGCCGGGCCAGCGCCGCGCACAGCTCCGGCTCCCGCCCGGTGATCCCGGCCAGCCAGCGGTCGGTCCACCCCTCGTCCGTCCAGGCCGCCGGCTCGACTCCCGCGACGGCGAGCGGTGCCTCGGCCCCGCTGAAGGCGGCGTGCACGGCCCCGGCCGGACCGTGCTCGGCGGCCATGGCCCGGGTCACCGCGCCGAGCGCGGCAAGGGCCGCGGCGTCGGCGGCCGTTGCCTCCACCGCGCGGGCGGCCACTCCCGCGGTCCCGGCCCGGCCCGAGAGGTCCCGTACGACGGCCAGGCAGGCCCGCTCCCCGGGGAGCCGGTGAACCGTCATCTCCATCGCGAGCCCCAGGTGCCGGGTCAGTACGGTCCACCAGTGGGCGGCCTGCGGATGTCCGCGCCATTCCTCCTCGCTCACGGCGCGGCCGGGTCCCGAGGGGAGCGCGCCGCCGAGGGCGGCCCGGCGCAGGGCGCGGCCCAGCGCGTGCCCGGGTCCGGCGCCGACCGCCACCGGGCCCGGTAGCCCTTCGCCCAGGTGCAGTTCGGCCGTGCGGCACAGCGCGGAGAGCCGGGCCAGGTCCGTGCGCGGCCCCCCGGCCACCAGCGGCCCGGCCACCGAGGCGCAGGCCGCCAGCGCGGCGGGCAGCTGGGGGAGATCCCCCGGCAGCGGTGCGTCGAACACCCCCAGGAAGGGGTCGCACAGTGCCCCGGTGCGCCGCAGCGCCTCGGCCAGGTCCCCGGCGGGGGCCGGGGAGGGGGACCCGGGGTCGGCCGGACCGGTGACCCAGGGGCGGTAGGACGCGTGCGGCGGCTCGGCCTCGGCGACCAGGACCGCGGGACGGTCCGGCAGCAGCCGCGGGTCCTCCTCCCGCCCGGCCGGATCGGGCAGCCCGGCGGCGGCGCACAGCAACCGCTGCGCCGCGGCCCCGGCCAGCAGGGCCGTGAGGGGGGCCGCGGTCCCGGCGGCCGCCCCGGCCTCCGCCGAGCCGGTGCCGGTCCCGGTGCCCGTGCCCGCGCTCAGGCGTGCCGCGATCGACTCGGCGTCCGTACGCGCCCGTTCGGGCTCGGCCGGGGCCGTGACGAAGCCGCCGTCCGCGGTACGGGACACGGCCACGGCCAGCGGCGGGGTGCCCGCGACCGCCAGCACGCGCTCGGCCGGCAGGCCCGGGTCGCGGTACACCCGCGGCGGGGTCCCCGCGCGGCCCAGTGCGCCGATCAGCGCGGTGGCGAGCGCGCCGCGGGGATCGGCCGCCGCCAGCACCGGGCGTGCGGCGGCCAGGGCGGCGGCCGCGGGTCCGGGCCGGTGCGTGGAGGCCCCCAGCCAGGCGGGGGGTTCGGCCTCCCCGGCCGGATACTCGGCGAGCAGGTCGTGCGCGTGGAGCTGCGCGGTCAGCGCGGCCAGCGCGCCCTCGACCCGGGGATCGTCCGGATCGAGACGGTGCCGGGCCGCCTCCCCGCCCACGCCCGGGACGGCTTCGGATCCGCCCCCGGCCCCGTCCCAAGCCCCGTCCCGGGCGCCGTCCCCGGTCCCGTGCCCGAGCCGCTCGGACAGCAGCTCCCACAGGGCGGGCAGGGCCCTGCTCCCTTCGAGCGTCACGCTCCCGTCCCGCCCGCGCAGGTGCAGACCCTCCCGCAGCGGGGTGACCGCCACCCCGGGCCGCAGCCGCAGGCGCACCCCTTCGGCGGCGCTCACGGCGCCCCCTCCACGGCGGCGATGACCTCGTCGACGCGAGCCCGCCACCGGTGCCCGGTGAGCTCCGGCACGCTCCGTACGACGAGGTGGGCGGCGAGGTAGCGCTCCACCGGCCGGACATCGCAGATGGTCAGGAGCCGGTACAGCCCGTTCGTGCAGGCCCGGTGGACCAGGTAGTCGGGGCGGCTCCACATCGCGCCCTGCGGGTCCGAGCGGTGCAGCAGCCGGTGGAACTCGCTGTAGCGGGTCCGCGCCTTCCGGTCCCAGCGCTCGACGGTGGCCGGGTCGCGCAGGGCCGCGGCCCGGTCCAGGTACTCCGTGCGCACCCCGGTGAAGTCCGCGCCCTGCGCGAGCCGTTCCTCGGCGGTCCGCCAGGCCGCGGCGGACCAGTCGGCCCAGGCCCGCTCCCAGCCGGCCGCGCCGCCGGCCGAGATCCGGCCCACCAGCGCGGAGATCCGCCCGCCCACCGCCTCCCAGCGGCGGTCGAAGGCCGCCCGCACCCGCCCGTCGGGGTCCTCGTGGAGGAGGAAGTCCTCCAGGTGGGAGACGTACGAGTAGTGGCCGCCGACCAGTCCTTCGGGGTGCGCGGCGGCATGGGCCGCGAGGGCCGCCACCACGAACTCGACCCGGGCGGCGGAGGTGTCCGCGCGCTCGCCGAGGAAAGCGGTGCCCGCCTCGAGGGCGGGCAGGCCCAGCGCCAGCAGGTCCTCGCGCAGACGCACCCCGTCCGGGCCGATCAGCGCGTTCAGGGAGGCCGGGTCCGCCGGCTCCACCCGTACGGTGTTGTCGGGCACGAGCGGACCGTACGGGGGCGGGATCAGCTCCGCCCGCCCCGCCGCCGCGGCCTGCGCGAGCATCCGCTCCCCGTCGGCGGCGACCCGCGACGGGTGCGCGGCCACGTGGGCGCGCAGCGCGGCTGCGGTGCGCCCGGCCGCGACGGCCACCGCATCGGGGTGGCCGCGCAGGCGCAGCCGCAGGTGCGGGCCGTACAGCCAGTGGCGTTCGACGTGGACGGTCAGCCCGTCCGCCGCGGCCCGCCGGGCCAGCGGCAGCACGGCTTCGCGCAACAGGGGCGCCTTGACCGGTTCGTAGTGGTGGACGACCACGTCGAGGGCGGTGGCGGTACTCGGGTCGGGCCGGGCGGTGTCCTGGCCGGAGGCGGGGGCGTTCACGGGGTGTCTCCTCGGCGGATGACGGACGGGTTGCGTGCGGGCCGGTAGGTCTCGGCGACGAGTTCCACGGCGTGCGCGGGGCCGCTGCGGCCGCCGAAGACGGGCAGCGACTCCTCCAGCACCGCCCCGCGCGGATGGCGGGCCAGCCAGCCGGCGAGGCAGCGCAGGTGCAGGGCGCTGCCCAGGTCCAGGGCCTGCGGCTTCGGCGCGCGCAGACTCCGTACGAAGTCCTCGGCGGCCCGGCCGGCGGAGGGTTCCGGCACCGCGTGCAGGAACACCTGCTCGGGCAGCCCCAGCAGGGCCCGCCACCGGGCCGCCGCGGCGGCCGGGATCTCGCCGGGGTCGGCCGCGAGGTCGGCGCGCAGCGCGGCCAGCACCCCTTCGGGCAGCAGCCAGCGGCGCCGGGCGAGCACCGCGTGGCCGTGGCGCAGCCGGGGCGTCAGCCGCACCTCGCCGCCGGGGACGGCCAGGGTGCGGCCGGGGAGCAGCCGCCGGAAGTCCACGACGCCGGCCGGGTGGTCGCACAGGAACGGCGCGAGGCGCTGCGGCAGCATCACCGGGGCGAGGAAGCCGAGGTAGAGGACGTCGAGGGGTTCGCCGGTGGCCCGCAGCCGAAGCCGGAGCTGGTCGGATTCCGGTTCGTGGACCAACTCCACATCGGCTTCGGCGAGCGCGCTCCGGTGGCGGTCGGGTCCGATCTCCTCGCCGACCAGCAGCGGATGGAGATTGGCGTTGAAGCCGCCGACCGGCCGGATCTGGGCGGCCCGGGCCCCGTCGCCGAGACCGCGGCGGATCTCGCGGGCCACTTCGGCGGCGGCGCCCCGGGGCAGGTCGTCCAGGAAGCGGCTGGTGAAGCGGCCCCAGCCGCCGTAGACGTGGTTGACGCAGAGCAGGCTGTCGGAGGCCCGGTCGGCGCCCGGGGCGCGCTGGACGAACCACGCGTAGCTGAGGGGGCGGGCTGCGGTCCAGCCGGGCAGGCGGGCGGCGAGCCCGCGGACCTCCTCGGCGGGCAGGACGACCTCCTCGGCCCGGCCGTCGGGCGCGGCCGCCGCGGCGTCGCGTACGAGCCGGACGAACTCCTCCCGCAGTATGGCCAGTTCGGCCAGCTCGGGGGAGAGCCCCGGGTCGCCGGACGGCAGGACGGCCAGGCGCGCGGACTCCTCCCACGCGGCGGCGGTGTCGGCGCCGAACTCCCAGGGGGCCGGACAGGTCCCGCCGCGCCCGTAGCGCGCGGTGAAGCGCTCCAGTGCGGCGCGCCGCATCAGGTGCCCCAGGTCGAACAGCTCGGCCAGGGCGGTGAGTTCGCCGAGCACTTCGCGGTCCGCTTCGGAAAGCCGGCCCGACCCCGCGGCGGGGGCGGCCGCGTCCGCGGCGGCCAGTACGTCCTCGGAGAGCACGTTCAGCGGGGCGGCGTCGGCGGGCACGGGCCGGCCGGCGTCGGCCAGCAGGCGGCGCCAGCGGTCGGCCAGGCCGGCGAGGAGGGCCGGCCGTTCCTGCGCCGGCGCCTTCGCGAAGGCGCCGGTGTCGGCGGCGAGTCGTTCGATCCGGCCGGCCAGGGCCGCGTCCTCGGGCCACCGGCGCAGCCAGTCGGCCAGCGCGCGCAAGGGGTACGGGTGCTGAGGATCGACGGGCGCCACCGGCACCAGCAGCCCGCCCTCGACGAGCCGACCGAGGAACCGGCCGACGGCGGGGTCCGTGCCGGGGCGGCCGAGGGCCGGACCGAGCCAGGCCGCCAGCTCGTCGAGGGTCGCGGGGGCGGCCGCGAGCGCGTCGAGCGCGGTCAGGGCGGGGCGGGCGGGGAGCTCGACCGCCTCCTCGTGGGTGACGAGGTACCGGCCGCCCGCGAAGAGCGTGTGGTCCCGCGTGTACAGGGCCCGCCCGTCGGCGGTGTGCCGCGCACTGCTGGTCATGCGGTGGGGGAGCGCGAGCCGGCGGCGCGGTTCGTCCAGCAGCGCGGCGACGAGCGCCTCGACGAGCGTGCGGTGCTCCCGCACCACGGAGCGCAGCGGCGCCGGCGCGCCTGCGGGCGGGGTCCGCGGCGGTTCGCCGCCGGACCACCCCACGGCGGTGAACCAGGACAGCGGACTGGTCTTCGTACTGGCGCGCAGGGCGTGCCGCAGTACCGAGGGCTCCTCCTTGCGGGCCCTGCGCCCGCCTTCGTCCCGCGCGGCCCGCGACACCGCGCGCAGCAGGTCGGCACTGGTGAGCGCGACGGCCCGGGGGAAGCCGGGGGAGCGGCACAGCTGCGCGAGGGCGGAGCGCTCGGCGGTCAGGGCGCCGGGGACGGCCGCCGCCAGATCCGTGAGGAGCGTGCCGCGCAGTGCGCGCAGCTCCAGCCAGGCGCCGAGCCGCGGCACCCGTACGGGCAGGTCGCCGAGGCGGGCCAGCAGGGCGGGCCGCGGGACGCGGCCGTTGTGCAGCGCCCGGCGCAGCGGGAGCACCACCTGGCGGTGGAACTCCTCGTCGTGCCCCGGCCGGGAGGCGAAGAGGTCGTCGCACAGGTCCGGACGCAGTGCGTCCTCCTGTGCCGTGAGGGTGGTGAGCCGGTCGAGCAGGGTCCGTACGGGGGCGGCCTCGTCCGGCTGTGCGGGATGCGCCGTCACCGTGGTGCGGACCAGCGCGTACGGGGTGGTCCCCGAGACGGGCGCGACGTGGTGCGCTGCGGCTGGCTGGGCGGGGTGCGGCAAGGCGGGCTCCCGTGGTGCGGTCTGGGACTGTGAGCTGTCCTGCGGCTAGGCCGTGCGGCCGGCCCGGGTCGGGCCGGCCACACGGAGCGGCCGCGTCACAGCCGTCAGGCGGTGGGCGTCTCCACCTGCGGCTGGGCGCAGGAGGACGAGCCCTGACAGGAGCAGGAGCCCCACGAGGCGCCGTTCTCCGGCAGTGCGGCGGTGTCGCTCAGCGCGGTGACGGTCAGCTCGCTGAGGTCGAGGTCCAGGTCCAGGTCGAGGTGGTTGGAATCGGGGGTGCCGGCGGTTGCGGACATGCGGATTTCCTCTCGTTGCTGGGGGGATTGCGGAACCGCGAGGACGGCGCCGAATGGCCGGCGCCCGCGGTGGACGAGCGGAATGCCCCCGGGAACAGACGGTTCGTGGGCGGGGCATCCGAAGGAGCGTCGCGGTGCACCAAGAGTGTCCGCGCCGTCACGGATCGACGGCAACCGCGGTGTCAGGTCGGCCGGTTGGGGCGCGCCGGCCGCCGCGGCAGGGCGTGCCGGCGAAGCCGGTCCGGCCAGGCACGATCGCGGCCGCGCCGGATTCGTCCGCATCTGTTCCCCGTCCGTCGGCGTGTACGCGCGCCGCGCGGCCCGGGAGTGCAGCACGCTTCCTCGACGGCACACCGTGCGCGCACCCGGGCGCGGAAGCCGCCCGGTCGAAGGGAGAGCAATGAGCGGAGCCGAGATGTCCAGGTCGGGTTCCCCGGCTGCTTCGTCCGCGACGGGCACGGGCCCCCGCCCGGTGCCCGTGCGGAGCGTGCCCGCCGGCCCCGGCTACCCCCTGTACGAGTTCTCCCTGACCGCGACGCTCATGTTCGCCGTGGTCACGACCATCCGCTGGGTGCTCGATCCGGTCTCCCCGCTCGCCCCGGCGAACCTGCGACTGGCCCTCCTCGTGGTGGGTGCGCTGACCGGGGCGCTCGTCTTCGGGCTGCTCCGCTCCCCGTGGGGCCGGTGTTCGGGTGCGCACATGAATCCCGCGGTCACCCTCGCGCTGTGGCGGCTGAGGGTCTTCCCCGGCCGGGAAGCGGCCGCGTACGTCGTCGCCCAGCTGTGCGGGTCGGTCGCCGGGACGGTGCTGGCCCGCCTCGTCTGGGGGCCGGCGGTCGCGCGGGTCGGATACGGCCTGGCGGCCGCGGCCCCGTCGTGGAACGCCTGGGCCGTCTTCGCGGCGGAGGGCGGCTGCCTGGTCCTCGTCACCCTGATGATCGGCTTCTTCCTGGCGCGTCCGGCCCGCGCACGCTGGTTCCCGGCGGCCCTGGGGCTCGTGGTCTGCGCGATCATCGCCGTGCTGGGCCCGCTGAGCGGCGGCGCCGCCAATCCCGCCCGCCAGTTCGGGCCCGCGCTGGTGTCCGGGGCCACCGGTGGCCTGTGGATCTACCTCGCGGCGCCCGTCGTGGGCGCCGTCCTGGGCGCCGGCGCCCACCACCGGTTCGTGCGGGCCCGCGCCGGCCGCCTCCCCGCCGCCTGACCCCGCCCGCCCGACCTGACATGGGAAGGGCGCTGCGGCGGGTGGTGCGGAAAGCGGCGTTCGAGGCCCCGGTTTCCTTCGGTTCGCGTTGAAAGTGGCCCGGCCCACACACCATTCCGCGTAGCGAACCACCACAGAACGTGACATTCAGGCCCTGTGCCGGTGACCCGCCCCACAGGACCCACGTCACATACGACCCCCGCTAGTAGCCCCCACGCCCATCCCGAAACCCGGCCCCCACCTGCACGAACACCACCCAAACCACCCCCGGCCGAAGGACCCGCCGCTGCGAGGACCGCTAGTAACAGCGGTCGTTGCCAGGGCCCGGCCGGCCTGGCTAACTGGTGATGTCGCCACGGCAGCGGGCCTTCGCCCACCGCCCGACGAACCCCTCTCCCCCGTGTGAGCGGCTCACGCATGCC
>NZ_JBIASZ010000020.1:0-158946 GCF_042891345.1 Streptomyces sp. NPDC001903
CTCCCGCTCGGCATCGGACAGCACCACCGGCGGGATCTTCGGTCCAGGACGACTCACACCAGACCAACGACGAATCTCCGACTCAGGACACTAGGGCGTTTCCTTCGGATCACCTGGCTGACCAGATGAAGATGGCGGCGAGGTGGAGTCCGGCGAGGTAGATGGTGGCGGTCTTGTCATAGCGAGTGGCCAGGCCGCGCCACTGTTTGAGCTTGTTGATGCAGCGTTCGACGGTGTTCCGTTGCTTGTACGCCTCGCGGTCGAAGGCCGGCGGGCTGCGGGATCACCGCCCGGATTCCGCGGCGCCGCAGATGTCGACGGATCGCCCGGGACGAGTAAGCCTTGTCGGCCAAGGCCGTATCCGGGGTGATTCTGGGGCGGCCGCGCCTCCGAGGCACCCGTAGCCGGGCCGTGACCTGCGCGAATCCGGGTGCGTCACCGGCCTGGCCGGGCGTAAGAACGAACGCGAGCGGCCGGCAGCGGCTGTCGGCGGCGAGGTGGATTTTGGTGGTCAGTCCGCCGCGGGAGCGTCTGAGGGCATGGTCGGGCGGCTCGCCGGCCGGGGCCCCTTTTGACGGGCCCCGGCGGCGTGCTGGTGGGCACGGACGATCGTGGAGTCGACGGCGACGACCCACTCGAGGTCGCCCTCAGCGTCGGACTGGGCGAGTAGCGCGGTGAAGACCTTCTCCCAGGTCCCATCCGCGGCCCACTTCCGCAACCGGTTGTGGGCGCCTTTCCAGGAACCGAAGTGCTCGGGCAGGTCCATCCACGGTGTCCCGGTGCGGTACTTGAACGCGATCGCGTCGATCACCTGGCGGTGATCCCGCCACCGCCCACCCCGCTGAGGTGTCCGGTCCGGCAGCAGTGGCTCGATGCGTGCCCACTGGGCATCAGTTAACGACACACATCAACCAACGATCCGATGATCTGAAATAAACGGACTAGCGGCTTCCCATTGTGCGAGCCGCCGCTGCTCCGTCGCCGGACAGGTCAGGGTTGACCGCTGGCCGCGCGGCCGTTTCCTCCCTGCGCCGCGGTGGCCGGGGGAGCGATGGCGATGATCTTGCCGTCCACGACTTTGTTCAGGATCTCCGGTACGCCCCCGGGTGCGGAGACCGCCACGCGTTGCAGTGCTACGCGGGCGGCCCACGTCCAGGGGTAGGTGCGCCAGTGCGGGTAATCGAGGATCGTTTTGCTGTGCTGTGCCGCAGGAACCAGGGCGATCACCTCCGCCTTCCGCACGTCGTGAGAGGCATGAGACATGGCCGCGGGAACTGTGAAGTGGTTCAACGCGGAGAAGGGCTTCGGCTTCATCACCCAGGACGGCGGCGGCCCGGACGTCTTCGCCCATTACTCCGCCATCAACTCCTCGGGCTTCCGAGAGCTCCAGGAGGGCCAGGCCGTGACGTTCGACGTCACCCCAGGGCCAGAAGGGCCCGCAGGCCGAAAACATCAACCCGGCCTGATCTTCCCCACCCCCCCTGCGGACCGCGGACTCCGGGTAGCGCTCGGCGCGTGCGGGCTGCCTCGTGCAGCCCGCCCCGAACAGCAGGTCGCCGAACCTTGCCGGCGACATCGGCCGGCTCTCAGGCACACGCGGTCAGGTCCGCGCAACCGCTGCGCGGACCTGACTCGGCTCTGGCCCGACGATCGCGCCGGTCCATTACGGGGCTGCGGCTCCCGAGCGTGGTGGGGAGCCGCAGCACGGCGGGCTGGGCTCAGCTGTGGTCGCGGTTGTAGTACTGGCCGAGCTGATCACGGTAGGCGGCGTCGCCGCGGTGCTTGTCCTTGTCGTACTCGGGGGAGTCCTTGATCTGGTCCTTGGTGAGGTTGACGTTGATCGTCTTCTCCTTCACATCGATGCGGACGACGGTGCCGGCGGGGATGAGGACTTCCTTGCCGAAGATCCAGGGGCCGGTGTCGACGACGATGTAGGAGGCGCCGACTTCGTCGGTGTCCTCGTCGACCTTGCCGATGCTCCCGTCGCTGGCTTCGACCTTGAAGCCGACCAGGCTGGTGCCGGGCGTGTAGTGGGAG
Source organism: Streptomyces sp. NPDC001903 (assembly GCF_042891345.1). NCBI lineage: Bacteria > Bacillati > Actinomycetota > Actinomycetes > Kitasatosporales > Streptomycetaceae > Streptomyces > Streptomyces sp. NPDC001903. The sequence continues at coordinate 2,038 of NZ_JBIASZ010000020.1, forward strand.
TCGGGGTTGTAGCTCCACATGTCGTCAGTCACAGGTGTCTCCTTCTGGGGCAGAGTCCGTGGTCGTGTGGAGGGTCAGGTGTGCAGGAGGCAGTTACGGCCGTCGTGGCCGTCCGCCCCTTCTTCGTCGAGCCAGTGGCCGCCGTCGGCGAGGTAGCGGAATCCGTGGTGCTGGTCCACCGGCAAGGTGACCGTGACCGCGCGGCTTCCGTCGGGGCGCTCGACCATGGGATGGGCGCCGGGCCGCCAGTCGTTGAAGTCGCCGACCACGCTGACCTCACCGGCCGGATGGCCGGCGGGCAACACGAACGTGATCTCGGTCCGCTTCTTGCTCCGAGTGCGCTCCAACATGGACGGTCAGCTCCTCACCTGCGGGTGGAATGGCTTTGCCATCACTGCCCGCTGCGTCGGCCTGGGTAGCAGGCGGCTACGCCACCCGGTACAGCTGTCGCCCGCTCGGCCGCACATTCAGGCGGCTCGGCGGATCCGTCGCAGGTCTGCGCGCGTGGGGGGCGGAACTCTGCGGAGGGCATGCCCCTGTGGCCCAGGTGCACAATGTGTAACAGTGCCCCCCGGCCCATCGGCCCCTTCGAGGCCGGGTCCCCAGGTGCCCGCATTCGGTCGGCTCGCGCCCGGGGGTAACCACAGCACGCCAACACCTCGACCGAGCGTCTGCCCGGCTGTTCGAGGCGGCCCCTGCGGCGCTCCGGCGGTTCCCTCACCCCGTCCAGTAGCCGATCAGGGATCCGGTATTCACGTTGCGACTGCCGTCATGGGGTCCGCGCCAGTCCAGGCACAGGGCGGTGGCGTCGTCGCTCGGCGGCCGGCCGTCGTACGCGCCGGTTACCGCGCCGACCAGCGTGCGCACCACCTCGCGCGGATGCTCGGCCGCGGTCTTGCGTAGAAGACCGGGCAGGTCGACCGCCTCTCGCGCCGTACGGATGCCAGTTCAGACGTGGTCCGCCGTCACATCCATGGGGCCGTCTTGCTGTCTTCGTTCGCGGTGAAGTCGACCTCCACGGGGATGTCGTGTCCTGGCCGGGGTGCCCCTGGCGTGTCGGTGACCGCCGGCATTCGTCCACCGTGAGGGTTTTGCTGCTCGATGTCCGCCGTGAGAGTGCCGACCCGCTCCCGGATGCCGGCTTCGTCGAAGGCGTCGCCATCGGCGTGGGCCAGGCCGCCGGAGAGCAGGACGGCGCCCATGACGAGTGCCGTCTGTGCAGTCTTCTTGATCATGTAGTGGTCAACGACAACGGATTCCACCGGTCACCGTCCCGGACGCTGGCCAGGTCCGTCCGTCAGAGACTTCCGGGATCAGCAGCGGCGCGGTCATAAGCCGGCTGCCGCCCGTCAAAGGCGGCGGTACGAAGGGCGAAGGCGGTACTGCCGGTGTGCGCGATGCGCTACGAGGCGGGAGGCCGCTTGCATATCCGGCTGGCCACCGGGCCCGGGCCTGATGCATCCCCCGGAAGTCCCAGCCACCCGACGCACAGCCGTAACCGGACGGCGTCAGGGTGGTTGAACGCTCGCGCCGGCCGTTTGAGGGCCTCACGGAAGGCTGTCTCACCGCCCTCGACGGCGTCCCGGACCACGCGCGCGGGCGCCCGCGCCGGCACCCGACACGTTGTCGCTTGGAGCCGGGCCCACCCGAGGGAGGCGGCGCTGCTCCTCTACGGCGCTGAGGAGTTCGGCCGGGCCGGGTGGTCCCAGGCGCACCGGGAACGCGCGGATCGGGGCAACGAGCGGGTGTTCGCCCGCCTCGGCATGGTCGGCGCGGGCCTCGGTCTGACCGGGCCCGAGGGCCGTGCCCGGATCGTCCTGACCCTGATCGACCTGCCGCTCGCGATCGAGGACTGCGCGGCCGCCCTGCTCGTGCGTGCGCGGCGAGGCCGGGCCGGGCCGGTGCGCGCTGGGCCGGGGCCCGGCCGTGCCCGTCCCCCCCCGGATGCCCGCCACCGCCAGGGACGGCCAGGGTCGGTGATCTGGCGTCCGTTCGGGTCGGCGGGTAGGTCCTTCAGGGAAATCCGGCTGTGTTTGCGCATGGCCATCCTGCCGGTGAGCAGAAGAGACGCAGCGAGTTGCCTACCCCCTTGGAGGGCAAGCACGATGACAGACGACGTACGCCCGGGTAACGGGTCCTCGGCGAGCATTTCCGCGGGCGAACAGATCGCCGCCGCGCTGAACAGTCTTCCTCCATCCATGGTGGTGGCCCTGAAGCAGTTGATGATCTCATTCGGGTTTCCTGCGACGGGCACTGTCAACGAGATGCCTCCAGGTGTTGCCCCCGCGCTGACCGCGATCGCGGACGCGTTCTACGGAAGCAGCTCGGGCGGGCAAGGGGCGGGCTCGCGGGGTAGTGGAACCCCGCCCTTCCCGAACACGCCGCCGCTTCCTCCGCCCCCGCCCGGCGTGATCACCGGCTAGCCGCTGCCCGACCAGGGTCCTGGGGCGGTTTCTACAGCGTCGGCTACCGATGCCGGCCCCCGCCACGTCGTCGTCGCTTGCACCGGGATCCCCGCAGGTACGGCCGGTCAGCGGATCGACACCGCGCGCCGAGGACCAAACAGCCGCCCAGTCGGTTCGGGCACGGGCGGACAACACATCTGCCCTTCGGACGGGACGCTGCGCTGCCGGGCCCGCCCTCACGAGGTGGAGGAATCAACTCGTCCCGCTCCTGCCGGATTCCCGATCGGGGTGCGGGCGGTCCGCGTCGAATTGCCGCCGGGCGCAGTGCACTCGGTGGACGGCTGCGTTTGGCGACGGTGTGAGGGTCGAGGGCGTGAGCCCCGTTGCGCAGCTTCACAGGGCGAAGGTCCGGCGCCGATCGCGGTCTGCGGCCATGTCCGCCGCGGCGCGGCGTGCGGCGGCGGCGTGGTGGGGCGCGTTCCAGGCCAGGGCGACACGTTCGGCCAGCACGTAGGCGTCGGCCGCGGCCCGGCCTTCGCCTAGGAGGCGGTAAAGGTCAGCCAAGGGGTGGGCGAGTGGGCGGGTGGCGTAGGCAGCGTTCGCCGCGCCGGCGAACTGGTCCCGGACCGGCCGCAGATGCTCGATCAACAGGGCCGCGGAGTCGGTGTCGGCGTGCAGGACGGCGAGTTCGCTACGGTAGTCGAGCTCCACGCCGTAGAGGTGGTCCGTCACCGGGTGTTGGGGAAAGAGCACGTCGCGTGCCTCGTCCAGCCGGCCCTGGCGGGCCAGTACGAGAGCGTGCGCGACGGCGACGGGGGCGCCTACGGCCTCGTGCACCTCGCGGACGCTGTGCGCGATGTCGGCGGTCCGCCCCTGAGTGAAGCGAATGGTCCACAGGCCGAGCGTGCGTGGGCCGGTCGCGTGGTGTGCCCCGACCCGCTGGAAAAGCTCGTCCGCCTGGGCGTACCGCTCCTCGGCCTCCGTGAACCGACCCGCGATGGCGGCGAGCATGGCCCGGGTCGTGACGTTGATGCCGAGCGCCCAGAGCATCCCGTAGCGGTGCGCGAGGTCCAGGCCGTCAGTCGTGTGTCGGTGGACTGCTGCGGGCTCGTTGCGGACGGCTGCCGCCACAGCGTCGAGGTGCTCGCACACCCAGCGGTGAGCGGGCAGGTCGTGCTCCGCGGCCAGCGCGCGCAGTTCGGCGACGAGCGGGGGCCGGGTGGCGCCCTGCAGCTCGTACGGCAGCAGCTTCGCCGACGTCATCACGGCCGAGGCGAGCAGCCGCGGTCCACCGACGGAGCGAGCCAGGGCCAGCTGTGCGTCGGCCGCGTCGCGGGCACGCGCGGCGTCCTCGCCGGCCACGGCGTCGGCGAGGACCTGCAGCACGCGGGCCCGTGTCGCCCCGTCCAGCGAGCGGTCGCGGGCGAGCCGTTCGAGACGGGCAAGCGCGGTCCGGTCGAAGAACCCCTCCAGTCGGCTGCGCCAGGGTGAGGGCTCGGTCCAGGCCCCGTACACCGCCGCCACCAGGTCGTCGCGATGGGCCCGTACCGCGAGGTCCACGGCCTGCTGCCGGGTGCGGCGGGCCGCGGCCGTGGCGCCGGCGCGGAGCTGGGCCCCGAGCAGGCGCATCAGGAGGGCGAGGGTGGCATCCGGGTCAGCGTACGGGTCGGCTGTGGCCGCGCTGTGCACGTCCAGCGCCTGCGCGATCAGCCCGACCGCGACGTCGTGCGCGTACCGCTGCTCCGCCAGCCCGGCAGCGCCCAGGGCGTACTCGACGGCCAGCGGCGCGTTCACGGCGCTGCCGGATCTGGCGAAGTGGTGGGCGAGCGCGGCCAGGTCGTCGGGCCGCTGCCGGTGCAGCGTCCGGGCGATGCGGTCGTGCAGGCGGGATCGCCGTACGCCGGAGAGGTCGGTGTAGACGGTGTCGCGGACCAACGCGTGCACGAAGCCGACCCGGCCGGGTCCCGCCTCGGTCAGCAGGTCCGCGGCGAGAGCGGCGTCGAGTCCTTCGAGTACGGTCTCCTCGTCCGTGTCGGACGCCTCGACCAGCAGTGCGACGTCCGCTTCCACCCCTACGGCGGCGGCGAGCCGCACGGCCGCCAGCGCGGCGTCGGGCAGCAGGGCCAGGCGCCTGCGCAGGACGTCCCGGACGCCTTGGGGGACCTCGGAGAGGGCCACCAGCGCCCCTTCGCTGTCGAGCAGGCGCGCGCTCTCCCAGACGTAGAACGGATTGCCGCCGGTCCGTGCCGTGATCGTGGCCACGGTGGCCCTGTCGACCGGCTTGCGGCAGACGGCGTCGACGACGGTCGCGACGTCGCGCGCCGAGAGTCCGCCGAGCGCGATCCGGTGCGGGAGGCGCGGGGCGAGCTGCGCGAGAGTCTTGCCCAGCCGGTCCGTGACCTCGGCGGGCCGGTAGCAGGCGATGGTGAGCAACGGGACGCCGGTGACGGCGGCCGCTGCTTCGAGCAGGGCCAGCGTTTCCCCGTCGGCGCGGTGCAGGTCGTCCAGGAGCACCGCGAGGGGGCGCCCGGCGGAGGCGGTGGTGAGCCACGCCGTGAAGGCGCGGTGCGTACGGAAGCGGTCGGCTGCCGCCTCGTCGCGCGTGGCGGCAGCCGCCCCTTCCGGCTCGTGCAGGAGAACAGCCAGGTCCGCCGTGTGCGCGGGGGGCACCTCCCGGGCGAGCGCACCGAGTGCCTCCACCCACGCCCAGGCAGGCGGAGCTCCCTCGTGCCCGGGGCAGCGGCCCATCACCACGGTCCAGCCCTCGCGCCGCAGCCGGTGCGCGAAGCGGTCGAGGAAGGCGGACTTGCCGGCCCCCGCTTCGCCGGTCACAAGCAGCAGTCCGCCGGTGGTACGGGCTTCTCGTGCCGCGGTGTCGGCGGCGCCGAGTTCCTTCTTCCGGCCGAGGAAGAGGGGCTGTCGGCCGGCGGGCAGGGCGCCGGAGCCGGAGTTCTGGGCGCTGCCGTGGCTGGGCCTGGCGATCTCCGTACGCGGCTCCGGCACGTGCGCGTGCAGCACGTCCAGCTGCTGGTCGAGGAGGGCGTGCTCGAGCTCGACCAGGGCGCGGGAGGGATCGCAGCCCAGCTCCTCGCGCAGCACCGCCCGGGCTCGGCGTAGCGCGGCCAGGGCGTCGGCGCGCCGCCCGCACGCCCAGTGGGCGAGCGTGAGCAGCCGCCAGCCCTCCTCCCGCAGCGGGTGCTCGCCCACCAGGGCTTCGGCGGCCGACGCCGCCCTGAGGGTGTGTCCGGTGCGCAGGTCCGCGGCGAGTGCCAGCTCGCGGGCGTCCGCCCGCAGCGCGGCCAGCCGGGCCGCTTCGGGCCGGGCCCACGTCTCGTCGGAGAACTCCTGGAAGGCGGGGCCCCGCCACCAGGCCAGCGCTTCGGCCAGTAGTTGGCGCGCCTGTGCGGCCGGGGCGCGCTGCGCCCGGTCCAGCCGGTCCTCGAACCGCCAGGCGTCCACCGCCTCCTGGGGGAGGAGCAGGGCGTACCCCGGAGCGGAGGTGACCAGGACCGCAGCGGGCGTGCGCGGCGGCCGATCGGGTTCGAGCACGCGGCGCAGGTTGGACACGTAGGCGTGCAGTGACACGGTGGCCTTGGCCGGTGGGGTGCCGCGCCACAGGTCCTCGACGAGACGGTCGACGGACACCACCGCCCCGCGGGCCGCGAGGAGGCAGGCGAGCACGGCCCTCTGCCGCGGTGCTCCGAGGGGGACCGGCGTTCCTTTCGACTCGGCCTCCAATGAGCCCAGCACTCGTATGCGCAACACGTCCGGGAATCTACCGGAGGTGGCGAGAACGAGTCGTCAACGAAGGCTGAACACCCAGGTCGGAGGTGGTTCCGGCAAGGTCCGTAAGAGACGTCCCACGGGTTCGCCAAGCCAACACCAAGTGGCGACGGGCAGTTTCGGTACGTCCATTGCCCCGTATGCGATCCATGGAGTGAGCGAGCGTGTCCCCCAGCACCACCTCCCAACGACCCCACACCCACGAGATGGTCGTGGTCCACCGTGTCTTCCGCCGTGAGTCGGCGCTGCTGCCGCGGCTGGTCCGGGCCGTCCCTGACGGTGCGACCGCCCGCGCAGCCCAAGTCGGTGCGCATCTGGCCGAATACATGGAGGGGCTGCGCCACCACCACACCGTCGAGGACGAGACGATCTGGCCGCTGCTGCGCGAACGCGCCGCGGATGAGGAACTGGTCGCGCGGATGGAGGAGCAGCACACCGGGATCGACACCTGCTCAGCGATGGTCGCCGACCGCGCGCTGCACTGGCAGCGGACCGCCGACCGTACGGCGGGGCAGCAGCTCGCGCTGGCATTGGACGAGCACCGTACGGCGCTGCTTGAGCACCTCGACGACGAGGAGCGGCTGGTCCTGCCCCTGGTGGGCCAACGCCTGACCGTCGCCGAGTGGGACGCGGTCGGACGCCGCGGCATGGAGGGCATACCCAAAGAGAAGCTCATGATTGCGCTCGGTGCCCTGCTCGAGGATGCCACCCCGCAGGAACAGGCCTACTTCCTCGGCAGGGCCCCGTTCATCGGGCGCCTGCTGTGGAAGGCGGTCGGACGCAGGCAGTACGCGGCGTCCTGCCGGGCCCTGAGGGCCCCGCTCTCCGAGCTCGACGGTGGCGCGGGGCGATGACCGTACTCGACTCCGCCCCTACGGCCCTGGATGCTTACCGGACCTGCGAGTTCGCCACCCTCGCCAGGAGCGGAACTCCGCTTGCCTGGCCCACGGCGGTGGCCCGGCGCCCGGAAGGGACCCTCCTGTTGACCACCTCCCTGGCCTTCGCGCAGAAGGCGCTGAACGTGCGCCGGGACGGCAGGGTCGCCCTGCTCTTCTCGGACCCGACGGGCAGCGGCCTCGATCCCGCCCCGCAGGTCTTCGTGGGAGGCCGGGCCCAGTGCCCGGACGAGATCGCGACCGGCCCGGAAGGGGCGGAGGATTACTGGCGGATGCTTTTCGAGCGGCAGCCGCACAGCCGTTCGTACCTCTCGCCGCACATGAGGCCACTGATGCAGTGGTACTACCTACGGCTCCTCATCACCGTCGAGCCCGAGCAGTTGACCGTACGGCCGCCCCTGGCAGGGCTGTCGGAACCGGGCGCACCGGCAGCGGTCACCGGTACCGAGGCGCTGTCCGGCGCCGCGCAGCTGAGTCGCTTCCCCACGGCCGTACTGGCTGCCCTGGACGCCACCGGGGCGCCGCTGCTCGCCCGGACCCGGCCGCGGCCCACCCCGGCGGGCTACTTGGTGGACGTGCCGTCCGACTGCGCGGTGGAACGCGGGCCGGCCTCGCTGCTGGTGCACCGGCACGACGAACGGCTGAACCACATGTACAACGCATCCGTCCGCGGGGACCTGAGGCGGACCGACGAGGGCTGGTTGCTGGTCCCGTCGGTCGTGGTCGAACCGATGGGCTCGGGACGGCCGACCGACGCGTTCCGCGTCCTGCGGCACACGAAGCGCTCTACCGACCGCTATCTGGAGCGGCGGGGGCTGTCTCGGCCGACGGTGCAGTGGGACCGCTTCCGTGCCCTGGTGAAGTCCGCGGCGCAGAAGGAGCAGGCCTCGTGAACTTCCTGATGGCCCGCCTCGCCGCCGCGCTCACGGGCGTCCGGAGCCGCGCCGTACACCCCCGCCCCCGGACCCGGGCCGGCGGTGACCGCATGCGGCAGGTGATGCGCTCGCCGCACCACTGACGGCGAACTGCATGTGGGTCAGCACAGGCTGGAGGCGGACTCCCGCCTTCGGCCGCCGCTCAGAACCTGGTGGGCGGCAAGGCCGCGACCGTGTGCGCGTTTCCTGAAGAGGCGCCACTCGTTGCCGGCCCCGACAGAACATCACCGGCGCGGCTGAGGCCTGTATGCAGCCTGCTGTTCTGGGGCCCAGTGTTTGTTGCCGAGCGTCCTCCGGCACACCGCCCGATGTGCCGCGACCAGGGGGCGTCACTGCGAGGGTCCGACCACTCGAACGCGGAACTGCTGGAAGGCGGGGTGCGGATCCCGCCGGGGATGATCCCGCTGGAGGTGCCGCCCACCGAACTGCTTGTCGGGGACCTGCTCGAGGAGTCCTTCGTAACTTCTCCGTGAGAAGGAAGGAGGGGCTGCGGAGCCCTCAGCGTGTGTGATCGACGCCCAGAGCGTCAAGACCTCGACCAGCGTTCCCGCCGCCAGCCGGGGCATCGACGCGGGGGGCGAGAAGATCGCGGGCCGCTGGCGAAGCCCATCGACAACCGCTGTTCCTGGAAGTGAACGAAGCCATGATGTTCGAGGTTTGGATTCAGTGGGGTACTGGCGGTCCGGTGCGGTCAGGAGGCGTTCTGGCCAGCCTCGTCCACGCGCCGGGCTCGTAGCCGTACGCGCCTGGCCAGCTGTTGCAGGGCTGGGTCAGGCGAGGCGGGAGCCGATCCGAAACCGCATCTCGCCCGCGGCCCGGCGAATGGCCTCGCTCTGGTCCGCGTCATCGAGCAGAGTGGCCAGCGCCATCAACGCCCGTGTGCGTCTTTGCTGATGAGCTTCGGGCGTGGCTCGGTGACGCCGTCCAGGCGTGTGCCCAGTAGATCCAGTCCCCATTCCATGCAGGGGACAACGCCGCAGGGGCCGTGCGTCACGCACCTGACCGGCCTGCGCTGGCACGGCAGCCGAAGCAGCCTCGGACCGGTGGCCCGAGCCCGAAGGAGCGGCGGTCGCGCCCGGGCATGTGGCGCCCGGCATGGGGTCGGGCCCCGACCCGGGGGGAGGGTCGGGGCCCGAGCAGGGGCCTGCGTGTCCGGGCGCCCGGGTCAGTGGCGGAAGGTGTCCTTGATGTCTTCCTTGGCCTGTCGGGCGTTGCCCTTGGCCTGTTCGGCGGTGGCCTTGGTCTTCTCCGTGCCCGACATCGGAACCTCCTCTTGTAGTGCCGGATGAGAAGATCAGCGAGATCGACCGGCAGATCGAGGTCTCCTTTCGCGCCCACAGCCAGGCCGCCATCGTTGCCAGCATGCCCGGGATCGGTAACCTGCTCGGACCCGAGATCCTGGCCGCCATCGGTGGCGACTGGATCTCTTCGGCAGCCCTGATTGCCTGGCGACGTACGCCGGCCGGGCACCGGCTCCCAGGGACTCAGGCAAGGTCAGCGGTATCCGACACCGGCCGAAGCGATATCACCGGCGTCTGCAACAGGCCCTGTTCATTGCAGCCATGAGCAGCGTCACCTGCTGCTCGGAATCACGCCGGTACTACGACCGCAAACGGGCCGAGGGGGAAGAGGCACTCGCAAGCAGTCCTGGCGCTGGCCCGGCGACGAGTTGACGTCCTGTGGGCTCTCCGAGACCAGCGGCACCACGAACTCACGTCACCCGCCCGATCCCCGTGTCATGGAGGCCGCCGTCCTGCTCCTCCTGGGGCAGGTGGCAATCGCCGAGATCGCCGAGCGTTACCAGGTCGGCCCGCGTACGGCACAGAGGCTGCTCGCCGCAGCCCGAACCAACCCCGAGGGCCGACGGACCCGTCAGGTCAGAGGGCGCTCCCAGGCCGCAGGAACTGCCGCGCCCCGCGCAGCGTGGTGCGCAGACCTCGCTGGGTGGCCCGGCTGTCGAGGCGTACGTCGAGGGCGCCGGGGAGCGTGCTTTCGGCCCGCATGCCGGTGGGGAGCTGTGTGGGGTCGAGTCCGTCCCGTTCGGCGATGAGGATGCCGAGTTCGTGGCGGCTGACGGCGTCGGGTCCGGCGAGGTGGTGGATGCCGGTCGCGTTGGCGGCGGCCAGCTCCAGGAGGGCGGCGGCCAGGTCGGTGACGTGGACGGGGCATCGGATGTCGTCGGTGAACAGCACGCCGTCGCGCGTGCCGGTGGCGAGGTCGTGCACGACCTTCTCGTGCACGGACCGCCCGTGACCGATGATCAGTGATGTCCGGGCGACCGCGGCCTTCGGGTGCACGGCGAGGACGCCGGTCTCCGCGGCGGCCTTGGCAGCGCCGTAGGGGGTGATGGGGTCGGGGAGGCTGGACTCGTCGTAGTCCACGTCCGAGCCGGAGAAGATCGCGTCGCTGGACACGTGGACCATGCGGGTTCCGTACTTCGCCGCTGCCATCGCGAGACGGATGGGGCCCTCTGCCGTGGTCGGCCAGTGGGCCGATCCGCTCGATGCGTTGATGACAAGGTGTGGGCGCACCTCGGACATGACAGCGCCCAGGTTTCCGGCGTCCCGCAGGTCAAGGTGACGCCACACGCTGGGGGAGGCGGAGCCGGGCTTCGTCGCGTACGTCGCGACGGTCGAATGCCCCGCTGCTCTCGCCTGCCGGACCAGCTCGGTCCCGAGGAAACCGCTGCCGCCCACGATCAGAACTGTCATCGCGCCACCGTAGACCGCTTCTACAGCGATGAAGGCGGTCACCGAGGACTTCGGGTGACCGCCTTCATCGCCAGCGTGCCGCTGACGGCTGCCAGAGGTAGCGGACATCCGGCTCGCGCTCGTCGTTGCGCGCCCCGTCCGTCCGCTCGACCGCGATGAAGCCGTGCCGCTCGTAGAACCGGTGCGCCGAAGTGTTCACCTGGAACGTCCACAGCGTCAGCCGGTCCGGCTGCTGCTCCTTGGCCAGGTTCATGAACCGGTCGCCGAGGCCCCGTCCGCGCCATGTGGGGTCGAGGTAGAGCTGTTTCAGCTCTTGTCCGTTGAGCACCATGAGCCCCACCACGTTGCCGCCGGTCACCGCGACCCAGGTCTCGTACCGCGGCACGAGCACGCGGGCGAACCAGTCGCGTACGTCGCCTTCTTCGTGTGCGCAGCGCACGGTCGGCAGCGCTGCAGCGAAGGAGCGCAGCCACACGTCGGCCGCCGCACGGGCGTCGGCACCGGTGGCGCGGCGGAGGACAACGTCGTTGCCGTGCATCGTGCGGTACCTCCGGCGATCCAGGGGGTGGTGACGTGGTGCCGGGGCGGCCGAGCTGGTGGACGGTCTAGCCGGCCGTGCGCCAGGGCTCGGGGTCCAGGGTGGTGCGGCAGTCGACGAGCGGGTGGGCGGCCGCGCGGCCTGCCAGGTCCTGGGAGTCTGCCTGGCCGTACTCAGGCCATTCGGTGGCGAGGACGACGAGGCCGGCTCCGTCGACGGACGCGGCGAGGTTGTCGGTGTAGTCGAGTTCGGGGTTGCGGGTTATGGCGGTGGCCACGGCCTGGGGGTCGTGGACGGTGACGGTGGCGCCGGCCTGCTGGAGGGCGTGGGCGAGCGCGAGCGCTGGGGACTCCCGGATGTCGCTGGTGCCGGGCTTGAACGCGGCCCCCACACGGTGATCTTCGCGCTCTTGACGGGGCGGTCGCCCAGGGCGCCACGGATGAGGGCCATGGCGACGTCGGTGCGGGACTCGTTGATCTCCTCGGCTGCGCGCAGGAGGGTGGCGGCCCGGTCGGCGCCGAGCTGACGGGCAGAGGCAGTGAACGCGTGGACGTTCTTGGGATGCGCGTGACTACGCGGTGAGCATCGTTCGTCCGGTGCAGCTTTCCCGCTAGGCAGGGCCTTAGAACCGGGCCTTCGCTGTTCTCTCTCCCGGTGGCAGGTACTTCTGCGAGGATGTGGGACAGGTCGCGGGAGGGGACACCATGGACGGCGTATTGGTGGGCAGCGTGGTCGGACGTGTGGCGGCAGCATTCGTGACAAGGTCTGCGGCTCCGGTGACGGGGAACGCGCCGCTGCCCCCCTGGTCGGAAGAGTCCGACGAACGGGGAGCGTTTGTCCTTCTGGACAAGACAGGCGACATGATCGCCATGCTGACTCAGGATCAGGTCGCTCAGGTGTCGGAGTTCCTTGAGCAGCCCGAGGTCGTTGCGCTGTCGCAATTCTTGTTCATTGCCCGGCTAGGCCTGCGGTCACGCCGGGAGCTTTCGGAACTTGCGCAGGAGTACGAGGAGACCTTCGAGGTCCGGGCGGAGCAATTCTGCGACGAACGTGGCTACAATTGGGCTGACCTGGCAGGCTCGCTCTGGCAGCTTGTTATGGCGTATATGGAAAGCGTCTTTCCTCTCAGTGGCACCACCGGGTCATTCGCCGCATCAGATCTGGAAAAAATTTCCGCCTATATTGGAGCCGCGCCGCAGATTTCAGGGGGCGAGTCCCCTCCCAATGCCGCCTTCCGTGACATCGTGGAAATCCTCGGGTCCTCGGTCCGCATGAAGCGCACCCGTGAGGTACTTTCAGACATCAGGGGCGCTTCAGAGGCCCGATACGCTGAACTGAGTCTTGCGCATACGTTCAGTCACGCCGCTGAGACGGCGCGCTTCGACCATGAAGTGCTATATGTACAGCGGAACTTGCGCAAGCGGAACTCTGAGGAATTTTCTGATGACTCATTCTTGGTTTCGCCTCTGAGTCGTCCGCGCTGCGTTGTGCTCGGAAACCCGGGTGTCGGCAAGAGCACCATGACACAGAACCTTGTGCACCAGCTTTCTCGCTCCGGCTCTGGCTCTGTCTATGCCCCTCTTGCGGTGTCCTGCAAGGACGTCACAAGTAGTGACGGATCAGTGTACATTCTGTCGGCAATCTCCCGCTCCCTTCGAGAAAACCTTCAAATGGAGGTGGCAGAGGAGGCGATCGCCGACCTGGCCACTCTAGGTCGGTCGTTCGTGATCTTCGACGGTATCGACGAAATCGTGGATGTTGGACGGCGCGCCACGTTTGTCCGGACTGTGGAAGCATTCGCAAACCGATATCCTCTCATCCCGATACTCGTCACAGCCCGTAGGGTGGGCTATGACAAGGCTCCTTTTAGTAGCAGGCATTTCGACGTGTACGAGCTTGACGATTTTTCCGTTGATCAGGTGGGGCAGTACACCGAGAAATGGTTCGCTGCTACCGAACGGCCGGAGAGAGACCGCTTGGCATTCATGAGGGAAACTGAGAACGTTCCAGACATTCGCACCAACCCCCTCATGCTTTCCCTGCTGTGTGCCCTGTATCGGGCTCGTGGGTATATCCCCCGTAACCGACGCACAGTTTATAGCGCTTGCGCTGAACTCTTGTTTCAGCGATGGGATTCGATGCGCCACATCGAGCAGCCGATGGACCACCGGCAGTATGGCACTAGGCTGATGCAGGAACTTGCACTCTTTTTCTACAAGAGCCAGACCGCTCAGGCCGGAGTTCAGGAGGGGCAGCTTCGTAGGTTGATCGCCACATTCTTCACCGACACGGCTTCGGTCCACGAGGTCGACGCCCGGTCTCGTGCCCAGGACTTTCTTGACTTCTGCGCAGATAGGGCTTGGCTTCTCTCCTACCAGGGGACCGACTCGGTGGATCGCCGCCTGTTCGGCTTTACCCATCGAACCTTTATGGAGTACTTCGCGGCAGAGGCCCTTGTGCGGCGCGCGCGAGTACTAAACGAGGTAGTCGACGAGATGGTGCTGGCCTACGAAAAGGATACGAGTTCTGTCCTGGTCGACGTTATGTTCCAGTGCGCCGATGATAAGTACGACGGCGGCGCGCGGGACATTGTTTCTCTGCTCATGCCCGGAATGCAAAGCGGTCGGCCAGCATCGGAGAGCAATCTTTCGCTATGTCTGCGCGTTATGAATGCGGCGCCTCTTCCGCCTCAGACCACCGACGTCGTCTTTGATGCGCTCCTTGCTGCCTGGAGCCGCAGAAGCCCAGAATCAGACCACGCTGCGGCATTTTCTGTTTTCGAGCTTTCTCGGGATCCCAGGAGCAGGTTTGTCGCCAAGCTCCGAGAGAACCCGGATCATGCTTGGGCAGCGCTCGCGCGGTGGGCCCGCTTCTACTGGAGGGGCGAAACACTCCTGTTTGATACACAATGGGACCAGCAGATGTATGAAGTGGCGTCAGAAATGATGGGCGCGGCTGGTCAGATTCCCCATAATGACCCGCCGTCCATGGGCTATTTGCTTCGTAACTCGCTCGTTGAATTCAAGCATCTTGAAAGTACGCGAGAGTGGGTTCTTGGGTTCCAAGCGTTTGGTGAGACCGTCGCGGGTCCCGTTCTTCTGGACTTGGAAGATCTCCTTTCCGAAGGTGAAGTAGACCCTGATGCAGGTAAGATTTCAGCGTCCTTCGGAGCCTGGACACGTGGCGTTCTACCACGTGTCAGCGGTACATTCCTTCGTGCGGTCTTCGCACGCAACTATCAGGACGCCGTCGCTCAGACACCCGACAAGGTCGCTGAAGCAGTTAAGAACCGAGACCTCCGGGACGCTCTGATCTGGGCCTGTTGTGCCCTGTTTGAAGCGACCGGCCCCACCTTGCACCCCTTCCACAAGCGCGTCGACTTCGTCCGTGGGAAGGAGTGGTTCGACCGTGTCGGCGTTACGCGAACCAACGGGCCAGGGCGAAGCGTCGTATCAGGCGCAGAGCCCTTTAGCCTTCAAGAATTGAGTAGGGAGCGCGGAACAGGAACGGTCCCGGACTGGTTCGCTGACTGGTGTGCAGGGCGAACGGACTTGCTCACCGCTGTGATGGTGCAGCCCCGGCCACTCGCTCCGTCTCCCTCTCGGCTGAACACGCGAACCGGTTGGAGGCGCGCGCGACCTGCAGGAGAGGAGAGCTCCTGAGCCAGGCAATGGTTATGGCTCGGGCAGCGATTAACGACGCTTTTGGGTTGGCGCCAGGGTGGTGACGGTTCATGATCGCTGCGCTATGCCGGTGAGGTGAGCCATCCAGAGGGTGGGAGCCTGACCGCTGAACTCGGGCGTTTCGTGTGGGGATCCGCCTCCAGGCATGGGAGTGGTTCGCGTCGGGCGAGGGGACCGCGGTGATCGCGACGGACTGTGTGTGAGCGTGCGGTTGGCGGAATGCCGGCGTCATGCCTGACACGAAGGCAGCCTGCAGGCCCTGCGTTCAGCAGGGCCTGCCAACTCAGTACGTGGGGAAGGGCGGGGAGAAGTGCGCGGCGGCCTGGGCTGCGGTGACAGCCACGATGGTAAGGGCGGCTGTGCGGGCTGCAAGAGAAGTTCTGATCCTCATGGTTGCTCTGTAAGTCGGCTGCTGGCTTGTCCAGTTGATCTTACGGAGGCATGTATCTCCCACGCCGAAGGGTGAGGCGCTCTCCGTCACCGTTCAATGCTTGTCCGACGTGCCTGAGGCCAGCCCTCACCTACCCGCCGCTGCTGCACCGCGCGGCGGGTGCTGCCGCCCCGTAAGGTGATGCGGACCACCGGCGCCAGCACGGGGCGGCTGACGCGGCCAACCGGGTCATGGCCTTCGAGTACGTCAGCGCTCTGCCCGGGCCGCAGGGCCCGGCGCCCACCGGGTCCGGCGGCCGCCCGTGGGCCGGACGGGGGGGTGTTGCGGGGCGCGGGGCCTGTGTTCAGGGCGCGACGTTCGGTCGGGTGGTCATTGGCCTGGCGTGACCTCTCGTCGGGGTGAAGGTGGAATCTGTCGTTCCGATGTCAGTGATGCCCGGTCAGGTACGGGGTGTGCGGTTGATGGTGGGGCGGAGCGCCGCGCACAGGATCATGCCGGTGGCGGTGACCAACGCAGCTGTGCGAGCGCGTCCTTCGAGGGCTTCAGCGGGCGCGCTGCGCAGGTAGCGGGGATTCGGCGCACGAGGAGTCTGGGCGGGAGCCTGCCAAGCGCTGCGAGGAGTCGGCGGAGCGCCGCCGGCGGAAGGTTGCCTGGCGCTGGGTGCGCGGCGTGGTGATGTTCCTCGTCCCCGACGTCGTGGAGGCGGTGGTGACGGTGTGGGCGCCGGAGTGGGCCCTGGCGTCCCGTCCCCTGGCAGGCGCCGGCGCGGCTAGCCGGGCTCGGGGGCGGCAGAGCGGGCAGAGGCTTCGACCCTTGGAGTGCCGGGACGCGGGCGCGGCGGGTGCGCTCGTAGGCGGCGGAATCCTGCTGTGCGGCCCGTGCGCGGTGCTGCGGGCCGCACCGCTCGTACCGTACCCGAGCAGACGGTACGGACCGCATTCACCGCCGCGGTGGACACCCTCACCGTCCCCGGCGACGACGACCCGGACACCGACCCGGAACAACGGCTTGACGACCTCGCCGCCGCCGGCCTGACCGTGATCCTGGTCCCCGCCCGGGCCCGGCGCATCGACGAAAGGCATCGCCCGCCTCGCCCGCGCCGACGGACACACCTGGCCCCCGGCCGAGCTCACAGCCTTCGACGAGAACCCCGGCCCGCCGACCGACACCCAAGGACGCCGCACTGGCTGCGGCCGCCGCTGCCATCAACGGGACGATGCCCCTGGACGACATCGGCACCCTGCTCCGCGCGATGAACCCCACCGCCGCGGCCAACCCGATCGCCTCCCTCGTCGAGACCACCCGCAAAGACGTCCCCGAGTTCGCCGACGCGGTCCTCACCGACGACAACCAGCTGGCCCTCGGCCCCGTGCGCGATGCCCGCGATCATCTGCGCGACCTGGCCGCCACCGCTCCACTCCAGGACTTGGCGCGGACTTGGAAGACCGCCGCCGGCGTACGGCAGTGGGCCCTGGACCTGTGCGGCCGCGTCGAGGAAGAACTCGCCGCAGGGCACCTGGGCGAGGCAGCCCTGGAGTGGATGGACGGCCGCTACGCGATGGCCGGCTTGGCCGTGCTCAGCACCCTGAAGGAGCGCGACCGGCCACCCGCCCAGCACGCCCTCGACACCTTGGTGCTGCTCTAGCAGCTCGGGGAGTTCCACCGGCTCGACCGGCTCATGCCCGGCTGCCAGTGGCACCCCATCGCCACCGAGGGGCTGCTGCCGCCACCCGTCCGCGAGCAGCTCCAGGACCTCATCAGCCGGGACGCGCCCCTTGCTGGGTAGGGGGCGATGTCAGACCGGCCTCGTAGCGTCGAAGACGAGGCCCCGGACCGGACGGGGCCCCGGAGGACCGAAGGAGCGGGCCATGGGCGAGATCAGCATCGAGCGACAGCACCTTGACCACCTGCTGGCCGACAGCGTGAGCACGTACGGAGCCCCCTACCAGCGGGCCTTCGCCGAGCTCGCCGCAGCGCACCGCGGCCGGCCCGTCGCCGAGATCCTCCCGTTGCTGCGCCGGGCCGCCGACGAGGCGCTGCTCGGCTTCACGGACGCGGACCTCCGGGAACAGGCGCAGGCGATCAGTACGGGCGAGCGGTACGTCCTGCGTGTCACGGTAGCCTGACCACGACCATGCAGGACCTCTCACCACGCGGCGGTCAGGCCTTGCGCCGGTCGCGGCCGGTGTGGGCGAGGGCGTCGGCGAGCTGGTCGTGGTTCATGGACGAGCGGCCCGGGATGCCGGCCGCGGACGCCTTCTCGTACGGCTCGGTCTTCGTCAGCGTCGCCAGCTCCCGGCCCTTGGCTGCCGGCCCGGAGCGCACCCGCTTCTTCGCGGCCGGCGCCTTCTTGCCGCCGGCCGCCCGGGCGCCGGGGGAGGCGGCCTTCTCGCCGGTGTCCTTGGGACTTCGGGCCCGCTCGACACTGGCGCGCAGGGCCTCCATGAGGTCGACGGCACGGGTCGGCTTCGCCGCCGGTTCGGCCTTCTCGACCGTCTCTCCGGCCGCCTTCGCCTTCACCAGGGCCTCGAGCTTCTCGCGGAAGGAGTCGTGGAAGGCATGCTCGTCGGCCCCGTGCAGCGTGTGGAGCGTGAGCAGGCCCTCCGCCTCCTCCGACTTCAAGGCGACCAGGTACTCGCTCCCGCGCATCACGAACGTGCGATGCCGGCTTTGTTTGACTCGGCCAGGGCGCGCTCCAGGAGGGCGGAGGGCTTCCTGTACTGAGCTCCCTCCCCGGGGACCGAGGTCTTCCGACCGGTCGCCTCTCAACGGGGGCTGTGACCTGGGCTTGAACATAGCGAACATGTCCAGGATGTGCGGCTCGCGAGCCTGGCGATCACTCGATCGTGTGGCGGCGATGAATCTTCGAGGGCCGGTCGGTCCGTCGCCGTAGGCAACGGCTGGCGATCTGCCCGTCGGACAGCTGACTGGGGTGAGCTGGACTCGCGGAGTCCCTGGATGACGGTGCTGAACGCGAGGCCCGTCCGGTATGGCCGTACACCTGTGACTTGCCGACTCCATCCACTCCTGGTTCGTAAGGATCTGAACCTCAGGCCTCCGCGCGGGGGCTGGCCGAGGTGTTAGCCAGTGGCGCACGCGGGCTCGGTCGCCTGGTTTGGAAGGTAGACCGTACGCTCGTCTGCGCTGAGGTCCCGGTTGACGGCCCGGCAGACCTTGCTGAGTGCCACCGTTTCGTCGAGGGGGTCGACGTTGTGGAGCCTCACGGTTTTGTCCGCGCCACCGCTGGCGATGATCTTGCTATGGGGGCGAAAGGCAATGGCGTAAACGGTGTCGGTGTAGGACCAGGTAATGAGGGCGTTTCCCGTGTCAGCCTCCCAAATCCTGAGAGTGCCGTCCGTCCCGCCGCTGGCGAGGATCTCGCCGTCATGACTAAAGGCCATTGTGTCAATCTCCCATTTATGCCCTTTGAAGGCTCTAACGATCTTGCCGGTGCCAATGTCCCACAAGCGCAGAGTAGCGTCGACGCTCCCCGTAGCTAGAGAATTCTCATCACGGAACGTCACTGCGTTAACCGATTTAGTGGAGCCAGCTAGCTTGACAAGATGCTTGTCGGTGATCATGTCCCAAACCTGGGCTGTGGTGTCGCGGCTGCCGCTGGCAAGCTTGCTGCCGTCCGGGCTGAATGCCACCTCGTTCACGGTGTCGGTGTGACCCATTTCGACAATTCGGTTCTTTTTCGCGGTGAAGTCCCAAAGCCTCACGGTTTTGTCCATGCCTGCCGATGCAAGAGTACTTCCGTTCGGCGGCCTAAATGCCACGGAGGCAACCTTGTTCGAGTGGCCCATCGGGATGATGCTGCTTTCATTAGTGGCCAGGTTCCACAGGCGGACAGTTCCGTCGGCGCTTCCGGTGGCGATACTCTCCCCGTCGGGGCTGAACGCGACTGCGGTGACCGCATCCATGTGGTGTTTCGGTAGAGTGCGGCTCTTGCGGGTGCGCAGGTCCCACAGCGATACGTTCCCCTCGGTATTTCCCGTGGCGACCGTCGCTCCGTCAGGACTGAATGCCACGGCTTCCGATTTGCCGGGATTTTCCCCCAGGGGGTATGTGTTGGCGGTGTCTAGGCCCCACAGCCGCACCGTACCGTCCTCGCTACTAGTAGCGATAGTCTCGTCGTCGCGACTGAACGCCGCACCCCAAACGGTGTCAGTGTGACCTCGCAAAATTGCGCGAGCCACTCCACTTTTTGCATCCCACACGACCACCGTGGCGTCGGCGCTGCCACTTACGAGGCTTTTCCCATCTTGGCTGAATCGCAAGGAGCTGACGAAATCGCGATGGCCTGACAGGAGTCCGCTTTTTATTGCTTTACTATCCACGTTCCATAGGTTTATTTGATTGCCACTACCGCCGACAGCGAGTGTCCCTTCCCTGCTGAATTCCAGTGCCCACACAGGCTCGGCAGGGTCTTCTGAAATCGTATAGCTCCTTTTCCTGTCCAAATCCCAAATCCGCACAGCGCCGTCTCCGCCGCCCGTGGCGAGCTTTTTCCCGTCGTAACTAAAGGACAAATCGAGGACGTTCCTCGCGTGTCCGACTGGGATCGTATGGCTCTCCGAGGTCGCCTCATTCCACAGTCGTACGGACCCGTCGCTTCCTCCGGCCGCGAGGGTTGCCCCGTCGTTACTGAAAGCCAGAGCCGAGAAAAGCATGTCAGCTTCATGGATGATGATGCGACCACTCCTGGCGTTCATGTCCCACAGTCGAACGGTTCCGTCAGCCCCGCCGGTGGCGAGAGTTTTTCCATCTCGGCCGAAGGCTAGCGCGTGCACCGGTTGGGTATGGCCCACCGGGAGGGTTCTCCCCTTTCCTGTGCCAGCATCCCATAGGCGCACGGTGGCGTCTTCACCGCATGTGGCGATTGTGTTTCCGTCAGGGCTGTATGCCACGTCCCATACTGTTTCTTTATGACCCATGAAGCTTTGGATCAAAGGGAGAGCTGCAGCATTCCGCAAGCTTTCGGCAGCCTGGGGGGTATGGCTCGTGTGATAGGCCTTGACAGCCAGTAGCGAGGCAACGTCGGGGTTCGACTCGATCAGCATGCTGGACTGGGCGGCCAGTTCGCGGGAGAGAGCCTCCAGCTCCCCGTCGCGAGCCTTCTGCCGCTGCCATACCGCCAGGCTCGTGGCGATGAGAGCAAGAACGAGCAGCGAAGCCAGCACCGTGTTGAGACGTCGGGTACGTCGGGTGACGGCCTGCTGGCGCTGCTGGCTTGCCTTGAGGAAGGCTGCGACGTCCCGCGGGAGGCGGCGTTGCAGAGCCCACTCAAGCCCTTCCGCGAGTGCGGTTCCTCCGATCAGATCCTCCGGATCCTCCCCCTCGGCATACCGGCGAGCCTGTTCCCGAGTGCGGACGAACCACTCATAGAAGCGGTGGTCCTGACGCACCCACTCGCGCAATGTCCCCCAGTCGCGGATCAGCGCGTCATGGATCAACTCGGCCACAGGGGGCTCGGGGCGGGCGTCATGGACGAGGGAAACGGGCGGCGTTCGGGTGGTGATGATCCGGTGCCGGATGAGGGCCTCGAGGACCGCGTCGATCTCGTCTTCGCCTTCGCGGTCGGGGCCTTCACGGACGTCTGCTGCCAGTTCGCGCAACTCCTGCAGGGGGACCTGTTCGCGGACTGCCGGGATGTTGCGGCGGGGGTCCGCTGGGCGTACCAGAGAGGTCAGGATGCGCTGGGCGATGGGGCGCTGCTCGGAGGTCAGTTGATCGAGGGCCGTGTCGCACCAACTGGCCAGGCTTCCCGTGACACCGCCTATGCGGCGGTAGGCGTCGTGGGTGAGGCGTCCCTCCGTGCGCCGTTGCCACAGCTGGCTGAGTGCCAGTTCCAGCAGCGGTAGCACCGTGACCGGTGCATGGCGGGAGACGGCTCCCTCGGGAGTGGTGGCCAGGACATCGCTGATGATCTGCTCAGGCAGCCCCTGCTCGAAGTGGGCACCCGCTCGGAGGGCGGGTTGGGTGACGATGTCGTGCAGGTCGTCTTGGCTCAGCGTGCCGGGCATGTTGAGCAGTCCCAGCATCGCCGCCTTCAGCAGGCTGGCAGCCCGGCCCGCTAGCTGGGGATAGAAATCGTCTCGCATGACCAGGACCACGGAGAGCTTCGCCTGTGAGCTGACGGCGGCGGTGATCCGTTCCGCGGCTGTCAGCCGGCGCTCCCACTGACCGTCAGCGGTAGTCTGCGTGAAGAGCTCCTCGAACTGGTCCATGACCAGGAGGACACGTTCGTGAGCGGGCTCGGCGGCGAGCCGGTGGGCGACGGCCTCGGCGATGCCCTCACTTTCGGCGCCGGGCAGCCCGGCCCGTTCCAGCTCTTGCAGCAGGTCCCGCCCTGGGCGGGTGATGACTTGGAGCCATCTGTCGCTGCCCGGCAGTGCGCCCGCGGCCAGAGCCGGCAGGACACCTGCCTGGATCAGGGACGACTTGCCGGAGCCGCTTGGACCGAGGAGGAGGGTCAGGCGCTGGTGTTCGGCCAGCCCCGCCAGCATCTGGCGCACCGCGTCCTTGCGTCCCTCGAACCACTGCGTGTGCTCCGCAGTGAAGGACTCCAAGCCACGGTAGGGATGAACGTCCGTCTCGGTCAGCTCCGGCCAGACCTCCCGCAGGACCTGCGTGGGCGTGACGTAGGCGATCGCCTGACCTCGGTCGTGCTCGTCCGGGGCGGCGATCTCGGTGAGCATGCCGATGACCAGGCCGGTCACCTCGTCGATGACAGGGCCGCCACTGAATCCGGTTGTGAGGTCGTTGGCAGAGGTCAGCTGGAGGTGGGCGCCACGGCCGTCGACCGCCGGGAGGATGTCCCCCGCCACACCGAAGCCGAAGTGGCCGCCCGGCGGAGCCTGGGCGGGGAAGCCGAACGAGCGCACCTCGTGCCCCCGGCGGCCTGCCGCGGAGCCAAGGGCCGGCGGGGACGCATCCTGCGGGGTGGCGGTCAGGCGTACAACGGCCACGTCTTCGGTCTCGGGGGCACGCCACGGTTCCTCTAGCACTAGTCCCTCGACGGCCGGGGCACCGTCGGCGTGAGGGAACACCAGCCGTATGAGGCCACCGGGACCGGAGCCGACTGCTGCCACAACATGCGCGCAGGTGACCAGGGTGTCCTCGCCGATCAGGAAGCCGGCTCCGGCCACTAGGTCGTCCGGCCCCAGAACCTGGGCGACGGCAGCAAGCAGCGTGGGTATGTGGCCACCGTTTCGGTCCGCGCTAGCGCTTTCGTCCATCAGCTCAGCCTGACCGCTCGTCGGGGCTGGAGCGCGCGGAGCCGTTCTTCTTCCATGTCATGGTCACCTTCAGATGGCCGTTGGCGCTGCTCTTGGTGATTACCGCGCCGGCCTGCACTGCGAGGTCGATGCCGAACTCGACCGTGATGCCATCTGGGCCTGCCTTGCGAAGTTGGCCGAGCATGTCGTGGGCCGCGTCCGTAACCGAGCCCAGAGCCTGTTGCAGGCTCACTGGCAACTCCTGAATGGCGTCGCCGAGACGGCCAGCCTTCACCGGGCCCTGAGGCGCAGCCGGGGCCTCGACCAGGACGAAGCCGCCGTCCGCCAGCGGAATTCGAGCCAGCTGCGTCATGGTTTCACCTCCCGCCGGACGCGGCGGTGCACCGCGGCACCGCCCTGCCGCGATCCTCATCCGGTCCGGCACAGAGCGCACCCCGAACGGTCCGTTCGGGTAGGAACGAGCCGTGGACTTGGAGCCTGCCAGCTGATGGACCGGGTCCTGGCCGTGATTGGGGTGATGCAACAGCTCGTAGCCTCCTGTTCTCATCAGCTTGTACGTGGCGCAGGATGCGCTCGTCGTCGCACGTTCTCGGCGGGTGGTGCGGCGGGCTGATGGGCAGGCTAGGTGCCGGCAGTTTCGTACTGATCCAGGCAGCGGCCCGCGCTATTGACAGCCTCGGTGGGTGTCGGAAAGGGACCAAAGACCGGACCCCGCTTGGCGGCCGTGATCCTGCTGCGCGGGGGCGTGATGGAGCGTCATGTGGGTGCGTTTGCCGGGAAAGGCGGGATCGAGGTGACCCCAGGGAAAACGCTCACCCTCAGGAGTGAAGCCCATTCGAGCTACTTGCTCTATTTTCCGAAGGGTCGGTCGGGTTTCCGCCCGATCATGTTCCAGTGGCGCAGCATTGTGATCCGAGACGACAGGTCGTGTTCGTTTCTGTCGTCCGTGGTGGGCTTCGGTCTCGTTGAGGGCCCTGCGCCAGGCTGTTGTTCCGGCTGGTGGAAGCGCTTGGACCAGTCGGGGGGTCGTGTTTCGCTGCATTCGATCCCCCGATGAGCGGGGCTTCAGGGCATGCCCGCCCCGAAGCCCCGCGGGGGTTCGACCATTGCGCCCTGCTTCGAAGGAACGACATGATCGAACGTGCAGATCGGTCCTGGGGACCGATGAGCCCAGAAATTAGCATTCCGGTTCCGCCCCCGGGTGAAACCCGCTTCCACGCCACGCTTTCGGGTGTGGCCCGGTGGTCGTCAGTGCTGGCAACCCTCCTCGTGGTCGGCGTCATTGTCGGAGAGGTGGACGAGGCCGCGGTGTTGGCGGCAACGCCGTTGGTCCTCGGTGACCGGACCGCTCTCCTCTTCAGGGTGCTGGTGCGCCGCTGACGCAGCTGGCGCGCCCTGCCCGGGGCGCGCCGGCCATCGTGCAGTCCGGGACCGCTGCCCGCGATCCCGGCTCTGCCACAGAGGTGGCTCGCGGCCTCGTGCCGTCCTTTGAACGGCGCTGTTCCGGGACCGTGTTGTGGCCGGGAGGTACCCGTTTGGCGGCACGAGATCCGGCCAGAGTCGCGGCCGTCAGTGCTACTCCTTTCCACCCTCGCGAGGAATCGTTCCATGATCACGGCCAAGCACGGAGGCGGCCCTCACGGCGGTACCCCCCGCGCTGACGAATCCTGCGCGGAGCGGACCGTTCGAACGCAGGGTATGGATACAGAGGCCGTCGAGAGCGTGGCTCGAGCGGCCTTCAGGGCCCGGTTCGAGCCCGCCTACCGGCAGTTCGCGGTGGTGTCCCTGCGTGACGAGGGCGCCGGCGCCGATGTCGCCGCAGCGGTGTGGACGCAGATCGAGCAGGACTGGGCCGGGCTGCTCGCATGTGCTTCAACCGCAGGTTGCGCCTGGCAGCGGCTGTCCTCGGCGGTCCATAACCACCCACGCAGGCCAAGGTCCGCTCTCGACGAGTTGCCGAGGCCGGCGGCTGACGCGTTCCTCCTGCGACATCGCGTGGGCCTGGAGGCGGACCGGGCGGCAGAGGCGATGGGCATGGAATCGGCCGCGTTCGAGTCGCTCTACCGTACCGTCGTGCCCCGCCCGGCAGCGTAAACGTCCCCCGGCATATCCACCTGCTAAATGCGATACCGGCGCGTTCACGCGCGCCCCCTACCAGCACGAATGCACATCGGCAAGGATTGCGCCGGATTTCCGGAGATTGGATCCTCGCCTGTCCTGGGCAGGTATTTTCACAAGGGGGTGACCCCCTATGATGAACGCTTTTCCGCCCACGACCCTGCCTTCCCCGCCGACCGCCCGGCAGGGGGAACAGCCGTGCCCCAGGGGAGCCCGTGCCGATCGACGTCACCAAGCCCAGCATCGCCCGGATGTACGACCACCTACTGGGAGGGCAGGGCGGATACGCTTCTGATCGGCGCGCCTGCGCCCAGCTGCTGACCCTGGCCCCGCGTCTTCGTGAACTCGCCGCCTTCAACCGGGCTTTCGTCGGCCGCGCTGTTCGCCATCTCGCCGCCCAGCACGAGGTCCGCCGCTACCTCGACCTCGGCTCGGGCATCCCGCACCGGCCCCACGTCCACGAGATCGCTCGCGAATCCCGCCCGGATACCCACGTCGTCTACGTCGACAACGACCCCGTCGCGCTGGGCAAGAGCAGACTGGTCCTGGCGGAGGACCCCACCGCCGCGACCGTCCTGTGCGCCGACATCCGAGACACCGCAAGCATTCTGCGCCACCCTCGAGTCGCGCGCCTGCTCGAAGCCGGCCTGCCGGTCGCGGTCCTGTGCGGCTGGGTCCTGGAGTGCATTCCCGACGACGAGGACCCTTGGGCCCTGGTCCGCGACCTGACCGGCCGCCTGCCCGGCGGCAGCTACCTCGTCGTCTCCCACCTCACCCACGACGACCCTGCCGTACGCGCCGAGGTCGGAGATTTCCTAGGGAAGGCGCTGGGCCGGCACTGGGGCAACATCCGACCCCGCCGCGACGTCGCCCGCTTCTTCACCGGCCTGCGCATGGTCGGCCAGGATGCTCCCGGCGATGTGGCCGGCTGGAACCCGGGTCATCCCCCCCAGCCCGCGCCCTGCAGCCCCGGCGGCTGGGTCCAATACGGTGGCGTGGCCCGGGTACCGTGACGGCCCCGGCGGCGGGCAGGGACGACGGGATCGGCTGCCGCCCCGCAGCTTCGCCTCGAAACGGCTGATGTGCTCCTGGACGAAGCCCAGGCTGTCCTCCACGTCGAGGGCGAGGTTGGAGAGCATGGTCAGGTTGGCATCGTGCGCATCGACCTTGGCCTGATCGGTGTACAGACGGCTGAGCTCCGGACTGCTGCCCTCCAGGTAGAGAATCGCCGGAGGTGTCGTCGCCTGCTCCAACTCCGCACCCTGCTCCACCGGGAAGCGGAAGAGGGACATCGTCATGGCCTTCGGGAGCTCGTGCTCCCACTGACAGCGGGGCAAAACCCTCAGGTGGATCCACTCGCGGGTCTTTGCCAGCTTCTGCAGTTCCAACAGCTGCTCGAGCATGGGGCCGTCCCCCGGGATCGGGGTGGTCAAGACATGCTCGTCGATGATCATCGAGTAGTGGAGCGCGGTGCCCCATTCCAGCAGCTCCTGCCGCTCGTGACGTTGCCGCAGCCGCCCGGGAACCAGATCCAGCAGCTCCTTGCGCCCGTCACAGGCCCGCTCCATCACCACTTTGCTGTACTGCCTGGTCTGCACCCGCCCGGGGACGTACAGCCCCGCAAACGAGATGATCTCCGAGGCGCGCCGCTCCAGCCGCAGGATGTCCGCAAACGCCGGCGATTCCTTGAAATCGCCGTCCGCGGGTGGGGCTTCGCCGTCGCGCCCGATCCTCTCCTGCGAAATCTGCGCAGCCTGGTTGCGCCAGGACACGGCAGTCCGCTCATCGGCCCCGTAGAGCCCGGCCAGGGTCTGCGCGACCTCCTCGGTGACCTTGGCCTTGATCTTTCCTTGCTCCAGTCGGCTCAGAACGGTCGCTGAGGATGCCGCGCCCCGGCGGACGGCTTCGGCGTTGGTCCAACCGAGACTGTCGCGGGCCTCCCGCAGCTCAAATCCCCACAGCCGACGGGCCAGAGTCGTGTCGGACTCGCCCCTGTCGAGCTCCTCCCGGAACGACGTCCGAGCGGGCGGGCGGATGGGCCGATCGGCCACGCGAATCTCCCTTGCAAAGGGTGGTGAACGCTCACCACCGTCGCAGTCTGAGTTCCTCGCGTGGCTCTTCGCAACCGAATCCGCGTATCAGCTGGTCATCCAGTCGAACTCGCCCTTGACAACGCCCTCCACAAACGCCGACAGCTCGGCACCGGTGAACTCCACCATCGGCCCATCAGGTAAACGCGAGTTCCGGAACCCCACGTTCCCATTGGCCAGGCGCGCCACTTCCACACAGTCCTCGTACCCGTTGCAGGCCGCCGACTTCTGCCACGCCACCCCCACCGACACCACTTCACCCAACTCGGCCACACCAGCTCCCTCACACCGTAGCGATCACCTGCACACCCCGCTCCCGCCCCTCCCTGCCTGCCCCTGTGCCACCCACACGGGAAAACCTGGAAAGTTCGGAAAGCCCCTGATGAGCCGAGGGTGTGGCGATGAGATTAGCGCCGCGCCCCGGCGTGGGCTGTCCCTCTAAAGAAGCAATTTCCCGATCCGATCATCAGGTAATGGAAAATGGAAAACTCGATTCCGGACACCCTGAAAGTGCCCCAGGTATAGGCCACCAGCACAGGAGCAGGAGCGCACCGCGACGGCGTGGATCGGCGAGCGCTTCGCGCAGCACACCGGCCGCTGACGGCCTACCGCATGCACGACGGAGAGGCCGCGCATGCGCCCCGAGCCAGTGCGACGGCCTCTCGGTGTCGTGGCGCGCCGAGCAGCAGCACGCGCCGCTCCGGTGATGGAGGGGCATCCCGACGGCAGGGCTGCGCTGTGCAGAGCCGGCCCAGCGGCGCCGCCAAGCCGGGGCCGGGGTGGGGGACGCGAAAGCCGCCCCGTGCCGACGACACGTCAAGGGCGGACGTGCAGGCCCCTGGCCGCACGCGCGCCCTCGGTCGAGGCTGACCGGACACACTTTCTGCAGGTCACCCTCACGGTCCGCATGGGCGGTCGCGGCTGGTGGCAGGCTCCGACCGGCCCGCGGCACGTCGGAAGGATCTGAAGATGCTGAGCCGTCGTGAACGCATCGCGGTGGACGGATTCCTGCTCGCCGTGCTCGTGGCGGTCGCCGGCTGGGGTGCCGGAACGTACGGATACGGCCGCACGTCACAGGTCCTGCTCTGCACGAGTCTGCTGATCGTGCTCGTCACGGCCTACCGGACGGTGATGGACGGACTGGTCCTCACCCGCAGCCCGGCCACGCCCCGGATCCCGGTGTCCGAGGAGGTCCGGCGCCATGCCGCCCGCCAAGCAGGCCTCACCCCGGACGCCTGACTGCGGTCGGCGAAGACCGTGGCTTTCACCGACCGTAGTCGGCCGACCGGGACTCAGGGCGCGGGTTCGTAGACGACGGTGGTGGTCGGGCAGTCCTGGGCGAGCCCGAGGAGGGCCTGGCGCTCGTCCTCGTCGACGGCCAGGTCCCAGCGCAGCTTCGTGGCGACCCACGTGGCAGCGTATGTGCAGTGGTAGGAGCCGTCCGACGGCAGCCATTCCGCCGGATCCTTATCGGCCTTGCTCCTGTTGGATGCGGCGGACACCGCGATGAGCGTGTCCGGCGATGCCTGGTCGTTCGCGTACGCCTCCCTGCGCGCCGCACTCCAGGTCGTCTGCTCCGAGTCGAAAACCTCCGCCAACGGGACAAAATGATCTACATCGAGGCGGGCCGCGTCGGTGACGACCACGTTGTCGTATGCGGAGCGCCAAGTGCCGCCGGTCAGCTTGCAGCCGGCCGCCACCTGCGGCGCTTCGAGGGCTTCGGCGAGGATGACTTCCTTGCGGGTGTCGCAGCCGTCCCCGGTGTTGAGGCCCTTGTTCCAGTGCTTGTACAGGTCCCGCTTGTAGCCCTCGCGGTGCTCTGCGGCGACGGGCAGGCGGTCGATGGCCTCGAACAGCGGCATCGGTGCCTGCAGCCCGGCAGGACCAGCGGCCACGGGGGCCGCGAGTGCCGCCGTGGCGGTGGGTGCGGAGTGTGCGGCCGGAGCCGCGGTGAACAGGGGCAGGGTGCAGAGGGCGAGCGCGGGCAGGCCGCGCAGCATCAGGTTCTTGATCACAAAGGCCGGTGTAGCGGGCCCGGCGCCCACCCCGATAGGCCCCCTGGGGACAACTCACCCGTGCGGGCGGCCGGATTCACTGCAGAAACGCGCCTGCTCCTTCAGCTCCGTCAGGGTCGAGGTAGCCGCCTTCACCCGGGTCCCGGCTGACGTTGGCGCGTACGAGCAGTTGCACCTCTGTCTGACCGGGGGTAAGGCGCAGCCGGCACGGACCGGACGACAGGAACAGGGCTGAGATCCGCTGCGCAGCTTCGAGTGCGGCCTTCTCCTGGCCCGGGATCTCGATCGTAATCATGCTCTCGTCGCTCATACCCCAGGGAACCACCTGCGACCAGGTGTGGGTCCCGCGTCTATGTGAGGATCACACCATTGAGTCCTCGGGAGGCCCCGGCCGGCTGGCGGCGGCGCGATACCGCCAATCTCGTCTATTGCCGGGTGGCGGGTGGCCGGCGGGCGATAGCTTCGCCGCCATGACCGTTCCTGTGCTTGATCGGCGTCCGTCGTCTCCCGGGCCGACGTCGAAGCCGCCACCGGGGCGTCCGTCAACTGATCCGCCGACCCGTCCGGACAAGAACCCATCGTTCCCGCCGAACAATCCGCAGCAGCCGCGTTCAGGGGACTGACCGGTCATGCGCGTTGACCGGCTCCCATTCGAGGAGCTTCCCGACGAAACCCGGCAGGCGATCGCGGCCCGGGTGGGGGAGGACTGCCCGAGAGCGGAGGTGGAGTCGGGGACCAGTTCCGCGCTCGCGTCGCTGTTCTGGCCGTCGTCAGGCCCGGAGATGGTGTTCGTCAAGGGTCTCCCACTGGACCACCCCCGAATCGGCGAGCTGCAGGCCGAAGCAGCCGTCGCCCCGTTCACTCCTGCCGTCGCACCGAGGTTGCTATGGCAGGAGGAGGCCGGCGGGTGGCTGCTGCTCTGCTTCGAGGGCGCCCACGCCTCGGCATGGGCGTACTTCGGCGACGACGGCGACCACCTGGAGCCGGTCGCCGCAGCCCTGCGCGAGCTGAGTCTGCTGCCCGCGCCGGCTGAAGTTCAGCTGACGCCTTGGGACCGGTGGGGCGAATACTGCAACCCGGTCCACGAACAGCTCCTGACGGGGGACCGGCTGGTTCATTCGGACCCGGCCGCCACCAACTTCATGGTCGAGCGCACCGGCCGAGTCTGGATGATCGACTGGGCGTGGGCCATGCGCGGCCCCGCATGGATCGACGCCGCACTGTGGGGATTCTGCCTGGTCCTCGACGGCAAGCAGAGCGTCGAGGACGCTGCGCGCTGGGCCCGGTCCATTCCCGCGTTCGCTGACGCTCCTCGCGAGGGGGTGTGGGTTCTTGCGGAGGCGGAGGCGCGCTCCTGGGAGGACTGGCGCGAGCACGGTATGACCGAGCTGGACGAGACGATCACGGCCGCCCGCGCATGGGCCGCGCACTGGCGCTGACGACCCAACCCCACCCCGGGCAGCCGGTGCCCTGCCTCCCGAACACATGGCTGTTCAGGTGGCGGCGGCGTCGGCCCGGCGGCTGCGCGTGCGCACACGGTCTCCCGCCGTGTTCCGGGGAGACGTTCGGCCTCCACGACCGTGGCGGCGGACTGGGCGTGGCTGTAGGCCTGCCACCGGGTCAGGGGTGGAGGTAGTCGTTGAGGTAGGTGCGGGCGGCGGTCTCGCTCGTGCCGAGCGCGGTCGCCACGTCCTCGAGCGGCACGTCGAGGGCGGCGAGTTCGTACGCGGCGTCCTGGCCGGTCTGGCCGATGACGTACCGCAGGTCGGCGAGTGCCTTCAATACGACCAGCGGTTCCTCGACAGCGAGGACATCGAGTTGCCGGACGAGCTCGGTGAGCAGACCGGTGAGCTCCGCGGGGAGTGGGACGGCTGCGTCCCGGACCACCGATACGTGGGCCTCGTAGTCGCCGATCGGCCCGGTCAGGTCGACGTCGGCCTCGTACAGGGGCTGGTCGGCGGCGAGCGTGGTCCAGTCGAGGCGGTACTCGGCTGCGCCGCGCCAGCCACATGAGCAGCTGCCCCGCAGCAGCATGGCCCGGGGCCGCCCACGCCGGCCGTCGTAGGCGTGCCACTCCGTTGACGACGGCATGTCCGGACCGCTGCCCACGTCGAAGTAGACCGGGCCCGGCTCCGTGCCATCCGACAGCAGTACTCCCACCGACCCCTCGTGCGCGGCCCCCAGCGCCTTGAGCACCCTGTCCAAAACGATCAACCCCTCCCGCACCCTGTGAAGCGGGCCGGTCCCACGGCCTGGGCCCGCAGACCCCAGGCTGCCCGGACCGCAGCGGTCGTGTACCGGGATTCACCGAAAGCGGTACGCATCGGAGGCCGCGACAGCAGGGTGCTCAGCGCCCGGGGCGTTTGAGTTCGAGAACCCACCAAGCCGCATCAGGTAGGCATCGTCCGGGGTAGTCACCTCAGGACGCGTCGGGGGGAGTCGTCCCGTTGCCGCTGGTGGTGTTGTCGAACGGTGCAGGCACACGGGGTTGGGTGATACGGCGTTGAAGCTGGTCCTTCCTGGTCCGGGCTGCATGACGGTCGCTCGGGCGCTGCCGGTTGGCGCGTGACCAGGCCTGCAGCCAGCCTGCGTGCTCGACTGCGGGGACACCCAGGACGGTGAGGAGGGCCGTGAGCTGGGTGCGGGAGCTGGGGAAGCGCTGCCGGTACAGGATCTGATGCGCGGTGGTGCGGGGCACCCTGATGATGCCGGGGCTGTTGCGGGTGCGCTTTTCGATCTCCCGGCAGCTGAGGCTGCCCGCCCCTACGTGCAGGCTGTGCAGCGCCGCGCCCAGGGCGGCCGCATCGCGGATCTTCGTGACCCTGGGTACCGCGGGGCGTAAAGGGCGCCGTTCCTCGACCGCCGCCTCCCACAGGTTCAGAAGCGGGCCGGGCTCGGTGTTGCAGGCGCGCGCGTACGCGGTGACCGTTTCCCGGGTGGGCAGGGTCTTGCCGGAAGCGGCGCGCTTCAGCGTCGACTCGCTGAACCCCACTACCTCGTCGGCCAGCTCCGAGAAGGTGAAGTCTGCTCTGACCCTCGCGTTGCGGAGTGCTTGGGCGAGACGCCCAAGGGGCCGGTCCGGGTACGGCAACGGCTGTTCGGGCCGGCCCACCTCTGATCTGCCTTCAGCCGGAGGAGTTGAGGAAGTTGCGGATC
The DNA here is from genome assembly GCF_042891345.1 of Streptomyces sp. NPDC001903. NCBI lineage: Bacteria > Bacillati > Actinomycetota > Actinomycetes > Kitasatosporales > Streptomycetaceae > Streptomyces > Streptomyces sp. NPDC001903. The sequence continues at coordinate 34,000 of NZ_JBIASZ010000020.1, forward strand.
ACCTCGCGTACCAGCATCCCGCTGGCGAGGCGCCCGGACAGGGCACCGGCCGCGCCGGCACCGGCGACCAGGAGCAGCGCATCGGAGATGGGGGTGCCGGTGGCGGCGAGCACGGTGGCGCAGCACGTGGAGACGGCGACCGCGACGCCGTGACCCGCCGGGGACTGCCGCCGATCCACTACGGAATGTGACATAGATGATCCCAATCTGCTCGACGGTGCGGCCCGCGGGCCACGGCGTAGGTCCGGGGACGTGAAGTCCCCCCGGTTCCAACCTGGTTGAGCCTCACCGCGTCTGGCGCCGCCGTGAGACGAGAGCATCCTGGCACCCCCGCGCACACCCCCATCGGCCACGCGCCCCGTTTGGTTCAGGCGTGTCCCGCCACACCCCGGCAGTGCCCCAGCCGTTAAGTAGGCTCATCCGAGTGATCGGATAGTCATTCACCTGCGAGAACGGAAACCCGCGCACACCCTCTGGCCAGGTCTAGGCGTGTGGGCCGTCGGGTGGAGTGGGATTGGCTCGTACGCGTCCCGCAGGTCCTTGCCCTACCCTGCGCTCGACTGCGAGCATCGACGCGACGCCAGGGGCACCCCCTTGGCGGCTGACCCTGACCTGCTACCGGTTCCAACCGCGGCACCACCAGGGAAAATCCGCACGATCGTGCTGGCGCACGAGTCTGCCATTGGACCCGGCGCCCCTTGGGGCCCGGCTCCTGGCATACCCGGCCCGCACTGCTCTCGGAGCAGCGCCTGACGCTCCTGCGGATGCCGGCCCCAGCCCGCGGTTGAGGATCTTCGGCATGATCCCCTGATGTCCTTCGCTTTTTTCGGGTCGTAGCCGGACATGCTGCGGGTCTAGAAGGGGTGTGGGCAACTCGCCCGGCCGGGTGGCTTGATTCACCGGGGAAACCGATCCGCTTCCCTGCGTCAGGTAGAGCTCCGCCGGCGCAGCAGGACCAAGATGTGTACCTGTCGTGTCGGGGACACGGTGCCGGGTTCTGCCGTCGGCGTGTTGATGCGGCGGAGAGCGTCTTGGCGGCCGTAGGGTGGCCGTGGGCTGAGGGAGCCCTCGTCGTGCGTCGTTCCGGATCAATGGCGCAGCGTGTCGAAAGCCTTGGCGTACCCTCACCCCCGACTTGGTCCATGGCGTACCTGAGTTGATTTCGCAGGCAACTACCTCTTGCTCAGATCCGGCAGCAGCATCCACGAGGAGTTGTTGCGCAATGCGCGCGAACGATCACGTCAATCTCTGCCGCCGCTACACCGGTGAAACCTGGGCCGGCGCGAAGGCCCGTATGGAGCTGCTCCCGGTCGGCAGCCCGCCAATCCCGCGTCCCGCAGGCCAGCAGGAACTGCTGGAGGCATCCGTACTCCGTGCCCTGCTGGAGAACCCGACCACCTACACCACCAGTCCGCTGTGGATCACCCGCGTTATTCCGGGCGAGGACTACTGCGTCATCCGGTTCGCTCCTGACGCTGACCCGCACGCCCTGACCGACATGATCTCCTGGGGACTCTTCTCGTCCGGGGACGCGGACAGTCTCGGCGGGATCGCGGGACTGCGGATCCTCGCCAGCGGCCACAACCGCATCGACGTCGGATACCCGAACAGCACCGCACGGATCCGCCTCGAAGGCGTACCGGAGCACGCCTGGAAGGAAGCCGAGGCCCTTCGCCGGCTCGCCGCCACAGCGGATAACGCCGATGTGCCCTTCCGGTTCAGCGGCCCGACGCGTGCCGAGAAGGCCTTCGCCGACGAGCACCGCTGGTTCGGCGAAGCGTGGGCAGAGTCGGCCTCACTGGGCAGCGCAATCCTGCGGCGCCTGATGATCTTCCGTTCCGGAGCCGACTGGCTCGACATGGCCGCCTTCACCAAGCACACCAACACCTACGGGTTCCGCCTCACCTTCGGCGCGGACCACTGGAAGGACCACGACACCCTCATCACAGACCTCACCCACCCCGTATACGGGATCGCCCTGACCGAGGACATGCGCAGCTGCGGCTGCCGGTACGGGCAGGACGACTGCCGCATCTGGTTCGACGCCCCCGGCAGTGCCAAGGGCCGCCTCGACCTGCAACTGCACCGCGTCAAATCGAAGTGCGACATCGCGGAGTACCACCATGCCATGACCTTCATGGGGGACCCGCAGGAAGAGGCTTGCCGGGTGACCGGTCTGGGCCCCGAGCCCCAGATGCCCTGTGAACCGAAATGCCACGGCAGGCACGGAACCCTTGACCGGCTGCGACGAGCGGCGGCCCGCCGCAATGCCGAGCGCAAGGCTCTGACGATGACCAGCAGGCTCGTCGATACCGCTCGCTGAATTCGGCTCCGTTGGGGGGCGGGAACCAGCCACGCAGGGTCTGGTCATGTCCGGCATGCGCTCTGCCGTGCCCGCCCCCGCAGCGATACCGTTGGGGGCTTGTCGACCTGTGGGAGGTCTGCTGTGTCAGGGATCGTGGAGGGCAAGCACCGATCACCGATCGGTGACGACGGGCATCAGCCCAACCGCCCCGTCCCCCCTCCGCCGCCACCCCCGCCCCCGCCCCCGCCGCCCAGCAACCCCAGCCCCAAGAAGTAGCCGTGCCCACCGCCCCGGACGCCCCCGCAACCGGCACGCTCGTCGACGGACTGCTCGGCCAGGTCGCCGAGCAGCTCGGCCGGCCCCTGCCCGCACGCCTCCAGGAAGCCTTCCAGCACGTGCCCCGGCACCGGTTCCTGCCGGACCGGATCTGGCTGCGTGACGGCTCGGGCGGCTACCGGCCGGTGGACCGTACGACGGATCCCGCCGACTGGCTCGCCGCGGCCTACACGGATCAGCCGCTGGTCACTCATTTCACCGACGGTTTGCCGTCCTCTTCGGCGTCCATGCCGTCGATGGTCGCCCGCATGCTCCTCCTGGCCGGCCTCACCGAACCCAACCGCCCCGACCAAGCCCCACTGCGGGTGCTGGAATTGGGCGCGGGGACCGGCTTCAACGCGGGACTGCTGTGCATCCTGGCGGGAGACGAGCAGGTGACCACCATCGACCTCGACCCCGACCTCGCCGCCACCGCGCAGGAGAACCTGAAAAGGGTCGGCCGGGCGCCGACGGTCGTCGCCGCGGACGGCGCAGGCGGATGGCCGCCGAACGCCCCCTACGACATCGTTCTGGCCACGTTCTCCGTCGACCACATCCCGCCAGAATGGCTCGCCGGGCTCCGGATCGGAGTCGGCCGCATCGTCACCCCCTGGACGTCCGCCTGGTGCAGCTACGGCACCCTCGAACTCACAGCCACCGAAGCCGGTCAGGCACAAGGACGCTTCCACTCCTTCGCCTCCTTCATGCCCATGGCACGCCCTCACGCCGAGTCCCTCCCCGCAACGACCACGCCCGCGGGCGACGACAGCGCTGCGTTCTCGGCGACGGGGCTCTCGCCGTGGGCGGTCGCCGGCGGCGACCTCGACGCCGAGTTCCACATCGGCCTCACCGTCCCCGGCGCCTCGTTCGTCTGGGACACCAGCGGTGACCACGCCCACACCCGCCTCCAGATCCAAGATCCTGCCACCGGATCCTGGGCGACGGTCGACTACGACGGCCGCACCGCGGCCGAATTCGCCGTCACTCAGGCCGGGTCCCGACGGCTGTGGGATGAGGTCACTGCCGCCTACAGGCGGTGGGAGGAGCTCGGTCGGCCGAGCGTCGACAGGTACGGGCTGACCGTGACTGCGGGTGCGACCGTCGTGTGGGCGGGCTCTCCCGCGAGCCCGGTCGCCGAAAGCTAGTCCTGGAACCTGACGTCGACATCACTGCACGGTCAGGAAGGCATGGTGAGGCGGAGCCCAGCCGACCTGCACCCCCAACGCCGCATCCGCAGCGGCGGCGTCTTCGAAGCGCGGTGATCAACAGGGCCAGGGTGGCGGGGACGGAGCGCTGGAGGGTAGCGGGATTGGTCACCGCGGTGATGGCGGTGCCGGTTTGCGGTCGCGTCACCGACGGAGTTCGATGATGGAGTCTCTGACATCCCTCAGCATCTGGCACGGGTTGTGAGGGCGAGCTGGGCGCAGGGGCCCAGGGAGCCTGTGTGCTTGATGCGGATTTACGGCAAGCGCCCTTCTCGGCGATACGGTGGCAACATCACGGCGGGCCTGCTTTTCCCATCCCCGAGGCAACTGAACGAGAACAGCCACCTGGGCTGACATAACCCCAGATCAAAAGGTGTGGACCCCACGCCCGCGGGGATCGTCCCCGCAACTGGGTGTCCGGCCGGACCGGTGCCGGGTGGACCCCGCGCCCGCGGGGATCGTCCGCCTGAGCGCCGGCGGATCCGCCGCGGCGTGCGGTGGACCCCGCGCCCGCGGGGATCGTCCGAGCAGGGCCCGTCCCTCCCGGGCGGATCCATCGTGGACCCCGCGCCCGCAGGGATCGTCCGGTGACGGAGAGGATGCCGCCGACCTCCAGGCCGTGGACCCCGCGCCCGCGGGGATCGTCCGATGGAGCGGGCCTACGGCTACGTCGCCACGGTGTGGACGCGCCCGCGGGGATCGTCCTACCTGGACGTGCTCGCCGACGCCCGGCCCGCCGTGGACCCCGTGCCCGGCCAGCAGCACGTGGACCCCGCGCCCGCGGGGATCGTCCGTATGCGCGGTCATCGGTCCCGCTGTGTACGGACGAACCCAGCGCCCTCGGGGACTGTCCGCTGCCGCGGAACGCGGCGTTCCCCATGTGCGTGTCGTCCCAATACCTGCGCGGAGGGTTCGGATTCCAGAGCTATTCGGCTGCTGTCGAGCAGGTCGTGCCCGCGCCCGATCTCCGCCTGTACTGAAAGCAACCAATCGGAATCGGCGACCTTGGCCGATAGAATCCCAGCTCAGAAAGTGTCGCCCCCGCGCCTGCGGGGATCGTCCGACGTCAGAGACGTTGGCCCAGAGCTGGATACCGTCGCCCCCGCGCCTGCGGGGATCGTCCGCTCGGCCGGACCAAGAACCAGTGGACCGGCGCGTCGCCCCCGCGCCTGCGGGGATCGTCCGCAACGGTCCAACCCCCCTCCGGTGCAACCCCCGTCGCCCCCGCGCCTGCGGGGATCGTCCGGGCCGGGTCGTGTTCACGCCGACCGCGGTCCTGTTGCCCCCGCGCCTGCGGGGATCGTCCGGACACCCTGGAGTCCGGGCTGACCAACACGGCGTTGCCCCCGCGCCTGCGGGGATCGTCCGCGGGAGACGCGGTTGAAGCGGGCGAAGAGGTCGTTGCCCCCGCGCCTGCGGGGATCGTCCGTCGGTCAGGGCGTTGCGGAGGACCAGCAGCAGGTTGCCCCCGCACCTGCGGGGATCGTCCGCGCTTCGGGTACCTGTGGCTCCCCTCGCAGGATGTCGTCCCCGCGCCTGCGGGTGGCGTTCCGTGCTGGCGAGCTGGACTGCTTTGGACTCTACGTCCACGGGGATCGTCGGTCGTTGGCCGCTCTGCTTGGGCGAGTCCCGTTGCTTCCGCGTCCGCGGCTGCTCAGGGTCCCGAGGCGGGTGATCGGGTTCGATCGCACGCTTGCGGGGTGCTCCGTCGGGGTCTGCTGCTGTTGGGGGCGTTGAGGGTCGTTTGTGCGGGTCGGGTCGGGTTGTCAGTGGTGGCTTCTAGTCTCTGGTGTTCTTCGGTGGAGCGTGTGGAGGTGTGGTGGATTTAGGGCAGTTGCAGGAGCGGTACGGCGTTGCTGCTGCGGGGGCTTTGGGGGTGTTGTGGGGCAAGTCGCGTGTGCGGGCGGGGGGTACCACGAGCCTGTTGTTGGGGCATCTTCTGGATACGGCTGCGGTGGGCGAGTTGTTGTGGGACGGCATGCTTGCTCCTTCGACACGGTCAGCTCTGGATGCGGTCGCCAGCGGGCCGGGGCGGGGACGGGGTTTGTTCGCCTGGCTGTGCGGGATCCACGATGTCGGGAAGGCGACGCCGGCGCATCAGCGGTTGTGGGCTGAGGGTGCGCAGGCTGTTCGGGCGTCGGGGCTGGCCTGGGTGGAGGCGGCTGCGGGGTCGGGGGCCAGGAGCCAGAGGCGTTGGCGTCACGACTGGGCCGGGGGGTTGATGGCGCGTGAGCTGCTGGTTTTGGCCGGCTGGCCGGCGGAGCAGGTGGACTGGGTGTGGCCTTTGGTGGCGGGGCATCATGGCGCGTTTCCGTCGCTGAGGGATGTGCAGGAGCCCAGGACGGCCAAGGGGCAGTTGAGGGGGAGGGGGCTGTGGCGGGAGGTTCAGCAGGTGGTGCTGGACGTTTTCACTCGGGAGATGGGGTTTGAGGGCCTGGGTGATCCGCAGCCTGTGGTGGTTCCGTCGCGGGCATTGCAGTTGCAGTTGAGCGGTCTGGTGGTCATGGCGGACTGGATCGCGAGCGACGAGCGTTTCTTCACCGGGGTGGACGACCTGAAGCGGGTGAGCGCGGATGCTTCGCGTGAGCGGGCGGCGGCGGGGTGGCGGGCGTTGGGCCTTGAGCGGGGCTGGGGTGCGCTGGCCGTTGCGGGGCCCGAGGCGTTCGGGGATCGGTTCGGATACGAGCCGCGGCGGTCGCAGGCGATGGTCGTCGGCGCTGCGCGCGCGATGGGCGGCCCGGGGCTGATGGTGGTTGAGGCGCCGATGGGGGAGGGCAAGACGGAGGCGGCCCAGGCCGCGGCGGAGGTGGTGGCCGCCAGGTTCGGTGCGGATGGCGTGTTTGTGGGCATGCCGACCCAGGCGACGAGCGATCCCATGTTCACCCGCACGCGGCGCTGGCTGGAGGCCATCGACGCGGACCTTGCCTCCAGGGTGGTTCTGCTCCACGGCAAGAGAGCCTTCAACCGGGAATGGAAGGCACTCCTGGACAGCGCGGAGGCCGCTGCGGACCAGGCGTACGGGGGTGTGGATGAGTTCGGGATGGATGACGACCCGTACGGTCTGGCGCACGACGGGTGTGGTGAGCGGGAGCGGAAGGCGCCCGCGGAGTGGTTCCTGGGACCCAAGCGCGGGCTTTTGGCGCCGTTCGTGGTGGGAACCGTCGATCAGCTGCTGTACGCGGCGACCCGTACGCGGCATGTGATGCTGCGGATGGCGGGGCTGGCGGGCAAGGTCGTGGTGCTCGATGAAGTCCACTCGTGCGATGTGTACATGTCCCAGTTTCTGGGGGAGGCGCTGCGCTGGCTGGGTCAGGCGGGTGTGCCCGTGATCGTCCTGTCCGTTACCCTCGCCCCCGCTCAGCGGCAGGCTTTGTTCGAGTCCTACCTTGCCGGTGCGGCGTCGAAGGAGGAGCTGCGGGTGCAGGTTCCGGCTGCGCAGGGCTATCCGCGTGTCACCACTGCCTGGCTGGCCTGTGGCAAGCCGCAGTTCCATGCAGCCGCGACGCAGAGCTGGCGCCCGGACCTCCCGGTGGCCGTGCGCGCGATGCCGGAGAGGATCGCGGGCGCCGGGTGCGGGCGCGAGGAGCGGGAGCGGCTGCAGAGCGAGGCGGACACCGCCGTGGGGGATCTGCTGGAGGGTGAACTCGCCGACGGCGGGACCGCTCTGGTCATCCGCAATACCGTCGCGCGGGCGCAGAGCCTCTTCGAAGAGCTGCGCGGCCGTTTCGGCGACGCCGAAGTGCGCCTCCTGCACGCCCGCTTCACCGTGGCCCGGCGTGCCGATCTGACCGAGGAGTGCCTGAGCCTGCTCGGGCCGCGCAGGCCCCGGCTGCCGGGCGGACGGCTGATCTTGGTGGCGACCCAGCTCGCCGAGCAGTCCTTCGACGTCGACGCCGACCTGCTCGTGACGGATCTGGCTCCCGTCGACCTCCTGCTGCAGCGCATCGGACGCCTCCACCGCCATGACGGTACGGATCGCCCGGCCAGGCTGCACACGCCCAAGGTGTTCGTCACCGGCTTCCAGCCGCGCGAAGGCCGGGAGCCGGCCTTCCTTTTCGCCCGCAAGATGATCTACGGGCGGGGTCGCCCCCGCGCCCGCGGGGATCGTCCGCAGCACGAGGACCAGCTCCAGGGAGCCTCGGAGTGGACCCCGCGCCGTGGGGGTTGTCCGCGAGGAGGATCTGCGCATCGTCGCGCGCCCGCGTGGATCGCGCGCCCCGATCCCTGCCTGAGATGAAAAGCAACCAAACGAAATGGCGACCTTGGCCAGTAGAGTCCCAGCTCCGAAAGTGTCGCCCCGGCACCTGCGGGAATCGTCCGGACAACTGGCACGGTTCCACCGTCGACCAGGTGTCGTCCCCGCGCCTGCGGGGATTGTCCGTGGGCGCGCGACACCGAGGATGTCCTCACTACGTGGACGCCGCTTTTGCGGGGATCGTCCGGGCGAGCCGGTGATCGGCGAGCCTGCCAGAGCGTGGACCCCGCGCCCGCGGGGATCGTCCTCGGCAGGGCGGTGTCCTCATGCAGAGCGGAACGTGGACCCCCGCGCCCGCGTGGAGCCTCCCATCTCCGTCTGTAATGAAAGCAACCGCACGAAAGCGGCGACCTTGGCCGATAGAATCCCAGCTCAGAAAGTGTTGCCCCCGCGCCTGCGGGTATCGTCCGCAGGGCAAAAGGCCGAGCGCCGAGCCGATCGCGTGGGCCGCGCACCTGCGGGGATCGTCCGAACCGGCCGAGCCCGACGCCGAACGCGCCCAGGTGGACTCCGCGCCCGCGGGGATCGTCCGCAGACCACCGAGGTCAACTGGACGAACAAGTGGTGGACCCCGCGCCCGCGGGGATAGTCCGGAGGAGCCGCTGAAGAAAGACGATCACGGCATGTGGACCCCGCGCCCGAGGGCTTTCATGCGGATGTCGACGTCGTCGAGGTGGACCCCGCGCCCGCGGGGACCGTCCGCACCCGGACCCGAACCGCCGGAGCCCGATAGACGTGGCCCCACATCTGCGGGATCGTCCGTGGGCCATGTGCGTCGACAACACGACGCAGTCGTAGCGCCCCGCCCGCGGGGATCGTCCGAGCGACGGCTCTTGGACCGAGACGAACATCCGGTCGCCCCGCGCCTGCGGGTATCGTCCATGCTGCGAAGAGCCCGCCACAGACGTGGACCAGTCGCCTCCGCGCCTGGGGGATCGTCCGCAGTGGACGCGCGTATCGTCATCGAGCTGCCTGTCGCTCCTGCACCTGCGGGGATCGTCCGTACGGCAAGTCCTGGCAAACCGTCTGGGATTTGTCGCCCTCGCCCCGCGGGGATAGTCCGCTGGCGCCCTGGCCAGGGCCGTTGCTGCGAAGGTGGACCCCACGCCTGCGGGTATCGTCCGTGGCTGGTGGCGGAGTTCATCGTCTGCGCGATGTCGCCCCCGCGCCTGCGGGGATCGTCCCATGGAGACAACGGGCGGCAGGACGACGAAGACGTCGCCCCCGCGCCCGCGGGGATCGTCCGGGGTACGTGTACCTGGTCTCCGCCGGGGTGGAGTGGCCCCCGCGCCCGCGGGGGTCGTCCGGACACACTCCGATTTTCCGCGCGGTCGTCCTGGGGTCGTCCCTGCGCCTGCTGGGGTCGTCCGTCCTTGAAGGCAGCGACGGTGGCACCGATGCCGTCGTCCCTACGTCTGCGGGGATAGTCCGGCCGTCGAGATCACCGACAAGGCGCGGCTGACGTGGCCCCCGCGCCTGCGGGAATCGTCCGTGCTCCATCCCCGCCGAGCCCGGAGACCGGATGTGGACACCGCGCCTGCGGGGGTGCTCCGCAGCGTACGGGCCCTTGCGAGCCGACCGCGCAGTTGTCCCCGCGTCTGCGGGGATCGTCCTGCGGTGACGACGCTGCCGCGGCCGTCGACCTGGTCGCCCCCGCGCCCGCGAGGGATCGTCCGATCGAGCGCGGGGAATGCCTGCCGACTTCGTGGTGGACCCGAGCTTGCTGGGGGATGGCCCGCTGCCTAGGAATGCGACGCCGGCAAGGGGTACGAGAGCCTGGATTCTCCGGCTGCTGTCGAGGAGCGCCGGTAGAGTTCCAGCTCAGAAGGTGTCGCCCAGGCGGCTGCGGGGATCGTCCGCTGAGTGGCTTCATGCGGACCTGTAGGCCCGTGTCGTCCCCGCGCCTGCGGGGACGCCCCGGAATAGGTCATGGCCGAGGAATCAGGCCTCGGATCGGCTCAGCGCCTTCGGGTATGGTCTGCCCGTGAGCGGGCCATCTCAGAGAGGCCCGTTGCCGGCCTGCGCCCTGCGGGGAGCGTTGGTTAGTACGGTCGACGAGGACGGCGCGATCGCGGTGAACTCCGTGCCCACGGGGATCGTTCGCAGGGCCACTCGGGCACTGACGCCGACGGCTGGTGGACCCCGCGCCCGCGGGGATCGTCCCGCGCCGCCCTGGCCTGGATCAGGCCGGGCAAGTTGACCCCGCGTCGGCGGGGATCGTCCGTACGGCCAGGTCTTCACGCCCAACGACCGGATGCAGCCCTCGCGCTGGCGGGGATGGTTCGCGAAGCTGCTCGCGGGTGAACTTCCAGGGTCCGTGGACTCCGCGGCCGCGGGGATCGTCCGCGCGTGATCGCTCGGACCGGCACGACGAGCAAGTGGACCCCGCGCCCGCGGGGGCGTCCAGACAAGATCGTGTTCTTCGAGGTGGTCGCCGCGTCGCTCCTGCGCCTGCGGGGATGGTCCGTACGGGCTGCTGGGCACCGGCTACCGGCAGAACGTCGCCCCCCGCCTGCGGGGATCGTCCGTCGCCCACGGAGCCGGTGCCGGCGGGTACCGCGTCGCCCCCGCGCCTGCGGGGATCCTCCGTCGTGGGCGTAGCCCAGACGGGTCAGGCCGGTGTCGCGCTGGCGTTCGCGGGGATCGTCCGTTCTTTGCCAACGGCGCCATGCCGGGGGCTGTGTGGACCCCGCGCCTGCGGGGATCGTCCGGAACCGGCATAGCTGTAGGTGTCCGACCGCGCTTGGAGCCCGAGCCTGCGGGGATCGTCCGTCGAGCCTCGGTCGTCTGGGTCTGGCCGTCTACTGGACCCTGCGCCTGCGCGGATCGTCCGGACTACGGGGCGCTGGGCAACGTGAAGGACGTCTGGACCCCGCGCCTTCGGGGATCGTCCGACTGCCGGTGAGTGTTGTGGCAGACCACGGCCCTGGACCCCGCGCCCGCGGGGATGGGCCGTATGGTGCGCATGACCTGTCCGCGCGGCTGATCGTCGCCCGTGCGCCTGCAGGGATGGTCCGTGGGGCTCGGGGTATGAGGGATGGGCACCACCGTCGACCCCGCGCCCGCGTGGATCATTCGTCTCAGCCGGCCCGCGTGTACGCCCCGGCCGTTTTTTTGCCCCCGCCCTGCGGGGATTGTCCGGGCGTCGACAACGGCCGCCAGTTCGGCGCCGAGTCGCCCCCGCGTGCGCGGGGATCGTCCGGAGGGCTTCAACCCGTCACGGGTGCTCTTCGAGTCGCCCCCGCGCCTGGGGGGATCGTCCGCTGGCCGCGCTCGGGTCGATGAACGTCCACTCGTCGCCCCGCACCTGCGGGGACCGTCCGGACGCCCACGGCGGCTTCCGGCACGGCCACTAGTCGCCCCTGCGCCTGGGGGGATCGTCTGTCGTATCCGGCGCACGACCGACGGGCAGTCGCCCCGCGCCTGCTGGGATCGTCCGGTGGCCGACGACGGGGTACGCGCCAGCGGCGGGTGGCCCCCGCGATTGCGGGATCGTTCGGAGGCCGGAGCTGGCAGGCATGCACCGGGCCAGTGGATCCCGCGCTTGCGGGGATCGTCCACTGAAGTGGGATCTCGGCAAGTCGGGCCCGACGTCGCCCCCGCGCCCGCGGGGACTATCCGCTGCCGCGGAACGACGTTCCCCATGGGCATGTTGTCCCAATACTTGTGCGGAGGGTTCGGATTCCAGAGCTATTCGGCTGCTGTCGAGCAGGTCGTGCCCGCGCCCGATCTCCGCCTGTACTGAAAGCAACCAATCGGAAACGACGACCTTGGCCGATAGAATCCCAGCTCAGAAAGTGTTGCCCCCGCGCCTGCGGGGATCGTCCGTATTGTTCCGCAGCATGTCGTGCACGCGCCTGGTTGCCCCCGCGCCTGCGGGGATCGTCCGGTCGTCTACCAGGTCTTCGAGTTCGTGGCCGAGTTGCCCCCGCGCCTGCGGGGATCGTCCGGACCGGTTGCGCATGCTTTCGGATGCCCGCGTGTCGCCCCCGGGCCTGCGGGGATCGCCCGTAGCCGACGATTGCGTCCCAGACGCCCGTGAAGTCGCCCCCGCGCCCGCGAGGATCGTCCGAGGCTACCCACCTGGGCAACGCGGTAGCCGAAGTGGACCCCGCGCCTGCGGGGATCGTCCGCGCGTGATCGCTCCGACTGGCACGACGAGCAAGTGGACCCCGCGCCCGCAGGGATCGTCCCTGCTGCGAAGGCGAAGCGGATCTCAGAGCTGGGTGGACCCCGGCGCCCGAGCGGATCGTCCAGGCAAGATCGTGTTCTTCGAGGTGGTCGCCGCGTCGCTCCTGCGCCTGCGGGGATCGTCCGAGTCGCGCGGCAAGGTCGTCGGTCTGGCCCTTGTGGACCCCGAGCCTGAGGGGATCTTCCCGACGCCGGTGAGCGGTGGGCGAGGGTCATGTAGTTGCCCCCTCGCGCTTGCGGGGATCGTCCGTACACGGGCCAGGTCCGGTTCAACACGACCCGGTGGACCTCGCGTCCGCGGGGATCGCCCGTAGGAGTTGCCCCCGCACCCAGGGCAGCTGGAGTGGACCTTGCGGCCGCGGGGATGGGGCGTATGGTGCGCATGACCTGTCTGCGCGGCTGATGGTCGCCGCTGTGCCTGCAGGGATGGTCCGTGGGGCTCGGGGTATGAGGGATGGGCACCACCGTCGACCCCGCGCCCGCGGGGATCGTCCGGTCTCGCGCGGTCGGCGTGATGCTGAAATCGTCGCCCCGCGCCTGCGGGGATCATCCGGTGGCTGAGCGCCTCGGCGTGACCCGCCGGACGTCGCCCCTGCGCCTGCGGGGATTGTCCGGCGAACAGGTCCTCGCCCTCCAGGGTGATCACGTCGCCCCCGCGGGGAACGTCCGACCCGCGCCGAGCTGTTCCCAAAGCTCGGCACTTGGCCCCCGCGTCTGAGAGGATCGTCCGGAGCGTGCCTACGCGCTATGGCCGAGGCAGACGTCGCCCCCCGCGCCTGCGGGGATCGTCCGGGCTGGGACTCGGTCGACCGGCACGCCCGCCTGTCGCACCCGCGCCTGCGGGGATCATTCGACCGTCAAGCTGTGGACCGATGAAGTCCACCTGTCGCCCCTGCGCCTGCCGGGATCGTCTGTGCCCGGATGCCAGGTCGTCCCGCCCTGCGTCGTCGCCCCCGCGCCTGCGGGGATCGTCCGTCGGCCCACTCGTGCTCGGGGGCGAGCATCCAGTGGACCCCGTGCCCGCGGGGATCGTCCGGACCTGATCCTCGTCAAGGGCAAGCCGGAACTGTGTACCCCGCGGTAGCGGGGATCGTCCGTGCCAGCGCCGTTGTGACGGGGTAACTGAGCAGTGGACCCCGCGCCCGCGGAGATTGTCCGGGGAAGTGACCGTGGTCGACTTCAAGAGGCTCGTGGAGCCCGCCCCCGCGGGGGGATCGTCCGCTGTGGAGTTCGCGGATCTCCCCCCGGTCACTGTGAACCCCGCGCCTGCGGGGATGGTCCGGCGCGCACTGCCAGGACGGCGGCGAACAGGGAGTTGCCCCGCGCTGCGGGGAGCCCGTCGGTGTGACGGTTCTCCATCAGCTTCTCTTTGTCGGCCCTGCGGAGAGCTACGAGGGGGGCGATCGAAACTGCTGCCGTCCCGCGGGGGATCGTCCGGGCGACTACGATCAGCGCCCTGAGCACGGCACGTCACCCCTGTGCATGCGGGGATCGTCCGAACGGCTCCACCGTTCGCGCGGCGGGACCGGCGTTGCGCCCGCGCCTGCGGGGATCGTCCCGACTGCGAGTTCAGCAGGGTGCGCCAGTGCCGTGGACCCCGCGCCCGCGGGGATCGTCCGATCGAGTGCGGGGACGCCTGCCGACCTCGTGGTTGAGCCGTGCCCGCAGGGGGGTTGGTCCGTTGCCGGGGAATGCGGCGCCGGCAAGGGTGGCTGGGGTTGAGGATTCGCCGACCGCTGTCGCAAGAGTCGTTCCTGCGCCGGATGTCTGTCTGTACTGAAGAGCAACCAAACGAAAACGGCGGCCTTGGCCGGTAGAGTCCAGAAAGGCCTTGACCCCGCGCCTGCGGGGATCATCCGTGCGAGTGGGGTGAGCTGATCGGCCACGTCATGTCGTCCTCGCGCCAGCGGGGATCATCCGAGGTAGAACAGGCCCATGTAGAAGGCCAGCCCGTCGCCCCCGCGCCTGCGGGGATCGCCCGAGCGCGCAGACTGACTTCCCGTCCCGTACGTTGTGGACCCCGTGCCCGCGGGGATCGTCTGGCCGTCGAGATCACCGACAGTACACGGCTGATGTTGCCCCCCCACCTGTGGGGATCGTCCGGTGCCCGCGGCACAGCTACCCGCCGCGGGCGGGCCGACCCCGTGCCTGCGGGGATGGCCCACGATTGCCCACGTCAGAGGCGAGGATGGCCGTGTTGCCCCTGCGCCGCGGGGATCTTCCACTGCGCGAGCGCGCCGGCAAGACCGCACGAGAAAGGACCCGCGTCAGCGGGGATGGCCCGTCGATTATGGCGACGGTTGACCTCTACAGGCACTCGCCCCCGCGTCTGCGGGGTCGGCTGGTGGCTGGGCCGCAGCTGGCTTTGCCATCGCGCCTGCGGGGGATCGTCCGTACGGCAGGGCGAGTTGGGAGTCAACCGCCTTGTCGTCCCCGCGTCTGCGGCGGTCCTCCGACCACTGCCGGCATGATGATGGCCCTGGAGGCGTCGCCCCCGCGCGCGGGGATCGTCCGACGGTCTACGAGGGACCGATGGAGTCCCGCTTCGTGGACCCCGCGCCTGCGGGGATCAGCCGGCCTCCTCGTCCCCGGCCGCCACGGCATGCTCGTCGTCCCCGCGCCTGCGGGGATCGTCCGGTCATCACGGAGAACCTGAGCCCGATCAACGTGTCGTTCCCGCGCCCGCGGGGATCGTCCTTCGGACTGAAGCTGAAGCGCCCGGTCCGGAATGTCGCCCCCGCGCCTCCGGGGATGGTCCGGGGATTTCCAGGTACCTGGCGGTGCGCCCTGGGTCGCCTCCGCGCCCGCGGGGATCGTCCGCCGTCCCAGACCCACCCGTCCTTGCCGATCCAGGGGACCCCGCGTCCGCGGGTGTCGGCGAGGAGGATCTGCGCATGGTCGCGCGCCCGCGTGGACCCCACACCCCGATCTCTGCCTGTGCTGAAAAGCAACCAACGAAATGGCGACCTTGGCCGGTAGAGTCCCAGCTCAGAAAGTGTCGCCCCCGCGCCCGCGGGGATCGTCCGAGGCCGAGCTGCTCTGATTCCGGGCTCTGGGGGTCGCCCCCGCGCCCGCGGGGATCGTCCGCAGAGCGGCGCCGAGCAGGCCGCCGAGATCCAGTCGCCCCCGCGCCTTCGGGGATCGTCCGGCCGTGTTGATGTCGAGGCCGACGACGTACGGGTCGCCCCCGCGCCTGCGGGGATCGTCCGAAGATCCGGCCCGAGGTCAAGCTCGGCGGCAAGTCGCCCCCGCGCCCGCGGGGATCGTCCGAGGCCTCGGCTCTACCAACTGAGCTACGAATCGTCGCCCCCGCGCCTGCGGGGATCGTCCGATCGGCGGGACCTCGCGCATCTCCCTGACCACGGGGGATCACCCGAACCCGCCGAGCCCGGAGCCGAACGTGCCCAGGTGGGCCCCGCGCTCGCAGGTGATCGTCCGATGGCGGCAACGTACAGAATGCCGATCATCCAGTCGCCCCCGCGCCTGCGGGGATCGTCCGATGAGGATGGCGACCAGGGCCAGCAACATGACGTCGCCGCCGAGCCTGCTGGGAACGTCCGTGGCGCGTCAAGGACATCGGCCGGTACGTCAAGCCCCCCCCGCCTGCGGGGATCCTCCGGACGCCCACGGCGACTTCCGGCACGGCCACTGGTCGCCCCTGCGCCTGGGGGATCGCCGTCCGTCGTATCCGGTGCACGACCGACGGGCAGTCGCCCCGCGCCCGCGGGGATCGTCGTTAGGGCAAGGCCTATGAAGAACCTGCGTGGTGTGGCCCCTGCGCCCGCAGGGATCGTCCTCCCAGCCTTGAGACAGGCCTGGGTGATACGCAGTGGACCCCGCGCCTGTGGGGATCGTCCCGACGCCGGTGAGCGGTGGGCGAGGGTCATGTAGTTGCCCCCCTCGCGCTTGCGGGGATCGTCCGTACACGGGCCAGGTCCGGTTCAACACGACCCGGTGGACCTCGCGTCCGCGGGGGATCGCCTGTAGGAGTTGCCCCCGCACCCAGGGCAGCTGGAGTGGACCCTGCGCCCGCGGGGATCGTCCTCCGTGACGGCCCCGGGCCGCTGCCGCTACGCTGTCGCCCCGCGCCTGCGGGGATCGTCCCTCGGGAATCGCAGCGCCGGGCTGCACAACGGTGTCGCCCTCGCGCCTGCGGGGATCATCCGAGCGCGCAGACTGACTTCCCGTCCCGTACGTTGTGGACCCCGCGCCCGCGGAGGATCGTCCTCCCATGGACCAGGTGCAGTGCCAGGGCACGAATTGGACCCCGCACCCGCGGGGATCGGCCGGTCTATTCCGTGAACTCTCACGCCACTGCTCCGTAGACCCTGCGCCTGCGGGGATTGTCCGACGGGGTAGTTGTACATCCACGCCGGCCGCGTGTCGCCCCTGCGCCTGCTGGGATCGTCAGCGCCGTGAGGCCATCGCCCGGGGGACAACGCCTGGCCCCCGGGCCTGCGGGGATGGTCCGCGCAGTCTTGGGAGTTCCGCGACGGCGATGGAGTCGCCCCGCACCCACGGGGATCGTTCGACGAGCAGCCACGACGTGTTGACGCCGACGGCGTGGACCCCGCGCCCGCGGGGATCGTCCGATGACGTTCGGCACCTCGGGGTGCCTGGCTTGGTCGTCTCCGCGCCTGCGGGGATCGTCCGACCTTCTTCAACTGGATGGTGGAGGACGAGGAGTGGACCCCATCGCCCGCGGGATCGTCCGTCCACCGTGACGGTCGGGGTCGCGCTGACCGAGTGAATCCCGCGCACGCGGAGATCGTCCGCTCCGTGTTTCGGCAACGGATGGACAGGCCGCGTGGACCCCGCGCCTGAGGGGATCGTCCGGTCTTCGAAGAGAAGATGAGCGGCAAGCTGCTGTGGACCCCGCGCCTGCGGGGATTGTCCGACCACGGCATCGGTCTCCGTGACGGTGGCCACGTGGACCTCGGGCCCGCGGGGATCGTCCAGGTCGCCGACCGCGGTCCAGTAGCGTTCGGCCTTAGCCCCCGTGCCTGCGGGGATCGTCCGGTGAGCGAGGTCAACGCGCTCGCACCCGTCGCGTCGCCCCCGCGCCTGCGGGGATCGTCCGACATGATGCTCAGCCGGGGCTTCGAGGGCCCCGTCGCCACCGCGCCCATGGGATCGTGCTGCCGGGAGGTGGCGACGCGGTCGAACTTGATCGCCGCCGCGCCTGCGGGGATCATCTGCTCGGCATCGACTACGACAACGCCACTACCCGGTGGACCCCGCGCCCGCGGGGATCGTCCGCGGCCTGCACCGGCCATGCGACCGGTTCAGCAGTGGACCCGCGCCCGCGGGGATCGTCCGTACGACAACGAGCTGCGCGTCAACATCGAGCAGTGGACCGCGCGCCTGCGGGGATAGACTGACGAACGCCGGCCTCCAGGCCGCTGGCAAGCCGTGGACCCCGTGCCTGCGGGGATCGTCTGCACCTGCTCACGATCGCCGGCCTGTGCGCTCTGTCGCCCCCGCGCCTGCGGGGATCGCCCCGTGCCGTTCCGCGGCAACCCCCGGCGCCGCTCACATCCCCCGCCTGCGGGGGATCGTCCGTAGCCGACGATCAGCCAGGCCATCAAGGCGAACCGGGCCCCGCGTCCGCGGGGATCGTCCGCAGGAGCGGTACAAGCTAGAGAAGGCCGCCAAGGTGGACCCCGCGCCCGCGGGGATCGTCCGAACGGTTGGACCACGGTACTAGGTCAGTATCGGTGGACCCCGCGCCCGCGGGGATCGTCCGGCAGTGCTGGCGAGGGAGGCCGCGCGAGAAGTGGACCCCGCACCCGCGGGGATAGTCCGTGGGCCCACAGCTCCCGCGTCATGACGAGGAGTTGGACCCCGCGCCCGCGGGGATAGTCCCTGCCGTACCAAGACCTCGTGATCGAGCCCACCGTGGGGCCCGCGCCTGCGGGGATCGTCCGTTCTTGCTCCTCAAGACCGGCGCACTCGGCCTGTTGCCCCGCGCCTGCGAGGATCGCCCAAACACGCAGGCGATGTTCCACCCACCGGTGGAGTCGCCCCCGCGCCTGCGGGGATCGTCCGCGGCGCAGCGGCTGGCTCAGAGCGGCCGAGCGTCGCCCCCACGCCTGCGGGAATTGTCCGATGGACAGCGCGCTGGTCATGGCTGATGGCACGTCGCCCCCGCGCCCGCGGGGATCGTCCGCCGAGGACGGCGGCCCGCTCCTCGGCCGTGGCGTCGCCTCCGGGCCTGCGGGGATCGTCCCCGGTCGTACTGCTCGTGCCAGACGACGGTTGAGTGGACCCCGCGCCCGCGGGGATAGTCCGAACGGCAAGTCAACCATTGCCGCAGCCATCATGTGGACCCCGCGCCCGCGGGGATCGTCCGTCGGCGCTGCTGTCGATCCAGAGGACTGGCACGTCGCCCCCGCGCCTTCGGGGATTGTCCGTGGGTCCCCCGCGGGGGCACCATCGTCACGATGTTGCCCCTGCGCCTGCGGGGATCGTCCGGGCCAGACCGCGCTGGAGCTCGCCGCGTACGCGTGGACCCCGCACCCGCGGGGATCGTCCGATGTTCGGTATTTACGGGTGGGGACCGTCGACGTGTACCCCGCGCCCGCGGGGATCGTCCGGCCGGGTACTGGAACGGGGCGCGGTGGCTGTTGTCGCCCCCGCGCCGGCGGGGATCGTCCGCTGGTGGACGGGCGGCGTTGCCCCATGCTCGAGTGGACCCTGCGCCTGCGGGGATCGTCCGGAGAAGTACGTCGACATCGCGTACACCGCGTGGTGGACCCCGCGCCCGCGGGGATCGTCCAGGGTTGGCCGGCAGCGCGGGCCCGGTGTTGAAGTGGACCCCGCGCTCGCGGGGATCGTCCGACGGCCGTGTCGTCGACGCCGAGATCGTCGAACTCGCCCCCGCGCCCGCGGGGATCGTCCGTTCTCCGGCCTCGTGCAGGACAGCACGGCCATGTCGCCCCCGCGCCGCGGGGATCATCCGAGCGCGCTGCTGTCGATCCAGACGACCGGCACGTCGCCCCCGCGCCCGCGGGGATCGTCCGCGATGCCGGCACGTTCGGGCGCGGCGGGAATGGTGGACCCCGCGCCTACGGGGATCGTCCGCGCTGGTAGGACAGCCGCAGGGATTCAGTGCCGTCGCCCCCGTGTCAGCGGGGATGGCCCGTCGATTATGACGAGGGTTGACCTCTACGGACACTCGTCCCCGCGCCTGCGGGGATCGTCCGGTGTTACGCGTTTATGTGCTGAATACCCGGGTGTTGCCCCTGTGCCTGCAGGGATCGTCCATACGGGGACCGCATTCCCGCTGTGCGACAGATCGTGGATCCCGCGTTTGCGGGATTGTCCGTGGGTCATGCGCGTCGACAACGTGACGCAGTCGTCGGGCCCCGCCTGCGGGGATCGTCCGTCCGTGAAGGCAGCGACGGTGACACCGATGCCGTCGTCCCCGCGTTTGCGGGGATCGACCGAGCATCTTGTCCCTCCCGGATGGCACGGTCACGTGGGCCTCGCCGTGGTGGGGTGGTCCTCGACATGGGTGGCTGGACCGGGTGCGGTGGTCGGCCGCCGGCCCAGCCTCTGTAGCGGCTGGGCGAGCCTGGGGGTTCCAGGAGGAGTGGGTGTGGTGGGGGTCTTCTCGGATCTCGGCGGGGGGTGTCAGTGCCGTGTTTTACGGTTGTGGTCATGTTGCGTACTTTTGCCCGCCTTGGCTTGAGTGCTGAGGAGATGGATCGGCTGGGTTGTCTGTGGGGGAAGTCTGCGGAGCGTGGTGGTGGGAGGGTGAATCTGCTGCTTGCTCACATGCTGGATACGGCTGCGGTGGCCGAGTTGATCTGGGATCACTATCTCGCTCCGGCGACGCGGGAGATGCTTGACCGGGTGGCGGGTGGTGAGGGGCGCCGGTTTTTCGCATGGGTGTGCGGTGTTCATGATTGCGGTAAGGCGACTCCGGCGTTCCAGCGGCAGGCTCCCGCCGAAGCGGCGCGTCTGGCTGCGGTCGGGTTGGGCTGGCGTGCTGGGGCTGTCACGGCACAGACTTCAAGGGAGTGGTCGCACGACAAGGCGGGCGGGTTCCTCCTGCGGACCGTGTTGAAGGAGAAGGGTGGGTGGGGGCGCCGGCATCTGGGCTGGGTGTGCCCGATGGTGTCGGGGCATCACGGAGTTCTGCGGGCGGCAACGCAGAGCGATGTCACCCACGCCCATGGCGACGCGCACGGCAGGAGCGCCGAGTGGACGGCCGCGCAGGCCCATGTCGTCGAGGCTTTCACTCTGGCCATGGGGTACCAGTCGCTGGCCGATGTCCAGCCGGCGGTGGCGCCGTCGCGGGCGGATCAGCTCACGCTCCTCGGGTTCGTCGTCATGACGGACTGGATCGCCTCGGACGCCGACCACTTCCCTGGCATCCCCGACATAGCGGATGTGTCCGTGGCCCGTGCGCGTGGCCGGGCTGCCTCGGCGTGGCAGGACCGTCGGCTGGGCGGCGGCCTGCGTACCCTGCAGCCTACTGCGGGCAGTGATGTGGTGAAGCTGAGGTTCGGGCACGAGGCGCGCGCCTCGCAGGCCCTGGCCGTGGACACCGTGCGGACGATGACCGCGCCCGGTCTGGTGTTCCTGGAGGCTCCGATGGGTGAGGGGAAGACGAAGACGGCGCTGGCCGTGGCCGAGGTGATGGCTGAGCGGTTCGGGTTGTCGGGGGTGTTCGTGGGGATGCCGACGCAGGCGACGTCCGACCCGATGTTCACCAACGTGCGTGCCTGGGCCTCGCAGGTGCAGCCTGGTGCCGAGGACGCGGTGGTGCTGCTGCACGGCAAACGCGCCTTCAATACCGAGTGGAAGGCGATGCTGTCGGGGGACTGGACGGCGGCCGATGCCCGTTTCCGCAGCGTCCAGGAGGACGCCGAGGACTGCTGCAACCGGTACGGTCCTGCCGACTGGTTCCTCGGCCCCAAGCGGGGCCTGCTCGCGCACCTGACCGTCGGTACCGTCGACCAGCTCCTGTATGCCGCGACCCGCACGCGGCACGTCATGCTGCGCACTGCGGGGCTGGCGGGGAAGGTCGTCATCCTCGATGAGGTCCATGCCTGTGACGTCTATATGTCGCAGTTCTTGAAGGAGGCCCTGTTCTGGCTGGGGCAGGCCCGTGTTCCGGTGATCCTCCTGTCGGCGACCCTGCCTCCCGTGCAGCGTGCAGAGCTCGCCGCCGCCTACATGGCCGGCGGGCAACCGGAGCGCCAGGTGGCCCTTCCCGAGCCGGGCGGATATCCGAACATCACCTGCGTGTGGCCCGGTATGCCCGCCCCCCTGACCGCGCACGCCGCGACCTGGCGGCCCGATCTGTCCGTACGCCTGCACGTGCTGCCCGAACCTGCATCACCGCGCGGCGTCCGTCTGCCGGATGCGCAGGCCGAGCAGCCCGTCATCGACCTCCTCGGCGAGGAGCTCGCCGACGGCGGCTGCGCGCTGATCATCCGCAACACCGTCAGCCGGGCGCAGCGCACCTACCGGGAGCTGGCTGCCCGGTACGCGGCGGACACGGTCATCCTGCACGGGCAGCTGACCACCGCCGCCCGCGCCGACCGCACCGAGCGGCTCCTGGCGCAGCTCGGACCCGATAGGGACACCCCGCGCCCGGGCCGGCTGATCCTTGTGGCCACGCAGGTCGCCGAGCAGTCCTTCGACATCGACGCAGACCTGATCGTCACCGACCTTGCCCCCATCGACTTGCTCCTGCAGCGCATCGGCCGCGTCCACCGCCACGAGGGAACCAGCCGGCCGGCACGGCTGACGCGGCCCACCGTCTATGTCACCGCCCTGCAGCCCGGCCTCGCCGGGGCGCCGCCTCGAATCGAGCGGGGCGCCGAGTACATCTACGGCCGTCACCTCCTGCTGCGCACCGCGGCCCTGGTCTTGGAGGCTGAGCAGAGCGGGGGATGGGCGGTACCCTCCCAGGTTCCCGAACTCGTCGGCGCCGTCTACGGCGATGCACCGCTCGTGCCGGCCCCGTGGGAGGCCGAGGCCGAGCAGGCCTGCACGCAGTGGGACCAGAAGCAGGAGGCCCGGCGGGTCACGGCGGCCGAGTTCCTCCTCACCCGCACTGGCGAGCACGCGGCCAAGACCCTCGACGGCCTCCACTACGCCGGTACCCAGGCCCATACCGAGGACCACCTGGCTGCCCAGGTCCGCGACGGAGACATGTCCATCGAAGCCGTTCTCGTCATCCGCGCCCCGGACGGCTACACGACCCTGGGCGGCCAGCACCTTGGTGCGGACGGAACCCGCGTCCACGAGCACCTCGATACCCTCGCCGGCGACATGATGCGCCTGCCGGCCCGCCTGACCGGCGAAGCCCTCGACCACCTCGCCCCCCTGCCCGGCTGGTCCGACCACCCCTGGCTGCGCTCCACCCGCGCCCTTGTCCTCGACCCCCACCTGACCGGAGCCATCGGACGGTACGCCGTCGCCTACAACCCCGAAACCGGCCTCACTTACAGTTCCAACTGACATGGCCCCAAAGCCTGTCCGGCCCGCAGCACTGCAGGTCGGCACGGTCATATCCGTGCGCAGCGGGTGAGTTCTGGTCATCAGATCAACGCTGTCGGCCCCGCGCGAGCGGGGATCGCTCCAGGTAGTCGATGCCCAGCTGCTCCCAGCTCAGGCCGGCCTGTTCCAAAAGGGGTGGGCCTGCTTCATCCGAGGCTCGCCACCCAGGATGCTCTCGGCTCCGCGCGAGGGGGAGGCCCTGGGCGTGCAGCGACGGAGGGCTTCGCCGCGAAAGCGCGGGGGATGTATCCGACCTGTAGGTTCCAACCTGTGACGTCAGTCCCTGCGGAGGCGGGGATGGTTCTCAGACCGGCTGTGCCTTCAAGGACCGGGTCGTGGCGGCCCCGTGCGAACGGGGATGTCTTGTCCGCACGTGCGTGCAGGGAGAAGCGACGCCTGGTCGCCCCAGCGCGGGCGTGGATAGACTCCTGAAAGCCGATTTCCCTGCTGAGCAGGAAGCTTTCGGCTCGGCCCTGCACAGGTGGGGATGGCTCGTCTGAGGAGATTGTTCCTCACGGAGCGAATCCAGATAGACCCCGCACTGCGGGGATCTCCCAGATCGGTGGGAGCCAAGGACCACCGGCCGGTGCTACCCCGCTCAAGCCGGGCAGTACCGGACCGGCGGGGTGCCGGTCATCCCGAGGTCTGGCCCGAGGCGGCCGGCAGCGATATTCGAAGCGCGCGGGGGCGGGGGCGAACCTGATGGGCTCGCACGGTGGGGGGGTGCCCCTATGTCTTTGGTCAAGGTGGATGGGTGCTGGTTCGGTCGTCTGGAACGATGTGCCTGTGCATGCTGATGATCAGGTTGGCGAGGGCGTCTCTGCGGACCTCGCGATGTTTCTCCGAAACGCTGCTGACAGCCGTCCGGTGAAGATCGTTCCCTCCGTCTGCGGCGGGTGCGGCGAGCAAGTGTTCTTCGTGCTCGTCGACGATGTCGAGGGCGGAGCCGAGCGGGTGTGCGTTGGTTGCGGCGGCCGCGCGTTCATCGCGGATAGCGAGGAGTTCTGGGAGGACGCGGATCCCGGCGAGGCCTGCTGCCCGTGCGGGAGCGAGGAGTTCGAGACCGCGGTCGCGTTCTCCCTGGCCGACGACGGATCGGTCCGCTGGGTGACCGTTGGGCTCCGGTGCCAGAAGGACGGCGCCGTCGGGGTCTATGCCGACTGGAAGATCGACTACGGCCCCACGGATCATCTCCTGACCAGGGTCTAGGTCTGCGGGGCGACCGCCCGGACGGGCTGCGGTTCGTAGAAGGTTCCGTCGCGGAGCATGGCGAAGAGGACGTCGGCCCGGCGTCGGGCGAGGCAGAGCAGAGCTTGCGTGTGGTGCTTGCCCTGGGCGATCTTCTTGTCGTAGTAGGGCCCGGAGGCAGGGTCTCCCAGGGCGGCGAACGCGGAGAGGAAGAAGGCCCGTTTGAGCTGCTTGTTTCCTCTCCTGGAAGGCTGTTCGCCGCGGATCGAGGACCCGGAAGTGCGGGTCGCGGGGGCCAGTCCTGCGTAGGCGGCGAGGTGGCCGGCGGTCGGGAAGGTGCTGCCGTCGCCGACCTCGACCAAGATGCGGGCTCCGGTCCTGACGCCGATTCCCGGCATCGACCTCAGGACCTGTGAAAGAGGGTGGGCCCCCAGGAGTTCCTCGATCCGCCCTGCCAGCAGTTTCCGCTGGTCAAGGACGGCTGTCAGGGACCCGGCCAGGCTCGGGACGATCAGCGTGGCCGCCTCGGTCCCCGGAACGGTGACGGTCTGCTCGTCCAGGGCGGCGAAGATCTCCTCGACCAGCCGCCCGGCCATCCGCGGCGCCTTCGGCCGTAACAGCGTGACCAGGCGGCGTCGGCCGGCCTTGCGAATCTGGTCCGGAGACCCGAACCGCTCCAACAGAGCCAGGACGGCCGGGTGCTGCAACCGCGGCCCCAGCACCCGCTCCAACGACGGATGGATCTGCGTCAGCAAGCCGTGCAGCCGGTTCGCGACGCGGGTCGCCTCGCCGGCCAGATCGTCGTCGAACCCGACGATCATCTCCAGTTCGGCGATGGTCTCGTCCTCGCCGTCGATCGCCCGCAGCGTGTGCGGCATCGCGCGGGCCGCGTCCGCGATGATGAACGCGTCCTTCGCATCGGTCTTGGCCTCGCCCGGGTAGAGGTCGGCGATCCGCCGCATCGTGAGGCCTGGAAGGTAGGCGACGGGGCAGCCCATGTCTCTCGCAACGGCCAGCGGCAGGGCGCCGATCGAGGCCGGCTGGTCGACCACGACCAGCACCGTTCCGTGCTTGGCCTTCAGCTTGGCGAACAGCTCGCGGAGCTTGGGTTCGGTGTTGGGTAACCGCTTGTCGAAGGCCTTCTTGCCGGCCGGGGTGACGGCGGTGGCGTGGTGTTCGCCCTTGCCGACGTCCAGGCCGAGGAAGACGTCGATGTCTCCGGTGTCGATCACGTACAGGCCTCTCCGCTCACGCTTTCGTCCGGCCTTGCCTCGGCACCGAGCTGCCACACCCACGTTACGGAGAGCTCTTCCGGCTCGGGTGAAGCCGGTGCTCAAGCCCCTCATAAGCGGTCCGTCGATGCCTTCGGACCCGGTGACACCACCCCCCGGATCATCAACAACAGGAGGGGGAAGTCATGCCGGACCCGAAGGCCGGAGGCCCCATTGCGGAGCCACGAAGACGGTAACGGGGGGGCAGCTGCGCGAGACCGCACCGCAAAGGGCTGGCGGGCCGCTGTCGGCGCCCGAATGGGGAGCTCTGCGACGTAGCCGGTAGGGCGGGCGTGGCGCCGAGCCGGCCCCGCACGAGCGGGGCGGACACCAGGCTGGGGAGTGCCCCGAAGGCCGGTCTCGGCCGGTCCCGCTCCAGGGCCGGACCGGGGGCACCAACCGGGGGCCTCGGTGCCGATCGCGGAGGGGTCCGGGTGACCTCGCTCGCCCGGGGCAGCGCTGCAAGCCCTGTGTCAGTCAGGGTCCAGAGCGCCTGGCCCCGATGGAGAGTCGCGGGCGCTGGAGTCCGGAGCAGGCATCCAGACCTCGTCGCGCCTTCACGCCAAGGTCATCTGCTTTCGCGCGGGCCCTGTAGCGCGGTGCCGGGGCTGCCTGTCTCCTTCGCGGCGGGCCGGCTGAGTTCCGGAGCGGGAGCTCATTGTCAGACCCGTCCGGTAGACCTCTGGGTGGGTCTTTCTGCTGTCTGGATCCAGAGCGTTACGCAAGGTTTGGCCACGGCTTGCCCTATCTCTTCAGAGTTGCGTAACGTCCTGCTCGTCTTGTCTGACTGTCACTCAACTTGCAAAGGAGCAAGGTGTTTTGACCGTTCAAGAGTGGTCTCTCGTCGACGGTGGATGCATCCCCGTCCACAGCGCCGACGGATTACGGGAGGTCGGGCTCAGGTCTGCACTCCTCGACGCGCACACCTACGCCGGCCTCGCGGTCGAACTCCCGACGATGACCCCCGTCCTGCTGCGCCAGCTCCTTGTGCCCGTGGTGCTGGACGCGCTGGGCCCCATCGACGCCGAGACCTGGGCGGACATGCTGGACGAGGCCCGGTTCACCCCCGACCAGTGCGCGGCGCTCGCCCAGTACCTCGACGAGCACCGGAACTCCTTTGACGTCTTCGACGACGTAAGCCCTTTCGGGCAGGCTGAGGGGCTGACGCACCCGAAGGGCGTCCTCAAGCCGGTGACCGAGTTGATGCCGCACGTGGCGACGGGGAACAACACCCCGCTGCGCAATGCCCGCACGGACGCCGATCCGATGCCGGTCCCGGTGGGGGAGGCGGTGAGGTGGATGCTGCACGCCCAGTCCTGGGACACCGCGGGACTTAAGACGGCCGCCGTCGGTGACCCGAAGGCCAGCGCCGGCAAGACGACGGGCACGCGCGTGGGCCCACTGGGATCCCTCGGTGTCGTCACGCCGATCGGATCGACGCTCTTCGAAACGATCGTGCTCAACCTCCCCATCGGCGCGCGCCCGGACGGCGACTTGCCGCACTGGCGCCGAGATCCTCAAGGGCCGGCCTGGGCCGAACGTGCTCCGGTCGGTGTGCTGGACCTGTTCACCTGGCAGGCCCGCCGGATCCGCCTCATCCCCACCCGGACGGACAGCGGCCTGTACGTCTCGCACGTCGTCATGTCCACCGGGGACCGCATGCCCGATGTGCCGGCCTGGGAGCCCCACACCCTCTGGACGATCAAGAAGGACCCGAAGAAGGGCAGCGTCCGCTACCCCCGCCGGCACCTGCCCGGCCGGACCGGATGGCGCGGCCTGAAAACCCTCATCGCCCTCGACCAGGACACCACCGGCGTCGAGACCTCCACCCTGCTCACCCAGATCGCCTCCGCCACCCTCACCGGCGACCTGCCCGTCACCTATCCGCTGCGCGCCGAGACCTGCGGAGTCGTCTACGGCAACCAGTCCGCCGTCATCGACGACGTCCTCTTCGACTCCATGCCCATCCCCATGGCCGCACTCCGCGCCGACACGGCCTTGCGCGGCTCGGTCATCCAGGTGTGCGCCCAGGCCGAAAACCTCGCCTACGCCGTCGACGACCTCGCCAAGCACCTCACGCTCGCGGTCGGAGGCGAACCCGCCCCGGCCGGAAAGGGACAGCAGCCCGGAACCAAGCTGCTCCACACCCTGGACCCGCTGGTGCGCAGGTTCCTGACCGGCTGCCAGCACAACCCCGACGACGCCGAGCTCGACCGGGCACACCACGCCTTCGAGACCCTCGCCGACCGGGCCGCCCGCGCCGCGGCCAACGAGCTGCTGCACCGCCTCCCGGGACGGGCCTTCAACGGCGTCACGCAGGGCCGCGGCAGCGACGCGAAGACCTACCGGCAGGCGAGCGCCGAGCGGTTCTTCCACGCGGCGCTGCGCCGCCATCTCACCCACCTGTACCCGCCCGCACAGGAGACGAAGACCGCATGACCATCCCCGAACAGAGCACCAGCACACCCGAGGTAAGCACGGACCCGTGGTACTGGTGCGCCTTCGAACCAGGCAGGTCCCGGGCCGGAAAGATCCCTCCCGGAGCTGATCTGGCCGCACTGCGCCAAGGGCTGACGCTCCCGGCCGGCACGGTCCCACAGATGTGGCGCCACTACCGCACGAAGGTTGACGACTCGCTGGCCGGCCGCGGCCTGGTCCCCGACAAGCTCAAGGCCGAGCACATGGCACTCGCTCTCTTCGCCATGCACCAGCAGGGCCAGAGCCGCCTGATGCACGCTCGGGGCATCGGCCTGGGGCAGGCCGCCCGGGCCCTGCACGAGCGGTTCAGCACCGACGGAGTGGACGGCCGCATGGCGGCCGCCGCTCAGGCCCGCACCCCCAACGCGGTTTTCTTCGCCGTACGCGGCCTGGTCTCCCAGCTCGCCAGCATCGGGCAGCCCCTCGACTACACCCGCCTCCTGTACGACCTGCAGGCATGGCCGTTCCCCGAATCCCGCACCCGCGTCGTTCGCGCCTGGGGACTGACGTACCACGCGTGGACGAAGCCTGCTGAGAGCAACACCAGCACTGCCTAGAGCTCTCCAGCAACCCAGTGACGGGACCGGCCTCACCAGGGAGACAGACCTGGCGTCGTCTCCTGAATCACCGCCCAAGCCGGGCGCACACATCTGCACCGCACCACCAGCACCTTCACCCGGGAGTCACCTCGTGTCCGAAAAGAACACTCGCCGCCGCTTCATCGACGTCCACGTCCTGCAGACCGTCCCCCCGTCCAACCTGAACCGCGACGATGCAGGATCGCCCAAGGAAGCGATGTACGGAGGTGTGCGCCGACCGCGTGCCTCCTCGCAGGCGTGGAAGCGCGCGACCCGACTCGCCTTTGCTGCGCTCGGGATCGGCGAGGAGCAGCTCGGCACCCGAACCAAGCAGATCGCCGACCACCTCGCCGAGGAACTCGCCTCCCGCACCGGCCTGGAGCCGGAACCCGCCGCCCGGATCGCGGCCGCGCTCCTGGCTCCCCTGGGGATCACCGCGAGCAAGAACAAGGCAGAGGAGACCGCCTACCTCCTCTTCTACGGGAACCGGCAGATCGAAACCCTCGTCGACCTGGTCGCCGACCGCGCCGCCGAACTGGCCACCCTCGACGACAAGAAGCTTCTGGCCGAGCTCGCCACGGCTGAGGCGAAGGACGCCTTGATGACCGGGCATCCGATCGACGTCGGGCTTTTCGGCCGGATGGTCGCCAACGTACCCGGCATCGACGTGAATGCCGCCTGCCAGGTCGCGCACGCCCTGGCCACCCACGCCGCCGAACTCGAATTCGACTACTACACGGCCGTCGACGACCGGCAGCAGTCCGATTCCAAGGGCGCCGGCATGATCGGCCGGATCGGTTTCAACTCCGCTACGTTCTACCGGTACGGCACCGTCTCCCTGCACCAGCTCGACACCAACCTCGGCAACCCGAAGGCGTCCGTCGAAGCCGCCAGCGCGTTCGTGTCCGCGTTCGTCCGGTCCATGCCCACCGGCTACGGCAACAGCTTCGGCCACCGCACCATGCCCCAGCTCGTCGCCGTCGCCGTCCGCGAGGACCAGCCCGTCAACCTCGTCACCGCCTTCGAAAAGCCCGTCCAGGCATACGGCGGCACCGGCTACGCCGAGCCGTCCGCGACCGCGCTGGCCGCCGAGCAGAGCAACCTCACCCGCCAGTGGGGCGCCCCCGCCCTGTGGACCGGCGTCACCCACGCCTTCACCGGCGAAGACACCGCCAAGGCCCTCGACGCTGCGTTCGGCCCCGCCCTCACCTTCCCCGGCCTCATCGACAACCTCACCGCGGAGCTGTCCCGGTGACCGCCTCGAACACACTCCTGCTCCGCCTCGCGGCACCCCTGCAGGCGTGGGGCGACCACCGCGCAGTCATCGAAACCCGCCACACCAGCCCCATGCCCACCAAGTCCGGCGTCATCGGACTCCTCGGCGCGGCCCTGGGCCGCGAACGAGACGAACCGCTCGGCACCCTGGCCCAACTCACCATCGGCGTACGCGCCGACGTACCCGGCACCCTCCTGCGGGACTACCACACCGTCAGCGACCACCGCGGCGTGCCCCTCCTGTCCTCGAAGGTCAACGCCAAGGGCCACCAGGTCAAAACCAGCCCGGCCCGGTACACGAAGACCGGGGAACGCTTCTACCTGCAGGACGCTGCCTTCCTCGTCGCCGTCCACGGGCCAGCCTCGGTCATGGCCGACGTGACCGCTGCTGCGAAGGCCCCGGTCGCCATCCTTGCGCTCGGACGACGCTCCTGCCCGCCCACATTCCCGTTCGTCCTGGGTACCACCTCCGATCCGATCGCCGATGTCCTCACCAGCCACGACTGGCTCGCATCCCCCCATGCCCGCACCGTATGGCAGCGCCAACACCGAGGAGCCTCGCCCGCAACCGTCGAGGTCTCGGCAGTTCTGGACGACCCGGACGGCGACACCGTCCTCCAGGACCAGCCCCTCAGCTACGCCTTCGGCGGCCCCCGGCACACCAGCCGTCGTGTCCGCCACGCCCTGATTCCCCTGCCCACCGGATTCGACCCCGGCCCAGAGACAACCAGCAGCGAAGGGCACGACCCCCTCGCCCTTCTCGGATGGTGACCCCCATGGCCCACCTCTCCCGCATCCCCCTGGCCCCGCTCCGTGACGGCACCCGCAAGCTCCTGCGTTCCCCGCAGGCCATGCACGCAGCCGTCCTCGGCGCCGTCGCCTACCACCCCGACGCCGGCCGCACCCTTTGGCGCCTCGACAGCGACAACCGCCACCGCCCCTACCTCTACACGGTCACGCAGGTCCCACCGGACTGGACTGCCCTCGTCGAACAGGCAGGCTGGCTCGTCGATGACCCGAACGCCAAGCCGGCCGTCGCCGACTACGGACAACTCCTGGCACAACTCCAGCCCGGACAGACTTACGGATTTCGGCTCACCGCCTCGCCGGTCCAGAACTCAAGCACCCCCCAGAGCCCCACCAAGGCACAGGCAGACCGCATCGCCGCCGGCGGCAAGACACGCTCCTTCCGCATGGGCCACCGCACCGCAACCCACCAACTTGCCTGGTTCACCGACCGCGTCAAGGGCTTCGGCTTCGAACTGAAGGAGGTACCGGCCTCCACACCCCCGCCACCGAGCATCCTCCCCCTGACCTCCCCAGCCCACGAACCCGAGCCCACCCTCGACGTCCGCATCACCGCGCGAGACCGACGCCAGTTCACCAAAACCGACACCACCTCCAACACCGGCAACAGGACCATCACCATCTCCACCGCCACCTACGAAGGCACCCTCACCGTCACCGACCCCATCACCCTCGCACGAACCCTGCTCACCGGCATCGGCCCGGCAAAGGCGTACGGCTGCGGCCTCCTCACCCTCGCAGCCGCCCAGTAGCTAGGCTGACGGGAGTCAGTCGCCCGCGCCTCCTGCTGGAATCGTCCGGGGCATCCAGGTCAGGGGCCATGGCCCCTGACACCGCCCCACACCTATGGGAATCGTCCTCTGTGATCGGTGAAGGCCGAGGCCATCGCCGAGCCGCTCCCTCGCCATTGGGGATCGTCCGTCGAGGATGAGGGCAGTCCGGCGAGACATGCCGTCGCCCCCGCGCCCGCGGGGGTGCTACGCGGACATCGACCTGGGTCGGGATGCTGCTCACGATCGCCCCCGCGCCTGCGGGGATCGCCTGGAACACGCGGAGCGCACCTCCCGCTCCTCCGGGTCGCCCCAGCGCCTGCGGGGATCGTCCGATGAACTGCGAGCTGGACGAGACCCGCAGGAAGTCGCCCCCCGCGCCCGCGGGGATCGTCCAGAGGCGCTGGAGGAGGAGCGCACCAAGGAGCCGTCGCTCTTGCGCCCACGGGAATCGTCCGTCGTACAGCGTGGTCAGCTTGTGGATGCCGGAGCCGCCCCCGCGACTGTGGGGATCGACCGAGGGGGATGCCGTTGTGGATCGCCTCTGAGACGTTGCCCCGCGCCCGCGGGTATGGTCCGCAGTCGGCCTCCGTCCTGTGGGTGCTGGAGTAGTCGCCCCCGCGCCTGCTGGGATCGTCCGGACGCCTTCGAACGGACCCGGGCCACCGCGTGGTCGCCCCCGCGCCCGCGGGGATCGTCCCTGGTCAAACGCTTCGGCCAGCGCCTCGCCGAGGTCGCCCCCGCGCCCGCGGGGATCGTCCGGCAGCAGCGACGGTGGTCGCTCTGCCCGCGCCGTCGCCCCCGCGCCCGCGGGGATCGTCCGGCCCTGGAGACCGAGCTCTACCTCCGGTGGCAGTCGCCCCCGCGCCCGCGGGGATCGTCCGCTGCCCAAAGGGAAAAAGGAGCGGGACATCCCGTCGCCCCCGCGCTCGCGGGGATCGTCCGGCCTGGACCCACCTCAAGCGGACCAGCCGCTTGTCGCCCCCGCGGGGATCGTCCGGCGGCCCCGCAGCAGGCCCGGTACCACCAGACGTCGCCCCGCGCCCGCGGGGATCGTCCGGGTCAGGCAGTCCGGGAACTGGTCGACGGGTAGTCACCCCCGCGCCCGCGGGGATCGTCCGGAGGTTGGAGCTGGCAAGCACGTACGGGGCCCGTGGACCCCGGGTACGCGGGGATCGTCCGTGGCGGCCGGAGACGTCGAGGTCTTCGATCCAGTCGCCCTCGCGTGCTCGGAATCATCCGGCGGGGCCGTCCCGCTCCTGTGCGCGGAACACGTCGCCCCCCGCCTGCGGGGATCGGGCGTGCTCCTCCCCAAGCGTGCTGCCCACGATGGCGTCGCCCCCGTGCCTGAATGAGGTTGGTTGCGGGATGTTGCTCTCGCGGTCGACTCGGTCGCTGCTGGATCTGCAGCCGAATAGACCATCTGTTCTCTAGGTCAGGTGGTGAGCTCGTGCTGGCCGTTTGGAGGGTTGGGCGCAGAGGCGGATGTAGTGCTCGGCTCCGATGATTGACTCGCGTACTTCTGTCGGCAGGCGGGCCAGGATTCCGGGCAGGGACCGCTGCCTGGCGGCTTCGCTGCGGTGGGCGAGGATCGCAGCCCACTTCTCATCGAGTTGGCCGCTCACGTCGACCGTCGCGGTGACCAGCTCGTCGGGCACGGACAGCGTCTTCTTTCCGACTTGTGCGAGGAGCGGGCCGAGCTCGCCGACGCCGGCGTGCGGGTGGGTGGCCGTGTACAGGGCTTTGGGCTGCCATGGTGCTCCGGCTTCGAGATGGAGGTGTTCGAGGCCGGCGGCGTGGAAGGCGAGGACTGTGGCCTGGTGCGTTCGGGCATGATCGGGGTGGCCGGTCAACTGTCCGTAAGCGTCGTGCGTGATGAGGATTTCAGGCCGCATGGTGCGGACGTGTCCGACGATCAGCCTCACGACTTCGTCGATCGGTGCGTCGCACAGCTGGGGTCGGCCGGGCGCTGAGTCGGGGATGCGGGCATCGGCGAAGCCGAGCATCCTAGGCTCCCCGGCCCCCAGGATGGCCAAGGCATTGGCGAGTTCGCCGGCCCGGTGGCTGTCGGGGGCCCAGGTCGCGGTGACCACGGCGGTCGACGCGCCCGCGGCAGCGTGCTGCGCGAGGACGCCGCCAGCCAGTAGGCACTCGTCGTCTGGATGGCCGAAGACGCCGAGGATGCTGGGAAGCGGCACAGTTGACTCCTTGGGGGTGGGGTGTCGGCGCCGGGCTCGCGGTTGTGCGGGCTGCTTTTTGGCCGGCTCGGCTCGGCTGGCGGGTGTGCGCGGTGCGTACGTTCTCGGTTGCCCGGCTCGCGTGGCGGCGCGGACACCTCTTCGCCGGTTTCCGGTCCGGTCATCGCTATGGTCCAGGAAGGCGGGCTGCCCCGGTGGCGGGCAGCTGGTGACTGACGTCGGCTCCTGGCCCACGGTGGATGCGCTCGCGGAGCCGGACGCGATGGCCTGCAACGGGCCGCCCTCTGCCGGGGCGAAGGCGACCGTGTGCAGGTAATCAGGTTCATTGCGGGTTCTTCGTCGTCTGTGCCGGGAGGGGCGCGCCAGCGCCTCGTGACGCGGCAGCCGACCGGTGCGTGCCAGGAACGGGCTGACCTACTGGCCGCGGCCCGTCATTGGGTAGCGGCGCTCGCCTGAACGCGGGTCCGCCGGCCCGCTGAAAGGACGAGGCTAATGGAGTGTCCTTGGCGAGGCGTCCAGGTTGATGTCGTAGGTGCGGGCCATCTGCTACAGGCGGGTGACCGTCAGGCCGATTGCGACGGCACGCACAACATGCGCCCAGCTGGTTTCAGGACTCGACGGAGCGGATTCCGGCCCTGGGAGGTGGGGGCTAGCTTGGTGGGACCACGGCGGGGCTAGCCCTCTCGCCTCTGAAGCATCTGAACGAGAACAGCCACCCGGGCCGACAGAACCCCAGATCAGCCAGTGTCGACCCCGCGCCTGCAGGGATGGTCCCTTCCGCGAGATCGACGAGCCGCTCGCCGCCGAGTCGACCCCGCGCCTGCGGGGATGGTCCGCTCATGCCGCTGTTCAGGGCTAGCCTGGCGCTCGTTGTCGACCCCGCGCCTGCGGGGGCAGTCCGACAACTGACACACCTCATTCTTGTCCTTCGGTGTGGGCTTGACCTTGGGATCGCCGAGTTCGGCGAGCAGGTCCAAGTGCATTCCCTTCTGCTCCGCCGTATCGACGATCCTGACTCGGGGCCTTTTCTCCTATCCCATTGGCACGTCCAAGGCCTTTGTTAGGACCGCTTAGGCTGCGGCGGGCAGTTCAGTGCGGGTGCGGTGGATGAAGTCGGCGACCTCGGGGCTTCCCTTCCAGGGTGCGAGGGTGTGGGTGACATCGCGTAGGTAGCTGTGGGCGCGGGTTGAGTGGACGTTGCTGAGGATGCGGAGTGAGGTATTCGCGGCGATGAGGCCTCGCTCGAGTTCGCGGTTCTGGAGATGGCTTGTGGCTAGGACGGCCATGCGGATCCCGGTGGCGCGGGTGAACCGGTCGGCCGGCATGGGCTCAGCCAGTGAGTTCCAGGTGAAGGCACCCTTGGGGTCTTCGAGGTCGCGGTGTACTTCGGTTGCGTCGGTGGCGAGGCGGGCGTGGGTCATGTAGGCGAGTTGTTGCGGGTCGTGGCTGCCTGGTCGGATGGAGTCGAGTAGCTCTTGGGTTCGGCCGAGGGCTGCTTTCGCGGCCTGGGCGTTTCCGGTGCGGCCGTGGGCACGGGCCTCGGCCAGCTTGGCGAAGGCAAGTACCCGGGGGGCGGCATGGCCGAGGCCGCGCTCGTAGGCCCCTTCGGCCATGTCCGCTGCTTGCTCGGGGTAGCCGCGCAGGAAGGCCTGCAGTGCCATGGTGGCCAGTACGTAACAGCCGCTCTCCACGTTGCCGGAGGCTCGTGCCAGGCGCAGGGCTTGGACGAAGTGGCGTTGGGCGGTGTCGTGGTGGCCGGTGTCGACGGCTGACCAGGCGACGACGCGGGACAGCTCGGCGGTCGCCGCGAACAGTTCGCGTCCGATGGTTTCGGTGTAGTTGCCGGTCAGTAGTGGGGCGGCGTTCAGGCGTAGGCATTCGGTGACGGAGCTGGCCTTCCAGTTCCCGCCGCCGAAGCGGGAGTCCCACAGGCGGGCCTCATCGGCGGCCTTCCACAGTTCGTCGAGGTCGCTGCGGCCAACCTGACGGCTGCCTCTGTGGGCGGTCGGGGCGTCGGCCGGTTTGGCCAGCCAGCGGGTGACGGGGGTAGTGAAGGCGGCGATGGCGAAGCCGTTGCTGATGAGTTGGCGGCGGGAGCGGTCCACGGTTCTCCAGTAGGTCGCGGCGACGCGGATGGCATCGACGGGGTCGCGGGCGAAATCCAACCCCATGTCAGGGTTTCCGCCTGACCTGCTGTACATGCCGATCTCGTCCAGGCTCACCGTCCTGCCGAGGCGTTCGCCCAGCGCAGCGGCCAGGAACTCGGGGACGCGGCCGCGCGGGATCATTCCGAGATTCACCCATCTGGCGACACTGGTGTGCTCGTACCGGAGCGGCACACCGGCCGCGGCGCCGATCCGGTTGACCTGGGCGGCCAGGGATTTGTGGCTTGCGCCGGCCTGTTTGATGAGCCGGGCCAGATCCTCGTTGGGATCGCTGCGGAGCTCCTTCGTGGACGCCACCGAGCCCCCTTATGCCAGCCGGTGTCCTGCGACGCGGATGTCGCGGGTGCGGGATCCGAGCGTAGGACGCGAGGGCGACGTGGCGGAACCGGATGTGCGTTGTTCGCCCCCCTAGTTCGCCTCCCGCGCAGCTGGGGTCCCGGAGTTCTCTGAGTGCAGGCGGCGACTCGCCGACAGGCCCGCACCACGCGGTTCCGGCAGCCCGCCGTCCCTTCCCGTCCACGACCAAGGTGGGTATCAGATGCACGAAGTCCTTGTCACCGGCGGTGCCGGCTTCATCGGTTCGCACTTCGTCCGGCGGATACTGCGCCGGGAGGACGTGTCCCGGGTGACCGTGCTGGACGCACTCACCTACGCGGGCCACACACAGAACCTGGGGGAGGCCTTCCTCGACCCGAGGCTGTCGTTCGTTCACGGCAACATCCTCGACGGCACGCTTGTGGACGAGCTCATGGCCCGGCACACGGCCGTCGTGCACTTCGCCGCCGAGTCCCACGTCGACCGCTCCCTCACCACGGCCGACACCTTCCTCACGACGAACGTCTTGGGAACGCAGACCCTCGCCGCCTGGGCTGGTCGCCATGGGATCAAGAAGTTCGTGCACGTCTCGACGGACGAGGTCTACGGATCGCTTACCGAAGGCTCGGCGAGCGAGGACGACCTGGTACGGCCGAGCGTCCCGTACGCGGCGTCGAAGGCTGCCAGCGACCTCGTGGCCCTGAGCCACTTCCAGACGTACGGCCTGCCGGTCTGCGTGACGCGCAGCTCGAACAACTACGGGCCCCACCAGTTTCCCGAGAAGATCATCCCCCTCTTCACCACCCGACTCCTGCGGGGCGAGAAGGTGACTCTCCACGGCCGGGGGCAGCACGTGCGGAACTGGCTGCACGTCGAGGACAACTGTGCAGGCATCGAACTCGCGCTTGACGAAGGGGAACCAGGCGAGATCTACAACCTGGGCGGCGGCACCGACCTCACGGGGCGGGACCTGACCGCCAAACTCCTGGCCCTGTGCGGCAAGGACTGGGACTCGGTGACCTGCATTCCCGATCGGCAGGCCAACGATCTACGGTACTCGATGCACTGGGACAAGATCGCCCGCATCGGCTTCCGACCGACCCGCGATCTCGATGAGGGGCTGGCCGAGACCGTCGACTGGTACCGACGCAACCCTGACCGCTGGGCCCCCCTGACGCGCACCCCGTACGTCGCCGGCACCCTGCACTCCGCCTGCGCCACCGCCGCGGTCGCATCCGCAAGGGTGGAAGCGCATGTCCACTGACCGGCACACCCCGCGTAGGATTCTGGTGACCGGTGTCGGCGCCGCCCCCGGCTTCGGGCTGTCCCGCAGCCTCATGCGCCTGGGCCACACGGTCATCGCGGTCGACGCGAATCCGCTGGCTCCCGGATTCCTTCTGCCCTCCGCAGTACCTCGGATCATCCCTCTCGCCAGTGACCCCGACTACCACAGCGTCATGGCCCGCCTGTGCCGAGAGCTGGCGGTGGAAGCAGTGGTGGCCGGTATCGAGCCGGACCTGGCGCCCTTGACGCACATGACAGACGAGCTGGACACAGACGGCGTACGCCTGTGGCTCCCGGACGCCTGGTCGGTGAGCGCCTGTACGGACAAGGCGCTCTTCCATCAGGTGCTGACCGAGCAGGGCATTGCGACCCCGCTCACTTGGCGGCCGCACGAGGTCGACCAGGTTCCGGACGGCACCGAGCTGGTCGTCAAGCCACGGCACGGACACGGCGCGCAGAACGTCCACTTCGTGCGGCGCCGGGAGCACGCGCGCGTTCTGTGCGAGCTCGTCCCCGAGCCCATCGTGCAGGAGCGCATCTACGGCTGCGAGTTCACGGCGGACTGCCTGGTGGACCGCGACGGACTCGCCTCGGTCGTTTTGCGCAGCCGGGATCTGGTCAAGGCGGGTCTCGCCGTGGTGTCCACCACGTTCAATGACCCGAACGTGCGCGACCTCGTGGTGCGGACGCTCGGCGCCGTCGGCGCCCGAGGCCTCTGCTGCGTCCAAGGATTTATCCGCGGCGACGGCACGATCACCATCACCGAGCTGAACCTGCGCATCGCCGGCGGTTTCGCCCTGACCGAGGCCGCCGGAGCGGACCTCGTCGGACAGATGGTGAACGGCCTGTTCGGCCTGCCGGTCGACCACAGCCGCCTCACCTACCGGACCGGCATGTTCCTGACCAGCTACATCGAAACCCTGGCCTTCGGCGACGTCGCCGAGCTCTCGGCCGCGGTGAAGGGAGAAGCACAGTGACCGCATCCGCCACGCCCGATGCCCGGCGTAATGCCAGCCCGTACCTGTATGGGCTGGAGACCGCAGCAGTCGCCCGGGTCCTGGAGGGCGGGCAGTACGGACACAGCGACGTCACCGAGGAGTTCGAGCGGCGGATCGCCGACTTCCTGGGCGTCCCCGAGGCAGTGGCCGTCGCGTCTGGCACCGCAGCCCTCCACACCGCCCTGCTCGCCGCCGGGATCGGCCCCGGCCGCGAGGTGATTGTGCCGTCCATGACGTTCTGCGCGACCGTGCAGGCCATCCTGGCCGTCGGAGCCACCCCGCACTTCGTCGACATCGACCCCGCCACCCTGTGCGTCACCGACCAACTCCTCATGGATGCCGTCACCGGCAAGACGGCCGCCGTCCTCCCGGTCCTGTTCGGCGGCCGGCCCATCGACCTCCGCGCCATCCAGGCAGAGCTCGATGAACGAAACATCGCTGTCATTGAGGATGCGGCGCACGCCTTCGGATCCCGCAACGGCACACGCCGCATCGGGGCGGACGGGGCGCTGACCTGCTTCTCGTTCGGACCGATCAAGAACCTCACCTGCGGCCAAGGCGGCATGGTCATTCCCCGTACGCCTGCGGAAGCCGACACACTCCGCCGGATCCGGCTCCTGGGTGTGGTCCAGTCCCAGGGCGAGCGCGCGAACACCACCAGCTACCGCGTGGAGGGCTTCGGGCTGCGCTACCAGCTCTCAGCCATCAACGCCGCCATCGGCCTGGTCCAGCTCGACAGCTTCCAGGCCGCCGAGGACACCCGCCGCCACCTGTGGCGTACCTACCGGGACGCACTCGCCGCACTGGACGGCGTGAGGCTCGTCGATGTCCACGTGGACCAGGCAGTGCCGCACCTGTGCCAGGTCCGCGTGCCCCACCGGGACAAGGTGTTCGCGAATCTCCGGGGGCGGGACATCGGTGTGGGAGTCCATTACCCGCCCAACCACCTTCAGCCCGCGTTCGCCGCCTGGCATCGGAGCCTGCCGGCCACCGAACGGGCCGGCGAGGAGATCCTCAGCCTGGCGTTCCACCAGCACCTCACCGAGACCGACATCGACCATGTGGTGACCTCGCTCGAACAGGCCCTCAAGTCCGCCGGAGGATCGTGATGCGCAAGCTCCTGACCGTATGTCTGGGAAATTACTGCCGAAGCCCGTTTGCGCAGGTCGCGCTCACCCGTAGGGGCGGGGCGGCGGTGACCGTCCGTTCCGCGGGGCTGATCGGCAAGTGGCAGGACCAGCCCGCCAACCAGTCCATGATCAACGCAGCCCGGAGGCTCGGGCACGACCTCACCCACCACCGCGGACACCAGATCATCCTGGAGGACCTGGACTGGGCGGACGAGGTCCTGGCGATGGACGCAGCCGTCCTCGATACGCTCCGGGCGATCGACGGCGGCCACAACGCCCACAAACTCCGCCTCTACCTCCCCGGCTGCGACGTTCCCGACCCGGTGAGCCAAGACGAGGACACGTTCAACGACTGCGCCGTGCTGATCGAGGCCGGCACCGCCGTGCACATCGCACGCCGCCGCCCGTAACGCGGGTGATCAGCTGGATGCGGCGGACAGCACCACGTCCACGAGCCTGTCCGCCGCATCCGGCCGTCCATGCGCCCGTGCTCGCTGGGCCATCGCCGTCCGCAGGGCAGGGTCGGTCAGGAGCGGGCCGACCGCGTTCTGCAGTGCCTGCCCGGTGACCTCGCCGAGCAGAGCCAGTGCCGCACCCGCGTCGGCCAGATGGCGGGCATTGTGTGCTTGCTCATTGCCAGCCGATGTGGCGAGGGGGACGAACACGGCCGCCTTGCCCAGTGCGGTCAGCTCAGCCAGAGTTCCGGCCCCGCTCCGCGACACCACCATGTCGGCCAGCGCCAGCACATCCGGCAACTCCGGCCCGACGAACCCGGTCAGGTGATACCGGCCGGCGAGAACCGGGTCCAGCCCGGCAGCGGCCGCCCTCAGCCCCTCGACGTTCGCCGGACCACACTGGTGGATCACGTTCGCGTGACCGAGCAGCCAAGGCAGCACATCCCGGATCACCGTGTTGATCTGCTGCGCACCCTGCGCCCCACCGGTGACGTAGACCGTCGGCAGCCGCCGGTCGAACCCGAAAAGGTTCAGAGCCTCGACCGCCTTGTCCGCCTGCCCGCCCAACACTTCCGGCCGCACCGGATTCCCGGTGACCACCGCACGCTCACGCACATCGGCAGGCAGCAGAGCCAGCGAAGACTCCGAAGACACCGCGATACGCGTCGCAGAACTCGCGAGCTTGCGGTTGGCCAGGCCCAACCGCACGGTCTGCTCGTGCAGAACCAGCGGACGACGGCACAACCGGGCGGCCAGCCCGGCTGGCACCGCGACATACCCACCCGTCGCCAGAACGACATCCGGCTGGAACTCGGCCACGATCGCCCGCGCCTGCGCCACACCGAGCGGCACCCGCGCCATGTCCTTGAAGTTCGAGGCGGACAGCATCTTCAGCGGGTTCACCGAACGACGGATCTTCCCCGTGGCCACCGTCTTGAACGCGATCCCCTCCGCCGGAGCGACACGCGCCTCGAGCCCCTCCGCGGTCCCGATCCACATGACGTCCAGCGTGCCGCCCGCGTCCGCGAGACGGCTGTGCAACGTCCGGATTGCAGTAAGAGCCGGGTAGGTGTGACCGCCGGTCCCACCCCCCGTCACGAGCAGACGGAACGAACGCGGGAGCCCGGAGGAAATGTTCACCCCACGCACCCTACTGGCTTCCTAGCCTCACGCGGTGACGTATCCGATGCGGCCCGGGAGGTACTCCTCTGGTCAGAGCCAGGCATGAGCTGCTGGCGGGGATTCTTTTCGGTTAGGGGAGGTTGGCGGCGGCCTTCTCGTAGTCGGCGGCCTGTGCCGGGGTGAGTAGCCGGCTGACGCGGATCATGGTGGTGCCGTGTAGGTAGTCGTATTCGGTGAGGGCGGGGATTCGCTTGGTGACGGTTAGGATGCAGTCGTAACGGACCTGGGCGTCGGCTGCGTCGGGAACGCTTCGATACTGCCGCCGAGTTCGACGCTGCCGGGCGTGTAGCCCTCGATCCGCTCGTCCGTGATCCGCCCGTCGGTGAACGTGATCTTCGACGTGTACTGATGAGGGCGCCTGAGGAACTGGTTCGGGTCGTTCTCGGCGGTCACTGTCCCACCGAGAGCGGCCGAGGGCCCCACGGCGGAGATGACGATGAAACGGGGTTCGCCGTGATCGCGGCGGTGACGGCGGCGCTGTCAGCCGGGTCGACGTCGGCGAGGGAGTCGGCGAACGCCCGGGAGCCGAGCAGCGCGTCCGGGTCGGCTCCGGCCGCTGCGACGGTCCGGTACACGGCGAGCTGTACGGCGGTCTGTTGGGCCTCAGCGCGAGGTGGTGAGCTGCTCGGCGAGCTCCTCCGGGGTGGCCTGCTGCCCGGCCCGGGACGGGTCGAGGTGCCGAGCAGCTGCGCGGTCAGCTCCTGGCGCACCCGGGTCCTACCGGCCTCGGCGAGGTCGGCCTCAAGGCGCGCGATCGTGGCGGCCTGGTCCTGCTCGCCGGGGGCCAGCGCGTCGGGGTTCGGCGGGGCGGTCGGGTCCTGCCCGGTGCCGGTGTTCGGGTCACCCTGGTCGCTCGGTCGGGCCGGGGGTGGGGGTGGGGGTGCTCATGGTGTCGCCCTCCTGGGGCTGGTCGGCCCGCTCCTGGCGGGCGTGCGGGCATGCAAAAGGGGGCCGCACCTGGCGGGCCCCCTCGGGGTGTTCGTTGGTCTGCCGCTACTCCGGCGACGCGTGCCCGGCTGGGCGGGCAGCGGCGTACGCCTTGATCCATGCGACTTGCAGGAAAGAGTCACGGCCGTACGGGCACACGGTCGGCGGACCGCCTCTGCGCCGACCAGGGACGCGGGGCTGTGTCCGGCGGCCCGCGCCTTCTTGTTGAGCAGGTAGCCGTTGCATGCGTCCTCGGCAGCGAGGTACTGCCAGTAGCGTACTCGTCGTACATCTCGCGGGCCTGGCGGCTGGTGATCTGCAGGCCCTCCTCGTGCTGCCCTTCCTCCGGCGCGGTTGGCTGTGCCTCTCCGTCCCGGCGGCGACGGCCGCCCATGCGGCGTCGTCGGCGAGGGCGTCCCACCCGTCCGGATCGGGCGCAGGCGCGAGGGCCTGGGCGAGGGCCTGGCGGTCGGCGAGCAGGTCCTCGACGGCGTTACCGGTGTCGGCCGGCTGCGGTATGTCGACTCCGTGGCGGGCCTCGGTCGCGGCGCGTCCGGTGGCGGTCCGTACGGCCATCTCCGCGTAGCTCGTGAGCTGCCAGCGACGGCCGGCTTTGTCGCGGAAGGAAGTTATGCCCTCGTCTGCCCAGCGGCGCATTACGTCCTGGGTGGCCTGGCGGCGGGTACCAGTGCCGAGTGCCGTGGTGGCCGTGACCTCGGAGACGACGGCCCGGAACCGTCGACGATGGCGCGCAGGATTCCGCGGTGGTCGAGGTGACGACGTCCACGGTTTCCTGCGCGAGGCGGTCGATGGCCTGCGCCTGGGGTAGGCGGTCGTCGACCAGTCGGCGCGCATCGTCGGACAGTGCGCCCAGCTCGGCGACGGCGGCGCAGTGCACGGCGTTGTAGGACTCGGCGACCGCCTCGTGTACGTCGGTGACGGCTTGGTGCAGCTCGTCGACGACGGCCGGTGAGGCCCGGCGCACGGCCTGGACGGCGGAGAGCTTCTGCCCGGCCCAGCTGGGCGCGCCCAGACCTGCGCCGAGCTGCCGGGCACTGATGCCCAAGAGGCAGTCCTCGGCACCGGCGTACAGGTCGCGGGTGCGCTCGGCGAGGGGCTCGACCATGCGCGGGTGGATCGGCACGTTATGTCTACACCCCCTACGCCAACAGGCTGAATCCGCGATTACGACTGCCCGTTGGAACTTTTCAGGGATAGCCGCACGTTCTCAAACGTTGGCAACGGTGTGACAACGAGACAGCGCAACCTCAGCGCTCTAACAGTGCAGATCCCTCGGCCCTCGCTTCGGTGGAGCACCCTTAGTGGTGGTGGCATTGCCGCAGCCATCGCCACAGGACACGTCCACGAACCGACCGCGATATGGGCCTTGGTCGTTCTCGGTGTCGTTGGCCAGCTCTCCGATTCACTCAGAGACGCTGCGTCCACCGGGGCGCGGCCAGGCATTAGAAGGGGAAGGCCCCGACGGGGTCCGGCGCGCTAGCTCCGGTCTCGGCGAGGATCTCCTCGGACTCCGCTTGTACAGCGGTGTCGTCCCACTCCGGGTGCAGGATCCGCACCTTGGTACCGGTCGACACCGCTTCGGCTCGGGCCAGCAGGTCGAGGGTGGTGGCGGTCTGCTGCTCCGACTCCGCGATGCCGTCGCCGAACTCCACGTTCGGGCGCTCGGGGGTGATCCGCGTGCCGAACTGAGCGACGTCGAGCAGCAGCATCACGTGCAGCATGTCGGCCAGCGCGTAGCGCCAATAACCGACCTTCTTCTTTCGGGTCCCCATGCTGCGTTGGTCGCGGCTGGCGGACTCGGTGGCGGTGATCGCCTCGCCCTGGCCGTGCAGGCCGAAGCTCTGGGCGGAGTACCCGGTGGGCGGTGCGGCCTGGTGCGTGATCGCCTCGGCCGTCTGCTGGTGCTCGGCCACCCGGATTCGAACTGGCTCAGGTTGATCCCGGCCCCCTTCTCGGTGGGCGGCATGTTGAGCTGCTCGAAGTGTCTTCACTGTAGCGGTTGCGGTGGAGCGTTAGTGTGCGGAGTGGGACAATTGGGGTATCACCTCCTCTGGAAGGCTGGCTACCTGAAGGAGGGCAACACCTGTCGTCGTGGGCGCCCCGGTCCGAGTCGAGTTACTGCTCGATATCGGATTGGAGGTGGTGAAGATGAGGCGAAAGGGTTCGGAGCCGGACCCCGCTGGGGAAGCAGGTCGCATACTGCGCAAGCTCAGCTTGCGAGTGGCGATTTGGTTCCTCATTCGGTGGATTCATGACTCCTTCTTCTAAACAACCGTTTCTCCTTGCCCTTTTCGGTTCCACCACGGGTCCGTGGCCAAGCGCCGGCCAACGGCGCACCGTGAGGGGCCGCCCCTGCGGGCGGCTCGACCGCCCGTAGGGCGTTCTTTTTCTGTCACCGGCGATTCATGAGCGCTGTCCACAGCTGCACCAAGTCGGCGCCCCCGCCACACGCGACGGCCCCGGTCGAGGGACGCGGGCGCGGTGCAGGACGCGTCGGTCGAGCAGGTCACCGATGGGCCTGTGGGAATCCTCCTCCGGACCGGGAGCCCCCGGGGCGGGGTGCCGGGTCGCCCCCGTTCCTG
Organism: Streptomyces sp. NPDC001903; assembly: GCF_042891345.1. NCBI lineage: Bacteria > Bacillati > Actinomycetota > Actinomycetes > Kitasatosporales > Streptomycetaceae > Streptomyces > Streptomyces sp. NPDC001903. The sequence goes on from NZ_JBIASZ010000020.1 coordinate 78,413, forward strand.
TGGGGATGTTCCGTGGGGGCGGTCAGAGAGGCGTGCCGGAGTCTCGTCAACCTCGCGTCAGTGGGTTCTGCCTTTGCAGAGTCCACGCCCAATTCTGTCCTGCTGTCTTTCAGGTTGTATTGATCCCGGCTGTGGTGGGGGTACGGACTGGTCAGGGCGTGGTTGATGGCGTTCTCGGTGAGGCTGTCGAGGGTGATGTCGTAGGTGCGGGCCATCTGCTGCACTCGGGCGACTGTCCTGCGGATGGATGCCTGGTTGTCCGCGGCCCGTTCGATGTGGAGGAGGTCCCGGTAGAGGACCTCGGAGGTCTCGTCGATATCGAGGGCTTGCTGGATGGTGCGGCGGGCGGCGTCGAGGTCGGGGGCGGTCCCATCCGTGTGCCAGCGGGCGAGGGTGTGGGCGGTGTCGGTAATCCGGGACAGGATGTCTTGGATGACGGGGTCGGCCCAGGGAAGGTTTCGGCCGTCGAACGGCTTGCCCCGCACCAGCCTCATCGCCGTTTCCAGATCCGCGATGCCGCCTTCGGGGCCGGCGGCCAGCCCGCGCGAGGCCAGCTGCTGGAAGCGGTCCCAGTCCGAAGTCACTGCTGGGTGGAAGGCGTACCCGCTGCCGTTCTTGGGTCGTGGCAAGAGCGGATACCCGTCGTCGGTCAGGCCGATGTGGTTGCGGAGTTCGGACAGGCGTGAGTGCAGGGTGCGGGTGGACCACGGGTTGACGGGGTCCATGGCCTGGCACAGGTATTCGGCGCTGCGTCCGGGGCGGAGGTGGATGAGGGCGGCGATGGCGGTGGTGCGGGGGCTGTGGGCGGATGTGAGGCCGCCGGTGATGTGCAGGGGGCCGAGCATCTCGATGCAGACGACGATGGCCTCGTCGCCTTGGCTGGCTGAGGTCGGGGCCGAAGGGGTGGCTTCGCGGGGCTGGCCGGGGTGGGGGTGTTGGTTCACTGCGCCGGCTGCGGCGGGCTGGCTCTCGGCGTCGGCAGCCTCAGCAGTTTCTGCTGCTTCGGTCTCGGTGGCTGCGGGGGTTGCTGGGGCGCTGGCTGCGAGGAGGGCGGGGAAGGGGTTGCCGGGGTCTTGGGCATCCTCGCTGGTCACCCGAACGGTCAAAGGCGCGCCGGCGGCGGCCGCCTGGTCGTGGTCTTCGGCGAATTCCCATGCCCCGGTCCCAGGTTCGGGTTCCTGGAGCGACATCTGGAGTGCGTGGACGTACTGCAGGTACTGCTCGTCGGTGATGCGCTGCAAGGCCACTGGCTCGTCCAGCATCTCCACGCGGGCGTCTTGGTCGCGGCGGGTGTCGAGGATTTCGGCGTGGGGGAAGACGCGGCGTGTGGTGTCCGTGGCGGGCAGGACGATGGCGGTGTGCAGGTTGCGGGCGGCGGCGAGGGCGTCGGCGAGCTGTGTGAGGTGTTCCTCGTCGGTCTCGCCGGCTCCGATGAGCAGCCAGGGCAGGACCTGCTGGCCGCTTTGGTGGGCTTCAAGGAGGAGTTCGCCGAGGTCGGCGGCGACGGCGGGCAGGTGGGGCATGGTGCGGATGCGGCCTTGGGGCAGGAGTCCGGCCAGACGGGCGCCGAGCCCGGTGGTGAGGATTTCGCTGTCGTCGGTCCAGGCGCAGGTGCCGAGCTCCAAGGCGAGGGCGCGGGCTACCTCGAGGGCTTCGTCGGCTTCGCCGTCAAGGAGCAGGACTTTGCAGGTCATGAGGTCGGCCAGGAGCAGCCCGGTCTCGGTCGCGCCGAGCGTGATCAGCCCCGGGTACGGGGCCTGGACGTCGTTGGCTTGATCGGCCGGCAGCAGTACGGCTTCGCCGTCGAGGCTCCAGGTGCGGGTGTCGGGGCCGTCGGTGAAGGGAGCGATTGGCTCCGCCGGCTCGTCGAGGAGCAGGGTGATGCCGTCAGGTTCGAGGCGGGCACCGCGGAGAGCGGGCAGTTCACGTTCTGTCTCGCTGGCGTGGTGGGCGAGGGTGCGCAGGACGCGGTCGAGGAGCTCGATCCCGGCCGGCTCTGATGCTGCTGCGAGGATCTGTTCGAGGTGGGTAGGGTCGGTGTCTTGGGAGATGGTCTGTCCGGCGCGGCGCTGGCGCTGCTGCAGGATTCTCCGTATGCCGAGCGCTCCGGCGAGGGATGCGGCCAGCAGTGTGCCGATCCCGGCAACCAGCGCGAAGTTGAGGTGGCTGCCGTCCTCCTCGGCCTTCGGGGCGGGTCTCGCCGCCGGGACAGGCACGCTCTGGGCAGGCGAGCCAGTTGCCGCAGGCGCCGCCGTCGCCGAGGCGGAGGTGGCCGGGGTGGGAGTGGTCAGGGACGGGGTCGCCGTCGGCTTAGCCGCCGTTGAGGCGGACGGTGTCGGGGACGCAGGCGGCGGTGAGGCAGTTCCGGCCGGCTTCTCGGCTGCGCCGGTGCGGGGTTTGGACTCCGTAGGTGCGGGTGTGGGCGCCGGGGCGGGTGACTTGTTGACGCCGCCCTGGTGGGGGAGGGTCAGGTGCTGGCCGGGGTAGATGAGGTCAGGGTCGGTGAAAGGCCGCCCGTCGGGCTGGGGCTTGCCCTTGTTCAGCTCGAAGATGTGCGTGTAGGCGGTGCTGTCGCCGAGCTGGGTGTCGGCGATCGAGGAGAGGCTGTCGCCCTCTTCGACGGAGTACTCGGTGATCCCGCCCGAGGCGGCGGTGTGTTCCTGCTGCTGAAGCCCGCCGGACTGCGGGGGCTTGGCGTCGGCCGGGAGACGGAGGACCCATCCAGGCTGGATGGGCTGCTCGGTGTGGAAGACGCTTCCGTCGCCCATGGTGCGGCCCTCGTTGAGGGCGGCGATGTCTTCCCATCGCTGGCCATCACCCAAGACGGTCTCGGCGATCGACCACAGGCTCTCCGCGGGTCGTACGTCCCGCACGGTGTACGTCACCGCGGCGGTCCCGGCCTCGTCGGCCGCTCCATCGCGGGTATGCATCCCCGTGCCGGCTTCGCTGCCAGGGGTGACCGCTGCGCTGACGATCACCGGTGAGGCGGTGGCGGGGGCTGTGGTTGCGGGGGCGGCGAGGGCGGTGCCGGCAGGCAGCGCCAGCAGGACCGTGCCGACGAGTGCGGCCGCGGCGCGCTGGCCGACCAGCCCGCGGATCCGCGGGGCGGCACGACCGCGTAGTTGCGCGGGGATCTCCAGCAGGACCGCGCACGTGAACAGGGCCCAGCCTGCCCAGCCTGCTACTGCGAGGGCGAGGAGGAAGACTTGTCCGCTGTCGTCGGTGGTGAAGAGGGAGCTGAGGGCGGTGAGTCCGGGCGGTCCGACGATGGTGGTGGCCCACCACAGGAGCAGGGGCAGGCCGGCCAGCAGTGTGAGGAGGGCGGCGAGGCTGAGGAGACCGCGCAGCAGGGCGGCTGCGGTACGCACACCCCCTGCCCGGCCGGAGCCGGGCCTCTTGCGGGTGGTGGTGGGCTTGGGCATACAGACGGGCCCCTTCTTGCGCGGGATTCGCTATTCGGGCTGGGTGACGCCATGCAGCAGGCGGGCGGAGCCGCGGCCGGTGACACTCATGGAGCCGATCCCGACGACGGACAGGAACTTGGTGGCGTACGCGTCGGTCACGGTGACGGTCAGCTGGGTGCGGTCCCCGGTGAGGCTGACGGTTCCCTGGGTGCCGGCTCGGGCGAGGTAGGCGTAGGCGGCGGCCTGGGCGGCTTCGGGGTCGGCGCGTACGGCGTCGCCGGTGACGGCGGCGGCGGGGTCGATGGCCTGTCCGGCGGCGCGGGCTGCTTCCATCGCGAGGGCGTCGGCGCGTTCGGTGGCGCGGAGCTTTCCGCCGCCGTCGATGGCCAGGCCGATGATGCCCAGAAGGGCGACGGTGCAGATCGCGGTGTAGACGGCGACACCGCCTTCATCACGGCGCAGCCGCGCGCGGAGTGTTGTCGGATGCTGCATGTCATCCCTCCCTGGAGCGGTAGGCGTCTACTACGGACGTGAAGGTGCTGGTCATGCTCTTGGAGCCGGGGACTCCGGGTAGCAGCAGGTCGGACAGGGGCACGGTGCAGGAAATCGTCACGGTGACGGTGCCGACTTCGCCGAGGGGGACGGCCAAGCCTGTGGTGTCGACGCTGGTGGAGGACGACGCGCAGTGGATTCCCTGGTCGTCCAGGGAGCGGGCGGCCGCAGCGGTGGCTTCGGACTGGGCGCTGCTGTAGGTGCGCGAGATGGAGGCGGCGCGGGCTGCGTCCTCGGCGGCGGCGTCGACTTTGGCACCGGAGGTGACGATCCGCCCGCCTGCGATCGCCAGGCACAGCAGCATCAGCAGCAGGGGAGTGACGATCGCGGTGGCGATCGCCTCGCTGCCCCGGTCCTCCCGCAGCCGCGCCCGCCACCTGCCTCCGGCGCGCAGGGGGCGCAGCGCGCTCACGGGGCGGTCCACCGTTCACGCGGTGCGGACGCGGACTGGGAGACCGACAGCCCGGAGAGGCCGGGCAGCATGGAGGGGGCGCTGCCGGTGACAGTCACGCTGACTTCGGTCGCCGAGCTGCCCGCGGTACTGACCGTGGAGGCGCGCAGGCTGTCGCCTGCAATCCGGCCGAGGGTTTCCCGAGCGCGGGCGGCGCCCGCGCTCTCTGGGGCTTGGTAGGTGCGTGCGGCAGCGACGCCTTCGCGTGCGGCGGTCAGCGCGATGTTGCGCGCGTGAACCCACATCGCCGCCTGCACCACCGCGACGGTGACCAGGATGACGAACGGGAAGACGATCGCCATCTGAATGGATGACTCCCCTCGGTCCCTCCAGTCCCTGCAGCCTGTGCCTGTGCTGTCGGGCCGTTTCTGCTCCGGCAGGGCATGCTGGCTCTGCGGCACCTGTCTCCTCCCCTCCGCTGCTGTCTGTTGTGCCGCTCGTCGTGGTCTCAGATGCCGGCGAGGTTGCCGTTGTACTTGGCGAGGACCACTCCGATGGTTCCGGCGATGGCGAGAGCGCCGGCGACTGCGGCGACCCAGATGATGATGGTCGTGATCGAGATGTCGCCCCGGTCGCTGGTACCGCCTTCTTCGACGCGGTTCTTCAGCCATTGAGCGGCGGCGGTCAGGCGGACGGCCAGCTTGTTCATGACAGTGGACTCCTTCGACACGGTTCAGGTGTTGAGCATGCGGATGATGGCGGGGAAGGCGATCAGGAGCATCACCAGGACGGCGAGGAGCGCGCCGGGGGCGGTCATCTTCTCGCTGTCGGCGTTGGCCTCGGCCGCCTGCGCGGCCAGGAGTTCGGTACGCAGGTTCTTGGCGCGGGAGCGCAGGGTGGCGTAGACGGATGCGCCGTCGTCGGCGGACTGCCGCATGATCGCGGCAAGATCGTCCAGGACGGGCAGGTTGAGTTCGGCGGTCAGGCGGGCCAGGGATTCCCAGTGCGGCACCTTGTCCACGCGTGAGCGCGCCAGTGCCCCCTGGATCCTCAGGAACGCCCAGCCGTGGCCGACCTGGGCCGCCTGTTCCATGGCCTGCTCGGCGGAAACGTTCCCGGCGCGGCGCAGTGCCACGAGGTCGAGGTAGGCGGCCATGGCGTGCGCGAACTCGGCTCTCGCCTGCTTGGCCTTGTCCCGCAGGGCCAGGTCGGGAGTGAACCAGAGCACGAGAGCGGCCAGGACGGCGACGATGGCGGGCAGGTAGAGCGGCATGCCCAGGATCAGGAACGGGATGGTGGACAGGGGCGGCAACAGCAGCCCGCCCGCCGCCAGAGCGACCTTGGTCAGCAGGAACTTGCCCGGTGTCTGGCCGGTCAGGGCGAGGTCCTTGTACGGGATCCGCACTCCCGGCAGGTCGCCGAGATGCTCGAGTAGCCAGGCTCCCCACTGCTCATCCCGGTCTGCCGGGACGTTGGCCGTGCTGGGCGGGGCAGGGTGGTTCAGGCGCTGCAGGGCCGGCCCGAGCGCCGGGGCAGGACGCAGTACTTCCCGGATCAGAAGCGCGGTCCCGGCGCCGATGGCGGCGCCGGACAGGATTGCGGCCACCGGCATCACGCGGTCACCTCCACGCTCTCTTGCTCGACATCGCTCTCGAGAACGGGTGCCGCGGCAACGGCGCTTCGCGGGTCGGCGACCAGGAAGCGGGGGACGGGTTTGTGGTCGGCGATCTGCCGCATCAGCGCGAGCACACCGACGAACCCGGCGGACAGGGCGGCAAGGACCAGCTGCCCGAGGAGGGTCCCGTAAGGAGCGGTGTAGGAGGGGATGAGGAACCCGGCGCCGGCAACGCCCAGGGTGATGATCGTCATCCACCGCATCGTGGTCCTCGGTTTGGCCCGGTCGGCCTCGATGGCTCGACGCCGTGCGACTTCTTCATGAACGGACTCGGCGAGATCATCCAATGCCTGCGCGAGGCCCGGACCGCGATCGGCGGCCGACAGGACCAGCGCGGCCACGACCTTGTCCGCGGTGACGTCGTTCAGCGCGTCGCCGAACAGGCGCAGGGCGTCGGCTGGCCGCCATCCGACCTGCAGCCGGTCAACCAAGTCACCGACTTCGGCAGTGATGTCCTCGGGGCAGCCCCTGCGGGAGATCTGCAGCGCCTCATCCAGCCCACGGCCCAAGCGCAGTGTGTTGGCCAGGCGCTGCGTCCAATCGCCCAGCGCCTCCAGCTTCCCGATCCTGGCGGCCGCCGACTTCGTGGGAGACAGCAGCCACGGCACGCCGATCACCGCGAGGAACACCAGGGCACCGCCGACGAACACCCCGCTCACCAGCCACAGCAGCACCCCAACGAGCGCCCCCACCGCGAGACGGGTACGCCGAATCATCTTTTCGTCGCGGCTTACCAGGCGTTGCCCTGCCCGGATCCGGGCAGCCAGCGTTGGCCCCTTCGGTGCGGTGGTGCCCACGATGCCGGCAGCCAGACCGACCAGACCGCCCGCGAGAGCGAGTCCAGCCACGATCCACAACAGAAGCGCGGTCACAGCGCCGCTCCCTGGTCGACCATCAGCGACAGGGCCGCGGTCCAGGCGCCGCCCGGCTCGTTCAGGAGGGCAGAGTCGAAGCCGGCGCGGCGTAGGTCGTTGATGCAGCGGGGCTGCATGAGCGGCACTGCCCGGTGTTCACCCCACTCCAGGCGCGGCTCGAAGATGGTGTTGGTCTCGGGCCGTCCGCCCTCGCCGATGCCGGTGACTTCGAGGATGTGGGAGACGAAGCGGTGGCGGTGTCCGCCGATCTTCGTTTCGTCGATCGAGGAAACGAACACGATGAAGTGCAGCCCGTTGGCGGCCTGCCGGTAGGCGAGCGACTCCGACATGTTGGCCTGAGCCAATAGGTACAGCTCGGCGATCCGGTCGAAGACCACGCTGGGGTGGATGGCGTGCAGGGTGCACAGGTTGCCGCCCGCACCATTCGTCATCGCCTGCAGCATCGCGACGATCTCCGGGCCGCGGACCTCACCGACCACGATCCGCGTCAGCGTCATGCGCAGCGCCCGGTACATCAGGTCCATGAGCGTGATCTCACCGGCGGCCTGCCCGGCGACCATCTCGCCGTTGGACTCGCGCGCCTCCATGGGCACGACCTGGCGGTGGTGCCCGTTCTCGTGGGCGAACAGCTCGTACTCGGTCTCCAGCGTGGCGAACCGCTCGTCCGGATCGATCTCCTTCAGCAGCGCCCGCAGCAGAGTCGTTTTTCCAGCGGCCTGGCCGCCGACGACCATCACGTTCTTCTCGGCCCGTACGCAGGCCCGCAGAAACTGCTCGAGGGTGGTGTCGAGCATGCCGCGCCCGACCAGGTCGGGCAGGTCCGCGTGGCGCATGCTGTGCCGGCGGATCGTGACGTACGTGCCCGGCGTGACGTCGATGACCGCCTGCAGACGCGACCCGTCCGACAGCCGCAGAGCAAGAAAGGGGTCCGCCGTCGACAGACTCCGCTCGCTCTGGCCGGTCGTGCGCCGGGCCAGGTCCCGCAGCAGCTCGCGCAGCTCTTCATCGGAGTCGGCGACCGGCGCCACCTGGATCCGCCGGCCGTCGGTGAAGTCCAGCCACACATCCCGGAATCCGTTGATGAAGATGTTCTCCACCAGCGTGTTGTCCAGATGCTGCTGCAGTCGGCCCGCCCGGAACTGCAGATCGAACACGGCTTGCGCGATCGCCGAATCCTCGGCCTGGCTCGTTGCCGCACCCCGTTTCACGGCCTCGGCGTCGGACCACACGGCCACCTGCTCGTTGATCAGGTGCCGGCCCTGCTGCTCCTGCGCGGCCGCACTCATCCCCGGCCGTACCCGCAGCAGGTCGGTCAGCCGCTCCCCGACCTCCTTCTTGATCAGCCGCACCGACGCATAGTCGACCTGGACAGCGCCCGGCACGGCCAGGAGGGACGAGGCCCCGGCCGGCGAAGGCGTACGGGGGTCCGCAGGCCTGGTCCCGGCGGGCGGGTGCGCGAGCGCCGGGCGCGGGCCCGTCAGGCGGGCCTGAAGCGGCGCGCCCACCGCGACCTGGGGGTTGTGGTGCAGCGGGTTAGCGCGCATCGGCCACCACCCGTGCCCCAGGTGCAATGGAGGGAAGGCCGAGGCGGGCACGGCGCACCGCCACCAGCTCCTGCACCCGCACCGCCGCGGACCGTGCTGAGCGCATCAGCTCACACGACTCGAACCGCCGAGGCTGCTCGGTCCCGTCCGATAAGACCTCCGCCTCCTTCGGCCGCCACGGCAGCACCGCCGTCACCTGCACACCCAGCGTCCTGCGGACCTCCTCCTTGGAGAAGGGACCCTGGTCGACCAGAAGCATCCCGATCTCACCCCGCCCGCCGACCACTTCCCGCAACGCCTCCAGACGGACCTGAGCCTGCTGCAGACTCCGCAACGTGTTGCGCGCTACGACGAGCACCACATCGGCCCGCTGCGCCAGCACCGCCGCAGCCCCCGCTATGCCGCGTCGACCCAGGTCTACGATCACATCGTGCTGGTGCGCCTCGATCCCCTCGAACAGCTTGGCGAGGGGCTTCCACACCGGCTCCATCGCTGAGGCGTGCGAAGGGTCGTAGAGGCCCGGCAGTACCAGGCGGTCGCGGCTGCCGGCATCGGTGATATCCACCAGCTGACGCCAGAACGCCTCCGCCAACTGCCCCTGACGCCCCGCCAATGCCAGATTCCGCAGACCATGGGTGTTACCCAGCGTGCCCTGCAGCGCCCCGGGCAGGATCGCGCCGCCGTCGGGGTCGGCTTCAGCCAGCACCACGCGGTGCCCTTCTGGCAGCGACCACGTCAGCAGCAGCGCCATCGCGGTGGTCGTCACACCCGGAGCGCCCAGCCCACCGGCCAGCGCGATCACAGCCATCAGCTGCCATCCTGCGGGGCAAGGATCAGCGCAACCGCACCGGTCGCCACCCGGGCAGCGAGCGCCGGCCCATCCGTGGCCGGCACCGCGACATCCACCACCACAACCCCGGTGGCAGGGGCCGGGGCGCCCACGGCGACCACGGTCGCGGGCAGAGTCTTCGGCGCCCCCGGCGTCTCCCCGGCCTTCCCCGCGGTCGCAGCCTGGTTGGCATCAGGCGTCGAGACGATCAGAACCTTCTGCCCCGGGGCGATCCGGCTCGCGGGAAGCTGAGACGGCTTCAGCGCCACGCCCACCACCTGCTCGCCGGCCTTGACCAACGAAACCGAGGTGACCTGGCCGGGAGAGAGCAGCGCCCCCGCCTTCAACGCCACCGCAGCCCGCTGCCCCACCATCCCCGACTTCCTCGCCACGGGAACCGCCTTGACTGCCGGATCAAGGGCCAGCGACGCAGGCGCCAGATCGGCATCGTCTATCGCCGCACCCACCGGAACGTCACGCGCCACCACCAGCACGGCACTGCGCTGGCCCGACGCGGTGAACAGCAGCGCCCCGGACAGGCCGCCAGCCGCGATCAGTGCGACCGACAGGGCGATCAGCCCTGGCCTGCGACGCCGTTGGCGCACGACACGGGGCGCGGCAGCCGGCCCTCCCGGACTGCCGAGGTCAGGAACAGAGCGGCCCGCCGCGGGTGTGGTTGTGGTGCTCACGTGCTGTGCCTCCTGAAAAGAGGGAAGAAAAACGTACGGTCGCTGGCGTTGCTACTGGCCGACGACCTGGAGCTCTCCGACTGCCACAGTGAACGGGGACTGGCGCACCTCGGTCAGTTGTCCGGCCTGTCCACCGCCGGAGACAGCCCAGTCGACCGTCCATGTAGTGGTCGCGGCACCTTGGTATTTGTTGGCCGGCTGGTGGGCCGACGGTGCGCGGTAGACGTGACCGCAATCCGGCGAGGGCGACATTCCACGAGCTGCAGAGTAGGCAGCGCCTGGACCGGCGCATGTCACGGTGGATCCGTCGCCCATGCGCCAGCGGATTGACGACACCTTGGCAGTGGCGGTAACTGTGATCCCGCCAGCCGACGCGGATGCCGTGTTGGGTCCCCACGTCGTAGGGCTCGGGGTCACCCACAGCCACATGGGTACCCCCACCGTGTAGGTGCCTTCTGCTCTTGGGCTGGTGACAGTAGGGCCGGTCAAGAGCATGCTGTCGACGGCCTGCTGTGCTAGTACTGCCGGATCGACCGTGACGGCGTCGGGGCTGTTTGACCAGACCGTGTTGATCACGATGTAGCCAGCAGCCGAGCCAGTCCATCGGCACTCTTGGCGGTAGACCGCACCGTCACCCGGCTGATGCCCCTCCCACTCGGGGCTGCCTGCGGGCGGCTGTGGGTCTTTGAGCGTCCGGGAGCAGACCCACTTGTCTCGGTCGTCACCCGCGAGTCCACCACCTCCCGGAGGACGTGGACCGTCAGGGTGGGAGCCGTCCCCGCCACCAGGTTCCCTGACGCAGACCGTGACGTACTTCGTCCGCCCCTGGCAGATTCCACCCTCGGCGTGAGCAGGCATCGCGACGAAGGCTAAGACAGTTGCCGCGGCCAGTGAGGTGCCGACGGCTGCTGAGCGTCTCAGCATGTGCGGTCACCGTTCGGCGTCATTCTCACAACCATCCACTGACCGGCCCACTGCTCAACTTCAGCGATTGCGACGTAACGCAGAGGCTGCTCCGTCGGGTATGGCTGGATCTTGTTCGTGGCACGCTCGACTGTCTGCCAGGTGGAGATGTCCAAGCAATCGGTGACCGTTGCCTTCGGGTGCTCCCCAGACGGGTTGAATGCGGTCGCCTCGGCCCGATGTCCGGGCGATCCCTGCATGGTGGTGCCGGCCTTCTGCATGTTCGCGATGTCGGTAAGGGCATCATCCAGGGCGCTGTTGGCTGCAAAATTCACTAGCTTGGTGTCTTTGTCACTGCCTGCTGCGTACGCCTTGACTGTTTCGCCCCAGAAACTGTCGTAGGCAGCCAGGACCTTCGCCTTCTCGGTTGCCTGGAGATCAGTGGAGGTGCTGGGCGAAGCGGTGGGGCTGAGGGGCGGAGGTGCGGCTTTGTTGTCCTTGGCACAACCAGCCGTGACGGCTGCAACGGTGGCGGCGACGGCGGTGGCTGCGAGGAATCGGCGGCCTCGTGTGGTGCGGGTGTTGTGCTGGTATGCCGTTGTCACGTGGAAACCCCCGGTTATCACCTCGGCGGGAGTGCGGTCTAGGCCGCCATCCCGGGCCCCGTCATCGCGGATGCAACGTTTCTGTGTCCTTGCGACGTGCTGTACAGCGCACCATACGACGTCAACGCTCCATGTCCTACGGGGTTCTTGAGGCGCAGGTGACTCATCGTCATGCTTTGCCCGTAAATGCCTGTCACTCATTTGCGGATGCTCCTTCGATGGCGGTGTATCGCGTCGCCGTACCTGGGCGGTTGCGGAAGGGGGCGGCCGCCGGAGGAAGGTGGGTTGAGATTTCGCCATGTGGCTTGTTCTTTGCTTTTGTGAGGCCTTGGTGTGCGGAGGCGGGCACGTCCTCCGGTTCGCCCGTGCACCTGTCGAGCCTTGTCACTGGTACTCACCGGTTCAGTCACCGATGTCGGGCGTGCGCGTCACGATGGTGCTGTGTGGCCCCTCGTGGCGTGTCGATGTGTGGGGGCCGACGGCGGTTCACAGACGTGTCCATGGGCGGGGTTCTGCGGGGCCTGTCAGGGGTGTCCATACCGGGGCGGTGGGGCCGTGGGTTTCGAGGTCTTCGAGGATGGCGGCGCCGAGGGGGACGTGGGCGGCGAGGCTGGTGACGAGGCTGTGGTCGGCGGTCATGTGGCGCAGGTCGTCGATCCGGCGGGTGAGTGTGGGGCGGGGGGCGCCGGTGAGGATGAACAGGATGCGGGGGAAGCGGGGGTAGAACCGTTGCCAGGCGAGGAGGGTGCCTTGGTCGGTGACGGTGGTCCGTCGGCCTGCGGGCTGGGGGGTGTAGTCGTGGAAGCGGGCGTAGGAGATGAGTTTGCGGGCGAGGCGTTCGCTGCTCATGGTGGCGCGGTCGATTTCGACGAAGGCCCGGTACTGGCGGCGGCGGGGGCCGGTGCTGGTGTAGTGGAAGACGGCGTCGGCGATGATCTGGTCTTCGCCGCCGGTGTCGGGGAGGCGGTGGGCGATCTCGGGGACCCAGTCCAGCGGCCCGTACTCGTCGCCCCGGTTGCGGGCGTCGGTGAGGAAGGCTATGTGGGCACGGACACCGGTGAGGGTGTGGGCGGCGCGTAGTGATGCTGCCGCGTCGGCGAGGACAGCGGGGGCGCGCCCGCGCATTTCGGGCCAGTCTCGGACGGTGTTCGCGCCTGCGGCGGTGAGGAAGTGGGCTCGCAGGTGGTTGCTTCTGCCCAGCACCGTGTGGGAGATGAGTCCCTGGGCGCGCAGTGGTGCCAGGACCTTGTAGATCTTCCGGCTGGGGGTTTCGGGGGCGAGCATCTGGTGGAGCTGGGTGGTGGTGACCATGCGGTGCTGGGCGATCAGGGCCAGTGCCTGGTGGGCGCGGGTGTCGCTGGTCGGCGGCTGGATCGTGGTGGTGCGGTTCATGCGTACTGCTCCTCAGCGTCGTCGGTCCCGGATCCGGTGGTGGCTGGGGCAGGCGGCAGAGTGGTGAGAAATGTGCGGACTTGCTCGGTCTGCGCGAGCGCCTGGGCGGTGCGGTCGTCCAGGGTGCGAGCTGCGGAGTTGTTGTGGGCGGCGCGTAGCAGGGCTTTGGTCTGGCGGGGGCGGGCGAGGTGGTCGAAGACCTCGGTGAGTGCGGGGCCGCGGACCAGAAGGGGGCCGATGCGTTTTCCGGCGACGGTGAAGGAGGCGTAGTGCCACCACCGTTCCAGCTCGGCGGCGTCGGCGACGGTGACCTTGCCTGCCCACTCACCGGTGATCTGCGCGATGGCTTCCGCTGACCCGGCGGTGGTGGACAGGCAGCTGGCGTTTTGCAGCAGTGCGGTGCGGGTCGCGGGGGAGAGGCGGTGCAGCAGCTGTGTCATGCCGTGCAGGCGGCACCCGAACTTGCGCAGCTGCTCGGTGATCTCGGCGACCGTGGACGCGGCGCCGTCCAGTGAGATCAGCTCGTCCAGGTAGAAGCGGAAAGGGGAGCGGGAACGCTCAGGCAGGTCTCTGCGGGAGAGTCCAGCCCGCAGGAAGTCCCGGACGATGAGCGAGATCAGCAGTCGGTCGGTGGGCCCGGTCCCGGGCGGGCAGATCCACACGACGTGCTGCTCGTCCATGGCCCGGCGGATGTCGTATCCGCTGATCGGGCACCCCAAGAATGCGCGGATCACAGGGGATGCCGCGAGGCGGTCGAGCGGGTTGAGGACGGTCACCAGCGCATCTTTGGGAAGGTCGGGGAAGCTGCTGTTCCACCAGCGGCGCGCATCGGCGTCCAGGGATTTGAGGGCCAGGTGGCGAAAGGCCGGCTCGGTCAGCAGCGGCCGGATCTGGAACAAGGTCGCCTGCTGCTCCCCGGCGCCGACGGTGACGGCGCAGACGTTGACGGCGACCAGCGCCTCGACGGTTTTGGTGAGGATGGTCAGCGCGCGCGGTGCGGTGATGTCACTCCAGCCCAGGGCGGTGGCGATCGCGTCGATCACAGCGGCGGTCGCCTCATGGGGCTGTGGTCCGGAGGTCATGTCGAGCGGGTTCCAGCAGGCCAGCATCGCGTCCGGCTCACGGACAGTCAGATCGAACAGACGGATCCGCGCCTCGATGTCGTCGTGGGCGAGGTAGCGGGCGACCTCGTGGAAGGAGTCGCCGTGCGGGTCCACGAACGCGAGACCGTGCCCGTTGTGGGCGCTGGCCACAGCCTGCACCTGGGCCCGCATGGTCTTTCCCCATCCGGCTTTACCGGACTGGACCTCGAAGAGGGTGTCGTCCTCGTGGGTGGCGAGCAGCCGCTCCCGGCCGTCCGGCGCGCGGTACCAGCCCTGCGGCAGCAGATCCTGGCCCGCCTTGTAGGTCGGCATTTGCGCCTCCACCACCGGCAGCCGTGCCGCAGACGTCGGCGGCTTCAGCAGCCCGGCCAGCTCGTCGATACGCGCCCAGCCGCCGCGGGCTGGCCGCATGAGCGCAGTCGCCCACCGCTCATCGAACCGGGGCCGCCACGGCCACCAGTCGGGCCCGATCCGCCACGGCCCGAGCGAGATCCCCCGGGAGCCGATTCTGGAGTCGCCCGCGTACAGGTCCATGGCCGCGTTGATCAGCGCCAGCTGCTGCTCGGCGCGCCCCTCGGCGTTGGAGGCGCAGCGCACCAGGATCTGCACCCGCATCAGGCCTGCGTCCTGGGCGAACTTGCCCAAGGCGCGGTCGCGGTTGATGCGCTGGGCGTGCGGCGGCAGCAGGACGGGGGCACGGCCGGGGTTTCGCCACGCGGCTGGGTCCAGCAGCCGGCCGATCGCGGTGGGCAGGCTGGTGGCCGGCTCCCCTCCCAGCGACCGTGCTTCGCGCACGGCTTCGCGCCGGGCCCGGGCACGGGCCTGCTGGAGGATCTGCAGGCGGCGGACGGCCAGATGCCACCTGGGTGCGGGGGAGAGATCCACGCACACCTCGGCGAGGTCACCGAGGGAGGAGCGGATGCCGGCGACGGCGTCGACCAGCGGCTGTAATGGATCAGGGTCCAAGGGGACCTCGCGCAGCCTTGACCCGGGCTTGCCGTGCAAGGTCAGCACCGCCCGCACCACGTGGGTGCGCATCTTGTCCGCGAGCGGCGCGCTCTCGCTGACCTGGACCCGCGGCCCAAACGGCGTCAGCGCGAGGAGGGCGCGGGCTGAGGCGGGGGCCTCGATCCGGTAGGAGAGGGGCCGGCTTCCGTCGGCGCGCAGCCGAAGCCGCACGGTTCGGGCACGGCGCGGCGTCCACCAGGGCCCAGATCCTGCGGCCCGGATCACCTGCATGCCCTGGC
Source organism: Streptomyces sp. NPDC001903 (assembly GCF_042891345.1). Taxonomy (NCBI): domain Bacteria; kingdom Bacillati; phylum Actinomycetota; class Actinomycetes; order Kitasatosporales; family Streptomycetaceae; genus Streptomyces; species Streptomyces sp. NPDC001903. Next base: position 93,622 of record NZ_JBIASZ010000020.1, read on the forward strand.
GCCAGATCTCTTCATCCCCCGGCGTGAACTGTGCACTGGGCACCAGCTCCACGCAGGTCCGCTCGGCGAGCGCTTTCAAGGCCAGGCGCCGCTGGAGCACCTCCCACCCAGCCATCAGCAAAGCCGCGGCCAGCGCCAGCCACCACAGATTCGCGTACCCCCATGAGGCAAGCGTCCACACGGCACCGAGCATTTCGTTCGCAGCGCCGTAGGCTCCGGATGCGGACGCCGTCACGGTGTGCGGTTCCATGATCCATCTCCGTTCTGAGTGAAGTGGACGGCGGCCGTCCGGCCGTCCAAGAAGGTCCCGGCCGGATCGGCTCCGGTCCACACCAGCCGCACCACGGCCTGCGCCGGCCCGCCTGTGTCCGTACTGCTCGCGGTGTCACGGCGTGCGGTAGCCGCCTGGATCCGCACCTGGGTGTACTCGGCGGTCTCGACCAGCCACGCCGCGCGTCCCTGACGCAGCAGCAGTTCCTCGTCGACGAGCGCGAGGTCGTGTCGGCTGGCGTCGTCCATTGCCCGCTGTATGAAGCGGTCGGCGGCCTCGCCGGATCCGGGATGCGGCAATGACGAAGGACCATACGGCGGCGCACCGGAAGGCGGCGCCGCGGAAGCCGTCGCGGCCAGTGGACCGCCACGGCTGGCCGCTTTGCTCGCGCTCCGTCCCTCCGGCGCCGTCGGTGCCGACGTGGGAACGCCGTCCACGGCTTGGGCGGGCGAGGCCTCAGCTTTACCCGGCGCCGCGGCCTGTACTGCTGCGGGCGCCGGCCGGGACACGCGGACCGAGGTGTGCGGCCGCAGGCCTGCGTACAGCAGAAGGATTCCGCCGCAGGCCAGGACGCCACTGACGGCGATCAGCTGGCCGCCTGTCCGTGGTGAGGACGTCATAACGGCCTGGCCCCTCCCGCGTAGTCGGGCATCGCGGTGACGGGATCGATCCGTACGGCCTTGCCCGGCCGCGGCGCATTGATCATCTGCCCGTCGCCGAGGTAGATCCCGACGTGGTGGATGGTGGAGTCCGCGCTGGGGTCGTAGCCGTAGAAGATCAGGTCACCGGGCTGCAGTGCCGAGATTCCGGCGGTAGCGGGGATGCGCTGTCCGATGCCGGCCTGCTCGGCTGCAGTGCGGGGCAGGTTGATGCCGGCTTTGGCATAGGCGTACTGGGTCAGCCCGGAGCAGTCGAAGCCGGTGACGGTGCGGCCGTCCTGGCCGCCGGGGGAGCAGCAGATTCCGGTGCTGGGCCCATCGGGGCCTCCGCCGCCCCAGGAGTAGGGGAGGCCCTGCTGGGCCAGTGCGGCCTGGATGACCACACCCGCGGTGCCGGTCGGGGTGCTGGGAGTGGTGCCGAGGGCGTCGTAGCGGTCGATGCCGCTGAGCACGTCGTCTACGTACGCCCAGGACAGGTTGTAGGTGTGGATGGCGGCGCGGAGCTGGTCGCGGTCGGTGAGGTCGCGGCCGTTGCCGCACAAATAGACGGCAGCCGCCGTCGCGGCGTCGTCCGCGTTGTGGGGCGAGATGATCCCGTCGCCATTGCCATCCTTGCCGTAGGCGCGGAAGGTCTCCGGCAGGAACTGGAAAGGCCCGACCGCCCGTTCGAATTGCGTATCGCCGTCCCATGTGCCGCCGTCGGTGTCGGGGATGGCGGCGGTGTTGCCTCCGGCGCCGGAGCCGTCGAGGCGGGGCCCGGTGATCGGCGGGGTGATGTCCCCGTTCGAGGCGACCTGTCGTCCTGCATCGTGGTCGGACTCGACGCGCGCGATCCCGGCCAGGATCTGCCAGCGCATTCCACGGCAGCCGGGCACATAGATGGTGACCTGTGCGGAGCCGGTGAGGTAGGCGGCCAGCATCCGCGCAGGGATTCCAGCCGCGGCAGCGTCCACTTGACCCTGGCGGCCGGATTGTCCGGCGGCGGCAACCAGCAGGACCGGGGCCGTGCAGCACGCTGCCACGGCCAGCAGAAGCACGACCAGGCAGCCTGCCTGCGTCTTCCTCACGAATTTCCTCCTTCCTGATCGCCTCGCAGGCTCCGGCGATTCCGGTTCATCGCCGCGCGTAGCCGATCGGCGTTCGCAGCAGCCTGGTCGGTGGCCGGGGCTGCGGGACTTGCACCGCTGCCGCGGTGTGCGCTCTGCGCCGGTCGGCTCGTCGCCGACCTTCCGCTGCCGGTCGTGGGCGTGTGCAGGGTCCGCCCGACCGTGGCCTGGCCGGCTGCTCGAGCCGGGGCGGTGGACGCCGTGGTGCTGGAGCTGTCGGGGCGGCTGATGGTGGTCCGCGGCCTGGGTGCACGTCCGGTCGTGGCGGGCGCGGTGTAGACGGCGGCGCTGATCGCGGTGTCACGCACGGCACGCCCGGTGTGGACTGCGCCCTGACCCACGGCCTGTCCGGCCTTTACGGTGCCAGCGACGACGGGCTGCCATCCGGCGGCGTCCTCGCGGACCCGGTTCGCGCTCACCAGCAGCTGGGTGCGGACGTCCTCGGTGAACTCGCTGGCCTTCCCTCTCGCCGTGTGCACGGTGCGGGGCAGCCCCAAGGTTGCCGCGTAGGCGGCCCGGCCAGCGCGGTGGGCAATGCGGTACCCGCGCAGCCGTGACGCACGGGAGTGCAGCCGGGACGACAGCAGGGGACGGTCGGTGGCCGGGTCGTGCAGGATCTCGCCGGTCCACTTGTCCACCTGCACTTCGCCTTCCGCAGCACGGGTGCCACCGGATACGGCGTGTGCGCGCACGGCCTCCAGCACCAGGGCTGCAGGGTGGCGAGTCCCTGGTTTGGGTCCGATGAGTGCGGCGTGGGCGCCGCGCATCGCCAAGGACAGCGGGGCAAGTCCCGTACGGACTGCGCCGCGTGCCTCGGCGATGGCCCGGCCGATGGAGAACGGCGCCGAGCTGCGGGTGCCTGCCAGGCCCAGGGCGAGGCCGGCGGTGCGGTAGCCGGTGCCGGAGAGCCTGGCGTACTGCATGCGCAGGGCCACCCGCGCACCAAGCGCGCTGGCGCTGCCCGCGATCCGCTTGTGCATGACCAGGAAGGCGATGGCAAGAGCGTCGAGGAGCAGGAGCCGCTCGGCCATCACGTCCGGCCCACTGTCCGACAGCAACACGCCCGCCGCGATGCCGAAGAGTGGCAGGCCCACAGCGGTGGCGAAGGTGACCAGCGCCGAGGTGACCAGGACCCCCGTCCACCGCCACAGCAGTGTCCGTGTGGGGCCGGGCAGCATCGCCAGCACCCATACCACCGGTCCCGCCCCCGCCGCGGCGGCGTCCGCGCCCTGCGCGCCGAGCATGACCAGCGCCATCGAGACGACCATGGCCGCGACGACCAGGCAGGCCACCAGCAGGGCAAGGGCACCGAAGGCACGGTCCCAGCTGGGAGACTTCGCGTATGCGGCGACGGCCTTGCCGGTGGGTCCGGCCTTCTCCAGCTCAGCCATGAGCTTGCCTAGGTCCGCGGACGCTGCGCGCTTGGCCTCCTTGCTGTTGCAGTACTCCTTGGCCGGGCCCGGCAGGATGTCGCACTTCTTCGCTGCATCGGGGCCGGGGGGTTCACTGTTCTTCTTGACCCACTCCTGATGGGCCTGGTAGGCGTCCTTATCCTTGTGCGGGTCCAGGATCTGTCCGTACTGCAGGAGCATGTAGGGCTTGACGACCAGCGCGTCGGTCAGCGCGTCCTGGATGGGCCGGGTTACGGCCGCCGCCTGCACGCCGGAGCTCTGACAGGTATCGCGGCCGGGTCCGGCGATCATGTCGCAGGGGTCTGAGGACGTCGTGTTGCCGAAGTAGCTGCTCGTGGTGATCGATGCGACCTCGATCGCGGCCTGGTGGGTGACGTCGAGCGGTCCGTCCCGGCCCAGCAGATAGTCAGGGCGTATGAACGCGCTCGCGGCCAACGCGCCGATCACCAGGGTGGCTGCGATCTGCCCGAACCCGCTGGCAGCCTTGCCCCGCATGAAGAGGACGAGCCCGAAGACGAACCCCCAGGCCAGTGTCAGTCCTCTGAGACCGAGCGCGTCCACCACATGCGTCTGGTAAGCGTCGGCGAGGTGCTGCGCGGGACCGGTCAGCAGGGCAAGCAGCGGGAAGCGGAACACGAAGACGATCAGCCAGCAGCACATTCCCACCAGGAGTCGCGCCAGCGCGAATAACCCGGACATCACCAGGACCTGCAGCTGCCCGACCACGTTGAAGGAGCTGCCGCCGTCGGCCTGCAGCTGATAGGCGTCCAGCCGCCCGCCCTCGGCTGTCACCACGTTGAAAGGGGCTAGCAGCCCGCTCCCACCGGCGTCCGCGTTGCCGTCTGCGGCCCATGCCACCGCTGTGTTGGTCACGAGGAACACGACGGTGAGCAGGGCGAGGAATCCGGCTGTGCGCAGCGTGCCGCGGTCGATGCGGATCCCTCTCATCGGGTCCGCCGCTCGAGCGTCAAGGCCAGGGCGATGGCCGCAGAAAGGGCGAGGGTGGCACACACCATCGGCCCGTTGTGGCTGTCTGGTGCGGCGGGGACCGCGGTGGCTGCCGAAGACGTTCCGGTCACCGTGGCGGCCGCTGCGGGGCCGCAGGTGCACCAGCCTCGGGCAGGGCCGATCACCAGGTCACAGGGCTCGCTGCCCGCAGCACCGGCAGGCACCGCCGTGTTCGGCGACTGCCACTGCGGGGGGTGGGCCCATACAGCGACGATGCCGGTGAGGAGGAGCAGGACGAGGGCGGCGGTGAGCTGTAGTCGCAATTTTGTGTTCATCAGGGGGTCCCCCCGTGGGACGCGGCGGCACATGTGCGGCCGGGCGTGGTGAACAGGTGTTCGCGCAGCCGGGGCACTTCGGGTGGGATGACCTGGATCCGGCCGACCTGCATACGGGGATCGCGCAGCAGCATCTCGCCCTCCCGGCCGGCCTGGCCGACAGGGGAGAGGCCGGTGGTCACCAGCCGCAGCAGGTCCTCGTCGTCGCCGTCCAGGCCGAGGAATCGCAAACCCTTGGCCGCGCGAGTGCGGTCGGTGGTGCGGGCGAGGTACCGGTAGGCGACCAGGCCGGCATCCTTGCCGAGTTCCTCTTCGTCGTGGGCGCCGAGGAAGACACCGGCGCCATGCTTGCGGCCGTCGTGCAGGATCTCGTGGACGAGCGCGGCGCCTTCGGCCGAGGACGTCAGCCAGTACACCTCGTCGAGTGAGACCAGGCAGAAGCGGGTGGGGTCGGTGAAAGCGGCCTGCCGGGCGATGGCAGCCAGAAGGTAGAGCACGGCCCGCCCGATCAGTGCTTCCAGGGGCTGCTGGCGCAACACCTCGGCGTCGGCGAACGCCTCGCGCGGCGGGAGGGTCAGACCGGCGGTGGTGACCACGACCATGTCCGCGCCCAGGTCACCGGTCACGCTCACCACCGGCAGAGCCGAGTCGAACACCATCGCAGCGAGCGGGTTCGAGGCGACGATGCGCAGCAGATCGGCCATGGTGGCTGCCGCGTCCGCACGGCTCCCGCCCGTCGACGAGAGCGCGCAAAGGACTCCGAGGACCTTGCCCATCGATGGCTCGGGCCCGCCGGCCACTTCCTCGACGGCGTGGTGGAGTACCGCGCCGGCCGCGGTCATCGCGCCGACGCCCAGCTGCAGGGTCAGATACGACAGGGCGTAATGGGCGCCGACCGCGCCGCCGAATACCCGCAGCGGGTCGATGGACAGCTGCGCCTGGGCGGCATCAATGACTTGGCTGCGGTCCCCCATTGCGGTCTTGGCGAAACGCGACCATTCGCGAAGGGGGGTGCGGTCGATGACGATGGCCTGCCCGCCGCGATCCACGACCGCGGCGGCGATGAGCTTCTCCAGCGTGCTCTTCCCCGCGCCCAGCTCACCGATCACCGCGCTGGATGCCGAGGCGTTGACCTGGGGGGCGTCGGCGGGGTTGAGGAGTACCGGGCGCAGGGTGCCGCAGTCCAGGTCGCGGCCGATCAGGATCCCGGCCGGGTCACCCACCCGCGACAGCGTCAGCGCCCCGCACGCCGCCCAGTCCTCCGACAGCTGATGCTGCGTGAACTGGCCCAACTTCGGCGCCCGCACCCCGCCCGGCAAGCCGAGGACGAAGAGTTCTTCCTGCATGCCGATCGGCCGCACCGCCCGGTAGTCACCCGACGCCAGGGCCGCCGACAGCTCCCGCGCCCGCCCGTCACACGTAGCCGCATCCGGACCCCACACGGTGAGCACCGTCACCGACTGCACCTCCACCTCCACCGACGTACGCGCCATCCGCGCGTCCTGCTCCTCCAAATCCCCGGCCGCCTCCGGCAGCGAATACGGCATCCCGGTCGGCTGCGCCCCGTACTGCCCGGCCTGGTCCAACAGCTCCCGCTTCTTGCGCTGCACCTGCGCCCGCGCCTTCTTCGCCGCCACCACCCGAAGATCCACGCTCACGTCCACGGGGAAGGGCATGCCCTCCAGCTGAGCGAGGACGTCAGCGGCATCCACAGCGACCGCAGGCGGGAGTTCGGCGAGAACCAGGTGGGCCTGGTAGCCGGTCCCGGCCTCCGACTCGACCTGAAGCCACAGCCGGCCCAGCGGAGACACCGCCGCAGCCGACCGCCACCACGAGCCGACACTGCGCCGCTTGCTGTCTTCGGGCCTGTGCTCTTGGCCGCCCTCGGCCAGACGGACCTGCCCCAGATCCGCGTACGAGGGAGACAGGAGCTGTTCGCCGTGGATCCGGCTTCCATACAGCGGGCTCGCCGCGGCATCGGCCAGCAGCGGCTCCTCCAGCCCGCGGTACACGGCGTGCTGCACCATCCACACAATTTCCGCAGGCGATGCCGGACGCAGGGCCAGACCTCCGCCCAGCGACGTCTGCAGCCGCTCCGCCGCCTCACGTGCCGCCCGCACCTCGCCCGCCGGCACGGGCACCGGGGCCAGACCGAGTGCGGCGGACACCTCCGCATACATCGCACCCAGCGCTGAAGTGGTGGCGCCTGCCTTACCCGGCAGGGGGACCGCGAGCCATACGGTCCGCTCGTGCATCTCTTGTCCGTCGAGCAGGTCGATGCCTGCTGCGCAGACCTCCGCCCACGCGGGCAGCCGCTGCCAGTCGACGCCTTCCACCATCCGCTCGGCGACCTCACCGGGATCGGTGCGCCCGGCCAGCACGAACAATCGGGGTTCCATGCCGGGCATCGACCGCACCAGCGAGGTGATCCGGGCCAGCAGCTCCCAGCGGACCTGCGCCGGGAGGTATCCGCCCGCGAGGGGCTCCACCCGCCACACCGCCCACACCGCACCGGACGATGCCCACAGCAGATGGCCGGCGACGTGCCGGAATGGAGTCCGCATCATGCTGCTGCCCTCCCCACATCAGCCGCACCAGCCGGACCGGCGAGGAGGCGGTCAAGGCCGGAGCCGACCGCCCGGACCCCCACCACCACGCCCACCCCAACGGCAGCGGGCGCCGAAACCACTGCGGGCGCAGGCTCGATGACGAACCGGCCGCCCAAGTGGGACGGACGCCGGTCCCGAGCCACCCGGCCGCCGATCCGGCCCGCCGGATGCTGCGCCAGCACAGCCACAGCGCCCAGCAGCGCGGTGAACGGGTTCTGCCCCGCGATCTGAGCACCACGCACCGCCCACACCGACACCAGCCACACCACGACCGGCACCGGACCCGCCCACGACCACCAGTCGAACGTCTTGATCAGCCCCAGCGCACCGCCGCCGAGAACGACCAGCTGCGCCGGGGTGTACGGGCCGAACGGGACGACCCAGTCGCTCAGCTTGCCCAGTACCCACGGGTGGCGCCGCGCACCGGTGTACGAGCGGACAACCCTCAGCTCGATCACAGCACCCCTCCGTCGCCGGTCCGGGACGGGGCGATGACGACGACCACGGCACCGGAACTGTTGGCCGGGTGCTGGACCTCGTCGGTGAACATGTCCGACAGATCGTTGCGAGCCTTGTAAATACCGAGCACGATGATCATCCCGATGACCGCACCGATGGCGGCCTTCATCGACATCTGCCGGGCGATCTGGACGATCACGAGCACGATCAAAATGGCGACCAGCCCGGCGCCGCCCCAATCGGTCACAGTCTTGATGAGCGAGTCACCCAGCTCATCGAGCTTGCCGGCAAGCATCAGCGACTTCACTGCCCACCTGCCCGGGCGGAGACGGCCGGAGTCGGAGCCGACGACGCGGTGCCGGCGTCCAGCGCGCTGACTTCCCAGCGTCCCGCCCGCGCGGTCATCTCGAGTCGGTAGACCAGCGGCCACCGGCTGCCCGCCCGGTCCTCACCGGACACCCGGACTCGCACGCGGGCACGGACACCGTCCCCGGGGACAGCGTTGGCGGCCGCCTGTTCGGTGTCGGCGGCGACGTCCTCGACATCCACCCGCGCATACGCCGCAGCAGCCGGGGCTGACAGCCGCACACCCGGGGAGAGGTAACGCTCCAGTGCGGTGGCCTGTCCGCCGGCGAGGTAGGCCCGCAGAAACTCGCCAACCGTCGTGCCCAGCGTGTCGCCGGCGGGCATGGGACGCGTGTAGGGAGAGGCGGGAGCCGGAGCCGTGTCAGGCGCAGCGACTTCAGCCGGGGATCCGGTGACGGTGACCGGGCCGCCGTTCTGCCCGCCGGTCCCCGACACCGCGAAGTACCGCGCCGCCGCGACGGTGTCCGCCGTGCGCTCGGGCGCCTGGCCGGCGGACGGTGAGGGGGTGTGTGCGGTGTCGGTGAGGACTGCCACCACGACCGTCCACCCGCCCGGCGTAGACGTGGTCCGCACCGGCACGACACGCACCAAACCGGGTGCTCCCGACTCGGTGCGGGCCCGCCTGGGCAGGTCCGCGGCCGGGGCGATAGCACGCACCGCCGCGGCCACGGGGCTGTCGGGTGCGGCGGCGTCAGCGCGCAGCCACAGGTCCACGAACACCGCTGCCGTACCGGCCGCATCGGTCACCGGACGGGGCGCGCTGGTGGCCTGGGTGACGGGTGCGGCCTTGGCGGCGGTGCCACGGGGAACAACGAGGGCAGCTGCCAGGGCAAGGGGACCGGCAGCCAGCGCCGCCCATACCGCGATCCGGGCCACACACGGGCCGCGTGAGAGGGAGCCGCGGACCAGAACCGTCTCGGGATGTGAGCGGCGCAGCGGCTGCGCGGCCGGCGAGCGGGGAGCCGTCCGTACGCGGCGGCGGGGGACAGGGGTCATTGGTGTGACTTCCGTGGAGTGCATGTACGTCACGGAACGGCCGTTGCCTCACCACCTAGATCACCGATACCAGCCCTGCGCCGTCACGGGACGGCAACGCTTTGAGCGGTGAACTTCCCGGTGACTCACCACCGCCGTAGTGGAATCTCCCCACCGCAGGTCACAGCCCTGCGCGCCCATTACTCACCGTCTATCAGTGACATCAATCCCGGAGGCAGTCACCGGCTTTGGCGTGGCGGGACTTGTCCTTAAGCTCCGAGTACGGAGCAGTGCACTGCCCGAGATTCGGGCGTTGGCGATCCGGCTACCGCCCGCGGTCAGCGCGATGGCGGGGCAGATGTCGGAGGTGTCCCACCGCACGACTACCGTGGTGCTCGGCACACAGATCTCCTGCGGCGCGACCTTGACAAGGACAGCCGGGTCGGAGGCGCGGCGGGGCGCGGTCTCGTTCAGGAGATGGATGGCGCCAGGGACGATCCAAACAGCGCGTTTCGTGTCATCGGGCATGTCAGGTAAGCCTAGTTGAGATGGGCGCGTGCCTGGGCTGTTGACCACCGTGAGGCCGCTCTGTGCGGTGTCGGGCTGTGCCGGTGGGGCACGGAGGCATAGGGTGAATCGGGTGACTGACCAACTGGCCGTGGAAGCGGCGGTCGCCGATGCCCGCCTGGCTGTACGGGAGTACGATGAGGCGTTGGCGTGGCTGGACCGGGCCCGCCAGGCACCGATGGCGCCGCTTTCGGCGGAGGTGTGGGTCACCGACCCTTCGTTCACCCATGTCCTGCTCGTGAAGCACCGGGTGAGGGGGTGGGTGCCGCCCGGCGGGAAGGTCGAGCCGGGGGAGACGCCCCGCCAGGCCGCCAGGCGAGAGCTTGGGGAGGAAACCGGGCTGCGGGGCGAACTGCTGGCGTTGCCGGCGGCCGTGGCCGTCCGTTCCTACCGCGCCGACTGGTCTGCGACCCTGGGGCTCTCGTACGCGGCCGTGATCGATCGCGCGGCACCGCTGGGAGGGGAGAGCGGGCAGCCGCCACGCTGGTTCGACCTGGACGAGGAGTGGGAGAGCGTATTCCCCGCGGACCGGGAGCGGATTCGGGCGCACGTACGACTTTTGGCGACAGGGCGGTCGATCGTAGCGCACTGAGCTTCTGTCGGCCCGTGCACGGTTACGCGCGGCCGCGCGGCAACGACGGTGAGCCAGCTCGTCACGGTGGGGGCGTCGGGGGTGGTGAGGGCATAGGCCTTGGCCGGCGAAGCCTGCATGGTCAGTGGGACGTTCTCGCTGGTTCAGCCGGTTCGCGACGGAGGCCGGCCGGGCTGACCCTGCCTGGGGTGAGTCACATCTTGCTGGTCAAGTCTGAGTTGTAGAGGCGTTGCGGGACCGGCACGCAGGTCAGCGGTTGCCGGTCCAGACAATGCGCTCCGAGAAGCCGCCCCGTTGCTCGGCCTTGGACGCCCGAATCTTCTCCAGCTGGGCAGGGTCGACGCCGAGGTCCGCCGCGAGCGCGAAGGCGACCTCGAGGATGTCGGCAAGCTCCTCGGGGGCGTCGCTCTCGTCCGCCTCCATGTACTCCGCCACCTCCTCGGCAAGCTTGGCCCGGAGCCGCTCCCGGTACTCCGCCGGCTCGGCCACGTAGACCTCCGGCTCGGCTCCGTCCGCGCGGATGATCTGAGGAATCCGGTCCCGTACCAGCTTGCCTTCGGTGAGCACGTACTCTCCCGCACCAGTTCGTCCTTGGCCGACCGCGCGGCCGGCCCCGTGTTGTTCGAGCGTAGAGATGGCGTCTCATCCGGCGCCATCAGAACCAGGAATCCACCCGAAGTGGTCAGTCTTTCGGATCCGCGTGAGCGCTCGTGAGGAGCGCCCTGCGGAGGACAGGGCCGATCGTGAGGTCGGCCCTGGTCGTGACGAGCAGCTCGAAGTGCTCCATCCGCTCGGGGGCCTTCTGCAGCAGCGAGTTCAGTAACCGACCCAGTCGCGTGCCTTGCGCACGAGAGTCCACCCACACTCGCGTTCCAGGTACCAGGCGACCTTCGGCTCCGGGGCGGCGCAGCGGAACCACCGCAGTGGGGTGTTCCGCCGAGCGGCGTAGTCGCCGATCCAAAACGTGGAGGAGGCCGGCATGGGTGGGAACGATAACGTGGTGGGCAAGGATCGCGCGCAGGCCTCGGGTCAGCTCACTGGGCGAGCTGCGCCAAGGTCTGGCCGAGCCCCTCGAAGGAGGTCACCCAGTCGCGGTGGCCGTCCAGGGCGGCCCCGGCCTCGGTGAGTGCCTGCGTCTTGGCGGTCATGAGGCGGCGCATCGCGATGAGATGCCGGGCTGGGGCTGGGGCTGGGGCTGGGGCGCTCGTGGCGCCGACGGTGTGCGGGCGCAGTTCGGCAACCTTGTCCCAGATATCGCCTTGCTCGTACCAGTCGAGTCCGGCGGTGCGCATCATCGCGCTGCCCAGCAGTACGGCGGTCTCCGTCGGCCGAGGTGCTGGCCGGTCGGACCGGGCGGATAGGTGAGGAGGTGGCTGACCGGTGGAACAGCGAGTGCGAGGCGTCCAGGGCCGCGCTGCGGCCGTAGGTGAACGTCTCGGGCTCGTAGGTTCCAGGGAACCAGTGGTCGACCTTCCCTGCGGCCATGAGTTCGTGGAGCGTGATAGCGATGGCAATTGGCGTGTACAGGTACGTCGGGGTCAGGAGGTGACGCGTAGCGTCAGTTCGCGAAGTCGGTGGCTGGTGGTGGCGATGTCGTACCGGCGTGCGTTGTTGAGAGCCGCCTTCGTTAGGGCGCTGCGTCGGTGGTGGTGGTCGCGGCCCATCTTGTCCAGGGCGTCGGCCAGGGAGCGCGGGTCGCCGGGGGTGTAGGGAGCGCCGGTGCTGCCGAGGATTTCCCTCACGCCGGGAAGGTCGGAGTAGGCCACGGGAAGTCCGTGGGCTTGGGCCTCGATGAGGACGAGTCCGAACGCTTCCAGGTCTCTCGTGGTGAAGACGAAAGCATCGAAGTTCGGTAGGCGGCGCCACAGTTCGGCACGGGGCAGGAACGGGTCGAAACGAACCCGGTTCTGTAGGCCGAGTTCGTGGGCCCGCTGCTCCAAGTGCTCTCGTCGGATGCCTTGGCCGATGATGGTGAGGTCGTGCGGTTGATGGGTGAGGGCGAGGGCTTCGACGGCGGTGATCGTGGATTTGTTGTCGTCCAGACGGCCGGCGTGCACCAGGGAGAGGGGGCCGCTGCCGGTTGGCGATTGATCGCGTACCTGGGCATGGCTCAGATGGATACCCCACGGGATCACGGTGAGCCGGTCGGTGAATCGGTGTCCGGTGAGACGGTCGATGCGGTCCGCAAGGGCGAAAGTCGGGGCCACGATAGCGGCGCTTGCCGCAGCGACTTCGTTCAGGCCTTCGCGCTCCCGGGCGCTGCGCTCGGCCACCATGACGTCGGGGCCGTGGGCGACGGAGATGATCGGGATGTTGCCGGCAGTGCGGGTGAAGGCCTGGCTGAGGGCGAACCCGAGGTACTGAGCGTGGATGACGTGCGGCTGGATCTCTTTGATGAGAGCACCGACCTCACGCGTCAGCTCGTCGAGGTAGGGGTCGAAGTCTGGGCCGTGTGGCCGCTTTGTCGTTGAGAGGGTGATCAGCTGACCGAACGCGGCCTGCCAGGCATGATCGACCGGTTCCCTGCCGAGGAAGGTCGTATGGGTCTCAGGCATCGCGCCGTAGAGGTCGCCGACGAGAATCATGCTTCCGGAGGACGGCGCGGAGATGCGATTGATGCCGGTGAGGATGTTCAGGAACTTGGCGGCCATGCGGAACCCCGATCATCGATAGCCAATGGGCTGGAATTGGAGATCTCGCGTTGAATCGGCTCGTGAATCACGGGTGCGTCCTGCATCCCACGCTGACGGGGAGGCGCCCACCACGTCGCCAGGTGGGGCGTGACAGCAGCCGCGACCTCATCCATCGGCTGTAAGTAGCCCCTACTGTCTTGTTCCGCCACCCAGATCCTTACTGCTGAACGGGGGTAGACGGGATTTATTCCGATCTCTCCCTTGGGGAGGATCCCATTGAAGGGAGTGGGTATTCCCTCGTTGTTCCAGTAGTCCCACACCTCAAGAGCCTTTGATTTCTCGAAGCAGTGATACAGCTGCCCGTAGCGGGCCATGTACCGGATCTCGCGGAATGCCATTTGGCCGATCAGTCCAGGCGCTGCTTTCTGGAGCGTAGCGATATCGGTGCCCTGGAACGTGACCGCTGACACGTCCTGGGACGGGGCCAGCGCAGTGCGGGCGAGCAGGTGGGACAGCCTTCGCCGGACGTACTCGGCGACTCCCGGGCCGAGAGCCGGATCCAAGCCGTCGATGAGCTGGATGAGCTGGTGATGGCGCGGGCTGAAACGTGCCAGGTCGAACAGCTGATCCATGCCGTCCACGGCGGCGAAGGCGAGCCGTTTGTAGAGGAGGTTGTTCAGCTCGCCCTCCCCGGCGTAGGCCTTGGTCTCCGGGGTGGTGGAGTGGAGCATCAGGTATTCGGACAGCACCTCGAAGTACAGGTAGCCGAGGAACGGCACGTCGGCCACCGCGTCGGAAAGCTGGTCGATGAAGGCCGGTGTCGGCGTCGCGTGGCCGATGGCGTTGAGCAGGGCGATGTCGAGGAACGCGGCCGCGGCGCGTAGGCCGGCCAGGACGGCGCGGTCGAGCCGGTCGCTTTCGGCGGGGGTGAGGTAGCTCTGATAGCGCAGGTAGGTGCGCAGGTGGATGGCGCCGAGATGCAGGTAGTCGATCCCCTTGGGTCGGATCGGGGCATCCGGGGTGACCTCCAGGATCAGGGGCGTGGTGGATGGCTTTGTCCGCATCAGGTAGGCGCCGAGGTTGTGCGGGCGCAATCCCTCGCGCTGGCGAGCGAGGGGTGAGCAGTACAGGGCGCCGACCAGACAGCCGGCGGAGACGTGTATCTCCCGGCTGGTGCGGATGGCGTCGATACCCCGGGTGATGTGCAGCAGGTGCATCGGTTTGCCGCTGATGAGTGCCTCGGTCATTGCGCTGTTCCGGATCAGCCAGCCGTTGGGGGTCGAGTGTTCCAGGTAGTGGCGCCAGTCGCCCTCGCTGTCAGCCAGCGAGGCAGGGCTGCGACGCTGCGCAGGCACGGTGTAGTCCGTGTGAGCGTGTTCCCATTCGTCGCGCAAGAGAACTCCTGGGGATGGAGGATAGGGGCCGATCGGGGGAGTACTAGAGGACCTCGACGTTCACTCCAGACATGCGGTTTCGGCAGTCGAGAACCCAGGCCGCGTGCTGCTGGATCATCGCGAGGTCGAATCGCGCGTGGTCCATCAGGAGGACCACGGCGTCGGCGGCCGCGACCTCCTCCGGCGTCGCATCCACCCGGCGAACGCTCAACTCGGTGCCGACGCTGTTCGGGACGTTGGGTTCGGCGACGCGGACCTCGGCGCCGAGGTCGGTCAGAAGTTCAGCGACACGTGTCGACGGTGAGTTGCGCAGGTCGGTCGCGTTGATCTTGTAGGTCAGGCCGAGCAGCAGGATCCGGGCTCCGGCCAAGGTCACGCCGCGCTTGTCGAGTGCTGCCACAACGCGCTGGACCACATAGTCGGGCATGCCCCGGTTCACGTCGTCAGCGAGTTCCACGAATCGGAAGGGGACGCCGATCTCTTCCCGGATCTTCCACGCGAGGAACAGAGGGTCGACGGGCAGGCAGTGCCCGCCGACTCCCGGTCCCGGGGTGAACCGGGTGAAGCCGAAGGGCTTGGTGCCGGCGGCATCGATCGCCTCCCAAATGTTCACACCGAGGCGGGCGGTCAGCGTCGCCAGCTCGTTGATCATGGAGATGTTGACGAGCCGGAAGGTGTTCTCGATCAGCTTGGCCAGCTCCGCGACCTTGGGCCCGGACACCGGCACCGTGGTGTGAAAGATGCCGTCGTAGAACTCTTTGATCACTTCGAGTGACGTGGCGTCGATGCCGGACACCAGCTTCGGTGTTCCCTCGAACGACCAACGCTTGTTTCCCGGCGCGATGCGCTCGGGACTGAACCCGACCCGGAAGTCCACCCCGCCCTTGAGTCCCGAGGAGCCCTCCAGGATCGGCAGCAGCAGCTCCTCGGTCGTGCCGGGATACGTCGTGGACTCCAGGATCACGGTCGCGCCCGGGCGCAGGCGCTCGCCCAGAGTCCGCGCGCAGGTCTCGATGTGGGTCAGGTCGGGCACACCGTCCCGCAGCGGGGTCGGCACTGTGATTACCGCGATGTCATAGCCGGCCAGCGCATCGGCGTCGTCGGTCGCGGAGTACGCGCCGGTGTCCAGCACCGCCCGGAGCCGCGAGGAGGCCACGTCCTCCACGTACGAATCGCTGGCGGCGAGCTGCTGGACGCGGTGCGGATCCACGTCGTAGCCGATGACACGGTGACCTACCTCTGCGGCACGTACGGCCAGCGGAAGCCCTACGTAGCCCTGACCAGCGACGACTATCTGCATGGCAGCTCCTACTCGATTGCGGTGCTTGAATGGACCGTCATTCCTGGTCTGGCAAGGAGATCGCTGTGCCCTTGGTGTCTGTCGTGATGCCCGTGTACAACTCGGCAGCCACTCTCGGCGCAGCAATTCGGTCGGTGGTCACACAGACCCACAGCGACCTGGAGCTGCTGATCACCGACGATCAGTCCTCCGACGGCTCCATGGACCTGCTTCGCGCGTTCGCCAAGCAGGACGAGCGCATCCTGCCGGAATCGGCCCCCGAACGGGGTGGCGCGGGCCGGGCCCGCAACCTTGCGATGGAGCGGGCGCGCGGTGACTACATCGCCTTCCTCGACAGCGACGACATGTGGCTGCCGGAAAAGACCGAAAAACAGATCGCCTTCGCCGCGGACGGCGATGCGCCGTTGACCTTCACCTCGTACTTCAAGATGGACGCCGACTACGACGGCGAGAGCACCGACTGGATCCCGAACGGCCGCGTGGTCCGCGCGCGGGAGCACGTCGACTACCGCGCGATGCTGGTCCAAGACCACGTCGGAGCCCTCACCGCCATGTACGACCGCAACGTCCTGGGTACGAGGCTGATGCCGGAAATGCGCAAGCGCCAGGACTATGCCCTCTGGCTCTCGATCATGCGGGACGGCTTCGACGCTCGAGGCCTGGCCGAGCCGCTCGCGCTCTACCGAGCCCACCAGGCGGGATCGCTGTCCTCCAACAAGCTCTCACTCGTGCCCTACAACTGGGCCCTGTACCGCGAGCATGAACATCTGTCGGTCCCCCGGGCCACGCGGGCATTGGCTGGCGCAGTGTGGCAGTCGCTGCGCAACTCGCGAATCTAGGCTCCGTGCACGAACCGGCGGGCCCGGAGCGCAACCGTTTCCAGGTACTGCCCGACCCGGCCCCACGCGAAAGCCAGGCCACGCGCGCTGTGGCCGACCCGGGGCGGGACCCGGAGGGGCACCGGCGGCGCCGGCCGACTATGCGGCCGAGCCGTCGCTGGCCCCCGCGCGCAGGAACAGCTGGAGGAGTAGCCGCCGGTTGGCGGCGGGGACGGCCTCCTGACCGCTGTGCAGCGCCTCCCTGCCGTGCAGGAAGCGGCGCTGGTTCACGATGAGGTAGTCCCCGGGCTGGAGCATTAAGGAGACCTGCCCACGGACGAGCTCCTCGGCGAGCTCTTCGGCAGCATCGGCGTGCGCCTGGCCGAGCTCGGACCGCTCCAGCATCTTGGCGGTGAACCTGACGAACCCCTGGCCCGGGTCGGAGCCGTCCAGAATCGGGAACGGGTTGTACTCCTCTCCGACGCCGTGCAAGTCGAAGAAGGTCCCATAGTGGTACGCCGCCTCGGCCAGGAGAGCGCGGCTGTCTTCCGACAGCCGCGCCACCGCCGCGTGGCCGTCGGAGAGGATGCTCGGGCCACCGCCAAGCACATCGGGGCGAACGCACAGGAGCGTGGTGTAGTCCGGGGGCAGGGTTCCGTTCACCAGGTCCATGTGGAACGCGTTGTACCCGATGCCGCTGGACTTGCCAGGGTCCTTATCGACCTTGACGCCGATGTCCTTCCACAGGGGCCACCGCGGGAACGGCGAGAAGGGGACGGCCACCTCGGCCGCGAATCCAGTCGCCAGCCGCAGAAACCGGTCGCCGTCTGCCCCGCACAGGGCTTGGGCAAGGCTCCCCAGGCGCAGCACGGCGAATCCGCCGCCATCCCCGGTCAGCGCGTGGC
This sequence comes from Streptomyces sp. NPDC001903, assembly GCF_042891345.1. Taxonomy (NCBI): domain Bacteria; kingdom Bacillati; phylum Actinomycetota; class Actinomycetes; order Kitasatosporales; family Streptomycetaceae; genus Streptomyces; species Streptomyces sp. NPDC001903. The sequence continues at coordinate 110,971 of NZ_JBIASZ010000020.1, forward strand.
GCAGTGTCGCGCCGGTCTCCGCAAACTGCGGAGCGGCTGCCAGCTGGGTCCGGTACTCCTCCATGGTGAACTTCGCCAGGGCCGAGCCGTCCAGTTTCCACATCGGGAGAGGAAGGTCGATCAGAGCGGCTTCGAGTTCACGCGGGATGTCGATGAACACGCGGGGCTTCCTGTCTCTTGGGGCTTTCGGGGTGTCGTTCGGGCGCCGGCGTTCTCACCGAGTCCGCTCGAATCTCTTGGCGGGTAACTCGGTTCTGGCCGCTGCTCAGGGGCGGTCGGCTGCGGCGCGTACGGCCGTGAGGCTGTCCTCGAGGCCGAGCGTGCTGTCGCGGGCCCGCTGGATCAGAACGCCTCGCGCGTCGTGTACCGGGGCCAGACCGTCCTCGATCCAGATCTTGTTCCAACGCAGAGTTCAGTACGCTCTCTGCCAGTCGCATTCGGGCGGGTCAGAAGTCGCCACGTTGCCCGGGCACGGTGAGTAGCTCTTCCATAGACTCGAGCCCTCTTGACGGTGTCGTTGGCGTTTTCACCGCCCACGGACCCATTCACGCGGGGCGTGCTGTCTCAAGGCGGTCCGACCGGTGAGCAGATGGTGCTCGGGCTCGGCAGGGCGCGGCTCAGGCTCCAAGCTGACCGCGACGAGCGCACCGGGGCGCGCGCACCACGTGTGGCGAGATGTGGTCTGGCGGCGCGAACCGCAGAACGTCGCGGGGTGGCCGTAGTCCAGTGCCCAGCAGCCCGAGATGTTGTAGACATGCTGGCCAGTCTTCGGAAGGCTGTGGCCGTAGCGGAGGGTGAGCCCGGACGCGATAGCCAGCATCGCCGTCCCGGCGGCCACGCTGAGAGTGAGCCTGCGGGTGGAATAGGGCGGCGACCGGCCACGATCCAGTTCTGGTGTAAGTGGTGTTGACGCGGATTCCAGGAAGAGACTCGGGGTCCGGCGGGGGCAGTCGTCTCATCGAGCCACCGCCGAGCCGCTCGCGGAGGAGACTGGAACATACGAGGCGCCCGTCGCACGGTGCGGCTCGATCGTCCTGCCGTCGGGCAGCAGCCCGCCGGTGTCCTCGAAGAGCACCACACCGTTGCACAACAGGCTCCATCCCTGGTCGGGGTGGTTGGCCACGGGTTTGGCGGCCTCCCGGTCGGCGGCTTGCGCCGGCGGGCAGATCGGCTTGTGCTGGCACATGACGGTCCTTCGGGTGTGGGCCCTCCGCCGGGCACTCGGGAGGGTGTAGTCGTCCGGTGGAGGGCGGCTGGAACCACGGCCCGGCGCCGGGATTCGCCGACGGGCCGCGGAGTCATGGGGAGGGACCGGAAGGGGGGGGCTGATGGTCGAGCAGGCCGAACGCGGCCAGTGCCATGCGGCGCAGGTGCAGCCTGACGGCCAGGTAACCACCGGGTATTTCGACGTCGAGCAGGGTACGAGCCGTTGTGACGAGGTCGGTGAGGGTCTCGTCCTCGGGAACGGCGCCGAGGAGCTGCATGAGGTAGCCACGTGTCCGAAGGCTGAGATCGGGGATCTCGTCCTCGTCGGGTCTGTAGTCGGTCCCAGGATGTCTTCGCGGGTGTCGAGGATCGAGTCGACGATGTCGGAACTCTGGACTGGCCGTAGGGCTTCGAGGATGCGGATGATGGTCGTCTCGCGACGTCGAACCCGCCGCTCACGTTCACTGGCCGGTCTCCGGCTCCACCCGCAAGGTGGTGGGACGGATGATGCACCATACCTGGCCACCTTCTAAGACTCCCCAACCGTCGGACAGAGCATCCACGAGCCACAAGCCGCGGCCGCCTTCGTCCAGCTGGTTGGGGTCAGGACAGCTCACCTGGGGCAACCAAGGGCCACTGCCGTCTACCTGGATGAGCAGTTGGCCATTGGTGAGGGTGAGCCGTACGGTCACCGTGTCCCCGTGGCCGTGCACGAACGCATTCGTGACGACTTCGGAGAGTGCTGCGACCGCCGAGTCCACGAGATCAGCAGCCCCCCACAGGTGCAGCCAGGCACGAGCAATGCGCCGTGCCTGCCCCACGCGGCGGACATCCTGATCGAGTTGCGCTGTGCGCTCAAAGGAAGCCTCGATTCGCGCCGGGACTGGACCGTGCAGCCGAGCGCGTCTCAGTAAGTCGGCGAGCGTCGGGGCGGTGATTGGCATGGCGCAGTCCTCCGTGTCGACGGGGAGCAGGTTGGCGCAGCAGCGTGCAGGTCGTGTTCCTCTTCAGGCAGGGCAGGCCAGTTGAACTCAAGGTGACGAATGATCATGAACTGATGCCCCGTCACCATGGCCTGCGTAGAGCATGCTCCTACTTGCCGCAGTTTCGCAATATTGCGGTTCCAATCCGCAGGAAAATGGAACGAATGTTCTCTCGGCAGCGCCGCAATGTTGTGCCAAACTGCGCCCATGACGACCTCTCAGACTCCGCCACCGGTGATGAGGCGCAGACTTGGGTACTTGCTACGCCGCTTCCGGAAGGCGGCCGGTATGAACGGAGTTCAAGCCGCAGCCGTTCTCGGATGGGAGAGCACGCGGCTGTCCCGCGTCGAGACCGGGCAGTACCTGATCAAGGCCTCGGAAGTCGCACTTCTCCTCGCCGCATACGGGGTGACCGATCCGGAAACGGTGCATGGAATCACCGATGTGGTGCAGTCACATCAGCGACGGTGGTGGGCAGCCTACGAGGAGGTGCTGCCCAAGCCGTACGCGGACAGCATCGCGCTTGAGGAGGCCGCGGTCTCGATCAAGACGTACTTCCCGCAGCTGATCACGGCGCTCCTGCAGACGCCTGCGTACGCGCACAGTGCGATCTTCAGTTCGCCAAGTCCCGCAGTTCGCAAGCACGCCGACTCGCTGGTGCAGGTTCGCCAGGCACGGAAGATGGTGCTGACCCGCTCGGAGCATCCAGCGCTTCTGGAGACCGTGATCGACGAGTCAGCGCTGTTCCCGCCGTCCGGCGCGACCCCCGATGTGATGCGGGACCAGCTCCGTGGTCTGCTGGATCTATCAAAGAGGGACAACGTCACGATCCGCGTCATGCCGCTTGGAGCGCCGGCTCATCCCGGGCTCACCAGCAACATGACCGTGATGGATTTCCGGTCCCCGTGGCCGCCCGTGGTGCTGATCGACCACCTGCGAGGCGGTGTCTTTCTGGAGGATCCGGAAGATGTAGAAGCGTTCGCGATGGCCTTCGACGCCGTGGCGGATGCCGCCCTCAACGTCGATGCCTCGCGCGAAATGATCAAGGACTACATGAAAGGGAAGACCCGTGACTGAAATGGCCAGCCTCAGCGCTACCGACCTGGGTAACGTGGAGTGGCGCAAGTCGTCTTACTCAGGAGGCGGAGAGTCTCAGTGCGTCGAGGTCGCCGACCTTTCGGCCACCAGGCACAGTAGGATCGGTATCCGTGATTCTAAGTGTGCGGCAGGCCCGGTTCTCCTGCTGTCGGCCAGCGCCTTCGACGCCTTCGTCCGCCTCGCCACCGCTCAGGCGGTGTGAGCGGGGACCACTCCATCCTCCCCGGTCATGACGGGGAGGCGGGCGGTCCCCGCTAACCACAGATTGTCAGCGATGGCTCCGACAATCCATAGAGCCATGGCCTCCCACCCGCGTTGCGGAGGTGGGAGGCTATGGCTTCTTCCGGTCTAGCCGCCACGTGCCTGCATCGAGCACAACCGATCGACGATTTCCTACGAGTCCACGCGCAGAAGCCGGATCTCGCTGATCAGGTCCCGCCATGGCTCGTGCGAGGCGTCGACCGGCACACCCAAGGCCTCCGCATAGGCGATGGTCAGGCCGTTGCCGTTGGCGTACTCCTCGTTGCGGTCGCGGATGGCGGCGTGATCGTCCACCACGACGACGTGGACGCCTGGGTGCAGGCAATCGAGACGGCTGACCGGGCCGGGCTCGGCGCGAAGGCCGGCGCAGCGCCGCTGGTCCGGTCGTGCCTGCCTGAGCTTGCTGCCGCCGGGCTCATCCCGGCGGCAGCCGCCGGCTAACGGGCCGCGTAGGCGGCCTGCACATCGTCGGCGCGGTCAGTCCGCCAGTTCAGCAGTGCCTCGTCCGTCAGGAACATCTCGCCGAAGGTGGGGTCCTGGCGGTCAAGGTAGAACTCCAGCTGCCAGAAGTCGGTCAGCCGCTTCCACCACAGCCGCTTCACTGTGTCGGCGAGGTCGCCCTCGGACAGATCGATCACGGACCGGTACCCGGAGCAGAACGCGGCGACACGGTCGAGGTCGAAGACACCACCTACCCCGAACTGCACCTGCGCGGTCCGCGCGACCTCCTCCCCGTACGGACGGACCTCGAGCCGGTCCCAGTCCAGGACCGCCACCACCCGGACGTCCCGGCGCAGCAGGTTGCGGTACTGGAAATCGCCGTGCGTCCAACCGTACGGCCCGGCCGGCACCTCGCCGTCCGGCCGGGCATCGGCGTACCGCGCGAGGAGGCCGCGGCGGCCGTGCAGGGCCTCGGCGGCAGCCTTGTCCAAGTCGGTGACCGGATCGGCCGGGAAGCGACTCGCGAGAGCAGCGGCGGCCCGGTCGGCCTCGGCCACGTCGCGGACCTTCGCAACCGGCGCCTGCTCCGGGACCGAGCCAGGCCCATGCCGCTGCAGGCCCTCGTGTAGGCGGCCCAGGAGAGCACCGAGATCGCGGACCTGGTCGAGCGGGAGGTCAGTCCCTTGAAGGTGCTCGCCGTCCACCCACGGCAGGACGCAGTAGCCATTACCACCGACTTCCACCACGAAGTCGCCACCGGCGCCGAATAGCGGCGTCGGCACCGGGATGCCCTCATGGGTCAGGTCCACGCGGACCGCGAGGTTCCTGCGAGCCTTCGGCAGAGGGACGTCGGTGATCTCCTTGAGCGCGTACACCCCCGTGGTCGTCACGAGCCGCCAGTTCCGGTTCATCAGGCCGTGCGCAAGGAACCGTTGATCTCGTACCTCTCCGAGCCCGAAGGCGCTGGACAGGGTGGGCAGTACTGCCGCCAGACCGTCCTCTCGAGTCGTATCCGTCACCCGCAGCACGGTACGCCGACACCGAATCCCGCACCGGAACTCGTCACTCAGGTCCCCACAGAGAGTTCGGAGCAAGAAGCGATCGGGGATAGCCGCCGGCTCGCCGGACTCCGCTCGTGGCGGAGCCAGAACCCTCCAGGCTCGCCATCGTGTAGTCGACGCCTTGCGCCTTGGATGGTGCGTGCAAGAGCTGGAAACCGCCGAGGTCGGCCCAGCTGCGGACATGACGACGACGGCTGCGAGCGCACCGGCCGCGTTTGCTTGGGAGATCCTCCGCGACTCTCCCCAACAGGCTTGTGCCGCTGGCGCGCATGGTCGGGGTTGGGAGCTCGCCCTCGGGGCAGTGTCGGCCGGTGCTGCCTGAGAGTTACTTACGGCTGCGGGCACGCGTGCACTACGGAGGGTAAACATGGGGGGAGGCGGAGGGGGAAGCAAGGGGGGAGGCATGGGGGGAAGCAAAGGGGGAAGCGGTTTCAGCGGGCTGCTGGCATTTTGCCTCGTCAGACCCAGAATCTTCGCTGGTGACTAGCTGGACTTAATAGGTAGGAGGGGGGAGGGAAGAGCGGGGGATGAGGAAGCGGGTGGCAGGAGATGTGAGGTTGAGGGGAAGGATAGGGAGGGGGCTGAGGGACTGGAACAGAGGGAGAGGGAACGGCGGGAGGAGAAGGTGGGTTGCAGAAGTCTGAGGCTGGCGGAAGGGGGGTGCTCCTATCTGTTGGTCAAGGTGGTGGGCTGGGTGCCGGGCGGGGAGTGCGCCTGGCACTGTGACTGTCATGAGTGTTGGAGTGCCTGTTGAGGAGCCGTCCGGGAAGCCTCGATCTTCCGCCACGGGGCGGAAGCCGAAGGAGTAGCGGATTCCGAAGAGGCAGGCCAGGCCGTCGTAGGCACCTGTGGGAGGGCGAGCAGCAGAAGGCCGGCCACCATCGGTACGACGGGCGGATCCCGATCATCGCGACCGGGCTGAAGAACCTGACCGAGCACGGCCCGGCCGGACCGGTGTTCCTCCGCTTCGGCCGCGACCATAAGGAGCCCCTGTGGCAGGCGATCGGCAACCCCCGCCGCGAGGCCGCCGACGCTCGCGCCCGGGAGGAGTTCGCGCGTGCTCGGGAGGAGTACCACCCGAAGGTGTGGCGCGGCGCAGGAGCAGGCCGCGAAGAAGCAGCCGAGCGTGAGGCGTGCCGTCCCGTGTGCGCCAGCTGCGGGGCGAAGTGCACCGACGAGCGGTGGGAGGCGGCACAGGCGTGCACAGGCGACGGACTGGGCGGCCGTCGCCGGCCGGTCCGGGCCGCGCTGGCCGAGGAGGGAAGACGACTCCTGACCGCCGGGGTGCAGTGGCGTTTCGCCGGTGAAAGGCTAGCCCCGGGAGGGTGAACCGGACTGGGTGCGCCTGTCGCCGGCGGGGTCGCAGCGGATACAACATGCCTCATGATGATCATGATGCGGGCCGTTGTGGCGGCCGCTGCTCTCGCTCTGTCCCCGCCGACCGCGGCGTATGCCGCGGAACAGCCCGCGGCCGTTCCGCAGGTCCTCCCCATGGGTGTCGCGGTGTCCGCGCTGCCGCTCGCGGTCGAGGACCGCACCGGCTACCAGCGCACCAGCTTCAAGCACTGGAACGCCGGCGACATCCCGGCGGACGGCTGCAACACCCGCGCCGAGGTGCTGCTGTCGGAGGCGGTGGAGTACCCGCAGATCGGGCCGGGCTGCGCGCTGACGGGGGGCGTGTGGTGGTCGTACTACGACGACACCACAGTCACCAACGCGTCCGGCCTGGACATCGACCACATGGTCCCTCTCGCCGAGGCCTGGGATTCGGGCGCCAGTTCGTGGACCGCACAAAGGCGCGAGGCGTACGCGAACGACCAGGGCCAACTGTCCTCCCTGGTCGCTGTCATGGCCCGCTCGAACCGGTCGAAGGCCGACCAGGACCCGGCTGAGTGGCTGCCGCCGGCGCCGGACGCGCTGTGCCGGTACGGGGCGGAGTGGACGGCCACCAAGCTCCGCTGGGGCCTGGCCGCCGATGGCGCAGAGCGCGAGCGCCTGCTGGACATCGCGGCCGGCTGCGGTGGCACCAACGTGGAGTTCACCCCCGCTCCGTAGGGCAGTCTGAAGGTGAGGGCTGCCACCTCGACAGGTGGCAGCCCTTTGCCGCGTTCTGATATTCCGTTTCCGTTGTCTGTCGGCTCTGGGATTCTTGATGACATGGTGAGAAGTCCTGATGTACGGGGCACGGCCTCGGACTCCTTTTGGTCCCGAGTGCGGGAGTTGGAACACACGCCGGGCCGTCCCGTCCGTCGGCAGCACCTGGTGTCCCGCGTGCTGCTCAAGCGCTTCACCGCCCCGGGGTCTCGTGGAGCAGGGCCCCAGCTCTACCCTTTCGACCTTCACCATCCGCACCAGGCGCACAAGCTGAAGGGCCCAGCGGGATGTGGCTGGGCGCCGGACTTCGTGCCCTTTGCCTCGGGATCCCTGGAGGCCACGTGGGCCCGCACTGAGCAGAACCTGCCCCGTGCGTTCGCGTCCCTTGATTCGGGGAGGCTCTTCGACGAGCCTGAACACCACCCCGTATTGCGCGACCTGGTGGCGCTCCACTGGGTGCGCTCCTACTTCTACCGTGATGCCTTCGATCGCATCTACACCGACTTTCGGTCCCTGAGCAGCCGCTGGCTCCTCACCAGCGGCCAAGACCTCATCAGGGCCGCCGCACTTCAAGAGTTCGGCCTCCACCTGACAGGGACGGAAGGCTTGCAGCACATGATCGACGAGCTTCTGCGCCCCACGGACGAGCTGTTCGAGAGCGGTGCGCTGCTCCGCATCCGCATGGAGGAGATGTTCCATAAGGTCCGCGAGCGCATTGCTACTGCCGGCCTGGAGATCCACGCCCCTGCCTCCGGCGAATTGCTCATCGGGGACACGCCAGCACAGACCCTTCGGATGGACCAAGACGGCCGGGTCTACGGAACAGCGATCGGCGACGCCACCACCATGGTGATACCGCTTGGCCCCAAGCACCTGCTGACCCTCGGCCGTGAACACGTCCAGGGCGTACTCAGCGACGAGGGTAGAGACGTCATGAACAGGCTGCAGATACGGGCAGCCACGCGCTACGTGTACTACCGACCCGGCAGCCGACTGGACCGCACCATTCGAAAGGCCCTGGCGTCCGGAGATGCCCAGTAGCTCCGGCCTCAGGGCGGAGAAGCCCATGTGCTGTGCCGCTCCGGAGCGCTGGCCACCTCCCACACGCCCCAGTCTGTGCCCCCTTCGAGGGCCCACTCCAAGCAGCGCTCCAGGACCGGGCATCGGCGGCACACTGCCTTGGCTTCCTCGATTTGGAGCAGGGCTGGGCCACTGGTCCCGATGGGGAAGAACAGGTCCGGGTCTTCCTCGCGGCAAGCCGCTCGGGCACTCGCGCACCTGACCGGGATCCGTGGCTCTATGCGGCCAGCGAGGGGACCAGCGCACTTTTTCACCACGGCCTGATCTGACAATGCCGTACTGATCTCTGTTGGCCTTCGGCGTCCGGGGCAGGTTGTGCGCATGTTCAAGCATCGACGTGTACGTACGGCCGTGGTCCTCGTGGTGGCCTGGGGAACGCTGACGGGAGTCGAGCGGTGGGGTGAGTGGGCCCCGTGGCCACAAGCCGTGCTGCAAGGCCTTCTCTGGGCTGCCATTGTCACCGCAGCCTGGTGGTTCGCCGACTGGACCCAGGCGGGCAGCCGCCAGCCGCGACGCCTTGCGAGGAGCCGCGGGGAACAGTGAGGCCCGACGCAGCGAGGCACGAACCCGGCCATGCCTCTCTCTGCGGCGTCTCCTGAACGGCGTGGAGCGCTCCGCACGGATGCGGCTGCCACGACCCGGGCAGCTGCCTGTTAGGCATGCCGCGGTGCGGCGGGATGCGGGTCAGGTGAGGCGGGATCCGAGGCGGAATCGCATGTCGCCTGCGGCCCGGCGTACGTCTTCGCTCTGGTCGCCTTCTTCGAGCAGTCCGAGGAGCACGATCAGGGCGCGTGCCTCGTCGGCGCTGATCAGTTTCAGCCGTGGTTCGCTCACTCCGTCGAGGAGCGTGTCCAGCAGGTCCAGTGTCTCGTCCATACCCGCAACAACGGCCGTCCGGCCCCGCCGGTCACCCCCGCCGGCCGTTCGCCCAGGCCTGTCGGGGCGTACCGGTTCACGGAAAGCGCCACCACTCGTCAGGATTCCCTGACATCGTGACGGTGTCAGGGAATCCTGACGCCGCCGTGGGTGTGAGAGGGGTGTCGGGGCGTGGTGTGGGTGGATGAGACGGGTCGTCATGAGGGTGTGGTCGTCGCGGTTTTGCCCGATGGGCGTGAGGCGCCGCCGGTGGAGGCTTTGGGCGGGAGTACCGCGTGGTGGGACAGCGACGGCACGGTCTCCGAACGCGCTGTCGCGGTGAAAAGCGCCTGCGGATGCGGCTGGCGCGCAAACACCATCCACCCGGTGGTGTGGGGTGATGTCACGGCGACTGAGGGCGAGGAGGCCAGGACCGGCCCGTTTTCGGACTGGGAATACCACGTCACCACCATCGAAGGCCTGATCCCCCGCGACGTCGAGCAGATGCTCATCACCCTCCAGGACCGGATCACCGAACTATCGACAACCAGCCCCGTGACCGCACTGCGCGCGATCGCCCGTCTCCAGGACACCACCCCGGCCCTCGCCCTCGAAACGGTCCGTAGAGCCCGCAAGGCGATGGTCTCCTGGGAGGCGATCGGCACCGCGCTCGGCTGCACACGCCAGTCCGCCCACGAACGCTACGCCCGCCACCTATCGCAGTGACCACCCTTACGGAGCCCCTGGCCAAGATGGCGGCGGGCTCCACCTTGTGCGGGTGGGGTGGGTCCGGCCGCATTCGAAACCTGCGTCCTCGGCTGCGAAGGCCGCGCGTCGGGTCCCATCCATCCCGAACCCCTACGTTTCCGCGTGATCGCCATGACCGCGAGGCGCCAGCGCACTTGTCGCCACCCTTCGATGATCAGGCCCGCGCGGCTACGCCGGCCCTCTGTTGTCCCGGGCCGGGGAAGCCGGTGCATCGCCGCACGGTCACGCCCCCGCCTGGCTGCCGGATCTCCAGAGAGCAGCTTCGGGGCCGCCACCGGGTCTGGTGGCGGCCCCGTGCTGCTGTGGTGGCGTCCGTGGTTGCGGCCGGGGTGCCATGGCGTCCTGATTGGCGGGTTGGCCCCGCCATCAGCAGGCCGGTGGTCAGGGCAGTGCGAGGGCGGTTCTGCTTCCGGCTGCCCGAGGTCCTGGCCCGGCCGCGGCGGGCCGGCTGGTGGGGCTGGTGTCGGCGGTGGCGGCGAGCAAGAGCGCCAAATGGATGCCGGCGGAGTGCTGGCTGAGGGTGTGGGCGGTCTCCAGTAGCCGCGGGTGGAGGTGGGCGGGCAGGGACAGGGCGATGCAGGCGGCGCGGCCGGGCATGGCCAGGGGGAACGCGGCGCAGACTTCCTTGTCGGAGTATTCGAGGAGGTCGAATTGGCCTGCTTGGGGGCCGTGGACGTCGAGTTCGGCGAAGAGCTGTCTGGGGTCGGTGATGGTCCGGCCGGTCAGGGCGCGGGGCTTGTAGCGGGCCAGGTGGTCCATGCGTCCGGCGAAGTCGAGCTGCGCGAGGAGGCTCTTGCCGACCGCGGAGGCGTGCGCGACCTCGGGGAAGGGCACGCCCTCGACGACCGGAGGAGCCTCGGGCCCGGAGGCCGAGGTCACCACGGCGAGCTCGCCATCGGTGTAGCGGGAGTAGTAGACCGCCGCGCCCAGCTGCGCGCACAGCTCGTCGAGGGTGACCCGGACGAGTGCGTGTTCGTGTCCGGGCGTCGTGGTGAGCTTCAGGCGGGGGCCGGGGTGGTGTTCGCCGGCGATGCTTTCGATGAGCTGCTGGCCGCGCAGCCAGTGCAGCAGGCGAGTGGCGGAGGCGAAGCTCAGCCCGCTGCGCCGGGTGACCTCGCGGGTGGAGATCCCGTCTGCCTGGACGATGAGGTGCAGCATGTCCTGGGCTCGGGCGACTGCCTCCCACTGACGGCCGGCCTGCTGGACCACGGGCATGTTGCGGGCCAGGCCGGTCAGGCGAGCGGGTCGCAGCGCGTGCGCCGACCACCACGGATCGCCCTCCTGCGCCGCCGCGCCGGCTCCTTCCGCGGCCGTGTGCGGTGCGCTGGCCGTGCGCAGGGGCAGCACCAGCCCGGACACCGGCGCCGCCTCGCGCCGGCGACCGGCGTCCGCGCCCCGGGCGACCGGATCGGGTGCCGAGGTTGTGGGGGGAGCGGTCGAGGGGCGTACTCGGGTGCCGCGTTCCGTACCGGGGGGTGTCCGGGGGATGCTGAGGCTGAGGCTCGGGCTGCTGTCGTGGTGGGCCAGGCGCTGGACGGGGACGGGCATGAGCAGGGCCGCGGCACCGCCACCGAATGCGTACTGCGTGCCGGACTGGATGGCGTTCACGACAGCGGGGGTGTGCTTGCGTACGGTCTGCTGCTCGGTGCGGGAGGTCAGGCCGAGCGCCAGGCGCAGTTCGCCCGCGTATTCGGGGTCTTCGGTGTCCAGTGCCCCGGCGGGGCGGCCGGCGGTGGCGGCGAGGAGGCGTTGGGCGTCCCGGTGCCCGTGGCGGGCTGCCTCGGCGATCAGGAACCTTACCTCGGCCAGCGGCCCGTCCGTCCTCGCGGTCACCACAGCGAGCCTGAACAAGGCCCCGGGGTGCCCGGCTTCCGCCGCCGCGCCCAGGCATTCGACCGCGCGTTCCAGCTCACCGCGGACCATGGCTTTGGTGCCGAGCCGGTACAGCGAGTTGGCGAGCGCGCGTTCACTGCCGCTCAGCTTGTAGAGGTGGGAGAGCGGTCCGAAGTCGCCTTCGGGGCGGTCCCAGTGGTCTGGCTCCCCGGCGAGCTGGGCCAGGAGGTGCGCGAGCCCGGCCGGGACCACCGGCTCCGGGCGACCTCGCCCGCCGCCGTGATCGTCGTACGTGCTCACATCAGTCACCCTTCTGTCCGTGCTGGTGGTTCTTTCCGAGCCCGGCCCGGATATGCCGGGCGAGTTTGCGGCGCAGGAAGCGCAGCGCGTCGTACCGGTCGCGGTGCAGGCGCGAAAGGGGTATCCCGAGTTCGGCCGCGATCCGCTCATCACTCCAGCCACGGCTCTGCAACTCCACCACCCTGCGCCGTCTGCTCTCCTTCATCGCCCGGATCGCCGGGATCACCAGGCCCTCAAGAAGGTCCTGCCTGATAAGGAAGTCGGCCGCGGCCGTGGCACCGGGAGCCTCACGCCCCCGCACCAGCAGGCGCTGGTCGGCCCGGGTCTGGCGGCGGATCTCCGACCTGGCCCGGTTACGCGCGGCCCGGCGAAGATAGGCGGCCAGATCGGTGCCCTGGGGGAGCCGGCCCGCGACCGCGAGCCGCCCCGTCGCCAGATAGGCCTCCTGCACCGCGTCCTGACACGACGCCAGCGACAGCCCGGGGAAGTCGCGCTGCACCGCGTACGGCTCACGCGCACAGAACTCCGGGTACAGATCGAGCAGCCGCTGCGCGACGTCGATGAGGACGGCGGACTCGCCGTCGAGGCCGTCACCGACCACCGGCCCTACCACCGGCCCCGCCCTGGAGCTCCGAGAGCGGTGGTCACGGTCACCACGGTGACCGCCCCCGCGGGCAGTCCTTCGAGCGTCACCGTGACCACGGCAGCGGGGGCCGCTGAGAAGCGGTCCTGAACCAGCGGACCGCTCTCGCTGCTTGGGCTGGAGTCCTCACCGGCGGCCGGCACGGCGCACCCGCAGGGGCCTGACTTCCCGGCCCTGCGGTGCTGCCACAGGCGCATCAGCGCGCCCAGCGCGTGCAGCGCGCTCAGGGCGGCCGGGGCATAGCCGACCGCCTCCATGAACGCCGTCATGTAACTGGCTCCATCTATCGGTGGAGCACCTGTCGGCGCCCCCTCGCCACCAGACGCCGCACAAGTCCCTGATCTCCTCTCGCCATCACAGATTCACCCCCAACGGTTAACGGTCGCTCGTGTGTACGGGTTTTTGCGGTATTCGTGAAGGGCTGGCGGTGATCTGCCGGGCGGCCCGGACGCCGCCTGCCGATGCGCTACCGCCACGGCGATGCACGCGCGATGATCCTTGCCCGCAGCCGTCACGCCCGTGCGGCGCGTGTCCACCACCTCCGTACGGCCAGGCGCTACGTCTGTCTGTTCGTTCAGCCGCGGGCGGACCATCGCGGGCGTACCCTGTGGCCTCGAATACCTGAGGGGGTGGGATGCGGTGGCTGAAGCGCAGGGACCGGACTGGATAAGGGGTTTGGTCGCGGTAGGACTTTTGCTCTTCATCGCCGGCTGGTTCATCGCGTGGCCGCTGAGCGTGTTGGGCTTCCTGATGCTGTTGTTCGTAGGCGCTGCAACAGCGAGCCAGCGCCGCGCCAGCGGCCAGCCGCCGGAGACGCTGCTGCGCCCAGGTGATCGGCCTTGGCGTCGTGACCGGCACTAGCGTGAGCACCTACACCCCGAAGGGCTACCGGTCGGAGCTCACCGGGTGGAAGGACGCCACCCCGGTCAGCGCGGCCATGACCAAGCTCTCCACGGTCGGCTGGACGTTCAAGGGCGGAAGGAAGTGCGCGCAGGGCACGAAGCTGTGCGTGGAGTTCAACGTTGTACAGGGGGAGTCGTGCACGGTGATCCACCGGTAGCCGGCCGCGGCGACCGGTGCCGCTGACTGACGCCAGCACTGCGGGCCACCACCCTCTGCGGTTAGCGGCCCGCTGCTGTGCTCACTCCTGGCCGGTGTCCGGGCTCCACACTGCTGGTCCGCCGCCGCGCCACTCGATGAGCAGCTCGTCGTCGAGGCGGACGTCGTCGGGGTCGAGGTCGGCGCGGCGCAGGAATTCGAGGAGGTCGCCGGGGCCGAGGGCGCGGCCGAGGATCTCCCCGTCGACGCGGACGCGGCGCCCGCCCTCGGCATCCGAGGGGTAGACGACGATGCGCAGGTCAGAGGGCATGCCTCCACCCTGCGGACGCCCGCTCACTCCGGCATCCCGAGGGCGGTGTCGGGGCGACAGTGCGGGCAGGCAGGAATCCCCTCGGCCAACGCCCGCCGCGCCTGATCGGTACCGATGGGGGCGCAGCGCTTTCGGCTGTCCCAGCAGCCCCCGACCTGGACACGGACCGGCAGCCGGCCCGCCCCGATACCGCGCTCGATCAACCACGCGGGCGGCTCGGCCGGCGGCCTGCGCCGCGCGGCCAGGGCCTCGCGCTCCTCCGCCGTGTTCAGCGCCCGCTCGGCGCGGACGAGCTCGAGGCGCAGGTAGTGGACCACGGTGCGCAGACGCGGCAGGTCAGGCGGGAGCTCGGACACCGCTCAGCCCCCGTACTGCGCCTGCCGTGCGGCCTTGCACGCCGCGCAGAGCGGCGAGGCCCCGACTCCGTACCGGCACGTCGGAGCGTGGCTTCTCTGCACCAACTCGGAGGTGGTGAGCAGGCGTGCGAGGCTAGTAATCGCTGTCTCGTGCTGGGTCTTCGCGCTGGGAGTCTCCCAAGACAGAGGCGATATACGCATCAAACTTGGGCGACTGCACGACCCCTGTGACGATCGCTTGTACGAGGACGTCGTTGGCCTGCCGGGCTAGAGAGAGGCCGCGGTAGATGAGAAGCATCATCGGGCCGCATACAAGAGCCCACCACGGCTCGACCTGGATGGCTGCCAGGACGCTCAAGACGATGGCCGCGGCTCCGACGTTCACTTTGAGATCGGCCTCGGCAGCCAGACGGTCGTAGTCCCCATATAGATCCTTGCTCGCTGCGTGCAGTCGAGTACGCAACTGAGGCAGATCTCCGATCAGAGGAGCCAGTGCCTCAGCGAAAGTCCGGCTTGATCTGACGGGACGCCCGAGCCTGTCCGCACAATACGCCGCGAGGGTATCCACAGCTGATTTCGTCAGCGCTTCCTGGGCAGCCATGAGATGCAGAAAGGGATTGTCGTGAGGCCTGTCGCCGGGCAGGTCCCTCCATTGGCTCCTGCCTGCCTGTGACTCCAACACGTGGTTGAGCTTCCGCCGGTCAGGCAGCCAGTACCTCTTACGAAGAGCCCACAAGGCGCGACTGACAGTGATGGCGTGGACTTCCAAGACGCTTCCCAGGAGGTAGGCGACGAAAGTGCCGGCAGCGAACGCCGCTGGCTTCCCCATCCATTCCACGACGTTGTAGAGCAGGCTGAGGGGTTCATGCGCTTCGGCTCTAGTCGGGATGCTGCCTGCCACTATCAAGAACAGCGTCAACAGGTAAAGGTAGCCGGTGGCCAGTGGAGTGCGGAGCTCCCGGATGCCGGGGAGCAGAGAGGCGAGCACGCGTTCATGGTTTCCCCACCCCGATGCCCAAGGTAGGTGGGACACGCCGGGCTGTCGTGGGCGCGTACGAAACGTCCCCCTCCCTTCGTCCGTCTCAGCGCCGCTGCGGGCGTGCTGTCGGAGAGAACGAGGCGTGCCTCCTTAACAGCTTGAGCCAAGGCCACCCTGATCCTCGAACCCGTCACGGCAAACTTTCTGCTGACGGAGCCCCTGGCAGACCGCGTTAGTGCAGTCAACTGACCACCGGGTGCAGGGGCCGGTCTGGCTGGGAGCCCAGGTGACGACCTGAGGGCGGGGCTTGGCGGTGGTCTGCTCGCTCATGCTGCTGCCTCCCCTTCCGCCGGGGCGGAGGTGTGGGTGCGGGCGGCGCGCCGCAGCTCGACGCCGCCGGCCCGCCAGGCGGCGGGGGCCGCCCAGTAGGGGTGGGTGCACAAGGTTCCGGAGAGGGCGATCAGCCGGCGCCGCAGCACGGTCGTACCGGCCCTGGCCTGCGCGAGGTCGGCGTACGTCGGCTGCCACGCCCTTTCGAGCGTGATCAGGTCCTCGGGGAAACGGAACGGTGGTCTCACACCCTTAGTGAAACATGTGTTCGATTTTCTCCGCGAGTGCCACGCTCCCGTCATCGCGGTGGTGTGACTGAGGGGGGCGGTGCGCTCCGATTGGTCGTCCCTGGCAGTCTGGGCGCTGTGTCATGCAGACCCCGGCGCCTTGTTCAGGTCGAGGAGTTCGCGCATCACCGGGCGCGCATCGGGATCAGGCCAACCGTGCGCGGGGTGGCGGTCGGCTCGGGTGGGCGGGACACGCCGACGCCTGCGGCGTCGACCCCGCCGGCAGACGCGGCCTGGCCTGCCGGTGATCGTGACCGCATTCCGACTACCCGCAGTGATCATGCTGTGTCAATCTGTCAATATCGGGGGTGCGGTTCCCGGTCGTTGAACGCAAGCGGCCGAGGGCGTGGACCGGTGGGCGGCGCAGTATGCGCGGCTCCTCCCTCGTGTCGCCAGTCATCGCGGACGTCAGCGGGAGGCCCTATGTCCACTGTCCTTACCTCGCCGGAACGCGCCGCGCGGTTGCGCGAGCAGCTATCCGGGGCCGGGGTCGATTCGCGCGAGGGACGCCGGCTGCGGCAGAGCCCGGCGGCGAACGTCCTGATCGGGACCCTCCTGCACGGCGCGGCCCGCCGCGAGCAGGGCCTGGAGCTGACCGCGCTGGAACAGCGGCTGACCGACCAACTGGCGTACCTGTTCGGCGAGGAGACCCTGGCGGAGTTCGGGCGGATCTACGCCGAGCCCGCCTCCCGAGCGGGCGCGGCCTCGCTGTTCCCGCCGCTGATCACCGAGCGGTCGCTGAAGGAGGGCGTGGACGTCGAGGACGTGCGCGCGCTGCTGCCCGCGATCCAGGCCGAGGTCGCCGACCTGCCCACCGTGCGGCAGGTCGACGTCGAGGACCTGGGCCGCGGGGTGCTCACCGGTGAGGAGAACGTGGTGGTGGTCACCGGGGCCCCGGTCAAGGGCACCGAGTTCGAGGTGGACGACGTCTACGAGGCGCGGGTGCGGTTCGTGAAGTTCCGCTGCGACCGTGAGTCGTCGGGGGAGGTGGGCAGGGACGAGATCTACTGGATGTCGGCGTCGGCGGGCGACACCAAGGTGCAGATCATCACGCTGTCCCCCGAGTACGGCAAAATCTCCACCGGCAGCGTGCGCGACTTCGGGACGGACGCGTACTGGTTCAAGGGTGCGGCCGAGAAGTTCATGATCGGCCACACCCAGGTGTGGGAGGCCGACCACAGCAGCCCCAGCCAGGTCCGCAGGGTACTGGCCGACATCGCCCGCAACTTCGCCGAGGCCGCCCTGGAGGAAGGCCCCACCTGGGAGGCGGTGTTCATGGCGGTGGTCGCGGCCACCGCGGCCCTGGTCAACTGGATCATGTCGCTGAACAAGGACGACTTCGTCGCCGAGAAGACCGTCGCCTACACCCGCAGCGCGCTGGCCCGCATGGCCGGCACGAACGGCGGGCAATCCGACCTGGTCTTCGACGGCGGCCGCGGCGGCAAGCACACCCTGACCATCGAGGTGTCCTTCGGTCCGGTCATCGCCACCGGACTGAGCCACTCCATCTTCTACAACGACACCTGGTCCACCCCGGTGAAGATCCCCCACCTGGTGTCCGCGAGCCGCCCCTCCATGACCTCCCTGCGCACAACACGCCCGGCGGACGACCCGGAGGAGGAAGACAGGGTGATCGACACCCTGTACGTGGTGTACAAGGACTCCTCGAACATCATCCAGATGACCCACTACGACGGCGAACACTGGGCCGAGCCCCTGCCCGTCGTCGGGGCCCTCGGGCAGGTGATCCGCGCGGAGGAGCAGGTGAACATCGGCACCCACGACGGCCAACTCTTCCTGACCTGGATCAGCGGCAGCCGCTACACCGCGCGCATCGACCCCACAAACAGGTGGGTCGAGTTCCCCGCGAAGCAAAGCAGCGTCGGGTCCAACGAGGAATGCGCGTTCCTGGCGATCGGTCGGCAGACCGCTCTGATCAACAGCGAAAGCGGTTGGCTCCGTATCCACCGCCTGGATCCCGACAGTGGGACCGGCTGGTCCGAACTCGGCGCCTACCGCGTCATCGACCACGGTCCCGGCGGCACGGCTGCAACGGTGTACAAGGGTCGTATCTGGATCTTCTACGACAGTCTCGGCGGATACTACAAGACCATGAGTTGCACGACCGCCGGGACGGACTGGAGGGAGGAGCCGAACCACGAACTCGTGCGCACCCAGGCACCGCCCTTCGCGGTGGTTGCCCAGCACGGGGCACACGACAAGCCCGTGGAACGCATCATCACCTTCTCCAACGTCGGCGGGGGAGATCCCGAAATGGGGCTCCCCCCGAAGTTGTACACGGGCGTCTACGACGAGACCGGACACAAGGCCACCACCGTCGAACCCATTCCCGTCCGAAAGGGCCTTGCGCTGGCCTGGCACGAGGGCACCCTCCACCGCCTGTATTGGTGACCCGCCGGCAACCGGATCCTCGCGCCTACCGTCGCCCACGGCACCTTCGCACCTGCGGCATGCCCGCCGACGCCCTCGACGAGGCGACCGCGGGCCGCAACCTCGCCGCGAAGCTCGGCGGCCGCCCGATCGTTGTCTGGGACGGTGAAACCTCCCGCACACTCGCCCGGTTCCTCGTCGCCGGCGGATCGGCCGTTGCTGCGGGTCAGGTGCCACGCCAGTGCCATAGCTGGTTGTTCCGGTCGGTGGGCGGTAGGTCGTCCAGGTTCGGCCGTCGGCGGGAAGGGAC
This sequence comes from Streptomyces sp. NPDC001903, assembly GCF_042891345.1. Lineage (NCBI taxonomy): Bacteria > Bacillati > Actinomycetota > Actinomycetes > Kitasatosporales > Streptomycetaceae > Streptomyces > Streptomyces sp. NPDC001903. Next base: position 129,616 of record NZ_JBIASZ010000020.1, read on the forward strand.
CTTTCGGACGGTCGGGCGGTGGGAAGGGATCCCGTCATGACAGATCCCGTAAACGACGGCGCAGTGACGCCGACGACCTTGTCGATCCCCGTGAAGGACCTCGCGGACGCCGGTCTGGAAACTCAGGTGCAGTCCTGGATCGGCTCCGGGCCCAACGAGCCGGTGACCGCCGAACAGATCACCTTGGCCGTCGGGGAGGAAGAACTCGCCCGGACCGCCGAATCCCTCGGACTCGAGTCCGGCCAGGTCGCTGCGGTCCTCGCCGAAGCGCTCCCCCGCCTGATCGGCGGCGCCTCCGTGATCGATCTCAAAGTCGATTTCAACAACAAGGAACTGACGCAGACACCCCAGCTCGTGGTCGGGGAAGCCGAATCGGATGTCAACTACAGGGCGCCGCTGAGGATCACCGCGGCGGGATCGAGCTTCACGCCGGGCGACTACACCGGCGCCGTGACGATGATGTTCGACGCCGTGCCCCCGGTATAGGTCGAGGATCCGCCTCGCCCGGGGCGTGGCGTCCCAAGGCCCGGGCCGTAGAAGACGGCCTATTCCTGTGGTCATCGGGATGGCCTGGGCCAAAGTGATCGCGATCACCGATGCGTTCTGCCCCACCGGCCTCAGACTCCCCAGAAGTTCCGTTCGCCGAGCGGTCACTGTGACCGTTCGGCGAACGCTTCCGGTTTGCCGACTCACCGCATCAGTGCCCTGACCTGCGGATACGGGGATTAGGAACAGGTACTGAGCGAGACAGTTGGCCCTTGAGCACGTTAGTTGGCCCCTGAGCGTGATAGTTGGCCCGCAGGTGGCCCGTGGATCAGAGTTCTGGTGAGCTGGGACACGCTAGTTGGAACCTGGCCACGCATCCTGGTACCACCGATGACGGTTGACCGCGCGAGATGTCGTCACCCCAGGTCAGCGCCTCGTTAGCAGTCACAGATCGGTTGGCCAAGACGCCGTTAGTGCCAAGAATCCTATCCCGACGGTGCCAACAAGCACGTCCCGTGAGGCCTGAACCGCCAGGTACCACACCCTCGTGGTCCCAACTATCGCGTCCCGGCACATCTGGGCGGCCTACCTGCGCTAGCGCGGCGTCGTCTGCTCGGCTGTCCGTGTCCGTGTCTGTGAGAGGCGCGGTCCGGTTAGGTCGGGCATGAAGATCCGTATCGTGCTGGTCGGCGTCCTCGCTGCTGCCGCGCTGCCCCTGGCCCTGGCGGGCAACAGCACCGCCGCCCCCGCCGCCGCTCCCACCCCGGAGATCCGGGTGAAGACGGCCCAGGGCCTGGATGCCTGCCCGACCGCGCACCTGTGCCTCTACGAACATGAGCAGTACAACGCCTCCGGCCCGGCCCGGATCTGGCTGTTCGGCAACAACGGCGCCGCCGATCAGGTCGAGTACAACCTGAAGGACAGGCAGCCCGCGCATAAGGGCCGCTCGGCCTTCAACAACACCAAGGCCTACACCGTGACCCTGCGCAACGAGTGGACCATCCAGGAGTCTGCCGACGTCATCGCCCTGGCCCCTGCGGAGAAGCTCCCCAGCCTCGACGTGACGAGCGAGTGGGGCGGCCGCCTGGCCTCCTACAGCCGCACGGAGCAGGGTACGTACCGGTACAACTACAAGCCCCAGGCCGTGAACCTGAACGACCACGTCGGCTCACTCCTCCTGGACAAGGCCCCGCTCGATACCCGGGGTCAAAACCATGCGATGGGGCACTTCCTGCCGGCGGGGCACACGGCGGTCGTGCCAGCCGTGCCCGCCGTGCCCGCCGCCTAGGTGGGCCTCGTAGCCCTGCTGGGGTGAAGCCGTAGAGGCGCCGGCCCGGCGCTGCCACACATGGCTGAGCGCGCTACTTGCCCACTTGTGTCAATTAGCGCGCTCGGTCACCCGTATGTCTGGTGGCAGAGCGCGGCCACGGTAGGGCTGGTGACGCCGTGCGCGGCGCGGCACAGTTTCCTCATGTCCGCGGTCCCCGCCCCTGGGGTACGTACCGGGCGGTGCGGTGCGGGCGTATGCCTCGGCCCTTTCGCCTTCCTGGGCTTGGGCTTGGCGGCGGCGCGCATGCCAGTCCGGGGAGGGGTCGTCCGGCGCGGCCGTACGGGGCCTTCGGTCCTGCGCTCGGGAGTCCGCCGGGCGGGCTGAGTCTCGGCGGCCGCCTCGCGGGCCGCGGGCGCGGGACGGGCCGGCGCGGGAGCACGGCCGGCCTCCGGAACGGCGCCGGCCGAAGGGGCCGCAGATTCGGGCATGGGCGAGAGGGGCAGGGCCGCTTCCGTGTCCGGCCGTGCGCGCCGGGGGTCGACGGGGTGCTTGTGGTCGTCCGGGACCGTGACGGCCGAGGCCCCGGCGGGCCGCGCGGGTGCGGGATGGACGGTGACGCATCCCGGGGCCGCGAGCAGCGCGACAACGAGCAGAGGCAGGGACCAGCGACGCATGCCGCCACCGTGCCGCACACACCCCGCAGGGCGCCTTAGACGGGCCCGCTGCGCCCCTCGGATGGATGATGCGACGGCCGTCCTGCAGAGCCGCCTCCGGCTGGTCTGGCGGACCCTGGAAGAGGGGGCCGACAAGCCGCGAGGGAGGCTCCGTGACGCTCAGACCGCCGGTGGAGCCGATGCTGGCGCAGGCCGCGGAAGCCGTGCCGGGTCCGGCGGCACTGCGGGCGGGGGTGGCGTACGAGCAGAAGCTGGACGGTCACCGGGCGTTGCTGTTCACCGCGGCCGGCCCGGGCGGCACGGTGCTGGTGCAGACCCGTCGCGGAGCGCTGGTCCAGGACCGGTGGCCGGACCTGGTGGCGGCCGCTGAGACGCAGTTGCCTCACGGCCTGGTCCTCGACGGCGAACTAGTCGTCTGGGACACCGAGGCCGGCCGGTTGTCCTTCGAGGCGTTGCAGCGCCGGGCCGCGACCCGCGCCCGCGGCGCCCTGGCCCTCGCCGCGAAGTGGCCGGCCTACTTCGTCGCCTTCGACCTCTTGCAGCAGGACGGCCAGGAGCTCCTCGCGCGCCTGTACGCCGAGCGGCGCGCCCTGCTGGAGAACCTGTTCTCCGAGCACGCCCTGACGGCCCCGTGGACGCTCTGCCCGCAGACGATGGACCTGGCCACGGCGCGGGAGTGGCTGGAGTCCTGGACGGACGTGTCCGGGGTGGAGGGGATCCTGATCAAGCCTCTGAACAGCCGCTATCTGCCCGGATACCGCGGCTGGACCAAGATCAGAAGACGCGACACCACGGAGACGATCGTCGGCGCGATCACCGGCACCCTGACCCGCCCGCAGCTCCTCGTCCTCGGCCGCCACGACCAGAACGGCCGACTACGCGCCGTCGGCCGGACCGTACCGCTGCGCCCGGACGCCGCCCGGCAGGTCGCCGAGCACCTCACCGCGGCCGCGCCCGGGCACCCGTGGGAGGGTGTGCGCTTCTCGGCGACGTGGGGGAGCCGCGACGTCCTCGACACCACCCTCGTCCACCCCGCCCTGGTCGCCGAGGTCAGCGCCGACCGCGCCATCGACCACGGCGGCGTCTACCGCCACCCTCTCCGCTTCCAGCGGCTGCGCCTGGATGTGGGGCTCGAAGACGTACCCGGGTTCGGAGAGGGTCCGGCGGCGGCCGCAGGCTGACCGGACTGGGGTCGGGTGCAGTGGCGTTTCGCCGGTGAACCGGCGCTGAACCGGAGCCAGGGTTGCCTGTTGCTGATGGTGCGGTGGCCGGTACAACCGGCCCATGATGATCATGACGCGGTCCGCTGTCGTGGCCGCCGCCTTCGACAGCGGCGCTTCCGCCTGGACGGCGGCGCGTCGGGAGGCGTACGCGAACGACCTCGGGTCAACTGGCGGCGTCGTGTTCACCCTCGCTCCAGGCCAGTTGGCCCGTTTCTTCCCTTGTTGGCCTGGGGTGGTCTCGGAATGCTGATCATCCACAACCGTGTGCGCATCCTTGGAGACACTTATGGCTGACCAGCCCGCCACCATCGAAGAGCAGTCCGGCGTCAGTGACGGCGTGCAGCAGATCCCGGCGGCGGTGACGGTGACCGAGGTGCCGGCCGCGGCGGACGCCCGTGACGCCCTGCTGCGCGCCATCGGCGCGGAAGCCCAGTTGGTGGTGGAGAAGTCTGCGGGGCAGGCTGCATCGGCGCTGGTGGAACTTGCCCGCGCCTACGCTCTGGTGGCTTCCCCGGCTGTCCCGGTGGTGTCGACCTCTCGTATGAAGGGGGATTACAACAGGTACCTGCAGGAGGCGGCGCCTGAGGGTGAGGTTCGCTGACTGCTGACGGCGCGGTCTGCGCATTCGGGGGGTGCTGTTGCCACGGTGGCGCCCCGCGTCGGCCGTCGGTTCACCCGGGCCGCGTGGACGGTCGTGGAGGTCCCTTGCCACGGCCATTTGGAGCAGCGGCCAAGGCTCATGCCGACGGGCTGCGCACCTGACCGCGGCCACGCCCGGGCATCCGTGGACGGGGGCGAAGTTCCAGGCGATGTGGGGGAGCCACGACGTCCTCGAAACCCCCCTCGTCCACCCCGGCCTGGTCGCCGAGGTCAGCGCGGATCGCGCCCTCGACCACGGCGGCGTCTACCGCCACCCGCTCCGTTTCAGCGGCTGCGCTTGGAGGTGGGGCTCGAAGACGTACCCGGGTTCGGCGAGGGTCCGGCGGCGGCTGCCGGCTGACCGGGCGGGGGATGCTCTGGATGGCACCGCGGGGTCGGTGGCCAGTCGGCACCCCTCGGCGTGTACGGCGGCGGCCCGCCCACGGGTCCGGCCGTCCAGGACCCACACCGATGGCGCGGCGGGCGTGGGCACGTGCACGGTTCCGCGGGCGCGGCGCGGCGCGGCGGGGCGGGCTGGGATGGCGGTCATTGTGCGAGGTGGTCCCACCACCAGGCGAAGGTGGGGACGGGTACCGGGGACAGGTCGGGGTCGCTGGGCTTGTCCGTCCGGGGGAAGTCGGCTGCCGGGGAGCCCGGGGTCAGGTAGCGGGCGTGGGTGGCGCCCATGTCCAGGTTTCCGGTGATGAGGAGATCGAGGGCGTGCAGGTAGCCGAGCAGGCCCTCCTCGGCGCTTTCGCGCAGCTGTGCGGACAGGTTCAGGTAGAAGGCCATGATGCGGTCGCGCAGTGCCACGGCCTCGGTGAGCGCCTGCTCGAAGGTGTGGTGCGGGTTCTGCTGGAGGATGACGTCGAAGATGTCCAGGTTCTCCTCGGCGCTGTGGTCTTCCTTGGCGCGGGAGTAGCGGTCGTTGTCCAGCGCTGCGGCGGCCATGGCCGCTTCCCGTGCCGCCACCAGGGTGGGGTCGGCCATCTGGTGTTCGGGGAGTTCGAGGCCGGCGCACATCAGGGCCATGTCGACGGCGTTGGGGGAGCCCGTGGCCAGCACGCGTACGGCGAGGTATTCGTTGACGCTCACGGGCACGGCGCGTTCGCGCAGGGAGAGTTCCCACACGAATCCGTTCATCCACTGCCGGAAGCTGGCCGTGAAGCGTGCCATCTGCACGGGCGTCGTCCAGCTGCGCAGGTCTCTGGAGACGTCGGCGATCGCGACGGCCAGCGGCATGTCGCCCAGCAGGCGGGCTTCGGGGGCTTCCATGATGCGTGCGAAGGCCATGAGCACGGGGGCGAATTCGGATGCTGAGCCCAGCCGTCCGGAGTCGATCATGTCGTCGAGCTGGTACGACCAGGCGCTGTACTTGCTCATGCTCAGCAGGCGGTCCGGCGGGGCCTCGGGGAAGAAGAACACGGACAGTCCGGCACCGATCGCCGCGTGCAGTTTGGTTTCTTCCGGAGTCCGGCCCGGGCTCAGCCTGCCCAGCCATTCGGCCGAGGCACCCATGAGCTCCTCGCTCGGCGGATACGGCGCCGACGGCAGCGGACAGAAGACCGGCGGGGATTGCTCGGAGAAGGCGTTCGTGGACATCTCTACCTCTTTGCAGCGGCTCTGAACGACTCGGCTGTGGTGCCTGGTCGGGTACGGGGGCGGTGGGCCCGGAATGTCACAGCAATGCACGGGCCGCGGCGAGTGACCTCGCCCTAGGTCCTCGGCGTGTCGTGTCAGCAGCGGACTTGGTTCCACCACCAGGCGAGGGCGGGGTAGGGCAGCGGGTCGGGCGTGGGGTCGCTGGGCTTGTCGACGCGGCTGACGGTGTAGGGGGAGTCGGGCAGGAGATAGCGGGCGGTCTTCATTCCGAAGTTGATGTTGCCGCTGACGACGAGGTCGAGGCCGGTCATATAGCGGTGCAGGTCTTGTGGGGCGTCCTGGAGGATCTGTTCGCGCAGCCTCAGGTAGAGGGACATCAGGCGGTCGCGGATGGCGACGGCTTTGGTCACGGCCTCCTCGACGCTGTCGCCGGGGTGTTCGCCGAGGAGCGCGTGGAACAGGTTCTGCTTCTTCACCGGGAGGTTGTGCTCGCGGTAGTAGGAGTAGCGGTCGTTGTCCAGGGCGCCGACGAGGACGGCCGCTCCGGTGGCGGCGCGGACGTCGCGCCGGGCCCACTGGCGTTCGCTGAGCTCGATGCCCTCGACGGCGTCGATGTAGCCGGAGGCGGCGAATCCGCCGGCCGCGCCGATACGCATGACGAGGTAGTCGTTGACCGACAGGGTGACGCCGCGCTCCAGGAGGGCGGCCTCCCGGGCCATCTGGTAGAGCCATAGTTGCTGCTCGCTGCGGAAGCGTTCCCACTGAACGGCAGTCATGAGGTCCCGCAGCCGCGCAAACACCTCGCGCAGCGGCAGGTCCAAGAGGTCGAAGTCCTCGGGACTGGCGGACTCGGGGGAGGAGTCGGGAAAGCACATGATGCTCTCCCAGCGTCCCAGCGCGACGAGGATGTCGCCCACAGGCCGGCCCGACCCGGTGAGGTCGTTGGGAATCCAGGCCCAGGCACCGTAGTCGGACAGCGCCTGCCCGAGCTCTCCCGTCGCGTGGGGATACATGTGGGCCGAGAAGACGCTGGAGTTCAGGGCCAGCATCCGGGTCCTTTGGGCGTCCCCCTGGCCGAGGTCGAACCGCTGCGCCCATTGCAGGGTCCTTTCCCGCATGCGCTCGGTCTCGGGGCACACCTCTGCGGGCAGCGGACAGTAGAAGGACAGCAGGTGCGTGAATCCGCTGTCGGACAGGACGGGAGAGCTCATGGTTTTCTCCTTTGCCGCAGGGGGGTAACGGCCTGGACCGCTGCGTGGGCATGAACGCTGGCGTGTGGTTGGGCCTGGTCTGTACGGGGCCCGGTCACGCGCTCGTCGGCGAGGCGCCGGGCGTGGCACTGGCCCAGGGCAGCGCGCGATGGCGGCTGCTCGATCGGTGACCGGGTTCGAGGTGGCTTCGGCAATCACCACCTCCGCTGGGGCCGGGGGGCTTCGGCACCGGCCGAGGGGCAGGTTCAGCGGTGGGGTGCGCTTCCATATACAGGCGTCGTCTCCTTGACCGCTGGATCGGCTGATGCAGCGGCTCGGCTCCGCTGTGCGCCGGCTGCCGCGGCGGCCAGGAGCGCGACCGCGCTGGAGACGGCGGCCGTCTGCTGGAGTGCGGTGTTCTGTTCGGCGATGTTGCCGGTGGTGTAGGGGCCGGTGAGGAGGGCGGCGGTGACGGCGATGCCGAGGGCCGCGCCGATCTCGCGGGTGGCGTCGTTGACGGCCGAGCCGATGCCCGCCCGGCCTGCGGGCACGCACGCCAGTACGGCCAGCGTCGCGGGCAGCGCGGCCAGGCCGGCACCGCTGCCGGCGGCCACCAGGAACAGGGCGAGCCTGCCCGCACCGACGTCGGAGGCTGTGGCGATCGGCAGGTAGGAGGCGGCCATCAGCAGCATTCCGCCGACCGTCACGATCCTCTCGCCCCACCACGGCCCGGCTGCCGCCGCGATCCCAGCCCCCAGGGCCATGCCGGCCGCGAGCGGCAGCAAGCGCCCACCCGCCGATGCCGGGGAGTCCCCCAGCCGGGTCTGCGCGTGGAAGGTCGCCATCAGCAGGGCCCCGAAGAGGCAGAACGCCGTGCAGGCCAGTACCACCACCGACGCGCTGAACCTTCCCGTGCGCCACAGCCCGCTGGGCAACAGGGCCTGCGGGCTCCGGCGGGCATGCCCCGCGAATCCGGCACCGCAGGCGAGGCTCGCGGTGAGCGCGAGAGCGACCGGCCATCCCCATCCGTGGTGGCCCCCGTGGATGATGGCGAAGACCAGCCCCAGCGAGGCCGCCCCAGCCAAGGCGGCCCCGCGGACATCCACGCGCGGCGCGTCGGGTTCCCGGGTCTCGGGGACCCACCGGCACGCCAGCAGGGTGGCGGCGAGGACCGGGAGGTTGAGCCAGAAACCCGCCCGCCAGCCGTAGTGCTGGATCAGCTGCCCGCCGAGCAGCGGCCCGGCCAGTCCTCCGAGGCCGGCGACGAGCACCCAGCAGGCCACGGCCCGCCTGCGCAGGTGCGGCTGCAGGAACAGCGTGCTGATCGTCGCCAGCGTCGCCGGCATCACCAGAGCGGCGCCCGCGCCCATCACCAGGCGGGCGCCCAGCACCACGGGCGCGCTCGCCGCGACGGCTCCCGCGAGCGAGGCGAGGGCGAAGAGCACCAGCCCGCCGGCGAAGGCACGCCTGCGGCCGTACCGGTCGGCGACAGCGCCCGCCGCCAGTACCCCGCAGGCCAGGGTGAGGGTGTAGCCGTCGAGGATCCACTCCAGCACTCCGGGCGCGGGACGAAGAGCGGCGGCGAGCGAGGGGACGGCGACGTTGAGGACGGTGATGTCCACCCCGATCACGAACAGCCCCATACACAGCACACCCGTCGCCACCCACGGCCGCACCGGCCCGACGCCGGCAGAAGTCTGCAGGCGGTTGCTCATGCGGACCGCGCAACAGGACTGCCGTCCGATGCCAGTGCCAGCAGTGCGTCACGGTGGGCACCGGGCGGGATCTGCGCCAGCGCGCGGAGGGCCTGCTCGACGTGGTACTGGGCGTTGTGCTCGGCCTTCTCCAAAGCCCCGGTCGCGTGCAGTACTCCGGCCAGCCGCCCGAAAGCTTCCCGCTGCTCGAGCCCGGGCGTCATGCAGTCGCGCAGTACCGCCCGCTGAGCGGGCGTACCGTCACGGTGAGCGAGCAGGACCGGCAGCGTGGGGCGCCGGTTGCGCAGATCGCTGTCAGCCGGCTTGCCCACGCCCCTCACGTCCTTGCGGTAGGGCAGCAGGTCGTCGCGGATCTGGAACGCGCAGCCCAAATGGTCGCCGAACGCACCAAACGCCGCGACCTGCCGCTCCTCGCCGCCGCCCAGGACGGCCCCCACCGAACAGGCGGCTTCGAACAGCACGGCCGTCTTGGCCCGGGCCATATCCAGATAGGTCTCCGGCGACGCCTCCAGGTTCCCGACCAGGGAGAGTTCGAGGGCGACACCACGGCAGATCTGCTGGCCCGCCGCCGCCTGGATCTCCATCGCCGCAACGATCCGCCCGTGGGGTATGCCGTTCGCGGCGCACTCGGCCAGCGCGGCGAACCAGGTGAAGAACAGCGCGTTTCCCGCAACGATGGCCATCTCCGGGCCGAAGGCCGTGTGCACGGCGGGGCGCCCTCGGCGGACCGCGTCCTGGTCGATGATGTCGTCGTGCAGCAGACTCCCGGTGTGCGTGGCCTCAAAACCCACGGCCGCCGGCAGCACCGCGTCAAGGCTCCCGCCCACAGCCAGCGCGGAGCGCGCCAGCAGATGGGGCCGCAGCAGCTTTCCGGACGGCAGTAGCGCGTACCGGTGCACCGCGTCCAGTCCGGCCGTGTTCTCGGGCCAGCGGCGGGCGAACTCCTGCGCCAGCAGCCCCTCCAGGGAATCGATACCGCCACTCGCAGGCGGTGAGGGAACCGACCGAGACTCAGCGAGCCGTTGGGGAACTAACGGCCGGGGTATGACAGACATGCACAAGACCTCCGAGACCCACGTGCAGCGAAGTGGCGTCATTGATCGGAAGCGACGCCTGAAGTGCCCGGCCGGACAGGCTCATGAAGCACGGCGCAGGCCCCCCGGGTACAGCGCGTACGGCAAGCGCGCGGGCGCACACCACAGCCGCAAAACACGTGATCCCGATCCCAAACCGCACGTCCGGGTGGTTAGACCCACCGAGCACCCCAGCCGCAGAAGCTCCCTCCACGCTCAGCAGACACGACCGTGGTGGAGCGGTTCCAAAAGAGATCACCCGTTCGTGGTAGGCCGGTTCCCCTTCAGCGGTCATCTCTACCTGGTCGGGCCGCGGGCCTCGAGGTGCGGGAGGTGTTCACCGCCGCCCGCACCGACACCGCTCTCGTCCTGCTCCTGGCCGGCACCGACCCTGACGAAGTCGGCGCCACCGGAATCACCGAACGCGCCGAGTACCTGCGGCTCCTCGCTCTGGGCTGCACCCCGAGCCTGGCCGCGCAGATCCTGTTCGGCGGCGCTGGCAAGGCGAGTCATTGGCGCCGCGATGATCCGGCGTTCGCGAGGGCCTGCGACGCAGTCAAGGAACTTGGCGCCGGGCAGCCCGCGCCCGCTCGGGCGCCCCGCTTCACCCCCGACCGCCGGCGTGGCTTCCTCGACCATTTGGAAGGCGGGCTGTCCGTCACCGCCGCGGCGGCCGAGGTCGGGATAATCGGGGTCGGGGGCGGGCGGCGGCCGCGGTGGTGACCGCCTCGGGTACCAAAGCCGCTAGCCGCGTAGTGATGTTGCTGTTGTCTTGGTGTCGTTGGCGTTGAGCAGAAACCGTGATTGATCGGTCACGTTGGGTTATGGGACGCTCTGACCGGCTGGCAGGCAGCCGGTCGGTGAGGAGAGACCATGTCGGACAACACGCCCAACTCCAAGGGGCCGGCCCCGGCCACGCTCGGGACCGAAGCAACCCAGCCTCCGCTCATCCCGGCCGATCAGGTCAAGCCCGAGGACGTCGGGACGCTTGCAATCGAGTACCGGGACGGCGTCCCGGTGATCGTGGTCAGCGGCGGGCCGGTCATTCCGGCGATTGTCCGCGTGGAGGACCGTTCCGGAAACGTGGCCGGTTCGGCCAGGTTCAATATCTTCGATCCCCGCAATATCTCCGAACCCATCGCCCACCTCAACATCGACCTCTCCAGCGGCGGCATCATGCCGTTCTTCGACCGGTAGACGGCCGGTCAAGATCCCAGCATCGGCAGCTCCGATCTGACCCGATGGTCGGTCGAATCAGACGTCTGATCGCATATACCTTGCCGGTCGCGCCTGCGCCGGCAGGCGAGAAGGGCCCCGCCGCGATGTCGCGGCGGGGCCCTTCTCGCCGTGGTGCAGGTGCGCATCGCACCAGACGCCCAGCCAACAGTGCGCCACCGGTCACCGACTGCTCCCTGTGGTGAACGTCGGAGCCGGAGAATCCTCCCGATTCGGCCCTGTTCTGCCGAAGCTATGGCGAAGGGCAAGTAGGAAGGTAGGGGCCCTGATCAGCGGAAACAGGGAGAGTCATCGAACCGGAATCAAGATCGGCCAGACGTCGCTACTGGCCGTTGCGATCCTCCCCGAGGGCCGTCCCGAAAGGCGTCCCGAAACCGGCGGGCGCCGCTGGGGAGCGGGACGGGTATTCGGGAGGGTCCGTACCGAGCGGACAGGCAGAAGGGAAACGCGTGAATAAGACACCAGGGACGTCGTCTCGTCCTTGTGTCAGCAGTCGACCCGCGCCATGATGTGATCGCGCGATCACGTTCTGTAATCACGGGAGTGTGCTGTGGGCGCGTGGCATGTCTCCGACATGCGTGGGCTCTGGGTTCGGGAGCGCCCGCGCTCGCGGGGCTCCCCGGTTGGCGGCCTGGCGACAGGGTGTGATCCCGGATGTGAGGGCCACGAGGCCGCGGCCGGTGCGGGCGCGCGAGCAACTGGGTGGCGGGTGGCCGCCACCCCGAAGACGGGAAGGTGGCGGTTCGGGATGAGTACGGGAACCAGCGCGCGACAGGCGGACGCCGCAGGCGGCAGGGAAGAGCGGCTGGAGCGGTTTCGGCGGGTGCTGTCCGGTCAGCAGCCGGGGGTCGAGGGGCGCCGGCAGCGACGCCGGGATCCGGAAGCGAGCACGGCGATGGGGGTGTGGCTACACGCGGCGGCTCGTGCCGACATGGGGCTGGAGCTGACGGAGTGGGAACGCGCGCTGCTGGCGCCGCTGGAGGAGGTGCTGGGTCAGGAGGAGGTACGCGCGATCGGGCGCGTGTACCGCGAGCAGCGCGACACCCTCACGGTGGCGCGGTTTCCGCAGGTGGTTGCCCACCGCAGCTTCGACGAGCCGTTCACTGCGGAGGAGTTCGCCGCGCAGGCGCACGCTGTTGGCAAACTTGCGGCCGACCAGCCGAACGTCGCATGGATGAACCGCACTCGCCTGCTGGCGGGGGAGCCGTTGGAGACGCCCGAGTTCACCGAAGCCGCCGAAGCGTACGGCTACGGGCTGACCCTGTTCAACGGCGCCCAGTTCGGCGCTGCCGAAGCCGGCCAGGAAACTGCTGGCACCGACGAGGCCGCTGACGAGCGCGCGGCCGGCACCGACGAGGCTGCCGCCAGCGCGGGGACGCCGTTTAGGGCAAAACTGGAGTGGGACGGGTTCCGTTGCCACCAGGCGGCCGGCGACCAGGGGGGCGGACGCGACGAGATCTACTGGACCGCCGTCTCCAGCACCGTCGGCTACGAGCACACCACCCGAACCAGCGAGACCGGCGAGGTCCGCGGCGGCAACAATTACTCCATCCGCGGCGACCACGCCACGGGAAGCAAGGCGTTCTTCGACGCCAACTACACCGGCAACCTCTGCGCGGTGGTCATCACCTGCTGGGAGGCCGACGACTCCACCGCCGCATGGTACGAGCAGCTGGGCAAAGCCCTGAAGGATGCGGCCAAAGCGCTGACCCTGGCCGATTACGCCACGGGCATCATGCCCGGGCAGGACCTGGCCGGCTACGCGATCATGGCCATCAACCTCATCGCCGACTTCTGGGAGTACTTCCGTAACGACGACGACCTGATCCTCACCCGCGGCTACGCCCTCAGCCGCTCCGACCTCAAAGCGCTGTACTACACCGAGGGCCAGCGCATGAGGCTGCAGTTCAACGCCCGCTCCTCGGGCATGGGCGACTTCTCCCTGCTCGTGAAGTACACCGGCGCCATGCCTCCCGGGCCGGCGCCCGAGGGCAGCTTCAGGTTCATCGCCACCGGCTGGACCGGCCTGCTCGGCAGCGCCTTCACCAGCGGCCTCGACGCCGCCTGCGACGTGCCGGGCAGCAGGAACGACGCCTACCTGTTCAAGGGCGACAAGTACGTGCGCTACAACTGCGACAAAGAAGAGATCAACAACGGCGTCAGGACCATCAGCGAGGGATGGCCCGGCCTGAAGGGCACCATCTTCACCAGCGGCCTCGACGCCGCCTGCGCCGTGCCGGGCAGCACGAGCGACGCCTACCTGTTCAAGGGCGACAGGTACGTGCGCTACAACTGCGACAGGGAACAGATCAACAACGGCGTCAGGACCATCAGCGAGGGATGGCCCGGCCTGAAGGGCACCATCTTCACCAGCGGCCTCGACGCCGCCTGCCGCGTGCCGGGCAGCACGAGCGACATCTACCTGTTCAAGGGCGACAAGTACGTGCGCTACAACTGCGACAGGGAACAGATCAACAACGGCATCAGGACCATCAGCGCGGGATGGCCGCGGCTGACGGACACGGAATTCGCCGACACCCTCCAGGCTGGCTGCGCGGTCCCGGGCAACAGGAACGACGTCTACCTGTTCAAGGGCGACCGCTACGTGCGCTACACCATCTGACACCCCGCACATGTTCGTGACGGTCCGCCGGTTGCCCGGCGGGCCGTTTCGGGTCTTCTGGCCGGCGGCGGGGCAGACCGGTCGCCCGGCTGTCGCGTCGGGTGGGCGCCGGGTTCCACGGCCCCGGGGTCGTGTGCTCGTCGGGGTAGGACGTTGCACTGAAGCGATCACCCGCCCACCCCCACCCGGGATCCATCTCACCGATAACCACGGTTCCATCGATCCAAGCGCCGCCAGTTGCAGCCGACGCCCGCCAACCCGATGTCCTGGCCGCGCAACGCAGGGAACGCGCCCGCATCCGCAGCAAGAAGGGAATCCGGGGGCGAACGCCCACTGACCCGAGCTGCTTGATCGTGGCGGTGGACCCGAGCAAGGCCAGTACCGTGCGGACAGAGCAAGCAACCGGCAGCCGTAATGGCACACCATCGGGACTCCGACGGCTCTCGTGCTCTGCCGAACCGTCGACAGGTGGCGGTACGCGATCTACTTCACCGAACCGTCGGGCGTCCCCGACGGCGCTCTCAACGATCCCGCATCCTCGAACGAGGCTGGTACCGCGAAGGCTCTTTGTCACCGGAAGGCCGAAGAACTCACGCACAGACGCCTGGAGGTTCTCTGGCGCGAATCCGATCAACCGGACGGGTGGACCGGCACGGTCACCAGCGCCGGCCCACGTCCTTTCCCAAGCGAGCCCGCCGCCCGGCCCCCAGCTCGCGAGGATCTCGCACAGGCACTCACACAAATGACCGTCTATGAGAGGAACGGGCCCGGATCCGGGTGGGGGCGGCATTGGCACACGGGCGCGGAGCACCCGGAGGCGGGGCCCGCCTTGGCGCACATGCAAGGGCTTCCCAACGGCCGCAGTAAATCCCGGGCCCGGGGTGCCCTGCGGCACAAGTTGAGCCCACGGGTCTGTCAGGACACTGGGGGCGGATGTTGCGGGGACGGTGTTGGCGGGGATGTCACGCTCGCGCTCATCGGGCATCAACGGATCCGCTCACCCTGCTTTCGGTAGGCGACGTATCCGTTACTTTCAGTTATGGGATGCTTTTGGGGAGCCGGCAAGGAGCCGGCGGTAAGGAGGAGCAACATGGCTGAGCAGTTCACACCCAACTCAAAGGGTCCGGCCGCGTTCCAGTCGGAGCCCACCCCGGCGTCCGCGGATGCGCCCGGTTTGGAACCGACCTACGTGGACGGTGTGCCTGTCCTGTCCATCGGCGAAGGGCATACCATCCCCGCAAGCATTGACGTCGTGGACGCTGAGGGCCGCGTAGTGGCCCGCTACACCGCGCAGCTCGACGTGAACAGCAAGGTCCAATACGCGGATTACCTGGGGCCGTGGACTCCGATTCGGTGACTGGCTGATCGGCTGGGGGAAGTGACGGCCGTCTTCTCCGATTGCTCTCGGAGATCGCTGTCGTGGCGTGGGTTGGCGCGACTTCGTCGGAGGCGGTGCATCATCGATGGCACCTGAACCCGCCGCTGAGCAGCCAGATCCGCCCCGACTCCGCGCCCCCCGCAGGCCTGCGCCTGATCGCCAAGCCCGCCACTAACCTTGTCCCTCCGGAACCGGCAAGCACCACGCGCACCGCCAGCTGCACGCCAAGGCTGTCGACAAGGCTGCAGCTCGCGACCTTCCCGCGCTCTTCCACGCCTTCGGCGCCACCGAGCCGGTCCGGCAGACCAGGAGCCCTCGCTGCCGGTGGCAGGGCCGTAGCCGTACATGCCGTCCGTGGCATGAGCCCCCGATCATGCGGGTCGAGCGCCGGCGTCGCTCGCGTGCGGGGCGCGGCGTGAAACCGTGATCGCCGTAGGCGGCCCTGTGCCGGTGCAGCGCAGGTGACATGCTGCGGCGCGGATTGGCGGGGGTGCGATCCGGGCGGGCCAGGGCAGCCGCACCGTTGCTGCGCGCCCACCGGTTCCGACCCGATGCCGCCGGCTGCCGCGCTGCCTCCAAGGCCGCGCGGCAGCCCCGCCCTCGCCGGCGAGGCTCGAGTTTTGGTTACTCGAGACGAATGTTCGATCCGGCCTTCCGAGGATTTCGCTGGTGAGGGCCGAGTGCGCGAGCTCGGCCAATTGTGGATATGGCCCCCTCTGGGGGCGGCAGGGCCTACCGGCAGCCATAGATGATCAAGAGCGCCAGGACTCAGACGGCGCGGACGGCCACACCGGCCAAACCTCAAGTCAACCGGCGGCGCCATGTTCACCCTTGGTCCAGGCCATCTGGCCCGTTTCTACCCTTGTTGGCTTGGGATGGTCTCGGAATGCTGATCTCCCACATCCGTGTGCGCACCCTTGGAGACAGCTGTGGCTGACCAGCCCATCCCGACCGAAGAGCAGCCCAGTCTCAGTGGAGGGATGGAGCAGGTTCCTGCGGCCGTTCCGGTGATCCCGGTGTCGGCGGCAGCAGCCGAGGCTCGCGATGCACTGCTTCGAGCTGTTGCTCAGGAAGCCGAGCTCGTCGCGGACAAGTCGGCCGGCCATGCGTCTGCGGCTCTGGCGGAGCTCGCCCGGGCCTACGCCCTGGTGACGGCCCGGTCGACCTTCGGTACTCGTGTGGAAGCACGGGTCTACGACAGGGAAGTCCTGCCGGTAGACGACTTCAGTGGTGAAGGGGTCGTTGACGTCGACAAGTTCGTGAACCTGTAGTAGCCCATCGGCCGGCTCTGCCACTCGCCGTCGTGCGCCTGGTCCCGGCGGGCGCCGACGCCGGGACGCTCAACTCGCGTTCACGCCGCGGGCCTCTACCGTGCCGTCCAGTTTTCCGAACGCCGAGTTGTCGGCGATGACGCTGAGCTGGGGCGATGCATCGCGTAGGCGTCCGTGACGGCAGATTGCTCGAGGCCGAAGGTGTGCTGTGTGGTTGGGGTTGCTCCGGGTGCTCGACGGCCCCGTCCGCGAACGCCGACGGGGCCGTGAGGCTGTAGCTCAGGCGAGGTGGCGCCGCTGGTTTAGCAGCACGCTCCTCAGGTGTTCGGCGTGCGCACGCCGTTGTATGAGGCCCCGAGATCGACGGGCCGGTCGATCCTGCCCTATTCGAAGGGCACCAGCACCTCACCGCCACCGTCCGGGAGGAAGACACCGCCACCGCTGAGCTGCAGGGTGCGGCTCGTGATGCCCTGTCCGTCCGGCGCCGTGATCTTGGCGACCGTCGTGGTGCCTGTGGTCGCCAGAGCGAAGGCGCGGGCAAGTTCTTCCAGCGCCTTGGACGCCTGGCCCGGGAACTTGTCCGCGACCTGCTCCGCTTCCCTGCCGATGGCTTGCAACAGCTTGTCGCGGGCTTCGGTAGCGGCGGGCACCTCGGGCGTTCTGATCACGGCTGGGATCTGCTGGACCGCTTCCTGGCCGGTGGCGGCGGTCGGCTCATTTTCGGTGCTGGTCACAAGTACCCCTTGAACTGGCTGTGCGTCCCGGCTGTTCAGCCGGGCGTTGCCCCTAGCGAAGCGGATCGACTACGGAGAGCGAAAGAGCGACTTCCGGTCATGAGGGTGATTGGCCAGGGGGCTTCTGGCGCGTTTCAAGAAGCTGGGCTTCCAGGTCGGCGATGCGTCGGTCGGCGAATCCGGCCAGATGCCGGGCCCCGGTGGTGGTCCTGGCATGCCAACAGCCTCCTCGACCGTCAGGTCGAGGAGGCTGTTGTGTTGGCAGCGGAGACAGGATTTGAACCTGCGGTGTGTTGACTGAAGTAACTCACATGTTTTCGCAGGTCAGATGGCTTGGCGAGGTTGAAGTCTCTCGGTGATCCGGGATGCAGCGGATGAGAAGGTCCCGCAGCTCGATGCAAGGCAGAAGAAGAGCGAATCACCCGTGTTCTTGCGGATCCCGAACTTCAGCCGGATTGCGCTTCGCACCAGCTTTGCCGCGATTCCCGATTAGCGTAGAGACCAGTCGAAGCCCAGCTCTTTCAGGAGGCCATTCTGCACGTCCATTACGGTCGCCTCGATCTGGATCAGCTCAGGCTCAACGTCAAGCTCATGAATCACATCCTCCAGCATTGACAACATCTCGACCGGCGCCATTCGCGCCACGGCATTCATCCGTGTCGAGGCTGTCAGGTGCTGCCCGGCTGTGAAGGCCGCGATAGGCCGCCCGGTCGCGTCCACGGCCGTGAGTCGTGCCGGCATGAACCTCCCGCCGTTGACGACCAGTACGGGCACCCGGTTCACGTACCGCAGGCTCAGCATGCCCACGTCCTCGGGCTTCACCTCGGATGCGGGGATCAGGTTCGCATCGGTGCTCTCGGCCATGGCCGCGATAGGCCGCCCGTTCGTATCCACGGCCGTGAGTCGTGCCGGCATGAACCTCCCGCCACTGACGACCAGTACGGGCACGCGGTCCACGTACCGCAGGCTCAGCATGCCCACGTCCTCGGGCTTCACCTCGGATGCGGGGATCAGGTTCGCATCGGTGCTCTCGGCGATGGTCGGGCTGGGGGCGACTTCGGTGATGTCGTGCTCGCCAGACACAGCTCTGCCTCCCTCTGGCCGACTCGCTGCCGGACCGTTGCAGATCTTCCCATGACGAAGCGTCAGCATGCCCGAGTGCTTGGCAGATCAGAGGCCGGACAACACTCTGCCCCTGAGTGGCCCCGACCGAATCGACCCGGGCTGCGCCGCTTGTGCCGGGAGGTGCAGGGAGCGCCGCAGTACGCCGTCGGACACTTCCCTGCCGACGGCGCGCGCCAGCGCCCATGCCGTTGCAGCCGGGTGTCCAGCGGCGGCTCGTGGTCGGCGGGGATGAGGGCACGGTACGTGCCCCGGCTGTCGTCGCGCGCCAAGCGGAGCGAATCAGTCGGCAGTGACGTTGGCGCTATCACGCAAAAGTTGGGCGGCGTGAATGGCGTTCTGGACCGCAATTCTCCTGGTAGCCACGCTGTCGGCTGTGAGTTTGTCTTCGGTCAGCAACCTCGGACCTGCGGTCACGAGGGCATAGGCGTGGGCGAGTTCTGCCAGAGCCGCTGATGCCTGTCCGTCGGCCCTCTCTGTGATCCGCTGGGCCTCGGCGCCGATGGCCGCCATGAGCTTGTCGCGGGCGTCGGCGGCGGCGGGCGCGAGCGGCGGCAGGATGATCCGCGCGGGGGTCTGCTGGATTCCCTCGGAGACGCCGACGGCCGTCGGAGGCTGCTCGGTTTCTTCCGGTGTGCTGAGGTCGGTGGGGGTGGCGGTGTTTGCGAGGGTCCTCGCGTAATCCTGCGCACCCCACAGGCCCACCTCCTCACCAGTCCACATGACCGCCTTCGCCGCCCTTACCCCTTCGCTATAGGTCGAAGAGGTCGTCACGGCGTATGCCCGACCGAGTTCCACCAGCGTCGCCGATGCCTGGCCTGTGGACTTTTCCACAACGAGCTGGGCTTCGGCGCCGATAGCCGCCAGAAGCCTGTCGCGGGCCTCCGTCGCGGCGGGTACTTCGGTCACGGTGATCTGCGGCGGGATCTCCTGTACCCCTTCGTCGACTGCGACAGGCGTGGACTCTGCTTCGTTGCTGGTCATGGGGTGCTCCTGAGGGCGATGCGGCGAGGTGAGAGGTGAGGCGGTCCCGACTGCTGGAAGACCGGGGACAGGCGGGGGCTTAGAGCGAAGGGTTGTTCGTCAGGCGGTCGGCGGGTTTAGAGGGGGGTCCTTCCGTGGTCGACGTGGCCGATGGTGCCGACGTTCACGTGGGGAAGGCATCGTGCTGCCGCCACGGTCCCGGCGGCCGGGCCGGTCGCCAGGGCGTAGGCTCGGGCAAGCTCCACAAGTGCCGCCGATGCCTGCCCCGCGGACTTCTCCTTGACGAGCTGGGCCTCCTGGCCAATGGCCGCCAGCAGGGCGTCACGGGCATTGGTCACGGCCGACGACTGGGTCTGGTGATCTGCTGAGTTGGCTTCGGGTGTGGTCTCGGACATGGCGCTCTCTTTGTTGGTGAGGGAGTGGGGACGCGAGTATGGAAGGCAGCGTTCAAGGGCTGTGCCGCCCGTGTCGCAAGGCCAAGACGCGCGGGGACTCCGGGGCGGCGTACACGCCGTTCTGACGGTGGCCCCGGCCTGGCCCCGAATCCGGGGAATCACAACGACAACTAGCGATCAATCTGTTCCAGATAGTCGCCCCAGGGGCCAGTGCCATGCTGAGTGAGGTACGCCGGAATCTCATGCTTGCTGGTTCTGGCATCGGAAGCGAGGGGCGGACCTGCCGTGTATGCCGCTACGGAGTTCCCCGCCCCGTCAACGACGGTCAGGCGTGCCGGGATGGCCTTCCCGCCACTGGCGACAATCACGGGCTGACCGTCGCGGTACTCGATGGAGAGGGTGCCGATGTCTTGGGGCTTTACCCGGTCTGCCGGGGTGAGAGCCGAGTCGGCTGCTCGGCTGGTGTCGATCTTGGCTGACTTGTCGACGTCTACGACTCCTTCGCCGGTGAAGTCGTCGACGGGCAGTGCGTCTTTGTCGTAGGCCATGTCTCTGTCTCCTTGCCGGTCGGGGTGCTGCTGACCTGGTCAGAGGGTTGCAGTGCAGAGTGTCGCTTTGCTGTGATTCCTGGCGGAACGGCCAGGAATCGACACGGTGGCGTGAACGAGTTCCCCCGTGTGGGGCCTTGACTGGCTTGTTTCACCGGGTCGGCACAGCAGAGCGAGGGCCTCCACCGGGTTCGGTGGAGGCCCCCGCGCTGCTGTGGTGCTGCCCGAGGCCGAGAACTTCCACTGGCAGCACGTGCCGAGTTGGCGTGCGCGGGTGAGGCCCGGTGCCCAGAGCGCTCTGGGGGCAGCAGTACCACCGGGCCGCCCCAAACAGCGAGGCGGCCGCCGGCCGGTGATGGCCGGTCAGCGGGCGGCGGTGCCCTCTCCCGGTCCCAGGGCGCGCTGGCCGGGGTGAGCGGGTCACCGTGGACTCCCCGGGTGCGATGTCGGCATCCTCGGCCGGTTCGGCGGCGAGGTGGCCCTCCAGCGCCGCAGCCGGCTGTGCGGGGTTGTTGGGCGGTGGGGGCCAGCAGGCCCAGGGGGCGGCGCCCGGCTGTTTCCTCAGCGTCGCGGACGGGCTCAGGGTCGCTCTTGATCGGCCGCTCACGGGGTGGTGGAGGTCCTGGCGTATGACCTGGCCGGTGGTGGTCAGCGCGGCGGTACGGACGCGTTCGTCGAGGGCTTCGGCCGGGGCAGCGCGGCTGCCGGCCGGGTCGGTTCCCTGTGGTTCGCCCGTTCTTCGAGGGTCTGGGTGTGGGGAGGCTGGTCCAGTACACCCCGCGCTGCAGGGGTACGGCGGCGATCGGGGTGAAGGCACCTGGCGCGTGCTGGCTGTCCGGCGGGTCTCGCCGCCTGCGCCCTGAGGCCGGCCGACTGCGGCAGCCGCAGGGGTGCGAGGGCGACCGCTCGGGCTACTGCCAGAAGATGTGCTCGATGACGATCTGGGGGTCTGTGGTGCGGTGGGTGAAGGTGTAGCGGAGCCAGCCGTGGCCGCGGTCGAAGTACAGGATGTGCGCGCCGCGGGGTTCGGTGGAGCGGGCGGGTTCGATGCTGACCACCGTCGTGTCGAGGTGGTCGTCGCGGTAGGGGTGGCGGGAAGCCTTCAGCTCGGTGACGGCGTCGATGATCAAATCTCGCACGCGGGTCGGCAGAGCGTCGCGGTATTCGGCGGCCAGCTTGGTCCAGTCCGCGGCCCAGGGCGGGCCGGTGAACTCTGCGCTCACTCGCCGGGCCCGAGGGACGCCACCTGGTGGTGGATCCGGGAGGCTTCTTCCAGGAGGTCCTTGGCCTTGTCGGGATCGGCGCACTCGGCGGCCCGCTGCTCAAGATCACGCACGTGGTGGTCGAGCTCGGGATCCCGGGCCAGGGCGTACTCGCCCCACCAGCGCGCCAGAAAGGCGGGGCCGGCGCCGATGTCGTAGGTGTCGGCGATCTTCGCCCGCCAGTTGGCCTCGAAGTCGGCCAGCAGCTGCGGCGCGTGAGCGGCGATCGCGGCCCGCAGCGCGGGAATGCTGCGCTCGGGCATCGGGGGGATGCCTCGGGAGGGCCCGGGGGCGGTGGTCATGATTGCGTCCTCTCCGCTCGTCGCCCTCCACGATAGTGCGCGCCGCGGTGGGGCCGGGGGCGATTCCTGTTACGGCCGATCAGCGTGGTTCCCGACAGCCCTCGAGCCCCGGCGGGTGGGACAGGGGTGTGGAGTTCGTCGGGGCCGGGGGGGCTCGGAGAGGCGGAAGCGGTAGTGCTCGCCGCCTGCGGGGCGGACCGTGACGTTCTCGCCAGCGGATCTGCCGGTCTAGAACGCGGCCAGGACGTCCTGCGCGTGGTCCGCCAGGACCGCCGGCAGGACCGCGGCGGCTTGGTTCTGGCGGTCTGGTGCCGGGAACACGGGGGCATCGCGCCGGTGATGGAGTGGCACCCCGGCGGCGGTATCCGCTGCACACGCTGTATCGCCGCCGTGCAGCGGCCGGACGCGCCGGCACCGTGCTGGACGGGCCGGACCTGACCGGAGCCGCGGCCCCGCCGGAGGTGCCGATGTACATCTAGCTCGGCTGCGCCCATTCCACGCCGATGGCGGCCAGGGCGGTTGCCCGCTTCGAGCCCGCCGCGGCGCTGCTGCTGGTGGACGATCCACCGGGTTCAAGGCTTGGTGAGTGCCCGCGACGCGCGTCACCTGGGATCACCGGTGGCGGCGGGCCGTCAAGATCGTTGGCAAGGCGTGAAAACCATTGGGGTCTCTCGGTGGACGAGGCGGAGCGGGACCGGCTGTGGGACATCGCGGCCGGCTGTGGCGGCAGCGACGTCGAGTTCACCCGCGCCCCGTAGGGCTGGGGCTGCCCGCAGGCCGAGGGCCGTCACGGCGGCGGGCCGCCCTCCCGCACGACGTATAGCGCGAGGGCTCTTTAACCCTTGCGGAACGGCTCGCCGCCCCTTGCCGGCCCTGGACCGGCGGGGCGGCCCTCGCCGGGGCATCGCGCGCATACGGTCTTATCAGACCATAACCGCATGCGGTGAGGCTGTCGTATCAGTGGCGGTCGAGGTCGTGGTAGACATCCATCACGTAGAAGAGCTCGTCCTTGTGTTGGATGTACTGCTCCGCTGGGGGGTACTTCCTGGACTGTCCGTCTGCTCGGGCGATCGCGATTCGGTTGGGGAGTGACCTCCCGCCGCTGACGACAACCACGGGTACCCCGTCGCGGTACTCGATGGAGAGCGTGCCGATGTCCTCGGGCTTGACCTGGGCTGCCGGGATAAGGGCCGCGTCGGCGACCTCGGTGGTCTCGATCGCGGCTGACTTGTCGACGTCTACGACTCCTTCGCCGATGAAGTCGTCAACGGGCAGTGCGTCTTTCTCGTAAGCCATGTCTCTGTCCCTTCTCTGGTCGGCGTGCTGCCGACCTGGTCAGAGGGTGGCAGTGCAGAGTGTCACCTTGCTGCCGGCTCGAGGCGGAACGGCCAGGAATCGACATGATGGCGTGAACGAGATCGCCCGTGTGGGGCCTTGACTGGTTATTCAGTGAGCCGGGGCAGCAACGCGGGGCCGCTGGTGATGTCCAGTCCCCGGAGAGCCGTGTACTCCAACCTCTACGAGTTCACCGTCGCGCCCCATGAATCCCGGAGCGGGACCGGTGAAGCTCTGTCGACTTCGACAAGGCGGCGGACGCCTTGAGGGAGACCTTGGGGGACAGCCTCGACTTGATCGAGGACGAGGACATGAGACTGGAACGCACCCTGCTTGCGCTGCCTCCCCTGTCTGACTGGCTGCTGATGGAGGCGGCCGACGACGTCGCAGTGTCCGAGCGCAGTGAGATTGACGCGGCCTTCGTGCACGCGGTCATTGCGACGGATGAAGACCTGCTCTGAGCCCTGTCGGCGCGTCGGTGAATTCTTCGAACGTGGAACCATCAGCGGGAACACCAAGCTGCCCTCACCCCTCCGGGTGAGGGCAGCTTGGGGCGGGCACGGCCGAGAACGCGATCCGTCGCCTACAACTCCTCGAGCAGGTTGCGGTCCTTGTATGCGTACCCTCCGATGTCCATCGTTTCTGCCCCCGAGCACGCCAGGTTGACGACGATGGAATCAGAGGAACGGGTAGCCCCAGCGATCTCTGATACGTCGGAGCGATGGCACCCGCGGTCGGAAGTTTCGGCTTGCGCGGTCGTAGTGAGCATGCCCAGGGATGCGGCGGCCCCGAGGGTGACAGCGGCAATTACGCGCTTGGTGTTGTTGTTCATGCCTGGCCAACGATGTTGACCCGCATACGTAACCCCGGTCCGCGGCAGTTCTGCCTATCGAGCCATCGGACGACCCGTGCCCAAGTCGCATACCTGAGACGATGCCATGGGCAGCTCATCGAAGCGTGCAGCGGTGGCCTCCAACGGAGATCTGAAAGAGACGGCCTACTGATCTTTTCGTAAGTTCGGTGGGTCTGGTGGGTGGATGGGTGAGAGTCTTCTGTCGTGTCGTCTCAATCATCGTCCACGGTTTCTGGATGGTCTGTTCCTCCGTTGTCGAGGCCGCAGTTGGCGGAGGCTCGGCGAGTCCGTGCGGCCGAGTTGTTCGGGCAGGGCCGCTCGAACGCCGAGATCGCGGGGATGGTGGGAGTCCATGCCGAAAGTGTGCGGCGGTGGAGACGCGCATGGGAGAACGGCGGAGCTCAGGCGACGGCCGGCATCCGGTCGCCGGCCGAAGTTGGGCGATGCCCAGGTGGAAGAGGTGCGGGCCGCGCTGGAGCGGGGTGCCCAGGCCCACGGCTTCGAGGCCGATCTGTGGACGTTGGAACGGGTCGGTGTGGTGGTCGAGCGTGTGACGGGGGTGTCCCTCTCACGGGCGTCGGTGTGGCGACTGCTGACCGGCCGGCTCGGATGGAGCCTGCAACGGCCCGAGCGGCGGGCCGTCGAGCGGGACGAGTCGGAGATCGCCCGCTGGATCGCGCATGAGTGGCCGCGCATCAAAAAGGGGCCGTGAACACACGTGCCTGGATCGTGTTCCTCGACGAATCAGGCGTCTCGCTCCTCCCGCAGATCCGCCGCACCTACGCGCCCCGGGGCCGCACCCCCCTCTTACGGCACCGCCTGAACTGGAAGCGCGCGTCGATGGCCGGGGCACTGGGCTACCACTCCACCGACCCCGACCGTGGGGCCCGCCTGTGCTTTCACCTCAAGCCCGGCAGCTACGACACTGCCGGGCTCATCGAGGTCCTGGAGCAGATGAAGATCTTCTACCGCGGCGAAAACGTGGTCCTCGTGTGGGACGGCCTGTCCGCTCACTGGAGCCGGGCGATGCGGGCGTGGGTCGCCGAACAGGGCTGGCTCACCCTGGAGCGATTACCCGCCTACGCTCCCGAGCTGAACCCGGTAGAACTGCTGTGGTCCTCGCTCAAGAAGCGTGAGCTCGCCAACCTCGCCGGCGACCACCTCGCGGACGTCGCCGACGCCACCGAGCAAGGCATCCAACGCATCAACACAAACCCTCAACTGCCGTGGTCATTCCTCACCCACACCGGCCTGACCATCCACCCACCAGACCCACCGAACTTACGAAAAGATCAGTAGTCGGAAGAGCGGTCCTTCAAGGAGTTATTGTCGGCGCCCCAGGACAGCGACCCGATAAAGAGCCTCTCCTTCGCTGGTGTGGTTGTCTCGATGGGACCAGCCGTGTACGCGGCGACAGCGTCGCCGGACGCATCTGCGACCGTGAGCCCTGCCGGAATAACAGTCCCGCCGCTGACGACGATCACCGGTTGACCCTCGCGGTACTCGATCGACAGTGTGCCAATGTCCTCGGGCTTGACCTCAGATGCCGGGATGAGCACGAGTTCCGTGGGGACTGCGCCCTCGGGGGTGGGAGTCAGGCCGAGGTTTGCGGCCTGCTCGGGTGACATCTGTGTCGGGGCGGGGCCGTGGTCGTTGGCTTCGGGTGTGGTCTTGGACATGGAGTCTCCAGTGTTGGTGAGCGTGTGGGAGTGGGGATACGGACGGGAACGATCAACCGCTCTGCTGTCTGTCCACAGGGCAGAGTTGTTTCCTAGGGGCGCATTTGGATGGTGTCGCTGATCTCCAAGGTGATGTAACCGTCCGCTACCCTCGCGGTCGGCGCAGTCTTCAATGGAGCAGCCGTATACGCCGCTACAGCGTTTCCGGCCGCGTCGACGACCGTGAGCCCTGCCGGGATGGCCGTCCCGCTGCTGACGACGAGCTGGGGCACACCGTCGACGTAGCGGAGGCTGAGCGTGCCGATGTCCTCGGGCTTGACCTGGTCTGCCGGGATAAGGGCCGCGTCGGCTACCTGGTTGGTGTCGATCTTGGCTGACTTGTCGACGTCTACGACTCCTTCGCCGATGAAGTCGTCAACGGGCAGTGCGTCTTTCTCGTAAGCCATGTCTGTGTTCCCTCTCCGGTCGGCGTGCTGCTGACCTGGTCAGAGGGTTGCAGTGCAGAGTGTCACTTTGCTGTGACTCCTGGCGGAACGGCCAGGAATCGACACGGTGGCGTGAACGAGTTCCCCCGTGTGGGGCCTTGACTGGTTTGTTTCACCGGGTCGGCACAGCAGTGCGGGGGTCTCCACCGGGTTCGGTGGAGACCCCCGCACTGCTGTGGTGTTGCCCGAGGCCGAGAACGTCCACTGGCAGCCCGTGCCGATATGGTGTGCGCGGGTGAGGCCGGGTGCCCAGAGCGCTCTGGGGGCAGCAGTACCACCGGTCTGTCTCAAGCAGGCAGGAGGGACCGGCCCGGTGATGGCCGGTCAGTGGCCGGCGGTATCCGCCCCGGGCCCCAGGGTGCGTCGGCCCGGGGAGCGGGTCACGGTGGGCGTCCCCGGCGCCGTGGCGGGCTGCTCGGCCGGCTCGACGGCGAGGCGGACCCGGCGCGCAGCCGTGGGCGGCGCGGCAGGTGTCGTGGGGCGGGGGCCCGCGCCCAGGGGGCGGCGTTCACTCATGTGCCCGGTTTCGTGGACACGGCCTGTGCGTTCGGCCGTTGGCTGATGGTGCGGTCCAGGGCGGCACGCAGGATGACCCCGGTGGTGACGATCTGCGCGGCGGCCTGGGCCCGTTCGGCGAGGGCCTCGTCCGGCGCGGCCCGCCTGCTGATCGTGTCGGTTCCCCACTGGTCGCCCCATGCTTGGAGGGCCTGGACGTGGGGGAGGTTGGTCCAGTACACCCCGCGCAGCAGCGGTACCGCGAGCGCGTCGGGCAGGGTGACGCACAGGCGCGCGGTGTATCCGGCGCCTCCGTACGGGCCGGTACCGCCGAGGTTCTGCCCGGCCTGCTGCGCTCCTTCGGGGATCGGCTCCCAATCCCGCAGCAGCCCGCGCGCGTCCAGCTCGGCGCGGAGCAGGGGGGCCAGGGCCCGCCACCGGGTGACCCGGTGGGTCCCTGTCTCGCGCAGCCGGTCGCGCTCGCCGCGGATCCGTGCACGCGCGGCCCGCAGGGCGGGGCCTCGCAGATCGAGCAGGCCGGCCTGCTGCTCGGCGGCGGCCTGCCAGCGGGTTTCGGCGGTCTTCTGCGCGTCCACGTAGGCGTCAAGCCGGTCGAGGTCGGCGGGTGGTACCGCGATGACCATGGTGTGTCCCATGTCCTCCATCATTCCTCGCCGAGCGGGCGGTTCGGGCCGGATTCCAGCAGGTCAGAGCCTTGCTCGGCCAGTTGAGACGAGCCCGTGCGCCGGCCCGGCCGTAGCCGGTCTCTCAATCTATATAGATACTCGAATCGCGTGGTGGTGGGTCTGTCTGATTCCTGTTTCCATCCGTGGTTCAGTTTGATGCAGCGCATGGACGTTCCGTGGGGCTGGTGTTGGCCTGCTCCGGGACTGGGGGCCGGTACGGGCGAGGGGTGGTGGCTTGGTTGTGGCTGTTTTGGCGGCGTGTAGTCGCCGGTTGTTGGGGGCTGTGGTGGGGGAGATTGGGCGGGTAGGAGTGGTTTATGGGAGAGAGGGAGAGTGTCATGGCGGACGAGCAAGAGGTTGAGGTCACGGCTGAGGAGGCTCCGGTGGAGAAGCCGACTGTCGTGGCGGGGCGTCAGAGGCTGGAGACGAAGGAGATCCGGGGGCAGGTCATCACGCACACGATCGTTAAGCCGATTCCTGAGTGACTTCCAGGGGTCGGGTGACGGTCCGGCCGCAGGCGGCAGCGGACGCCCCTGCGGCTCGGGGCCGGCACCCGGCTGATGGCAGTAGCCCCTCCCCGGCTGCGTAGCCAGCGCCCGCGGAGCGGGATGTCCTGGAGGCGGGGCCGGAAAGACCCGAGGTGGGAGCGGAGTGGACTCGCCCAACGGGTCGTAGGCCCGGACCCTGTGAAACGGGGTCACCTCCCGTCACAAAGTGCGGGAGTCTTTGGGGCCCGCCTTGGTGGAGCGCGGCGGAACCGGGGGCGCGGGTGGGGCCGAAGGAGTGGCCGTTTTAGGAAGGGGCGCTCGGTGTGGGGGTGTTGTCGCTACGATCTTGGGGACCGTAACTCTCCGAACACGGGGTGGATGCTATGGATGGCAGTGAAGTGTCGGCCGCGGCTGGCAGTGCGTCTCCGGAGAATGTTGTTCATGCCTTCACGTTCACCGCGGGTGCGGAAGTCGGGATGAGGCTGCTGAACACTTCGGGTGGGACTGGTGAGAGGGCCTGCGATCTTCTCGCCGCGGATGGCCAAACGGCGGCGAAGCTGCCGGAGGGCATCAAATTTGGCTCGGACTGTTCTCTGAGTGGGACGCTGGCAGCGATCACGGAGAAGTCATCGAGGTATGAGTACCAGGTTCGTGTCCGGTACCAGGACGGCGGCGTGGTGGATGAATCGATGGTGTTGGTCGTTAACCCACCGATCAGGATGGACGTCTCAAATGTGCAGGTGACTGCCGGTGGGCGGCTTGATGCTCCGCTCCAGGTCGTAAGGGTGTCCGGCGGATCGGGGGCCATCCGGGCAAGCCTTTTCGAGAGTGATGGTAAGACCCCGGCGATTTTGCCGGAGGGTCTGCGGTTCAACGAGATCAACGGCACTCTCGAAGGCAAGATTCCGCTGGTAGCCATGGAGAAGAAGTGCGTGATCAAAGCTGTGGACCAGGGGGGTGGCTCCATCGAGCGGGCGTTCACCCTCAAGGTGAACGCCCGCTGAGGCTGACAGTGATGTAGCTGTCACTACTGACACGGCGATGGATGAACCGCACCGGCCCGCACGGAAACTCCGATGTACCCCGGTGCGGTGCGTCAGGGTGGGCAGCGGAGCGGACCCTGCTCAATTCGACGTAGGCCGTGACCCCGTGAAGCGGGGTCACCCCCGAGCGAAGCGCAGGAGCTTCGCCCCGCGCAGCGGAACGGAGCCAGTCCGGAGCGAAGCGCAGAGCCGGGCCCTGATGATCTGCGTTTGTCAGTGGTCAGGGGTGGGATTGTCTCTGGTCAAGGCCGTGCCTTCTGCAGGGCAGGCTCCGGCCAGGGCGCCTCACCCCGTTCTGCTGCTGGCTGGGCCCGCGTAGCGGGTCCTGGTCCTGGAGGCGGAGCCGGAAGGGCCCGGGGTGGGGGAGCGGAGCGGACCCGCCCAACGGGCCGGAGGCCCGGACCCCGTGAAACGGGGTCATTCAGGCCTGCGGAGCAGGCCGTTCGGGGTGCAGCGAAGCGAAACCCCGAACCTGTCCGGAGCGAAGCGTAGGACTCCGGCCCGAAGGGCCGGCTCTGGCTCGGCGAAGCCGAGCCCCGT
>NZ_JBIASZ010000021.1:0-144893 GCF_042891345.1 Streptomyces sp. NPDC001903
CCGGCACGCGCTCTCGGCGCACCGGACGAAATCCCGAGTACGTCCAGTACACGGGCTTCCGCCCGGCACACCGAGAGCACGCACCGGACGCCGCGTGAGCGCCCTTCGGGCGCACGGCGCTACTTTGACACCCCCTAGGCGAGGAGCCCTCCTATGGGCTGCTCCGTCCAGATGGTCTTCCCGGTACCGGTGAAGCGGCAGCCCCAGCGGTCGGTGAGCTGGGCCACGAGGAAGAGGCCGCGCCCGCCTTCGTCCGACTCACGTGCGCGACGCAGGCGCGGCTGGGTGCTGCTGGGGTCGGACACCTCGCACACGAGCACCCGGTCGCGGATCAGCCGTAGCCTCACCGGTCCGCCCGCGTATCGGATCGCGTTCGTGACCAGTTCGCTGACGACGAGTTCCGTCACGAAGCCCAGTTCATCCAGCTGCCATTCGCCCAACTGGCCCACCACCAGCTCACGGGCGTGCGCGACGAGCGACAGGTCGGGTTCGAGTTCCCACTCGGCGACCTGGTCCGAGGAGAGCGCGCGGGTGCGGGCGAGCAGCAGAGCGACGTCGTCGGCGGGCTCTGCGGGCAGCACGCTGTCGAAGATGCTCTGACTGATCTCGCCCAGCATGCGGCTCGGGTCCGCGCCGGCGAGCGAGCTTCTCAGCCTCTCCATTCCCTCCTCGATGTCGCCGTCGCGGCTGCCGACCAGCCCATCCGTGAAGAGCGCGAGGATGCTGCCCGGCTGAACCGCGAACTCCGTTACCTCGAACGGCATTCCGCCGACTCCGAGCGGCGGTCCCGGCGCCATGCCGACGAAGGCCGGCTCGTCACCGGGCGACAGCAGGGCGGGCGGCGGATGTCCCGCGGTGGCGGCGGTGCACCTTCCCGTCGCAGGGTCGTAGACGGCGTACAGGCACGTCGCTCCGAGCATCGCCGTCTCGGAGCGGGAATCGCCGGCCATCTCCTCGCTGGAGAGACCCAGCACCAGGTCGTCCAGGTGCGTGAGCAGCTCACCCGGATCCAGGTCGAGGTCGGCCAGGGCCTGCACCGCGGTCCTCAGTCGCGCCATGGCCGCGGTGGCGTCGAGGCCATGGCCGACGACGTCCCCGACGACGAACCCGACGCGCAGCGAGGGCAGGGGGATCACGTCGAACCAGTCCCCACCGACCCCGACCCCGCCACCCGCCGGCTGGTAGACGCCCACCGTCTCCGCAGCCACGGATTCCAAGGCCGAGCGCGGCAGCAGACTTCGTTGAAGGGCCACAACCGACTGGTGTTCCTTCGTGTAGCGGCGTGCGTTGTCCACGCCGAGCGCGGCTCTGGAGACGACGTCCTGCAGCAGGGTCGCGTCCTCCTCGCTGAACGCGGAGGGCAACTGACTGCGCCAGACCGTGACGCAGCCGAGGATCAGGCCCCGGGCGTAGAGCGGCACCGCCACGGAGGAGTGCGCCCGGCTCGGGACGAGCAACCGCAGGTTCTCCGGATCCACGCCCAGTTTCGCGTGCAGGACGGCGACGTCCGGTACCAGCACGGGCAGCCCCTTCATGAGGGGGCGCATCAGCGTACCGTCCGTCACCGGCGGCAGCGCCTCTCCGACCGCCAGGAGGTTCTCGGCGGATATCTCCGGGCTCTGCGCGGCGGCGGTCCGCCGCAGGCGGACGTCGCCGCTGGTGTCGAGGTGCGGGGGCTCGTCGCCCACCAGCACCTGCTCGGCGATGTCCACGGTCGCCAGGTCGGCGAAATCGGGAACGAGCAGGTTCACGAGGGTCTCGGCCATCTCGATCACGTCCAGGGACGCACCGATGCCCTCGGCGGCGGCGTGGGACAGCCCCGTGCGGCGTCGCCGCGCGTCTCGCTCCGCCATCTCCACGGCGGTTTCCGCCGGGGTGACCAGGACGAGCCACTGCGCGGCGGCATCGGAGGTGCTGGGAGTGTTGACCGCAAGCCGGACGACCGTGCAGACCAGAGAGGTCGTAGGGACCTCTCGGCCCGCTTGATCGCCACCCGGAACGGTGACCAGGCGACGGGCCGGTCCCCCTTCCGTACCGGCGCGGGGCAGGAGTCCCAGCAAAGGAGCACAGATCTGACCCGGTGAACACTCCAGCAGGGTCGCGGCGAGCTCCGAGCGGGCCATGACCACGCCTGCGTCGTCCAGTACGACCGCTGCCGTTTCGATGACGGGCACCGAGGCGGGCTTCGGGCCACGACGCTCCGGTTCACGCATGTCGCCTCCACGCACCGTGGCCTTCAGTATCGTCCCCGGCGGGAAACGCGGCACCCGCAGCGCACCCTCGCCCGGCGGCGCCGGCGGCTACTGACCGGTCATGGCCGGTCTGCGGTGAGTAGCCGCGGCTCGTCGCATGGCCGCCCCGCGCAATCGCGGCGGCGCCGCACCGGTGTGCAACCGGTGCGGCGCCGCGTCGTTCAGGATCGGAGGTCAGGGCTTGACGTTCACCCCGGCCCAGGCGGCGCTCACTGCCGTGACCTCGGCACTGTTCGCGCCGTAGAGGTCGGTGGCCGCCTTCAACGTGCCCTCGCGGGCACCGTGGTAGTCGGTGGTGGACGTGAAGTACGCGGTCAGCGCCTTGTACCAGATCTGAACCGCCTTGTCGCGGCCGATGCCGGTGACCGTGGAGCCGTCCACGGTCGGGCTGTCGTAGTGCACGCCGTTGATGTCCTTCGCGCCGCTGCCCTCGGCCAGCAGGTAGAAGAAGTGGTTGGCCACGCCGGAGGAGTAGTGCACGTCGAGGTTGCCGACGCCGGCGCTCCAGTAGTCGGCCGAACCGCGGCCGTCCTTGCTCGGCTTGTCCTGGTAGCGCAGCGGCTTGCCGTTGCCGAAGATGTCGATCTTCTCGCCGAGCAGGTAGTCGCCCTGGTCCTGGGCGTTGTTCGCGTTCCACTCCACCGCGGTGCCGAAGATGTCCGAGGTGGCCTCGTTCAGGCCGCCGGACTCGCCGGAGTACTGCAGGTTCGCCGTGGCGGAGGTGACGCCGTGGCTGAACTCGTGGCCGGCCACGTCGAGCTGGGTCAGGGGGTGCTGGTTGCTCGCCCCGTCGCCGTAGGTGATGGTGAAGGACTGGTCGTCCCAGAAGGCGTTCTGGTAGGCGTTTCCGTAGTGGACACGAGAGACCGGAGCCCGCCCGTCGTTCTTGATGCCGTTGCGGTGCAGGACGTTCTTGTAGAAGTCCCAGGTCTGGGCGGCACCGTAGGCGGCGTCCACGGCGGCGGTCTGGTTGTTGACCGGGCTGCCGTTGCCCCACGCGTTGTCCGCGTCCGAGAAGACGGTGCCCGAGCCGCTCGTACGGTGCTTGAGGTCGACGGTGCTGGATCCGCCGCGCACGCTGTCGACGAGGTTGTACCCCTTCGACGACTTGGTGGTGTTGAGGCTGACGGTGCCGCTGTACTGGCTGGCGCCGGTGCCCGCCGCTGCGACCGCGGCGCCGCTCTGACCGGCGGCCCCGGACCCGGCCTTGGCCGTGATGCCGTCGGCTATGTCGATGATGAGCTGGGCCTCGTGCAGCTTCTGGCCGGTGTTGGCGTCGGTGACGACGCGCACGCGGCTCGGGGTGACACCGTCGCGCTGGGTGCCGGTGACGACGGTCTCGTAGGCGAGGACGGGCTTGCCGTCGGCGGCCCAGATGACCTTGCGCGGGACGTCGCCGGTGGCGGCACCCGTGGTGTTCGCCGCCTCGGCGGCCTGGACCGCGGCGGACTGGGCGGCGGTCGGCTTCACCTTCGGGGTGAGTGAAGCCACCTTGATGTCGGCCTCAGTGGCCTTGGTGACGGCCTTGACGGCGCCGTCGACGGCGCGGTGGACGACAAGGTCACCGCCGAGCACCGGAAGACCGGCGTAGGTGCGCTCGTAACGGGTGTGGACGGTGCCGTCCGCGTCCTTGATGACGTCCTTGACGACCAGCTGCTCCTCGGCACCGAGGCCGATCGAAACGGCGGTGGCTGCCGGCGAGTTGCCGTCGACGCGCTCCTGGACGGCACCCGCCGACGCGGCGGAGGCGCCGGCAGCGAGCAGGGTGCCGGTGAGGACGGCGGCGCCGGACACGAGGGCGAGACGGCGTGCCCTGCCGCCGGTGGGGGAAGGCGTGATCATGCGGTTTCTCCAGAGAGTCGTGGGGAGTTGGGCGGGATCGCCGCCCACCTCTGCAAGGAGGAATGCCTTGATGACCAGGGAGACTCTCAGGACGACCGTGGACATGTCACGGGGCGTAAATGATGGTTCGGCCAGTCATGTCGGATTCGCCGCCCGCCTCTTCACGGAAAGGACAAGATCCCGATACGCGCCGACACGGATCACAC
Source organism: Streptomyces sp. NPDC001903 (assembly GCF_042891345.1). NCBI lineage: Bacteria > Bacillati > Actinomycetota > Actinomycetes > Kitasatosporales > Streptomycetaceae > Streptomyces > Streptomyces sp. NPDC001903. The sequence goes on from NZ_JBIASZ010000021.1 coordinate 4,301, forward strand.
AGGAATCCGCAACATGCACGAAAAGAAGTGCCGCAGCATGACGCGGATCTGACTGGTACTCACTCTCCTTCAGCAGCCCGACTGATGACCTGCAGCCGCAGACAGTCCGACGCGCAGGACTCGGCAGCCGGCTCCGCGGGGCGGACCACCGCACGATCGCCCACCAGGCCGCGAAGTCCATCGAGACGCAGCGGCGAGTCGCCCAGCTCTCCGGAACCACCACCACCCGGCCGCCATCACCCTCACGGCCCGCGCCCTCACTCGCGGTAAGCGCCGAGTGTTGTCTTGACAACACTTGTCGCGACATTCAATCTGGAGGGGTGACAGCTTCCAGCAGCGGCCTGCGCGACCATCTCGGCTACTGGCTCCGTCGGCTCTCCGACGAAGTCCACGGGCGGTTCGAACGAGAACTCGCCGAATACGGCGTGACCGTCTCCCAGTGGGCGGTACTGATCACCGTTCACCGCGGCGACGCGACCACCACACGGGAAGCGGCCCGATATCTGGACATCGACGCCGGCGCGGTCTCCCGCCTGGTCGACCGACTGGCCGCCAAGGGCCTGATGACCCGCGAACCGGACCCCGCATCCCGCCGCACCCTGCGGCTGGCACTCACCGACACCGGACGCGATCTGGCCCCACGACTGGCCGAGATCGCCGACCGCAACGACGCCCACTTCTTCGCCGGCCTCGACCCGGACCAGCGCCACCAGCTGGAGGAGTGGATCCGTCACCTTCTGGGGGAAGCCCACCCCCAACCCACCCCACCGCCCATCACGTGAAAGGCACCACCGTGAGCACCACCCCCACCACGGCCCGCTCGGTCACCAAGACCGTCACCATCGAGCGTCCCGCCGCCGAAGTCTTCGCCTTCATCGCCGACGCGGCCAACTGGCCCGCCTGGGCGATCGTCAACGTCAAGGCGATCGAGCCCACCGACGATCCGGAGTGGTGGTTGATGACCACCCCGCACGGCCCCGCCAAGCTCCGCATCCGCGGCAATGCCGAACTCGGCATCCTCGATCACGACTACGTCGAGGAAAAGGCCTCGTGGCAGGTCCCCGCCCGCGTCGTGGCCAACGGCGCCGGCTCCGAGTTCATGATCACCTTCTTCCAGCCGCCGGCCTTCACGGACGCCTTCTTCGACGAGCAGATCGCCCTGGTCGACACCGAGCTCGCCACCCTCAAGCGCAACCTGGAAGCCGGCGCTTGAGCCTGCCCGCGCCAGCGCTGCGCGCGGCCGCCCGGCTGCCCGGCTGCCCGGCTGCCCGGGCTCGATGTCCATCGGGTTGGATGATGCCGTGGCGAGACGAACCAAGCCGAGGAAAAAGGGATCCCCCTTCGGCATCCCGAGAGTGATCATCCTGCTGGCGGGCGACGGCGTGTGGCCCTACACGTTCACCGCCGACGACTCGCGTGGCGGATGCGGCAAGGTCGCGTCGCCCGCCGATGCAGCCGTCGAGGATGTGCAGAGGACGCTCTTCACACAGCTTGCGGAGCTCACCCGTACCTTCCACGGCGTCGAGATCGACGTCGCATGGTCCTCCCTCGCACCGGACTCGTGGGCGGGGCACGTCCGGTGCGTCACCCGGACGGATCCACCCCCGCCGGGCGGGGTGGTCGTCTAAGCACGACCACTCGCCGCCGGGCCATGTCAGGCCAGGACGTTCACTGCCCTGGCGACGACGAGGCCGAGGATCATGAGGGAGAGGATCGACTGGAGGGTCATGACGCTCTTGGCCCAGGGAGCGAGCGGCATGACGTCGGTGGGGCTCAGCGCGGTGGAATTGGTGAACCCGAGGTAGAGGTAGTCGATGTAGTGGGGGCGCCAGTGCGCGGCGTTCAGCTCGGGGCTGAGGTGTTGGGGAAAAGCGAGTGCCGGAGTGGGGGGCATGTGGTGGGCCCGGGCGGCCGGCCCGCCGCTGTCGAGTTCGAAGTACAGGAGGGAGAAGGCGAGAACGGTGGAGGCCCAGACGCTCCCGCCGGCCAGCAGGAGGGCATTGGCGGAGCTGGTCTCGTGCCCGCCGTGGATGAGGTCGTCGATCAGCTGGACCGTCGACCAGATGGAGCTGCCCGCGAGCACGACGACCAGGGCGATCGCCACTGAGCGCAAGACGGTCGAGCGGCGGCTGATCCGACCGGGGTCTCCCGAGATCAGCACCAGCAGCAGGAGCGCTTCGGCGATGGGCAGCGCCAATCGGGGTCCAAGACGCAGGTCGTCCGGCAGGAGCAGGGTGAGCACCGCGGAAGCGATGACTGCCGCGGCCATCGGCCAGCGGCTCTCGGTGTGGACGGCAGATCTCGCCCGCGGACCCCGCGGGCTCATACGGTCCGTGTCGGACGGGTTCTCTCCACTCACGACCGGCTACTCCCCGCGCCCCGTGGCAGCTCAGATCGCATGTGCCGTCAAGGTCGTATGGCGTCGGGCGTTGCGGAGGGTGCCGGTCCCCCTTGTTGTCGGGTTCATGTGCCGCTCCTCGCAGGTGAAGGCGTACGGGGCGGCTGCCCCGACGGCGTCGGCCACCACGCCTGGGACCCTCGCCCGGAACGGCGGGCGCGGCGCCGGACCTCGAATCCACCGTAGACCGGGGTGAATACGGCTCGCCGCCGACACGCTCCGCGTTCACACGCCCGCCGAAGCGGGGCACCCGGCTGCCCGAAGCGCGGTCACCCTTACGTTCGTCTACATCGCAGTAGACGCTATAGTCGGCTCGTGGCGTGCACCCCCGGTGTTCAACTGCACCACGGGGAAAGGGTTCCGGGCGCGCCCGCGATGCCGGGCGGCCTCCCGCAGCGCCCCGCCGAGTCCGCAGCCCCGGCCCGCGCGGCGGTGAGCCTCCGCTTGACCAGCAGCAGATCGAACCAACCCCAGGGACGGACGAATTGAGCACCATCGGCATCGGGCAGGCAGCGGTCCTCGGCATCGTCGAGGGGGTCACCGAGTTCCTGCCGGTCTCCTCGACGGGCCACCTGAAGATCACCGAGGGGCTGATGGGCATCCCCGTGGACGACAAGGCCGTCGTCGCCTTCACCGCGGTCATCCAGGTCGGAGCGATCGCCGCGGTCCTGGTCTACTTCTTCAAGGACATCGTGCGGATCATGACCGCATGGGGGCGCGGCCTCGCCAACCGCGAAGAGCGCTACCACCACGACTACAAGTTCGCCTGGTGGGTCATCTACGCCACCATCCCCATCGTGGTCGTCGGACTCGCCGCCAAACCCCTCATCGAGAGCACCCTGGCTTCCCTGTGGGTGGTCGCCGGCTCCCTCATCCTCGGCAGCGGCCTCATGTGGGCCGCAGACCAGATGGGACGCCACAAGCGCGGCGAGGACGACACCGGCCTCAAGGACGCAATGCTGGTGGGCTGTTCGCAGATCCTCGCCCTGCTCTTCCCCGGCTTCTCCCGTTCCGGCGCCACCATGTCCACCGGCCTCATCCTCGACCTCGAACGCGTCGCCGCCACGCGCCTCTCCTTCTTCCTCGGCATCCCCGCCCTCACCGGCGCCGGCCTCTACGAACTCAAGGACGCCGTCGGCGCCGGCGTCGACACGCTGCCCCTGGTCGTCGGCACCGCCGTCTCCTTCGCCGTCGCGTACGCCTCCATCGCCTGGCTCCTCAAGTACGTCGCCAAGCACTCCTTCAACGCCTTCGTCATCTACCGCATCGCGGTCGGAATCCTGCTCTTCGGACTCCTCGGTACCGGCGTCCTCGCCGCCTGACCAGCACGTACGGGCCGAGCCTCCGCCGTACGCCCCCGCCGTGCGCCCACGCGGTCGCTGCGCCGGGCATCAGCGGGGGCGATCGGCCCGCCCGCCCTCCGGCCCCGGGGTGACGAAACCGCAGGCGGGGCGGTGAGAATCTCGCCGTCAGGCGGTGGAGCCGAAACGGACGGCGCATCCCCCGCTCGCCTGCGCGGCCACCTTTCAACCCGGCCGCAGGACATGCCCAGCCGGTTCCGTCGGCCGATGGAGCGGCGGCCCCTTCACTTCTTGATCGCCGCCGAGTTCAGGAGCCTTCGACCGGCCCGGCCCGATCCCATCCGGGCGCCCGTACGTCGATCGTGAGACTCCCCGACTCGACCTCCTCGCCACAGGTCCGGCACGTCGACTTCAGCTCGAGGTCGTGCTCGTGCTCGGACCCCTCTCCATGCCCGGCGCGATGCCGGAAGGCGACCGGTGGAGTGTCCACCGCCCAGCGATCGCCCCAGGCCAGCAGCGCGTGCATCACCGGTGCGAGATCGCGGCCGGCTTCCGTGAGGTGGTATTCGAATCGCAAGGGGCGCTCGCTGTAGGCACGGCGCTCGACCACGCCCGCCTCGGCCAGTGCGCGCAGTCTGGCGGCGAGGCGATCGCGGGGGGCGCCGGTGTTGCGGACGCGTGGGCCGCGACGCTGGACACCGGATCGGCCTACGCGGCCTCGCTCCTGCCCGGCATGTTGCTGACCGGCCTCGGCGTCGGCATGACGTTCCCGGTCCTGACGGGGGTGTCGGCGGCCGCTCTGCCGCCGGCCCGCTTCGCCACCGGATCGGCCATCACCTCGATGGGCCGCCAGATCGGCGCGGTCCTCGGCGTCGCGGTCCTGGTCGGCATCCTCGGCACCCCGGCCCCCGGACACGCCGTCGCCGCGTTCCGGCACGGCTGGTACGCGGTGGCCGCGGCCGCCCTGCTCGCCGCGTGCGCGACGCTCCCGCTCGTCCGCAAGCCACGACCGGGCACCATCGCCGTCGCCGCCGCCAACACGACCGACTCCGCGGAGGCCGCGGATGCCTCACAAGCCGGCGCCGCCTGAGAAGCGAGCCGGGTCCGTCGGCGGTCCGCGCGGCGGGCGGGGCGGCCAACGGCTGCCCCTCGACTGGATGGCCGATCGCCATTGACTCCACGATGGCGTACGGCATCGTCCAGTTCATCGGCTTCGCGCACGGCGGGATCTTCCGCAACATGGGCTTCCTGATGAGCCTCAAGGCCTTCACCGCAGCCGTCTTCGGCGGCATCGGCAACATCCACGGCGGCATGCTCGGCTGCATGGCCGAGTGCGCGTCGCTGATCGGATCGATGACCTGCGCGGTCAGCCTCTGCCCTGCCCCGCATGGGGCCGGCCATCGGCTCCGCACCGACGGCCCGTCCCGACGTCGAAACGGGAGATGGGGCGGTTCGAACGCGGTGGATGTCCTGGCGGAACCGTTCGATCACGGGTCGCTCAGGGTGGGATTCGACACGGCTCTCACTCGATCGCGCGCGGCATCAACCTTTCGTTACCCGAGTGTGCGAGAACCGCTGATCGTCGGCTCCGCTGTCGGGGCGTTCCTGGTGGTGGTCATGTTCGGCATCTAGCACCGCGGAACGGCGGCCCCCCTCCGGTCCCCTTGTCGGGGGCGGGCCGTCATTCGTCTGCGGGCCGGTCGTCTTCAACGGTCACCTCGGCGGGCCAGGTGCCGTGCTCGATGAAGTGGGCCACGGCTCGGCCGGCCACGTCGAAGGCGACAGTGTCCCGGTCGGCGTAGCTGTCGACCTGTCCGTTGGACAGCAGATAGCCACCAGAGGAGCCTTCTCCGCGTGGATCGACGAGATGCTCACCCGGGTCGCCCTCCCCGTCCAGCAACACGACCATCGCGCGTTCGCCGTTGCTCACCACGGCCAGGAGCCGCCCCGCTCCATTCTCGAACCACGTCTCCTGGCTCGCCCAGTCCCACCGGTGTCGAAGCAGTTGCCGAGCTTCCTCACCGGAGTAGGAGTGACCGACAGAGCCTCGCAGGTGCCAGCGGTTGGCCGTGGTCAAGATGCTCCTGTCTCGAGCGCCGGAAGGGGTCCCCATTCTCACATCCGTGGCTACCGTCGAGAGCGGCCGTAGAGCATTCGATTCGGTCGCCGTGTCACCGAACCCAGCCGAGGACCATCTTGGCCTTGGCGTGCCAGGATGCCGGGGACACTACCGTCAGCACGTCGATGGACAGGGGCCGGCCATGATCAGCGGTGCGCATGTCATCCTCTACAGCCAGGACGCCGAGGCGGACCGCGCTTTCATCCGTGACGTCCTCGACTTCCCCGGCGTCGACGCGGGCGGCGGCTGGCTCATCTTCAAGTTGCCCCCGGCCGAAGTGGCCGTACACCCGGCCGATGGCCCGCCCCGGCACGAGTTCTACCTGATGTGCGACGACCTCGACTCCCAGCTCCGCGAGTTCCGCGCCAAGGGAGTCGAGATCACCCGCCCGGTCAGCGAACAGCGCTGGGGCAAACTGACCGCGGTCCGGATGCCCAGCGGCGCCGAACTTCCGCTGTACGAACCGTTGCACCCCCTCGCCCACGACGTGTGACCCCACAGCCGACGAGACCGCAGTCCCGCTTCGTGATCTGCCGATGGCCGTACGGGCCGAGCCGTGCGGGGTGGTCGCCCGGCAAAGGGAGGCTGTCGTCCGCCTACCGCTTGCGGGCGGTCAAGAGGGCGAAGGAGAGGTGTTCCCCGCCGTCCTCGGTGAGCATGTCGATCACCGGCCGGTTGGCCTTCTCACCGTCCGGCTGGTGCTCGGCGCACGCACGCGCCCACAAGAGCCAGTCCTTCCAGGCGTCCTCCTGGAGTCGCGCGGAGGTGACGTCCACCAGTTCGGTGATCTCCCACTGGAACCGCCACCACTGCGCCGTGTGCCACGCGATCGCCTCCCAGCCGACCACGCGCTTGATGTGGGGCGGGATCGTGCCGAGATCGCGTACCTCGCGGGTCATGCCGGGAGTGGCCACGCCGAGCTGACCGCCGGGGCGGAGGAAGCGGGCCAGGTAGGGCAGGTAGCCGTCGGCGGTGCCGAAGTATTCGAAGGCGTCGATGCTCACGATCGCGTCGAAGCTCTCCGCCTCGAACGGCAGGGCGTGGGCTTCCGCCCGTACCGCCGTCACTCGGTCGGCGACCCCCGCCTCGGCGAAAACGGCGGCCGCATGCTCCGCGGATATCCACCAGTCGGCGGCGACGACGTCCACGCCGAACTCCCGGGCCAGGAAGACGGACGTGGCACCCTTGCCGGAGCCGAGGTCCAGGACCCGCATCCCGGGCCGCAGATCCAGGTCCCGAACCAAGTCCTCCAAGAGCCACAACGGATTCGGGCCCATGTCGAGGCCGACGAGCCAGGCCGGATCGTAGCGGGAGGAACGCGGGTAGCGGTCGGGCCGCACAAGATCGTCCAAAGCAGTCACGGACGAACTCAAACCCCCGCCCGCCCCCGGCGCAACTCCTTTCCTGTCTGCGCAGGTCGACGGAACCGACAGTCGACCTCTGCCCACCTGCGCGGCGACCTGGCATCAGTGAGGACCGAACGGATCACGCCACGTCAGAGCCCAGGCCGAGATATGCCTTCGTGGACCGCGCCTCGGTCAGCACGATCGCCACGACCGAGACCACGAAGGCCGTGATGAAGCCCGCCAGCTGCTGCTGCGCTTCACCGGCGGCCAAGTCCGCCTGAGCCACCATGCTCCCGATGGCAATAGCGGACAGGCCCGCCGGTGCCACGAGCAGTTGGCTCAGCCGAGGACCCGCCTGGGGCTGCCCCGACAGCACCTTGGCCCCGTTGCGGATCAGGGCGATGCCGAACGGGATGACGAAGGCGCAGAGGAAGACCAACCATCCCACCTCACCGAATGAGCTCAGTCCCCAGACCATTCCGACCCCTCCGGCACACGCCACCACCAATCCGTACGCGATACCGAGTCCGCCCGCGGCTGTGGCGGTGCCGGGACGGCGCCGCACTGGAGGACCGGAAGGGCGGGAAGGGCCGTCGTGACGCGGGGTTGCGGGCTGGTGTGACATGAATCAACCTCCTGAAGATGTCGGGCATGTGCTGTGCATCAGGCGTTCAGTGGCGCCACGCGGCCACCATGCCGAGCAGGACGAGGGCGCCGGCCGCCAGCAGCAGGCATCCAGTGCGCCTCCCCGGGCCGCGCCTTCGGGTCTCGATCTGGCCGGCCGGGCAAGTGCCGGGATGCTTGCGGGCGTAGTGCTCGATCTGCCGGCGCCGACCCTCGGACGCGTCGACCCAGGGCGTTTTGAAGTTGCACTCTCCGCACCAGAAGCGGTTGGCCACCTCGGCTCCTCGCTTTCCGTCCTCCGTATGCGTACAGGGGCGCCGACCCCGACAGTGGCCTCGGCCATGGCCGCTGAACAGGTCAGACGCCCGGCCATTTGTGACCGGCGGCCACGGGTAGGCTCACCGCCGTTCGTACTGGTGAATCAGAGGGGGTGCTGCATGACAGAGGACCTCGGCACGTTGTTACGCAAGCTGCGCGATGAAGCGGACCTGACGCAGGAGCAGGTGGCCGAACGGTCCGGGGTCAGCGAGCGCACCATTCGCCGACTGGAGAGCGGCACGTCCACGAACCACCGGATGGGGACGGTGAATCTGCTCGCGGACGCGCTCGGCCTGGGAGAAGCGGACCGTCTGCGCCTGGCCGCTGCCCTTGCCGGCTCGTCCACGGCGACCCGGGGCACCGGTGCCGACCGAAGCGGCCCCGGACAGCCGGCACCCGCACCCGCACCCGCACCCGCACCCGCACCCGCACCCGCACCACCCTCCCGGCCACCCGTGCACCACGTACTCGCGGACGCCGCGCAGGAGCTGGCGACGGAGGTCCGGCGCCGTTGGCGCCGCGAGGAGGCGCAACGCCGCGTCCACGACCCGTTCCCCCTGCCCGTACGGTGGGAGCCGGCGCCCGCCGTTCTGACCGACCGAGCCGAGAACATCCAGCGCCTGGGACCGGGCGAGACCCCGCGTGAGGTGGATCTGGGCGGCGACCTGCGCAGCATGGCCGAGGTCTACCTGCGCATCCCGTCCGGACGAATGGTGATCCTCGGCCGGGCCGGCTCGGGCAAGTCCGTCCTCACGATCAGGCTCGTCCTGGACCTGCTGGAAGCCACTGCCCCGCACGGCCGTGTGCCGGTCCTCTTCAGCATCGGTTCCTGGGACCCGTCGACCACCGCGCTGCGGGACTGGCTGATCGACCGGCTGCTGCGTGACCACCCCCATCTGGCCCGCCGCAGCTCCGGCGGGGCGACTCTCGCCGCCGTGCTGGTCGACGCCGACCTCATCCTGCCCGTCCTGGACGGGTTCGACGAGATCGCCGAAGGCCTGCGGCACGACGCCTTGGACGCCCTCAACGCGACCTCCTCACCGCTCGTCCTCACCAGCCGGCGCGACGAGTACGCCGAAGCGGTCCTGGAGGCCCACGCGCCGCTCGTCTGGGCCGGGGGCATCGAGCTCACCGACCTCACCCTCGAGGACCTCGCCGACTACCTGCCCCGCACCGCACGCACTGCACGCACCGCATGTACCGCACGTACCGTCCCGTCCGAGGGGAGCGCCTCCTCCGGCGCTGGGGCGCCCGGCTCGACGTGGGACGCGGTCCTCACGGAATTGCGCACGTGCCAGGGTCCTGCGCACACGAACCTCGCCGCGGTGCTGACCACCCCGCTCATGGTCATCCTCGCCCGTACCCTCTACAGCGAGACGCCCGACCGGGATCCTGCCGAACTCCTGGACGCCACCCGGTTCCCCTCGGCGAAGAACCTCGAGGAACACCTGCTGGCGGGTTTCGTGCCTGCGGTCTACCGACGGCGCGCACCTGAACGCGATGCGGCCGGCCGACAGCCGAGAGCACCGTACGCGGACCCGGGTCGGGCCGAGCGCTGGCTCGGCCACCTCGCCCACCACCTGGTCCGCCTCGACCGCGAGCGCCAGGACCTGGCGTGGTGGCAGCTCGGCGATTCACTGTCACGGCCGATACGGACGCTGGCCTTCGTCCTGGCCACCGCGCTGAGCATCACCCTGGCCGACTGGCTGGTAGGCCTCCTGCTCACCCCGCTCTCCGTCGGCGAACTCCTTTTGCAGGGCGTCCTCATGGGGCCCGCCGCAGGCCTCGCCTTCGGGGCCGTCTACGCCATGGCGGACAGGTCCGGCGGTGGAGCGGCTTTCGAACCGGCCCGTATCCGCCTGACCCTGCGCCCCGCGCACGACAGCCTCGGGCGCCGCCCCCTGCATACGTTCCTCGGCCGGTTCGGACGCGGCCTGATCGGCGGCGCCGTCCTGGGCGTCGGATGCGCCTGTGCCCTCACCGTCGGACGCGCGCTGGCCGCGGGCACATCCGTCACCGACCCGCGCATCGTCGAAGGCACCTTGATCAACATGCTGGTCCTCGGGCTCGTCTTCGGCTCGGCCGCCGGTGTCGTCTTCGGGCTCATGGCCGCACTCGAAGCACCGGTGGACGTCACGACGGCGGCCACCCCCGTCAGCCTGCTGTCCTCGAACCGTACGACGGCAGCCCGGCAGTTCCTCATCCTTGCTCCGGCGTTCACGCTGGCCATCGCCTTCGGCGGGTACCTGATCGTCCACCTGCTCCAAGGGGCGGTGGGTCCACTCAACTGGGGAGTCCAGGACAGCCTGTTCATCGGCGCGGTCGGCGGCCTGGGCGGCGCGGCCTCCTATGTCCTCACCTTCACCGCTTGGGGCCAATGGATCGTGCTCGCGCGTGTCTGGCTGCCCTTGGCCGGGCGGCTCCCCTGGGACCCCGCCGCGTTCCTGGACGACGCCTACGACCGGGGGGTGCTGCGCCAGACCGGAGCCGTGTACCAATTCCGCCACGTCCGTCTCCAGCACCACCTCGGACACGCCTTCCGTGGCCGGCACCGGGACTTCGCACCGGCCACGTTCGCACCTCCCACGACCGGCGCCCCGTGACCGCGGGAGCATGACGTCCACGGCCGAGGCCGAGGCCCCGGCCGCGGTACCGGCACGGACCGCGGGCAACGCCGAGGACCGGTCACCCGGCGGCCGGTCACCGATGGCCGGTCACTTGGCCTGTCGGCCGGACGGTACGGGGCACCAACATCGGGACGTCCGGCTCGCGGCAGCAGCCGCTTCGGGAGTCGGACACCGATCACGGAACCGTAGGCAAAGGGGACAGCGCGCATGAGCCACAACCAGTCCGGGCCGTACGGCCGGCAGCCCGAGTACGGCGCCGCCCCCGGCGGCTTCCAGCCATATCAGCCGGCTCCGAGGAGGAAGGCGGGTCTGATCGTCAGCGGCGTGGTCGTCGCCCTCGCGGTGATCGCGGGCGGCGCGTACTTCGCGTTCGGCGGCGACGCCGACGACGACGGCGGCGGCATCGGTGACAGCGCGAGCAACAGCGAAATCAGCGACGGCACCAAGGGCTACACACTCGTCGCCCCGGCGTCGGTCGAGGCCTACAAGAAGTCGGGTCCGGGCAACACCCCGGGCGCGCTGAGCGCCGAACAGAGGAAGGAGGCCGAGAGCCGCGGGGTGAGTAACGCCCGCGCGGCGTCCGGAATTTACAACGCTGAGAGTACTGACGCCGACGACCCGGCGAAGGTGGGCGGCAGGCGACTGACCTTCGACGGCCTCTACGGCGAGATCGCCGACCCCGCCAGAGCGCTCGACGACTACTTCGCCAACGTGGCCAAGAAAGGCCTCAAAGGCGACGGGAAGCCACGAGGGCTCGTGATGCAGCGCGTCGGCAGCCCCAGGGCGGTGAAGCCCGCCGGCTTCGAGGGTGCGCTCATGAAGTGCCAGGACGTGAAGGTCACGCACGACAAGGGTGTCGATGCCCCGAAGAGCGGAGCCGCGGACTTCCAGTTCCCGGTCTGCGCCTGGGCCGACCGCTCCACCCTCGGTGGCGTCAACGTCATCGACTTGGCACAGCCGATGACCGGCGGCAGCGGTCCGTCGCAGGAGGAAGTCGCCGCGCTGACCGTCAAGCTCTACAAGGCGGCCCGCCAGAAGGCTTGACACACGGTGGGCAAGGCGACGAGCGGAGCGTTCGAGGTCGGTCCAGGGCTGCCGTGCGCCAGGGCGCACGACGACAGCTCCAAGGCACCCAGCGGACCTAGATCATGGTCAGGAGGTGATCCGCCAACACGAAAAACACCCGGCCGCCGCATCCTCCACAGATGGAAGGACATGCACGAGCCCATCGTCCCTGACGCCTTCGAACGCCATCCGGCCCCCTTGTCCGAAGTCATGGAGAGTCGACGCGTCATCCCAGGGTCTGGCACAGGGCTCCCCCGCGCTGACGGCGGTACCGCCTCAGCGGTGACGACCGTCTGCCGAGGACGGAGCAGGCTGATGCCATGACGGCGCTCAGCGAACTCAACCCGCCCACGACTGCACACGCCACCGAACGGCCGGTGCCGCCGTGGGCTTCCATCGTCGCTCATGCGATCCCCCTGCTGCTCCTGCCCCCGTGCTTGTGGCGGTTGCCGTTCGCGGCGATCGTCCCGGCCACCCTCGGCGGGCTGGGCGCGACCGCGTTCTGGGCGCCTGTGCTGCCGAGTTGGCTGGGCGTGGGTGACGTCGTTCGGGTGTACGGGAGTGGGCGCTCCGGCGGTCAGGGGCGCACCAGCACCTTCAGCCGGCTGCGGTCGTCCATCGCCTTGTAGGCGTCGGCGACCCGGTCCAGGCCGACCTCGGCGTCGAACACCCGGCCCGGGTCGATTCGGCCTTCCAGCACGTCGGGGATGGCCTGCTCGATGTAGGCGCGTACGGGGGCGGGGCCGCCGGTCAGGCCGGCGTTCTTCCCGAACAGCGACCCGAACCCGACGGGCGCTTCCTCGTACTGCGGGACGCCGACGCGGGAGATGATCCCGCCGGGGCGGACGATGCCGTACGCCTGCTCGTACGCCGGCATCAGCCCGACCGCCTCCAGCACCACGTGCGAGCCCTCGCCGCCGGTCAGGTCCATCACCCTGGCGACGCCCTCCTCGCCGCGCTCCGCGATCACGTCGGTCGCGCCCCACTCCCGGCCGAGGTCGGTGCGGGAGGTGTGGCGGCCCATGAGGATGATCTTCTCCGCCCCCATGCGGCGAGAGGCCAGCACGGCAGACAGGCCGACCGCGCCGTCGCCGATGACGGTGACGGTCTTGCCGGCTTCGACCCTGCCCATGTGGGCGGCGTGGTAGCCGGTCAGGTAGACGTCGCTCAGGGTGAGCAGTGAGGGCAGGAGGGCGGTGTCCACGTCCGCGGGGATCTTCACCAGGGTGCCCTCGGCCTGCGGCACCCTGACGGCCTCGGCCTGCGCTCCCCCGACACCGCGGGCGCCGTACCAGCCGCCGTGCGGACAGGCCGTGTGGAAGCCGTCCCGGCAGATCGGACAGGTGTTGTCGGCGTACGCGAACGGGGAGACCACGAAATCGCCCCGCTTCAAGCGCTGCACGTCGGAGCCGGTCTCCTCGACGATGCCGAGGAACTCGTGCCCCATCGGCACGCCCTCCTCGGTCTTGTCCATGGAGTGGTAGGGGTGCAGGTCGGAGCCGCAGACACAGGCCAGCGTGATCCGGACGATCGCGTCCGTGGGCTCGACGATCTCGGGGTCGGGGACGTTCTCGACGCGCACGTCGCCGGGGCCGTACAGGAAGGTGGCACGCATGGGGATCTCGCCTTTCGTACAGGTGCGGTCTGCCGTGTGAGCCGGGTGCGGTGTGCCGTGCAAGCCGGAGGGGGCTCCGGCGGGGGCGGAGTGCGAGCTGTCAGCCGGGACCGAGGCGCAGGGTGCCGTTGGGCCGTTCGGATGCACGGTCCGGCTCCTCGGCCGCGGCGTTCTTCTTCGGAGCCGTGCCGTTCCAGTCCGTCATCGCCGTTCCCTTCCCGTCTGCACGGCCAGGTGCCAGGTGCTCCGACCCGCCGTGTCGGCGCTCACCACCTCCACCGTTTCCCGTCCGCGCGACGCACGCCATCGGAGAGCGGCGGCTATAGGTTGGGGGCGTGATCGATTTCCTCGCCGACGCCCCGGTCCCCGGCAGCTTGGACGCCGTGTGGCACGCGGGCTGGCCGTCCCCCAAGCACGACCCCGCCCCGGAGATCCAGGTGCATGCCTACACCGGGAACACGGTGGTCCTGCGCCAGAACAAGTCGGTGCACTACGAAGCGCCGTTCCTCTTCCTCCTCTTCGGGAACGAGCGGGCGCTCCTGCTCGACACCGGCGCCACCGCCGACCCGGGCCACTTCCCCCTGCGCGCGACCGTCGACGCCCTGATCGAGGACTGGCTGACGCGCAATCCCCGCGTACGGTACGGGCTGACGGTCGCCCACACCCACGGGCACGGCGACCACATCGCGGGCGACGGGCAGTTCGCCGACCGACCGGACACCACGATCGTCGGCCCGGGGCTGGACGAGGTCACGGCCCACTTCGGACTCGAGGACTGGCCGCACCGCACCGCCGAGCTCGACCTCGGCGGACGTGTCCTCGACCTCATCCCCGGGCCCGGCCACCAGGGCGCCGCCCTGGTCTTCCACGACCGGCACACGGGTCTGCTGCTGACCGGCGACTCGCTCTACCCCGGACGGCTCTACGTGGAGGACCGGGCCGCCTACGCCGACACGGTGGACCGGCTCGTGGACTTCTGCGCGACCCGCCCGATCACCCACGTCCTCGGCTGCCACATCGAGATGACCACGCAACCGGACACCGACTACCCGCGGGGCACCACCTACCAGCCGGAGGAGCCCGCGCTCCAGCTCGCCACCACCCACCTGCACGACCTGCGCCGCGCCCTCGCGGAGACGGCCGGACAGTCGGGCTCCCATCCCCGCGGCGCCTTCATCATCGTGTACCGCGACTGACCTCCGGGCCGGCCGCGCCCTCCCACCACCCGGTCGGGCGGCCCGGCAGCCCCTCCGGCCTCCTCAAGGCTTCGTGCCGACCGCTTCCACCAGCGCGACCATCACCTCGACCGCCACGCGGTCCGTGAGCCCCTGCTCCCGGCACAGGGAGCGCCAGGTCGTGAACGCCGCGGCATGGCCGATCACCGCCCGCCGGAGCGGGGATCCGGCCTCGGGCCATGCGCCGGCCAGGGCTTCGACGTACTTCCGGGCCATCTCCTCCCGGGCCTCGCGTATCGACTCGGGTACGGCGTGCTGGTCGCGGATGACGAGCGTCAGCATCTGCTCGCCCGAGCGGTAGAAACCGTAGATGTCGGTGAGTCCGGCCGTGAGCCGCTCGAAGGGGTTCTCGAACGCGACCCATACCTCGGGCCGGGGCAGCCTCTGCCGCGACAGCCAGTGCCCCGAGCACGCCTCGAACAGTGCCGTCTCGTCCGGGAAGTGCCGGTACACGGTCAGCCGCGTAACCCCGGCGTGTTCGGCGATCGCCGCGATGCTCGTCGATGCCGGGCCCGCCGTCCCGTGCAGATGCACGGCGGCTTCGATGATGCGCTGCCGCGTCCGGTTGACGTCGTCGGCGCGTTTTCGCATCTCGTAGCCACGCGATTTCACAGAACGCTGCTGTTCACTCAAAACTTGACGCCCCGAGCTTCCACGGTGGAGACTATTTGGATAAACGCCAGTGTATCTCCAAATACTGTCGGGAGTGATCGCCATGACAGAGCCGCTGGCCCCGCCGCTCACCATCGTTCGCCCCGGCGAAGGGGACGAAGGCTTCCTCGGCTCGATCGGGGTCGTCTTCAAGCTGTGGGGGGAGGACACCGGTGGTGCGGTCTCCGTCGTGGAGCACCCCTTCCCGGTCGGCGCATTGGTGCCGCCGCACCTGCACACCCGTGAGGACGAGTACTCGATCGTCACCGAGGGCGAGATCGGTTTCCGTTCCGGCGACCGCGAAACCGTTCTGGGCTCCGGCGGCTACATCACCAAGCCGCGGGGGGAACTGCACACCATGTGGAACGCGGGCCCCGTACCGGCCCGGATGATCGAGATCATCAGCCCGGCCGGATTCGAGCACTTCTTCCGCGAGCTGGCCGAGCTGCTCGCCGACGGGCAGCCGCCCGCGGAGGACGCGATACCGGTGCTCGCCACCAAGTACGGGCTCGAGATCGGCCGGCCCCCCTGGCTGCCCGACGTCATCTCCCGGTTCCATCTGACGCCCCCGCCCGGCTTCTGACCGGGGCGGGCACCCCCGGCGCCACCCTCGTCGCCCCTCGAAACGAGTCGGTCCGCACCGGCTACGCGGCGCCCGGAGCACGCAGCTCGCCCGTCCGGGCCACGGCCCCGTACCAGCGCGCGCTCGACTTGGGAGTGCGCTCCAGGGTGTCGTGGTCGACGTGGATGACCCCGAATCGCTTGGCGTATCCGTACGCCCACTCGAAGTTGTCGAGCAGCGACCAGAGGAAGTAGCCGCGTACGTCCACCCCGTCGACGATCGCCCGGTGTACGGCGTCGAGGTGTGCGTGGACGTAGGCGGCGCGCTCCGGATCGTGGACC
Organism: Streptomyces sp. NPDC001903; assembly: GCF_042891345.1. Lineage (NCBI taxonomy): Bacteria > Bacillati > Actinomycetota > Actinomycetes > Kitasatosporales > Streptomycetaceae > Streptomyces > Streptomyces sp. NPDC001903. The sequence continues at coordinate 20,503 of NZ_JBIASZ010000021.1, forward strand.
GTGCCGTCGGGGCCGGTCTCGTCCTCGTACGCCGCCCCGTTCTCACTGACGATCAGCGGCAGGGCCGGATGGCGGGCGGCGGTTCGGGTCAGCAAGTCGTACAGGGCGTTCGGGTCGACCGGCCAGCCCATCGCGGTGCGCTCGCCCGGCGCCCGGTGGAAGGCGACCTCGTCCGCCCCGGGCCAGGGAGAGTGCTCGCTGTTGCCGTGCCCGTCGTCCTGCGGCTTCTGCCCCCCGTTCGGAACGTGCGAGACCACCGTCGGGGTGTAGTAGTTGAGGGCGAGCCGGTCCAGTGGCCGATGGATCGCGGCGGCGTCGCCATCGTGGACGAAGGACCAGTCGGTCAGATGGGCGGTGTCCGCGAACAGGTCCTGGGGGTAGGCGCCTTCGAGCATGGGACCGAGCCAGATCCGGTTGCCGACGGCGTCGATGCGCCGGGCCGCGTCACGGTCTTCGGCGGAGGGGGTCAGGGGGCGGACCTCGTGGAGGTTGAGGGAGACGGCGACCAGAGCGTCCCCGGGCAGCGCGGCGCGCAGGGCCTGGACGGCGAGGCCGTGAGCGAGGTTGAGGTGGTGGGCCGCGCGCAGTGCGGCGACCGGGTCGGTGCGGCCCGGGGCGTGGACACCCGATCCATAGCCGAGGAACGCGCTGCACCAGGGCTCGTTGAGGGTGGTCCAGAGCTTCACCCGGTCTCCGAGGGCGTCCGCGACGAAGCCCGCGTACTCGGCGAACCGCCCGGCGGTCGCGCGCTCGGGCCAGCCGCCGGCGTCCTCGAGTTCCTGGGGCAGGTCCCAGTGGTAGAGGGTGAGGGCGGGCTCGATGCCCGCGGCGAGCAGCTCGTCGACGAGCCGTCGATAGAAGTCCAGGCCCTTCTGGACGGCCGGTCCCCGGCCGGTCGGCTGTACGCGCGACCACGAGACGGAGAACCGGTAGGCGCCCAGGCCCAGTTCGGACATCAGACGGATGTCCTCCGGGTAGCGGTGGTAGTGGTCGACGGCCACGTCACCGGTGTGGCCTTCGAAGACCTTGCCCGGGGTGTGGGAGAAGGTGTCCCAGATGGACGGTGTCCGGCCGCCCTCGCGGGCCGCGCCTTCGATCTGGTACGCGGCGGTGGCGGTGCCCCACAGGAAGTCGGGCGGGAAGGTGCGGGCGGCCATGAGCGGCCGGGTCTCGGGTGCGGTCGTTTCGGACGCGGTCATAGGAGAGCGCTCCCAACGGAAGTGTCGATTTCGTGGTGCCGGATGAAGGTGCTGCGGGAAGACGTGATGCTTGGGCGAGGGGGTGGGTATCGGGTGCCGGACGCGCGGTCCGTTCCCCGGCGCACCCGCCGTCGAGCCGTCAGTTCTTGACGGCGCCGGCGGTGATGCCGCCCACGATGTGCTTGCCGAGCACGGCGAAGACCAGGAGGAGCGGCAGGGTGGAGATGAGCGCACCGGTCAGCACGACGGCCTGGTTGATGGTGTGGTTGCCCGTGCCGAGGCCGGCCAGGGCCACCTGGAGGGTCGGGTTCCCGTCCGGGGTCAGCGCGATGAAGGGCCAGAAGAAGTCGTTCCAGGCCTGGACGAACACGAGCATCCCGAGGACCGCCATCGCGGGCCGGGCCACCGGGAAGACCACGTGCCAGATGATGCGCAGGCTGTGGGCGCCGTCCATGCGGGCCGCCTCCACCAGCTCCACCGGAAGGGCCTCGATGAGGAACTGGCGCATGAAGAAGACACCGAAGGCGGCGACGAGCGAGGGCAGGACGACCGACTGCAGCCGGTCGACCCAGCCTAGGTCGGTGATGATCTGGTAGAGGGGGATCACGCTGAGCTGCGGCGGGATCGTCATGGTCGCCACCACGAGCGCCAGCAGGGCGCCCCGGCCCCTGAAGGGCAGCTTGGCGAAGGCGAATCCGGCCAGGGTGGAGAACAGGACGGTGGACAGGGCCACGAGCCCGGCCACTATCGTCGTGTTCACCAGCGCCTCGCCCATGTCGACCTGGTTCCAGGCGAAGGCGAGGTTGTCGAAGAGCCGGGGGCCGGGCAGGAGCGGGGCCGGTGCCTTCACCACGCGCTCGCCGGAGTGGGAGGCGGCGACCACGTTCCAGTAGAGGGGGAAGAGGGAGAGGAGGGCCGCCAGCCCCAGCAGGAGGTAGGTCAGCGGTCCTGCGTGGTGCCGGCGGCCGGCCGACGGCCGCAGACGACCGGGGCGCGGCACCTTGGCTGTCGTCGTGTCGAATGCGTGGGCCATGGGGTCAGTTCCCCGCCTTCCTGCGCTTGTTCTTCGAGCGGGAGATCAGGGCATGGCCGCCCCCCACGAGCAGGAGGAGCAGCAGCATCACCCAGGCGATGGCGGAGGCCTGGCCCAGGGCGCCGGTCACCCACCCCTTCTCGTACATGAGCAGGCTCAGCGTCTGGAACTGGTTCCCGCTGCCGCCGCTGATGCCGACGCTGCCACCGAAGAGCATCGGTTCGCCGAAGAGCTGGGTGGCACCGATCGTCGAGACGATGACGGTGAACAGGATCGTCGGCCGGATGGAGGGGATGGTGACGCTGAGGAACTGGCGCCGGCGCGAGGCTCCGTCCAGCGCCGCGGCCTCGTACAGCTCTTGCGGCACGGACTGCATCGCCGCCAGGTAGATGAGCGCGTTGTAGCCCGTCCAGCGCCAGGTCACGATCACCGAAATCGCGATCTGCGCGGCCCACTTGGAGGACTCCCAGGCGACCGGGTCGAAGCCGAACAGGCCCAGGGCCGTGTTGATCAGGCCGTAGTCCGTGTTGAAGAGCTGGGCGAAGACGAGCGTCGCCGCCGCGATGGAGGTGGCGTACGGGGCCAGGACGGCGACGCGGAAGAACCCCCTTCCGCGGATGCGGTGGTTGAGCAGATGCGCCAGGCCGAGGGCCATCAGCAGCTGGGGAACGGTCGACAGCACGCCGATGGTGAAGGTGTTGGCGAGTGCGTTCCAGAAGAACTCGCTACCGGCCAGGGAGCTGTAGTTCTCCAGCCCCTTCCACTGCGCGCTGCCCCCGAGCTCGACCCGGTGGAGGGAGAGCCAGCCCGTGTAGATCAGCGGGAAGAGGCCGAAGGCCACGAAGGTGAGGAAGAAGGGGGCGACGAAGACGTACGGGACCGCCTTCAGATCGAGGCGGTGGAGCGTGCTGCGCACGCCGCTCCGGCCGGAGGGCCGGTGCTCGCGCGAGCCGGCGCTGGGCCCTGGGGGCTGTGCGGCGAGCGGCGGGGATTCGCCACTGGTCGCCCGTACGGAGGTGGCCACGGGGGCGTCCTTCCAGGTCGATGCGTGCAGTGGTGCGGGGGGCCTATGTCTGCTGGGTCGGTACGGGTGTGGTGGCTTGAGGCGACGCCCCGCCGCCGCCTGCGGGACGGCGGCGGGTGCCGGTGGGCCGTCGCGCGCGCCCGCTACTTGTCGATCTTGTCGTCGACGAGCTTCTTGACGTTCTCCCAGGCCTTCGCCGGGTCGGTGCCGCGCTGCTCGATGTCGAGGATGCCGTTGTCGGTGAGGAAGGTCTTCACCTGGCCGTCCCACCGGCTGATGGGCGCGGGCGTGATGCCGACGGCGGCCTCGGAGTAGATCCTGCCGATCGGCGTGTCACCGAAGTACGGCAGTTTGGCTTCCTGGACCGTCGGGGAGGTGAGCGTGTCCTTGGTGGACGGGATGTTGCCGTTCACGCCGAAGACCTTCGCGTGCTGCGCCGGAGCGGTGAGCCAGGCGGCCAGCTCGGCCGCCTCCTTGGCGTGCTTGCCCGACTTGGGCACGGCGAGGAACGAGCCGCCCCAGTTCCCCGCCACGGGCGGCGCCGCGACGTCCCACTTCCCCTGGTTCTCCGGGCCCGCCTGCTCCTTGATGATCCCCGTCATCCAGCTCGGGCAGGCCACGGTGGCGAACTTCGAGTTCTTGAAGGCCGCGTTCCAGGTGCCCTTCTCGTCGAACTGGCGCAGCTTTGCCGTCAGTTCGGCCTGGACCGCCGCCACGGCGGTGTCCCACGCCCGCTTCACGCCCGGGCTCTTCTCGTAGTCCAGCTCGCCCTTGGCATTGGCGTACTGCACCGGCTCGCTGGAAACCACGGCGTTGAACAGGCCGCTCGCGGAGTCGTGGAAGGCGGTCCCGGCGGGGGCGTTCTTCTTGTACGCCTCCCCGACCTGGAGGAACTTCGCCCAGTCCCCCGCCCACAGCTTGGCGACCTCCGTGCGGTCGGTCGGCAGCTTGGCCTGGGCGAAGAGGTCCTTGTTGTAGCAGATGGCCATCGGGCCGATGTCCGTGCCGAGGCCGATGACCTTGCCGTCCCCGGTGGTGGCCTGCTTGACCTTCCAGTCGAGGAACGCGCCGAGGTCCGCGCCGCCCGTCTTGCCGAGGTCGGTCCACTTGTCCGCCATGGCGGGCCCGGTCGCCTCCGCGATGTATCCCACCTCCAGGGCCTGGATGTCCGCGAGACCGCTGTTGCGGGAGAGGCGCAGCTTGAGGGTGTCCCAGTACTTCTGGCCGTCGGCGACGTTCGACTCTTCGATCTTGATGTCGGGGTGGGCCTTCTCGTACTCCGCGTAGAGCTTGGCCCCCGTGGTGTCGTCGTAGCCGAAGGACCCGAAGGTCCCGATGCGCAGCGTGATCCGGCCGCCGCCGGCCGCGCCGTCGCCCTTGCCGTCGTCGCCGCCGCAACCGGTGAGCAGGGTTGCGCCGGTTGCGACGGCGGCGGCCGCGGCGATCGCGGTCATTGCGGTGCGGCGTCCGCGTCTGCTGCTGGAAGTGCGCATTCCACTCTCCTCGTCCAAGGTGGTGCTCGTTGTGCGCCAGGGGATCCGGGGGTCGTTCGCGGCTCGGCGAGGGGCCCGCCCGGACCGGATGTGAAGGGCGTTGTCGCATCCCTGCATGGGAGCGCTCCCACTCCGTTGCCGGAAGGTTGCTGGCCGGCGGGTACGGGTGTCAAGAGGTGTGCACGTATTCATGTGCGGGCGCCGATCCGGACCCATCTCCCCCTCGTCCCGGCCGAATTGAGAACGGCGGGTGACATGTGCGAGGGAATCGAGGATGATCTGGGAGCGCTCCCACATCCCGTCGACGTAACATGGGCCGCCACGACGGGTGGACTCCGTCTCCTTGCCCGACGTACGTGATGTACCTGACCAGCCGGCCGGGCCCGCGCCCGGCGAGAGTGCGATGGCGCACGAGGGGAGTTCGAGGGTCGTGAACGGACGGCAGAACGGCAGGCCCACCCTGGAAGAGGTCGCGGCCCTGGCAGGCGTCGGCCGCGGCACGGTCTCCCGGGCCATCAACGGCTCGCCTCGGGTGAGCCGGCAGGCCAAGGAAGCGGTCGCCCGAGCCGTCGCCGAGCTCGGGTACGTGCCCAACCAGGCGGCCAGGGCGCTGGCCGGCAGCCGGACCGACGCCGTGGCCCTCGTCATCCCGGAGACCGAGGCAAGGATCTTCTCGGAGCCGTACTTCCTCGACCTCATCCGCGGGGTCAGCGCCGAACTCGCCCAGGCGGACAAGCAGTTGCTGCTCACCCTGGTCCGGACCGAGGCCGAGCGCCAGCGCTTCGAACAGTACCTGGCCGCCCAGCGGGTCGACGGCGTGCTGCTGGCATCCGTACACGGCGACGACCCGCTGCCCGACCGGATCGCGCGGCTGGGGCTGCCGGTCGTGATGAACGGGCGGCGCTCCGAGGCCGAACGCGTCGACTACGTGGACTCCGACAACATCGGCGCCGGCCTGGCCGCCGTCGCCCACCTCGCGGGACGGGGCCGCAGCCGGATCGCGACGATCAGCGGGCCGCTCGACATGTACGTGGCCCGCGCGCGCCTGGGCGGCTACCGCGCGGGGCTCACCGAGGCGGGGATCACGCCCGACGAGTCGCTCGTGGCGACCGGGGACTTCACCGAGGAGGGCGGCGCACGCGCGATGCGCGAGCTCCTGGAGCGCAGCCCCGATCTGGACTCGGTCTTCGTCGCCTCCGACGTGATGGCGGCCGGCGCGCGCGGGGTGCTGCGCGAGGCCGGGCGACGGGTCCCCGAGGACGTCGCCCTCGTCGGGGTCGACGACTCGGTGGTGGCGCGGCTGATGGATCCGCCCCTGACGAGCGTGCGCCAGCCGATCGAGGAGATGGGCCGCACGATGACGCGGCTGCTGCTCGGGAAGATCGTCGACGAGTCCGTGGCCGGCGCTACCCCGAGGCGGGGCAGGGGCGAGGAGCCGCGCCGGATCCTCCCGGTCGAACTGGTGGTACGGGATTCCACCTGACCGCCTCCGGAGCGGTACGGAACCTCGATTCCGTACCGCACCGGAGTTCCCACCTGCGAGGTGTCACCCGCGGGCGGCGCGCCTGCCCGGAGATCCGCGACTGCGCTGCCCCTGCCGTCATCCGGCGCGGCCCGCCGCCTCCGGCCCTGCTTCGAGGGCGGCCAGGACCCGGTCGGGGGTCAGGGGCAGTTCCCGCAGCCGCCGGCCGGTGGCGTTGCACACGGCATTGCCGATCGCCGCGGCCGTGCCGACGATGCCGATCTCCCCGATGCCCTTGCTGCCCATCGGGTTGAGGTGCTTGTCGTGCTCCTCGATCCAGTGGGCCTCGATGACGGGGACGTCGGCGTTGGCCGGTACGTGGTAGGAGGCCAGGTCCCGTTCGGCGAAGTCGCCGAACGCGGGGTCGAGCGCGCTGTGCTCGGTGAGCGCCATGCCCAGCCCCATCACCATCCCCCCGATGAACTGGGAGCGGGCGGTGCGCGGGTTGAGGATGCGGCCGGCCGCGTAGACGCCGAGCAGCCTGCGGACGCGTACCTCGCCGGTGACGGTGTCGGCCTGGACCTCGGCGAAGTGTGCGCCGAACGCGTGGCGCGCGTAAGGGGACTTCTGCTTCGCGGACTGGGTGGTGTCGGCGGACGCGGAGAGCCCCGCGGCGGGCAGAGGCCCGTGGTGCCGGGCGAGCCGGTCGCTCAGCGCGGTGCACGCGTCGTGGACCGCCCAGCCCCAGGACGCCGTTCCCGTGGAGCCGCCCGCGACGGGGCCGGGCGGCAGCGCGCTGTTGCCGATGGCCAGCGAGACCTCGTCGAGCGGGACGTGCAGGGCGTCGGCGGCGATCTGGGCCAGGACCGTACGGGCGCCGGTGCCGATGTCGGTGGCGTTGACCTCGACCAGGTAGCTCCCGTCGGGGCGGGCGTGGGCCCGGGCGCCCGAGGGGGCGATGTACACGGGGTAGGTGGCGGCCGCCACCCCGGTGCCGATGAGGAGCGGCCCCTCGCGGCGGGGCGGCCGGCGCCCGGCCCAGCCGAACCGGCGTGCGCCGTCGCGCAGGCACTCCACGAGGTGGCGCGTGCTGAACGGGCGGCCGCTGTCGGGCTCGGTGGACGCGTCGTTGCGCACGCGCAGCTCGACGGGGTCCATGCCGAGGGCGTCGGCCAGCTCGTCCATGGCCGACTCCAGGGCGTACATGCCGGGGGTTTCGCCGGGGGCACGCATCCAGGAGGGTGTGGGCACGTCGAGCGCGGTGACGCGGTGGGTGGTGCGGCTGTCCTGGACGGCGTACATCACCCGGGCCGGCACGGCGGCCTGTTCGACGAACTCGCGGATCTGCGAGGTGTGCGTGGTGACCTCGTGGACGAGGGCGGTGAGAGTGCCGTCGGGGCGGGCGCCGAGCCGGAGGTGGTGCAGGGTGGGCGCGCGGTGCCCGACCGTGGCGGCCATGTGCTGTCGGGGCAGGGACACCGTGACCGGGCGTCCGCAGTGGCGGGTGGCCATCACGGCGAGGACGACGTGGGGGCGCGGTGTGCCCTTGGAGCCGAAACCGCCGCCCACGTGCTCGGCCACGACGGTGATCTGGTCCTGCGCCAGCCCGAACAGTCCGGCCAGTACATTGCGCACCACCGTGGTGCCCTGGCAGGAGTCGTACACGGTGAGGTGGCCGCTTTCGGCGTCCCAGTCGGCGGTGGCGGCGTGCGGCTCCATGGCGTGGTTGTGCAGCGGCGGCACCGCGTAGCGGACGTCGACGCGTACGGGCGCGTCGGCGAACGCCGCGTCGGGGTCGCCCTGTTCGCGGTGCGCGGGGTAGCCGCCGTTGACCTGCTCGGGGGTGTACAGGCCCGGGTGCCCTTCGTACAGCGTGACGTCGTGCGGCTCGCTCTCGTACGTGACGCGCACGGCGTCGGCGGCGGCCCGCGCCCCCTCCAGGGTGTCGGCGATGGCCAGTGCCACGTACCAGCCGCGGTGCGGCACCCGCGTGTCCTGCAGGAGTTGCAGGGTGGGGTCGTCGGAGGGGCCCAGGCGGGGCGCGTCGTAGGGGGTGAGGACGCCCAGTACGCCGGGCAGGGCGAGGGCGTCGGTGGTGTCGACGGCGGTGATCCGGCCGCGGGCGACGGTCGCGGGCACCGGCCAGGCGTAGGCCCGCAGGGGCAGGTGCTGTTCGGCGGCGTAGCGGGCGGCGCCGGTCACCTTCTCGCGGCCTTCGCGCCGCGGGACGGAGGCGCCGAGAGCGGTGGGGGCGGAGGCGGTGGGTGCGAGGGTGGCGGAGGTCGGGCTCATCGTGGTCCTGTTCCTGGTCGGCGCGTCGGCGGCGCCGCTACGGCGTGGCGGGGGAACCGGGGTGCGTGCCGGCCAGCTCGGCGATGGCGTCGCAGGCGAGGTTGCGGGCGAGCGGGATCTTGTACGCGTTGTCGCGCAAGGGCCTCGCCTGCGCGAGTTCGGCGTCGACGGCCGCGCGGACGGTGTCGGGGTGCGGTACGGCGCCGGTCAGCCGGGCCTCGGCGGTGGTCGCGCGCCAGGGCCGGTGGGCGAGGCCGCCGAAGGCGAGGGCGACCCGGCGCACCCGGCCGTCGTCGAGGTCGAGGACGACGGCGACCGAAGCGAGGGCGAAGGCGTACGAGGCGCGTTCGCGGGCTTTGCGGTAGAGGGAGAGGGCGCCCGGCGCGGGGGCGGGCAGGATCACCGCCGTGATGATCTCGCCGGGGCGGATGACGGTGTCCTGCTCGGGCCGGTCCGCGGGGAGCCGGTGGAACTCGGCGGCCGCGACGGTACGGGTGGTGCCCGTCGCGCCGTACAGCTCGACTTCGGCGTCCAGCGCGGCGAGGGCCACGGCCATGTCCGAGGGGTGGGTGGCGATGCAGTGCTCGGAGTGTCCGAGTACGGCGTGGTCGCGGTGGAGGCCGTCGCGGGCCCCGCAGCCGCTGCCTGGTTCGCGCTTGTTGCAGGGTTTGGAGAGGTCCTGGAAATGGCCGCAGCGGGTGCGCTGGAGCAGGTTGCCACCGGTGGTGGCGACATTGCGCAGCTGGCCGGAGGCACCGGAGAGCAGCGCCCGGCTGAGGAGCGGGTAGCGGGTGCGCACCACGGGGGCGGCGGCGAGTTCGCTGTTGCGGACCGTGGCGCCGACGCGCAGGCCGCCGTCGGGGAGCTCGCGGATCTCGTCCAGCGGCAGGCGGGAGACGTCGATGAGGGTGCCGGGGGTCTCGACGCCGAGTTTCATCAGGTCCACGAGGTTGGTGCCGCCGGCGAGGTAGCGGGAGCCGGGGTGGGCGGCGTAGGCGTCGGCCGCCGCCTGGAGGCTGGTGGCGCGTACGTAGGCGAAGGGCTTCACGCGGTCACCTCCGCGCCGGTCGCGGTGGCCGCGGCATCGGCTCCCGCGTCGGCGACGGCTCGGACGATCGCCGTGTAGGCGCCGCAGCGGCAGAGGTTCCCGCTGAGCCGTTCCCTGATCTCCTCGGCGGTCAGCACGGCGGGGCCGACCGCGGGCGGGGCCGCGGCGGTGGCGGTGGCGGTGGCGGTGGCGTGCGAGGGGTGGCCTGCGGCGGCTTCGCGGAGCGCGCCGACCGCGGAGCAGAGCTGGCCGGGGGTGCAGTAGCCGCACTGGAAGGCGTCGTGCTCCATGAAGGCGCGCTGGAGCGGGTGCAGGGCGCCGTCGGGGCCCGCCAGGCCCTCGACGGTGGTGACGTCGCAGCCGTCGAGGGCCACGGTGAGGAGCAGGCAGCTGTTGGCGCGCCGGCCGTCCACCAGGACGGTGCAGGCACCGCACTGCCCGTGGTCGCAGCCCTTCTTGGCGCCGGTCAGGTCCAGGTGCTCGCGCAGGGCGTCGAGCAGCGTGACCCGGTGGTCCAGGTCGAGGTCGTGGTGGACCCCGTTGACGCGGAGGCTCACGTGGGAGCGGGCGGCGGCCCCGGCGAGCGCGTCGTCCGGCGTGAGCGGCGCCGGTCCGGGGCTGCCGTCGGGAGCGGGCCGGCGGGCGGGCGGGTCGGTTGCGTGGGCCACGACGAGCTCCCTTGACGTCCGTTCGGGGAGGGAATGTCCCTTCGGCTGCCCAGCCTGGCCCCTCGCACGCCCGAGCGCGCCGCACGCCCCCGCCGACCTCCCCCGTACGGCCTACGGTGTCGTCGCCGCTGTCGGTCCTCGCGCGGCACCCGCACGCTTTCGACGTTCGTGCCGGTCGCGTCCGGGTCGGACGGCCAGCGGGCAGAGACGGTTCAGCCTGCGCCCTTGTAGGCGGCCTCGGAGGTCTTCATCGGCGATGTCCGCGGCTGCGGCGCACCAGCGCGAGCGCGATGACCACGGCGCCGGCGAGCAGGAGCGGCGTGCGGTTCCTGCCTGCGACCGTCGCGGCCCGGCCGGCCTTCTCCAGCAGCGGGTCGGGGGCCTTGCCCGCCGCGTAGTGGCCGACGCGGGCGGCGCTGTCCCACACCTGCGCCGCGGCGTGGGCGGTCTTGTCCAGGACGGGGTCGGGGGTCTTGTCCCTCACGAGCTGAGCGGCCTGTCCCGCCTTCTCGCGGATCCGGTCGGCGATCAGGGAGGCCTTTTCAGTGGTCTGCTGTTTCATGGCGGCGGTCTTCTCCTTGGGTTTGGGCCTGGATGTCGACGCGGTCCGGGGTCGCCATGGCGCGCATACCCCGCCATCGCCTCGACACCCGCCCCCACGACCAGGAGCTGTACGCGGACCGGACTGCGGCCGGGACAGCTCCCTGCTCCACCTGCGGTTCAGGGCGCCCAGGGCAGTCGTACGGCCTCGATCTCGGGGTCGTTCAGCAGCGCTTCGACGAGGGCCGGCGGGCCGGCGAGCTTCGTGCCCCAGAGGTCGTAGTCGGTGCACAGGACCCATGAGCGGTCCTGCGCCCAGAGGTTGGAGGGGCTGAAGCCGGCTTCGGGATTGTCGTAGAGGAGCCCGGCGTCCCCGAGGCGGCCGGCCCGCACATGGAGGTTGTCGAAGTCGACGGCCGCGAGCATCAGCGGGTTGTAGTAGGCCAGGCAGGGCGTGTCCGGGCCGGCGGGGCCGTGTTCGGTGAGGACCGAGATCAGCCTGTTCCAGGTGTCACGGTCCAGGCTGCCCTCGGTGGGCGGGACGATGCCCAGTGGCCAGCTGCCCTCCCTTTTGGCAGAGGGAAAACAGCGGAGAGAGGGCAACAGCCCATCGGGCACGACGGGATCGCCGGTGCGTCGGGCGAGTTCCGCCCAGCGCAACCGCCTCCAGCCGCGGCCGGGGTGCTGCGCGCGGCCCAGGCCCCCTCCCGTGGCGATGCCCACTTCGAGGTCGATACCCGCGAAGGCGTCGGGGCGGACGCTCCCGTCCGCCAGACGGGCCTGGCGGTACTCGTGGTACGACACTCCGGTCGGGCCCCGCTCGTGCTCGTACATGGCGTTGAGCACCCAGACCGAGTCGGGCATCGCCGGCGGCATGAACCCCGTGACACCGTCGCCGCACAGTTCCAGCAGCCAGTCGGTGGCATCGGACGAAACGAGTGGCCACAGCCCTGACACCGGGTTCGATTCTTCGCGCACCCGTCCATGATCCCTGCCGCGACCACCGACACCGCAAGGGGCCCGTCCGCGGCGTGAGTACGTTCCCGCGTGCGCGGCTTGCGGCTGAACCGGTCAGCCGGCGGCGAGTACGGAGTCGTCCAGCGGGCCCGTGCCCGGCAGGTGGTGTCGGGCGGCTATCAATGCGGCGTGCACGTCCGTCGTGCCGGTGGACACGCACAGGGCCCGCTCGACGTCCGCGATCTCCTTGCGGACCGGGGAGTCGCCTTCAGCGGCATCGAGTACGGACAGCGCCCAGTAGCGGTCGACGAGGCCGGGCAGCACGGCCGGGTGAGCCATCAACATGGGGGTCGCCTTTCGCCGGGGTTCGATCAGGTGGCCGTCGCATACCCCGTCGATCACCGTCCAACCCCGGCCGCCCTTCCCCCGGTTGTCTCAGGCGCGGGGCGGGCGCGTCGCGGTGTCCAGGTAGAAGGAGTCGATGCTCTGGACGGCCTGCTCGAACTCGTCCAGATTGACCGGCTTCGTCACGTAGGCGTTGGCGTGGCTGGTGTAGGCGCCTGCGACGTCGTCGGGGGCGGAGGACGTGGTGAGGACGACGACGGGGATGGTCTGCAAGTCGGCGTCGCTCTTCAGGATGCGGAGCAGTTCGCGGCCGTTCATGCGGGGCATGTTCAGGTCGAGCACGATGAGGTCGGGGCGCGGACTGTCGGGGTTGCGCAGGTGCTCGAGGGCGGCGACACCGTCGGTGGCCTGGACGAGGTTGCGGGCCCCGCGCTCGGAGAGTGCCTCCTCGATGAGCATGGCGTCGGCGATGTCGTCTTCCACGAGCAGGACGTCGAACGGGCGGGCGGGGGCGTTCATCGTCAATTGCTCCGTGGTTGCTTCGTCGGTGCGGTTGGTGTGGCTGGTGTCGTCGGCATGGCCGGCATGGCCGGCATGGCCGGCGTGGCTCGTGTGGTCGAAGAGCCCCGGCCAGCGGCGGCGGGCGCCCTGTCGGGTCATGCCGCATGCGCGGCCGATCTGGGGGTATCCGGCTCCGGCGCGCGCTGCATCCGCGGCCGCCACGCGCTGCAGCCGTTCAGCGGCCTCGTGAAGGTGGTCCAGTACATGCAGGAGGGCCAGGGCCTGCGCGCGCTCTTCCGCCGTCGGGTTGGACAGGTCCTTCTGCAGCCGGAGCGCCAGGCGCCGGGCGAGGTCGGCGACAGCCGCATCGGCGACGGCGGCCGTCTCCTTCGGGGTGGTCCGGAGGTGGAAGTTCTTGCCGGGCATACCCCGCACCCTAGGCCCCCGACCCGACGAGCGACAACAACTGTTGTCCGATGCCCTCTACAGTGTGCGCTGCGCCTTCTGTTCAAGACGGCCGTCTCGGGAGGGGATTCGGAACATGACCGGCAAGACGAGGCCTGCGCGTGCGCGGAGGGTCTCCGCGTGGACGACCCGGCGGTGGCTCCGTGTCGGGGTCGCCGTGTCGCTGGCGGTTCTGGCCGTGCTCGGTGTGACCGGGGCGTGGGTGCTGGCGCGTACGGCGACGATCAGCGACGAGCTCGTGGACGTACGGTCTCCCGCACTGTCCACCGCGTTCCGCCTGGAATCGGCCCTCCTCAACCAGGAGACGGGCATCCGCGGCTACGGCCTCACCGGGACCCCGGAGTTCCTGGAGCCCTACCAGCGGGGCCTCAAGGATCAGGACACGTACGCCGCACAGCTCGCCCAACTCCTGGACGGCGACGCCCGCGCGCTCGGCGACCTGAAGACCGTCCAGGACGCGCTCTCCCGGTGGCAGGAGAGGATCGCCCGCCCCGTCGCCGCCTCACCGCCCGGGGCGCCTTCGCCCCTGGCCACCGAACGCGCGGCCGAGGCCAAGGCCGCGTTCGACACCCTGCGCCAGGCCATGGCCGGCCAGCAGGAGCGGTTGCGCGCGGAGCGGGCCCGGACCCGGGCCGACCTCGCCGCCACCATGAGGCTGCGGAACGGGCTGTTCGCGGCGATCGCGGCCGTGATCGCCCTCATGACCGGCCTGGTGTTCGAAGGACTGCGCCGCGGCATCACCCGGCCGCTGGAGCAGCTCGGGGCGGACGCCCGCACCGTCGCCGGCGGCGACTTCGGCCATCCCATCACCTCGGCCGGTCCGGCGGACCTGCGGCGCCTCAGCGGCGAGATCGACTTCATGCGCCGTCAGCTGGTGCGTGAGCTGGCCTTCAGCGAGGAAGCCCGGCGGCGCCTGGACGTGCAGACCGCCGACCTGCAGCGGTCCAACGCCGAGCTGGAGCAGTTCGCCTACGTCGCCTCCCACGACCTGCAGGAGCCGCTGCGCAAGGTCTCCAGCTTCACGCAGCTTCTCCAGCGGCGCTACGGAGGCCAGCTCGACGCGAAGGCGGACCAGTACATCGGCATCGCGGTCGACGGCGCCAACCGTATGCAGACCCTCATCAACGACCTTCTCGACTTCTCCCGGGTGGGCCGTGTCCACCACGATCCCGAAAAGATCGACCTCGACACGGTGTTGGAGCGGACCCTGGCCGCACTGAGCGTCGGCATCGAGGAGGCGGGCGCGTCGATCACGCACGATCCGCTGCCGGCCATCGTCGCCGATCCCACACAGATGGGCATGCTCTGGCAGAACCTGATCGGCAACGCGGTCAAGTTCCGCCGCCCCGACCGGGCACCGGAGATCCGTGTCACCGCTGTCCGGGACGGGGAGCTGTGGCGGTTCACGGTGACCGACAACGGGATCGGCATCGCTCCCGAGTACGCCGAGAAGGTATTCGTGATCTTCCAGCGGCTCCACACCAAGGACGTCTATCCCGGAAGCGGAATCGGCCTGGCGATGTGCAAGAAGATCGTCGAGTTCCACGGCGGCACCATCGCCGTCGACCCGGAATACCGGGACGGGACACGCATCAGCTTCACCCTCGCCTCCGACCCTCCCCCGGTCCCGTCGTCTTCGACCATCGCGGAAGCGACCCGGGCCACCCCGGAGCAGGCGCCATGACCGCGACCATTCCCCACATCGGCGACATCGCCACGAACGAACCGGTCTACCGCATCCTCCTCATAGAGGACGACGCAGCCGACGCCCTGCTCGTCGAGGAACTCCTTTACGACACCGAGCTGCGCTTCGAGCTCACCACGAGCACCTCGCTGGCCGAAGCCCGCTCGGAACTCGCGGCCCGTGCCGTCGACTGCATCCTCCTCGACCTCCACCTGCCCGACGTGTCGGGCACCGATGCGGTCACCACCGTCCGCACCATGGCCCCGCACACCGCGGTGATCGTGCTGACCGGCCTGTCGGAGAAGCAGGCCGGCTCCGAGGCGATGGCCGCCGGCGCCCAGGACTACCTGGTCAAGGGCAAGGTCGAGGCCGACCTGCTGCGCCGCACGGTCCGCTACGCCGTCTACCGGAGCCACGCCGAACGCGCGGCGGCCGAAGCCCGATCGGCCCGGCAGCGTGCGGAGGAGAACGCCCGTCTGGAACGCGGACTGCTGCCCCGTCCCCTCCTCGAGACCTCCACCGTCACGGTGACCACCCGCTACCTTCCCGGCGCGGAACGAGCCCTGCTCGGAGGCGACTTCCTGGACGTCGTCGAGGGCGACGAAGGCCTGCTGCACGCCGTCGTCGGTGACGTCAGCGGACACGGTCCCGACGCCGCCGCCCTCGGCGTCTGCCTGCGCATCGCCTGGCGCTCGCTCGTCCTGGCCGGCCACCACGGCACCGAACTGCTGCACCTCATGGAACGACTGCTGGTGGCGGAGCGCGGCACCCAGCCCCTCTTCGCCACCTGCACCCTGCTCACCCTCGACCAGAAGGCCTCCACGGCCACCCTCTACCTGGCGGGCCACCACGAACCCCTTCTCACCACCTCGGAGGAGACCCTGGAGGTGCCCGCCGAGCACGGCATCGCGCTCGGCATAGTCCCCGGCCACGGCGACTGGCCCGCCACGGTCGTCCCCCTCCCGGACGCCGGAGCGCTCACCCTCTACACCGACGGGCTCACGGAAGGGCACAACGGTGACGCCGGCGGCCGGCTCGGCATCGAGGGGCTTCTGCCGCTGATCAACACCACGCCGTCCCACGACCCCGCGGCGCACCTGGACAGCCTCATCCGCCAGACCAGAGCGCTCAACGCCGGAAGACACACAGACGACCTCGCGGTACTCCGTCTCGGCTGGGGTTACCGGTAGGTGCGGTGCTGCCGGGCGATCGAGGCATTCGAGGTGTTCGAGGCGCTTGACATCGAACACGGACATGAACCGCGTGGAGGAGACAGGTTGATCACGGAGTAGACGCTCCGAGGGTCTGGTCGGCCGTCTCGAAGCGGTGCTCCGTCGGCTTCAGCACTTCGTAGAGGTGGCCGAAGTAGTCCGTTTCCGCCGTTCGCGTGAGCACTGCCAGCAGGAACGCGGAGCATCCCGTGTCGTGGTGCTCCCAGAGCGGGCCGCGCCCCTCGTTGTAGAGCACGGTCCACTCGTCGGGATGCTGCCCGGGCCGCACCAGCCAGTACAGGAACGCCCCCGTCCCCTCCTCGAAGGCCCACGGCAGGACCCGCGCCCCGGTCTCCAGCAAGGCTGCGGGCTTCGCTTCGAACTCCCACAGGTCGGCCAGGATCTCGTCCCTCTCCGCGGTCTGCGCGTGCAGGTCGCAGTCGCTGTAGGCGGAGTCGGGGACGAGCAGCCAGACCGTTTCGTCGAAGACGCCGTCGCCGTACGTCTCGACGAGCTCCTTGTAGTCGGCGGGCAGGGCCGTACCCAGGACTCGCTCGGCCTTCGCCCAGTCCACCGCGGGAGGCGCATCGGCAGGCGGCGGGCAGAGCCGGGCGAGGGCATCAAGGACGATCATGGAACGGACGCTACCGGAATCCCCCGATCAGCTCACGCTCATCCCCCGCTCCGGCCACCCGCCCCGCTCCTCGTGCAGGGCGTAGAGCTTCCGTGATGCTTTCAGGAACGTGTGGTCAATCCGCGCGTCCTGGACGGTCGAAGTGCAGGACGCCTTGTCCACGGTCAGGCGCCGGTCGAAGTCGTCGGGGGCGTCACCGAACGCGTACTCCACGACCTCTTCGGTCTCCGCCACCTTCCGAAAATAGACGATTGCGGCCATCTTCCCTTCCTCTTCGAGACCTTCGTGCTTGGAGCGCGCGGCCATCAAGGCCGAGGCGCAGAACGGACCATGCGTGGGGGCACCGCCTACAGGGCGAGTTCGAGGTAGGAGGCGCGCTCGTCCTCACGGGCCGCGAGGGCCTTGCGCCATATGGCGAGGGCGAAGGGCGGAATCATGCTGGGCGAGATGTCCTCGGGCATGCAGAAACGGATCTCACCGATCTCCGACTCCTGGAGCGTGATGGCCTGTCGCTGCTCCGGGCTCAACTCGGGGCCGTCGAAGACGTAGAAGACGTGCGAGCCTTCCGCCCTGGTCACCCAGGCGGTCACGAGGAGGTCCCCGATCTCGACGTCCAGGCCGATTTCCTCACGGACCTCACGGCGCGCGGCGGCGGCGGGGAGTTCGCCCTCCTCGATGTGGCCGCCCGGCAGGTTCCACCGCTCCTTGTAGACCGGGTTGACGATGAGCACCCTGCCCTGTTCGTCCCGGACGATGGCGGCGGCGGACGCAGTGACACTCGCGCGGCCGACGGATGCGGTCATGAATGACTCCTCGGAGAAGAAACCTCTCCGGCAGAAGAGATCTCTGCCGGGATGCCCGCCTCACGGACCGCAGCCCGAACGCGCAAGCACACGTCCATGATCCGGCACGTACGCACGTACACACGGCCGCCCCGGCACGGGCCGTAGTCCGGGAAGGAGCCACAGGGCGAGCCGTGGCCGTTCCCACGGGTTCCACGAGCTCTACGGCCTCTACGAGGCCGGGGACTCGCGCGGGACCGGCGGCAGGCACGCGGAGCGGGTGTCGCCCTCCTCCGCGCGCGGCCAGTACCGTCCTTCGAGGGCCTCGGCACTGCGGTTGAGCCGGACCAGTACGTCCTCCAGCTCCCGCACTTCCTCGGGGGACCAGCCGGCCACCACCCGGGCCAGGCAGGAACGGTTGACCTCACGGTCTTCGGCGAGCCGGCGCCCGCCCTCGTCGGTGATGCGCAGCTTGCGGGCCATGCCGCCGTCCGGGTCCGCGACGCGCTCGGCCAGACCGCAGCGCAGCAGCGCGGCCGTCTGACGGTTCACGGTCGAGGTATCGAGCCCGAAGGCCTCCGCCAACTGCCCGATGGACATGGGGCCTTGTGTGTCGATCCGGCAGAGCAGCAGGTACGCCGAACGCTCCAGGCGTTCGGGGTCGCGCTCGCGCCGGGCCAGCACCTGGTGCCGCGAGAGCAGCATCAGCTCCCGCTCCAGTTTCTCCAGCACTGCGCCTCCCGCTCCTTCCGACGCTCCATTATCGCGGACCGGTGACCCCGGGGCCGCCGGACCCCCGCACGGCTCGGGCTGCGGACGGCACCGCACCACGACCGGGCAGTAATGTGCATGATACACAGCATGTGTACTATGCACTTCTCGTCGTCACCCCGACGAGCCACAGCCTCAACCCGGAGGACCCGCACATGACCGTCACCACGTCCACCGCCTCCCGCGCGGCCGAGATCCTGTCCCGGCCCGTCGAGCTGAACGGACTGACCGTCCCCAACCGCATCGCGATGGCGCCGATGACGCGGATGTTCTCCCCCGGCGGCGTACCCGGCGAGGACGTGCAGGCTTACTACGCCAGCCGCGCCGCCGCGGGTGTGGGCCTGATCGTCACCGAGGGCACCTACGTCGGCCACGACTCCGCCGGGCAGAGCGACCGGGTGCCGCGGTTCCACGGCGAGGACCAGCTGGCGGGCTGGGCGAAGGTCGCCGCGGCCGTGCACGAGGCGGGCGGCACGATCGTTCCCCAGCTGTGGCACATAGGCATGGTGCGCAAGCAGGGCGAGGCACCGTACGCCGACGCCCCCGCCGTCGGCCCCTCCGGCATCCGCGTCGACGGCACCGAGGGGACCGGCAAGGCCATGACCCGCGCCGACCTCG
Source organism: Streptomyces sp. NPDC001903 (assembly GCF_042891345.1). Lineage (NCBI taxonomy): Bacteria > Bacillati > Actinomycetota > Actinomycetes > Kitasatosporales > Streptomycetaceae > Streptomyces > Streptomyces sp. NPDC001903. The sequence goes on from NZ_JBIASZ010000021.1 coordinate 39,230, forward strand.
ACGACGTCATCGGCGCCTTCGCCGACGCCGCCGCGGAGGCGGAGCGGATCGGCTTCGACGGCGTCGAACTGCACGGCGCCCACGGCTACCTGCTCGACCAGTTCCTGTGGGAGCGGACCAACCGCCGCACCGACGGCTACGGCGGCGACGCCGTGGCCCGTACGAAGTTCGCGGCGGAGGTCGTGGCCGCGGTCCGCGAGCGCGTCGCGGCCGACTTCCCGGTGATCTTCCGCTACTCGCAGTGGAAGCAGGAGGCCTACGACGCCCGGCTCGCGCAGACCCCGGAGGAGCTGGAGGCGATCCTGGCCCCGCTGGCGGCGGCGGGCGTCGACGCCTTCCACGCCTCCACCCGGCGCTACTGGCTCCCGGAGTTCGAGGGCTCGGACCTGAACCTTGCGGGCTGGACCAAGAAGCTCACCGGCCGCCCGACCATCACCGTCGGCTCGGTCGGCCTCGACGGCGACTTCATCCGCGCCTTCGCCGGCGAGGGTGCGGCCCTCGGGGACATCGACAACCTCCTGGACCGCATGGAACGCGACGAGTTCGACATGGTCGCCGTCGGCCGGGCACTGCTCCAGGACCCGCAGTGGGCGGCGAAGGTCCTCGGCAACCGCTTCGACGAGCTGCAGCCGTACGACGCGGCGGCGCTCAAGTCGCTCAGCCGGTAGCGGGCGGCGGCGCCCCCGCCACAGGGCGTCCGGCGTCCGTACGGCCTACTCCGCCGGGTGCGGGCGGACAGGGGCTTCGATACTGGCCGCCTGGACGCCCCGGCGGCGGGGCGCGGCGACGAAGGAGTGGCGACGTGAACCCACCGATGGCCGGGGAGAGTGGCTGCCAGCTGATGAAGCGCCTGGCGAAGGAGCTCAAGGCGAGCATCGCCAAGACCCAGGAGCACGCGTCCGAGGTCGCGAACAGGATCACCGAGCTGGAAGCGCAGGCGAATCCGGACCAGAGCCAGATCAGCGCCTTGAAGCAGACGCTGGAAGTGCTCAGGAAGAAGATCGAGGAGGAGCGCGCGTCGCTGTCGGAGCTGGAGGACGTGATCAGCGAGAACTGCTAGCGCGCGCCTCTTCGGCAGGCTGATCGATTGATCGCACATGCCTGTCCGATTGGTGACCACTGATGCGATGCGGGACCGGCGACGGCGTGCTGCACGAATCGTCCGCCCGCCCACGACGCTCAGCAGTTGTGGTGATGGTTCACTTGCCGGACAGCTCGTGGGACGGCCGGGAGGGGTACGTGGAAGAGCCAGGATTCCGTGTGCTGCTGACAGAAGCAGGAGACCGGAAAATGGAGGCAGTCCATGCGATACGGACGATCACCGGCCTCAGTCTCTGGAACAGCAGACTTCTCATCGCCGGCGCACCCGTAGAGATCACGGCGGCCGCCCGGCTCGATGCCCCGGATGAGGCGGCGGGGATCCTTGACGACGCGGGTGCCCGCACCATGCTGCTCTGCGATTGCTGCGGCCGCCCCATCAGACGGGGGGCCTTCCCCGTCAACTCAGCGCAGTGCACCGAACCATGGCCCCTTGAGGTCTGCTGGGCGAGTGGCTCACCCGCTGCAATCTGAGCTGGGCCCAGCTCGGTCTGAGAGACAGGGCTGGGTGCTTCCTTCAGCCCGCCGGATCATCCCTTGATGCGTGATGCTCACCGACGCCGCGCAGGCCCTTCCCCGCGCCGCGGCCCCGAGCCGGCCCGGCGCGCGCCGGACGCTGCCGGACGGGGCGGGTTTGGGGCCGCCGGGGCGGGCAGAAGCCGTGCGGGTGGAAGCCCGACAGGCGAGGAGAAGGATCATGGCAGCGAAACGGACCGTCTACCACGTCTCACCCTCCGGCGAGCGGGCGGCGGCCGCGGGAGTGAAGTGGCAGGTCGAGGGCAGGGAAGGACGTCGGCGGCTCCACGAGCCGCACCGCACTCAGCAGGAGGCCATCGACTCCGCGCGCCGCCACGCCAAGGAGCACACGCCCGCGCAGATCATGGTCCACGCGCGCGACGGGCACATCCGCACCGCATACACCTACGGAGACATCCTCGCGGTACCCCCCGCCGAGCGCGGCCGCAGGGCAGGAGAACCCGGAGGCGTCTTCTAGTCGAACGGGCCCCGCACGGGTGGCGTGCGGCCCGGGCGCTGTTTCGTGGCGGCGCCGCCGCGTGGCCGCGCCACGTGGCGCGGGACCGCGCCACGCATTGCCCGGCTACATGTGGGGCTGGCCGTAGTAGCGGCCGAACTGCTCCAGGTAGGTCGGCTCGCCGTCGTACTTGGACTCGTCGAACTCGGGGGCGTCCTTGATCTGGTCCTTGGTCCGGTCGACGTAGACCTTCTCCTCCACCGTGTCGATCATCTTGATCGTCCCGGCGGGCAGCAATACGTGCTTGCCGAAGATCCACACCCCGGTGTCCACGACGACGTGGGAGGCCCCGACGTCCTCGGAGTGCTTGCTGATCTTGCCGATGCTGCCGTCCGTGGCCTCGACCTTGTAGCCGACGATGTCGGTGCCGGGCTCATGGCCCGTGCCCGGACGGTATACCCAGATGTCGAACTCGGTCACAACAGACCCCTTTCCTCAAGAGCAGGCTCCTCACCCGCCGCCTTCCGGTCTTTGCCCTCCCTACGGGCGCGGTCGACGCGGTCCGGGTCGGCGGGCGGGCCACTGCCCGTGCCGGTCCGGGACGGGACTCCTGGCCGGCGGCCGTGTTCGTCCACCTCGGCGCCCTGATCAAGGAGCAGCTTCGGGCGCGGGTCCTCACGCGTGCCGGTCATCTTCACCCGGGCGCTCGGCCGGTCGGTGTTCATGGTCATGGTCATCACTGCTCCCCACACGTTCTGGGGCTGCCACTGCTCTCCACCAACATCGTCCGGCGCCTGGCCGACGCGCGTCAAGAAATACACGAAAATCAGCGCGTATGTACCGAGTGAACCCACGAGGGATACCTCACCCGGGTACGACGAGAGGTCCGCGCCTGCGGGGCCCGGCCGGCCGGAACCCGCCGCGCACCCCCTGGAGCCGAGGGGGGACGGCACCCGCACGGCGCAGGTCTCCCTGCCGCCGGCTGGGCCTCGGGCGGGTGCCGCCGCGCGGACGGCTCGGCCGCTCCCAGGTGACCACAGCACCTGACGTGCTAAAACGCACGCGGAACACACATGGGGCCGCGCCATTGGGGTAGACAGTGGCAAGGGGTGCGGCCTTGGCCATCAGGGCTGCGACGGAGGCCGCACCCCCGCACGCGATCTGCCGGGCTCGGTAGCATGCGACGCATGGCCATCAAACTCGAGAACGTCGGCATCGCCGTCCGCGACATCGAAGCGGCGATCTCCTTTTTCACCGATCTCGGCCTCACGGTCGTCGGCCGTGACACGGTCAGTGGCGAGTGGACCGACACCGCCGTCGGCCTTGATGGCAATCACGCCAAGATTGCGATGCTCCAGACGCCGGACGGCCACGGCCGCCTTGAGCTCTTCGAGTACATCCACCCCGAAGCGATCGAGTCGGAGCCCACTCGCCCCAACGAGATCGGCATGCATCGCGTCGCCTTTTCGGTCGACGACATCGACAAAGCCCTTGAGACGGCCGCGAAGCACGGATGCCATCCCCTGCGTGGCGTGGCGACCTACGAGGACGTGTACAAGCTCACGTACCTCCGCGGCCCCAGCGGCATCCTCGTGATGCTCGCCGAGGAACTGAAGAAGAACTGACGGCTGATCGGGGTCAATGAGCAGACGGACGGTTCACGACCGGGACGAGGGTCTCCGACGCCGCCGAGGCAAAGCCCTTGGGCGGCGCGCGGCGGTACGTGGCGGGGCCGTTCCGGCGGACGCGCAGCCCGGTCGTCGCGATGTCCAGAGCGGCAGTGGGTGAGTCCAGCGTCGATCGAACCGTCCGCGTGGTCGAGATGCCGCGCGTCCCCCACGACCGCCGCCAGACCCTGTTCGCGGGCCTGTCGTACGTGCCGCTCCACCTAGTCGACGACAAGAACCCGGTAGCCGCGGTCGGTGAGCCAGCGCGCATGCACTCCCGGGCCGCCGCCGACATCCAGCACGGACGCGGGCGAGGACGGCCTCCCGCACGACCGCCATGGAAATCCTCCGGCCGGGTCAGGCCGTGTGGCGTTGGCCCCACACCTCGGGGCCGCCCCCCTCCCACCGGACCGGCCCGTCCTCGGACAGGTCCACATCCTCCAGACCCGCCCGGCGCAGGAATTCCGACACGTCTGCGGGAGTGAAGGCCCGGCCAAGGTCCGCGTCCACGCCGAGCGCGTGCACGGTCACCTTGCGACCGCCTTGCGGCGACACGGGGTGGACAACGATCTCCGTCTGGTCCGTCATGCAACCAGAGTGCGGCGGGCCGTGCGGTACGGCATCCGGGGCTGCTCCGGTGCGCCGAACGGCGACGGAGTGGCGCCGGTCGCGTGTCGCGAGAGCAGGGCGGCCGCCGTCACCCTTGACGTCTTCTCAGAACTCCTGCAAGGGAAGGCGTTTGGGAGGAGGCAGTCCGGTTAGACGCGTGGATACAGGAAGCTGCCCCCGGCGGCGGGGGCGCTTCCGGAGCGGGCCCCGCCGCATGCCGCCATTCCCCCCGGCGTCATACGGCAGGCCCGCTCGCACGACGGACTGCCGCCCGGATCCGTACGGAACCCGGACGCCCCGGGTTCCCGGCCCCTCGCCGCCGGGAACCCGAGACCGCCCGGCGAACCCCCGACGACGGCGCTCATACCGCCGCCCCCGGGCAACGGACCCGACGGCAGCAGCCCGGCACGCACCCTCGTCGCCCCGCCGCGCGACACGGCAGCCGGCGGCAACCGCCGCAGCCCCCCCGGGGCCCACGGCCGCGAGGGCCTGTCGCCACAGCGGATCGGCTGTCAGACCTGCCTGGGATGCTCCGGGCATGGAAATGACAGTGCAGCTGACGATCGACTGCTCCGATCCGCAGAGAATGGTGGCTTTCTGGGCGGAGGCCCTGGGCTACGTGCCTGAGCCTGCGCCGGGCGGCTACGCCACGTGGCGTGCTTACTGGACGGCGATGGGGGTGCCCGAGGCAGAGCTGCCGGCCGGTGCCGGGGATGTCCCGGAGTCGATCATCGATCCCGCAGGTCGCGGACCGAGGGTGTGGTTCCAGCAGGTTCCGGAGCCGAAGGTCGCCAAGAACCGCTGGCACTTCGACCTGAAGGCCGGCGGGGGCCGTGACGTCCCACTGGACGTCCGCACACAGCGGGTCAAGGCCACGGTGGAACGGCTGGTCAAAGCCGGTGCCACCGTGCTGCGGATCAAGGACGAGCCGGACACGGGGTTCTACGCCACCGCCATGCAGGACCCCGAGGGCAACGAATTCGACGTCGTCTGAGGGTCGTTGCGAGGCAGCGCCGGCGTCCGGGGGGCACCTGAGCGTCTTCAGCCGGCCAGGGCGACGAGTCGTCGGTACTCCAGATGGTCCGCCTGCCTGGCCGTGACGTGGACATGAACATCGGCGAGGAGCTCCTTCAGGGCCGCATACGCCGCCGTGTACGTCTCCTCCTGCTCACCGGCGTCCGGCGGCATCCAGAAGATCAACAGCTGCACGTTCCGGCGCGTGCCCTCGGGACTGGCGAAGGCCAGCTCGTGGACGATCAACCGCGGGTCGTCCGCGGGCAGGGCCCCCACCAGCTCCTCGTGGGTCAGGTTTCCCTCGACATCGGGCACCAGGACACCCGGCACGTCCGCGTGGCGCAGGCTCACGGTGTTGATCTCTCGCCTCTCCCTCAGACGGTGCAGGGCATCAAGCGAGCTCTCCGAAAAGGCGGTCGGGCCGGTCACAGGGGTCTCCTCACGATGCGGTCAGGGACCGGGCAGTCCGGTGGCAAGCGAGCGTGCCGGCACCATGCTCCTGGCGGACGAACGGACGCGTTCATACGCTGCCCGATCGCTGGTGACCGCCGGTCGATGACAGGAGCACGGGCGCCCGACAGCCACGAAGAACAGGGGAACCGGCCCACGCATTTTCGCCCGGCGCGCATGCCCCGCGGCGCTGCAGGGCCGCGGGCCGGGCGGAGGTCACCCGCGTGGCCGCGACCGGCGCTTGCGGGGCGGGCTCCATGCCCGCCGCCTTCGGGCTCGCGCCGGCGCCGCTGCGCCGCATACGAAAGGGCCCCGACCTGTCCCGGGGGGGGTGGGAACAGGTCGGGGCGGCCCCAGCAGGCCGGGGGGGGAAGGCCGGCCAGGGCGATCAGGGGTGAGGTGCGGGAAGGGTGGTCGCCTCACGGCGGTGGGCACTGCGGGGCTTCAGCCGAACGATCTTCCCCACAGGCGGATGGTTGGGCCCGGGGACTTCATCCCTTCCCGCACCCACATTCAGTTGAACGGGCAACGGTTCACGTTTGTTCCCACGCTCACTCATCGGTTCTCGGAGTACCGACCCCGAGAGCGGAGGATCCTGCCGCGTGAGCGACAGACAGCCTTCTGCGCCCCCATCCCCGGTGTCGACCTCGCCGCCGTGCCCACCATAGGCCTCCCGTCACCGTACCGCCGTCCGCCGCGCCGTGGGCGTGGTTCCTGAACGACTCCGCCCGCGGGTGGTCCGCCCACGCGCGTGGCCGGATCACGCCGACCGTCCCCGCCTGCGCCGATGCCAGGGCATGGGGGGACCGGCGGTGGGGAACGGATCGTGATCGTCGTTGCCGCGCACCTGTACTCGTCCGGCAACCGGCGCTCGGAACCACGCACAGGGGGGAACGTCATGGTGTCGCACGCCACGGAGACCGTGGACGGGGGCGATGAATTCATCGCGAGGTCCGCGGCTCTGACCGGCTTCAGCGAGGAGGAGCTGCGAGGCACGGGAATGTCGGAGGAGTACCGGGCCGTCGTACGGGAACAGGTCGGGGCCGATCGCTACAGGTTCTTCCTCGAAGGGGAAGGTCTCCCAGACCAAGCAGCTGGGGGTCGTGGGTCGGCAGAGGGCCGCGCAGAGCTCGACGACGCCGTCATCCGCCTCTGGTATACGGGCAGTTGGCCCGGTCTCGACGGCACGGCACCCTTCACCGTGTCCGCCCGCGCCTACGCGGCGGGGCTCGTCTGGCGCGCCTTCGGCGGGAAGCCTCCGGGCGCGGGGTCCAGCGGCTTCGGCAGCTGGGCCGAGGCTCCCGGCGACGTCCCCGCAGGGGCCGGAGCCGCACAGTGAGCCCGGGGCCCCCGCAGGAGCGGGAGTACGACGTGATCGTCGTGGGGGGCGGCTTCGCCGGGACGCTGATGGCGCACCGCCTCGGTGAGCGCGGTCGGCGCGTGCTGGTCCTGGAGGCGGGGGTAGGGGCGGTCAACGCCGCGCAGGGCCATCGGCGCGCGCTGGACACCTACCTCGCCGCCTCGGCCAAGGTCCCGGGATCTCCCTACCCCGCGCCTCCGGCCGCGCCCCGGCCCGAGGTCACCGACCTGACCGGCACGGCGGGCGGGGGGTACCGGTCCGACGGCTATCTGATCCAGCGGGGCGAACTCCCCTACGCCAGCGGGTACGTGCGCACGAACGGCGGCACCGGCAACGTGTGGACCGGGCTGACTCCGCGGATGCACCCGGAGGACTTCCGTACCGACCTCTTCGACTACGGCCGCGCCTGGCCGATCGGCTACTCCGACCTGGAGCCGTACTACCGGGCCGCCGAGCGGGAGATCGGCGTCGCGGCCGACGCCGACGAGCAGCGCGCCCACGTCGGGCTGCCCCTGCCCGACGGCTACGTCTTCCCCATGCGCGCGCTGCCGCCCAGCCACTTGGACCGGCTGATGGCGGGGCGGCTGGACGGCCGGTACGTGAAGGACCCGGGCGCCGAGGAGCCGGTGGAGCTGCGGGTCGTAGGCACTCCGCATGCCCGCAACGGGGTTCCGAACCCTTCGTACGACGGCGGTGCCGGGTACGTCCCCGTGGGCGCCGAAGGGCGGTCCGACCCGCACAACCGCTGTGCCGGCCATGCCAGTTGCATCCCGGTCTGCCCCTCCCAGGCCAAGTACACACCGCTGAAGACCCAGGCGCGCTGGAGTCCCACGGTGAGGCTCGTCGACCGGGCGGTCGTGAGCCGGGTGCTCGTGGACGGCACCGGCCGCGCCACGGGTGTCGAGTACCTCTCGTACCAGGACCGGGACCGGGACAGTGACGGCAACGGCAACGTGGACGGGGTCACCCGGCACCGCGTCTGCGCGGACGTCGTCGTCCTGGCCGCCCACGCCGTGGAGAACGCCAAGCTGCTGCTGCTCTCCGGGCTCGCGAACCGCAGTGGACAGGTCGGCCGGAACCTGATGGACCACCCCGTGCTGCTCGCCTGGGGACTCATGCCGGAGCAGGCGGGCCCGTACCGGGGCCCCGGCTCCACCTCGGGCCTCGAGGGCTTCCGCTTCGGCCGGGCCCGCCGTCGACGGGCGCCGTTCCGCGTCGAGATCGGCAACTGGGGCTGGGTCTGGGCCACGGGAGGCCCGGAGGCGGACCTCGCAGCGCTCCTGGGGTCCGCCGGGCGACGGGGGCACGGCTTGCGCGGCGCCGCGCTGCGAGCATCCGTAAGGGAACGGGTCGGCAGGCAGTTCGCCCTGCAGTTCGAGATGGAACAGGGTGCGGATCCGGCCAACCGCATCACCCTCGATCCCCGTCACCGCGACGCGCTCGGCCTGCCGCGCCCCGTCGCCACCTACAACCTCTCCCCGCACGTCAGGGACGGCATCGCGGCGGCGAAAGAGGTATCCGACCAGATCTTCGCGCTGCTGGGCGCGGAGGACCACAGCGACTACGCACCCGGCCCCGGACAGCCGGGCCATTTCGTCCACCACGGCCGCTCCTACGCCTTCCGCGGGGCGGGGCACGGCGCCGGAACGCACATCATGGGCGACTCGCCCACGAACTCGGTCGTCGACGCGTGGCAGCACTGCTGGGACCACCCGGGGCTGTACGCGATCGGCTGCGGCAGCCTGCCCTCGGTCGCCACCTCCAACCCCACGCTGACGATGGCCGCGCTCGTCCTGCGCAGCGCCGAACGCGTCGAGGGCGAACTGGCCGAGCGAGACCGTCCCGTCGCCCTGCACCGCCGCACCGCACCCGCCACGACCACCACCGGAGACGCCGCGTGAGCCCGATGCCCCTGCCGCCCGTACCGGCCCCGTACCAACTCCCCTTCCACTACGGCGCCCTCCACAACCTCGGCGTGGACTTCCTGGTCGATCCCGCCCCTGCCCGGGACGTCCTCGCCAAGCACCATCCCGCCCTGAGGGTCGCGGAGTTCGGCGGACGGGCGCTGCTGTCGGTGAACTTCCAGCTGTACTTCGCCCAATACCAGTTCGGCGCGGGGATCACGCAGGAGGTCGAGGTGAACATCATCGCGTTCCCCGCGGACGCCGCCGACCGCCTGCCCGACCTGTCGTACGAGCAGTACGCCCAGGGCTACGACCAGACCAAACTCCTCGGCATCGCCCGCATCCACGTGCTGTGCGACAACCCGCTCGCCATCGACGCCGGCCGCAGGCTCTACGCCGAACCCAAGCACCCCGGATGGTTCGAGGCAGCCATGCCCTCGCTCAACGGACCCGCCGGGAACAGCTGGCACGTGGCCTGCAAGGCCGCCGGCATCACACCCGAGGGCGACATCGAACGCCACCCCACCAGCCTCTTCACCCTCACCGCCGATCTCACGGGCCTCACGGGTACCCCCGTGAACAACACCCCGATCACGGGCTACGGCACCGACGACGCCGGCCGCCCGCTGGCCGGCCCCATGAACGTCTACCAGCCCTACCTCTGGTACGCCCCCGCCGGCATCACGGCGGACCGGGCCGACCTGGCCGTCCTCGATCCCACCACCGATGTCGGCCAGGACCTGACGCTGCTGCTCGCCGGCGCGGCCCCGACGGGAGTCTGGACCTACCAGTCGCCCCCGGTCGCCGCCCACAACCGCCCCTACTACCTGCGGCACTGATCCGGGTGCGACCCACTCCTCGCAGCCGGGGCGGCGAGAGGGTTGGTCTGCGGGGGCCACGGAAGCGGGTAACGTCTTTGTCATGTTCTTCCAGAGGCCGATCTACGAGTGAGGGCGTGATGGGCCCCTGCTGACGTCCTTCGACGTCGCCGCCCGTCCCCCACCGATGAATCCGTAGATCACTTCACATCATTACCGGGAGATCCCGTGACCGTGAGCAAGAACATCAACAACCCCGTGGGCCAGGGGGGCGGCCAGCGCAAGAGGCTGTCCCGCGCCGAACGCCAGAACAACGGTCCCCACCGCAACCTCGACCGCCGGGGTGCGGCCGACCAGAAGGCGGAGCTGGTGCGCAAGATGCGCGAGAAGGCAGGCGCCGCCGAGGGCGCCGGGCAGACGGGCGACGACTCCGCCCAGAGCTGAGGCACCGCCGCCGCAAGGCGGCACCGCGCAGGAGCAGGGCCCGGACCGCGACACACGGTCCGGGCCCTGCTGCCGTACCGGGGTCACGGACACGCCCAGGCCCGTCCAGGCCCTCTTCCGGACCTCGGGAACTCCGCGCCGGCCCCACACGACTGCCTTCCCTGAGCTCATGGAGCCGCAATTCGTGAGCGAGACCTCGGATCAGGGAAAGTCGATGACCGAAGAAGAGCCCTCTGCAGTTCGGGTGCCGGCGGCGGTGGGGCGGTGGGCGCCTCCCCCGGCATTGGCCGCGTTCGTCGTGCTGCTCCTGGCGATGTTCGCCCTCGCGTACGGAGTCGGGGCGGCGGCCGGTCCCGTCGCGCCCGGCATGCACTCCTCCCGGACCGATCCGGGCCATCCGGGCAATCCCGGCCCGCACGGGAATGGCGATCCCGGCGGCACGGGCGGCGTGCACTCAGGGAGTGGGCGGTGACGGCCGAGGTGGCGGGCGTCACCCCGCTGACCACGGACCTCCTCGTCAGCGGCATGACCTGTGCGGCCTGCGTGAACCGGGTGGAGAAGCGTCTGGCCGGACTCAACGGGGTGACGGCCTCGGTGAACCTGGCCACCGGCAGGGCCAGAGTGAGCCACCCGCCGGAGGTCACCATCGACGAGCTCCTGGCAGCGGTCGTGCGCGCCGGCTACCAGGCCGAACCCGCATCCCCGCCCGAAGCACCGCCCACAGCCCCTCCGACCGGGCCCGCGGAGGACGACCACGCCCGCGAGGACCGCGAGCGGCTGCTGATCACCGCGCTGCTCTGCCTGCCGGTCCTCGTCCTGTCGATGGTGCCCGCGCTCCAGTTCCGCAACTGGCAGTGGCTGTGCCTCGTGCTCTCCGCCCCGGTGGTGGTCTGGAGCGCCTGGCCGTTCCACCTGAGGGCGGCCCGCGGTCTGCGGCACTCGGCGGCCACGATGGACACCCTCGTCTCCCTCGGCGTCCTCGCCTCGTTCCTCTGGTCCCTGTACGCCCTGTTCCTCGGCGGGGCCGGCGATCCGGGCATGCGGATGCCGTTCACCCTGCTCCCCTCGGCGGGAGGCGACGTCGCACACGTCTATCTGGAGGCGGCGGTCGGCGTCCCGCTCTTCGTCCTGACCGGCCGCTTCCTGGAGGCACGCGCCCGACGCGGCACCGGTGAGGCCCTGCGCGCTCTGGCGGGCCTGGCCGCCAAGGACGTGACCGTGCGGGAAGCCGGCGGGGAACGCCGGGTGCCGATCGAACAGCTGCGGCTGGGGCAGGAGTTCGTCGTGCGGCCCGGCGAACGGGTCGCCGCCGACGGCGTGGTGGTCTCGGGGAGTTCGGCCCTGGACCTCTCTCTGGTGACCGGGGAGAGCGATCCGGTCGAGGTGGGCCCGGGCCGAGCGGTGGTCGGCGCCGCCGTCAACGCGGGCGGGCTGCTGCTCGTACGCGCCACCGCGGTGGGCGCGGACACCCAGCTCGCCAGGATCACCCGTATGGTCACCGAGGCCCAGGCGGGGAAGGCCCGCGCCCAGCGCCTGGCGGACAGGGTGGCGGGCGTGTTCGTACCGGTCGTGCTCACCCTCGGGGTCACGGTCCTCGGCTTCTGGCTCGGCGCCGGGGCCGACCCGCAGGCGGCCGTCACCGCGTGCGTGGCGATCCTCGTCGTCGCCTGCCCCTGCGCCCTGGGTCTGGCGACCCCCACGGCTCTCCTGGCCGCGACCGGCCGGGGTACCCAACTCGGCGTCCTGGTCAGCGGGCCGCAGGCGCTGGAGGCCCTCCGCCACGTCGACGTGATCGTTCTGGACAAGACCGGCACCCTCACCACCGGACACATGTCGGTCGTACGGGTCACGGCGGTCGAGGGTGGCGTCGGCCGGGACGCGGCGGTCCGGCTGGCCGGGGCGGTGGAGCAGGGATCCGAGCACCCGCTGGGCCGCACGCTCGTCTCGTACGCGCGGCGACTGGTCCGCGAGGGCCCGCTGCCCGAGGTGGTCGGCTTCCTGGCGACCCCCGGACGCGGCGTCGCGGGTGAGGTGGAAGGCCACCGGGTGGAAGTACGTGTCCCTGGCGACGACCTGCCCGACCCGCTGGCGCGGGCGCTCGCCGAGGCGGAGGCCGCCGCGCTCACGCCGGTCCTGGTCCGGGTGGACGGGGCCGACGAAGCCCTCATCGCGCTGGGCGACGTCCTGCGGCCCGGCAGTTTCCGGGCCGTCGACCGACTGCGGCGGCTGGGCCTGGAACCGGTCCTGGCCACCGGCGACCGCGAGGCCACGGCTCGGGCCGTCGCCGCGGAGCTCGGCATCACCGCGGTTCACGCCCGCTGCACACCGCAGGAGAAGGCCGCGCTGGTGCGGGAGTTGAAGGGGCAGGGCCGTCGTGTGGCGGTGATCGGGGACGGTGTCAACGATGCGGCGGCGCTGGCGGAGGCCGACCTCGGCATTGCGATGGGAAGCGGGACGGATGTGGCCATCGGCGCCGCTGACGTGACGCTGGTACGGGGCGACATCGAGGCGGTCGCCGACGCCGTCCGCCTGGCCCGGCGCACGCTGGCGACGATCCGGCTCAACCTGGTCTGGGCGTTCGGCTACAACCTGGTGACCGTTCCACTGGCGGCCGTGGGGTGGCTGAACCCGATGGTCGCGGCGGCGGCGATGTCCGCGAGCTCGCTCCTTGTCGTGGCCAACAGCCTGCGCCTGCGTACCTGGCAGCCCTCACCCAAGCGCTCCGCAACCTCCATCCGAAAGGGCTCCCGCCGATGACCGCCTCCCCCGGCCGGACGACCTCCGAAGGCCGGCGGCCCGACCGCCGACGCCTGCGCGACGGGCTGCTCGCCGCGCTCGTTCCCGTCGTGGCCTGCCTGACGGCGCTCGTCGGCCTGACGGCGTGGACCAAGGCGGGTGCGGCCGGCAGTCCGGCCCGCATCGAGGTCGGCGTAGGGCTGGTCTTCCTGCCCTACGCCGACAAGGAGCGCACGGCCGCCTTCTTCACGATCGCCAACACGGGCGGAGCGGACGACCAACTGGTGGCCGTGACCTCGCCGGCTCTCGAGGAGGTGATGCTCGGTCGGCACCAGCGGGTGGGCGAGGGCGCCGACGCGATGGGCATGGTCACGTCCCTGGACATCCCGGCGGGCGGCCGCCTGACCATGACGCCGAGCTCCGTGGACGTGATGGCGACGGTGAAGACCCGATGGAAGGAGGGGGACGCCGTCCCCTTCGTCCTGCACTTCCGGCGCAGCGGACCCGTGGACGCGGTGGCGTTCGTGGTGCGGCCCGGCAGCTGAACGGGGCTGCCCGGCCGGCACCCGCGGCTCACGCGGCCGCGACGGAGTCCAGCTTGCCGGCCTTGGCGTCCGCGATGAGGGAGCCGAACTGATCGGCGCTCATCCGGACCTGCCGGCCGAAGTCGTCGGTGATCACGACCCGGCGGTCGGCAGGGGCCGCTTCGTCGATGAACAGCTGCGGGCATCCGCAGTCGCACTTGCCGCAGAACGTCGCCACGGGCTGCAGGGAACTGATGTCGGTCATTGCGCGCGCCTCTCTCCGTACGCGTCCGCCCGCAGAACGGCTTCTGCGTCCCGGACAACAGGGGAATGCCCGTTCGGTGTCGGCTGCAAGCTCCCGCTCGAAGCGCGGCGGAAGCACGGGGCGAGTCGCTCGTGCTTCCGCTGCTTCCACTGGTCATGAAGTGACGGAAACCAGAAGGGGTTTCCGTCCGACTACGTGAGAGAGCTCGCCGGACCATGGTGTCCGGCCCATCGCCATCCGCACCAGGAAGTGACGCAATGACGGAGCAGAAGTACCAGGTGACCGGCATGTCGTGTGGCCACTGTGCCGACCACATCACGAAGGGGGTGTCCGCGGTGCCGGGGGTGAGTCGCGTCGTCGTGGATCTCGGGGCGAACGCCGTCACGGTCGGCGGCGCATCGCTCGACGACGGTCTGATCCGTGAGGCGATCGTCGAGGCGGGCTACGGCCTGACCGACGCTCCCTGACCTCAGCGGAGAAGAGGTCGTCACCCGGCAGACGTCGGACCCGCACTTCGCACACCGCATCCGGGGTTCAGCCGACGGTGACGACCATCTTCCCGAGGGCTTCTCCGGCCTCCATGGCCCGATGGGCTTCGACGATCTCCTCGAACCGGAAGACCCGGGAGGGACGGGCCCGCAGGACACCGGCCTGGACCTTTGCGTACATCTCCTCCAGCGGTACGCCGGTGAGCGGGAACGCGGGGGTGCCCAGGACGAAGGCGCTGCCGAAGAAGCTGAGCCGGACTCCGCTGGGGAGGTCGGCGATCGGGTCGAAGTCGCGTACGGGCTCGAATCCGCCCAGGAAGCCGAGCTGGCAGACCCGGCCGCGCGGCCGGACCAGGGCCAGCGAGTCGCGCAGGACGCTGTTGCCGACGACGTCGAACACTGCGTCGACGCCGATCTCCCGCTCCGCGACCTGCGTGGCGAGCGCGCCGTCGTCGATGAGCACGTCGGCGGCGCCGAGCTCCTTCAACAAGGGCGCCCGCAGCGGGTCCCTCGTCGTGGCGAGGACGGTCGCGCCGTGGTCCACCGCCAGGTTGACGGCGGCCTGGCCGAGCGAGGAGGTCGCTCCCCTCACCAGGACGGTCTCGCCCGACCGCAGCTCCAGATTGCCGAACAGGCCGCTCCACGCCGTCGCGTACACCTCGGGGACCGCCGCGAGATCGGCCCAGCCCAGCGGGGAGCGGACGGCCACCACGTTGGTCGCCGGTACCGTGACCAGCTCCGCGTAGCTTCCGTTGCGGGTCCGGCCCATGCCGCCGAGAATCGCCACGACCCGGGTTCCGACGGCGAGTTCACCGGACGGGGCGGCCTCGACCACGCCGGCGCACTCGATCCCCGGTACGGCGGCGACCTTCCCCCAGGCACCGCTGCGCATGTAGGCCTCGGCGTGGTTGAGGCCGAACGCCGCGACCCGGATCAGCACTTCGCCGTCGGCGGGCACGGGGTCGGGCAGATCGGTGATCGTGAGCACCTCGGGTCCGCCGTGGGCGGAGATGACGATGGCCTTCATGTACCGACTCCATTCTTGAGCAGTTATTCAACTATTGGCGCGAAAGAAGGGCCACCGCGCACGGTGGCCCGTATGCCCCGCCGTCAGGCGAGTGCGAGGAAGGCGTTGTCGACGATCGCGCGCAGGAGCTTCTCGTCGGGATCGGCCTTCCCGACGACCATGAGCCCCTGGCAGGTGGCGACCAGGAGCTTGGCGCTCCCGGAACAGTCCAGCGAGGCGCGCACCTGCCCCCTGCGGGCGGCGTTCTCCAGCGCGTGGGTCATGCACCGCTCCAGCCGGGCCAGGTGTCCGCGCACGACGGCCGCCGCCTCGTCGTCCTCGGCGGCGTTCTCGATCGCCGTGTTGACGAGCAGGCAGCCCTGGCGGCCCTCGGGGCTGAGCAGATCGCGCACCAGCCCGTCGAAGTAACCGCGGACCTCGGCCAACGAGGCTCCGGGGGCCTCGAGTTCACCCAGCTTCTGGGGGACGACCAGCCGCGAGTAGCGCTCGAGCGACTTCAGGAAGAGCGCACGCTTGCCACCCGGGAAGGCGCTGTAGAGACTGCCGGGCTTGACTCCGGTCGCCTTCACCAGATCCTCGACGGACACGGCCCGGTACCCGCGCTCCCAGAATCGCAGCATGGCCACGTTCAGGACGGCGTCGGGCTCGAACTCTCGTGGTCTGGGCACGAGAAAAAAATACATGAGCGACCATTCAAGAACAAGCCTCGCCCGATTCGGGGGCGTTGTTCGCCCCGCCGCACCGGCACTCCCGCCGCCGCCGAGCCGGGTCCCGCGGTACCTCACTCTCGCCTCCTGCACCTGTCGCCGGTACGTGGGAGACGGCGCGGCCAGGGCGCGGTCCCGCGGCTTTGCCAGGCCTTTGCCGAAGTCGCGTCGGGCCGGGAGGTGCCGGGGAGCCTGGTTGCTCACGGACCCTCAGAGCGTGCACACTTGCGCGAATTCCGGCCGGGCGCAGCGTCGCACCCCACTGCCCACCTGCAAGGCATTCAGCGCGCCGGCCATCAGCAAGCCAACGGGAGCGAGTTTGAGCACATCGGCGACTGCCCGCCAGCAGGACCTCCACGACCTCAGCGACGCACAGCTCTGCGCGCTGCTCCGCGAGCGGGACTCGGGGTCGGGTGACGAAGTCAGCGACGTGATGGGCGAGGTGTTCTCCCGTCACCACGACGCCGTACTCGCCTACGCCCGCACCTGCTGCCGCGACCTGGCCACCGCCAGGGACCTCGCGGCCGAGGCCTTCGCCCGCACCTACCGGGCGGTCGCCTGGGGGGCCGGCCCCGAGTACGTCTGGCGGCCGTACCTGCTGACCTGCGTGCGCCGGGTGGCAACCGAATGGGCACGCCGAGGTGCCCGCACACAGCTGACGGACGACTTCGACACCTGGGCCGCCGGCCTGTCCGACGACCAGGACGTCGAGGGCGCCGCCCTGTTGGCGGAGGAGGGCTCGCTGGTCCTGCGGGCGTACCGGTCACTGCCGGAGCGCTGGCAGGCCGTACTGTGGCACGCGGTGGTCGAACACGAGCCCGCGGCCGAGACGGCCCGGCGCCTGGGGATTTCGGCAGGCGGCGTCGGTTCCCTGGCCGCGCGCGCCCGGGAGGGCCTGCGCGAGGCATACCTGCGCGCCCATCTCGACCAGAGCGCGAGTGACGAGTGCCGGCACTACGGCGGCCTCCTCGCCGCCGCGCTCCGCCGTCCGGGCAAGCGCATCACCCGGGACCTGGGACGGCACCTGCGGGAGTGCGAGGACTGCGGACGGGCCGAGCGTGATCTGCGAGCCGTCAACAGCCGCTTGGGCGCGCTGCTGCCGGCCGGAATCCTGC
Source organism: Streptomyces sp. NPDC001903 (assembly GCF_042891345.1). Taxonomy (NCBI): domain Bacteria; kingdom Bacillati; phylum Actinomycetota; class Actinomycetes; order Kitasatosporales; family Streptomycetaceae; genus Streptomyces; species Streptomyces sp. NPDC001903. The sequence goes on from NZ_JBIASZ010000021.1 coordinate 56,429, forward strand.
TGTGGCACCCCGGTTCCTCCGCGCTGTCCGCCGGCGTGCACGGCGCCCATCACGTGGCGGCGGGCAAGGTGGTGGGGCTCAAGCTGACCGCGGCGCGGTTCGGCGCGGGGAAGTGGACCGCGGCGGCGGCGGTCGCGGGTACGACGATGACCGCGTTCGTCCTGCTGCCGGCCGAGGACCGGCTCGAGCGAGCCGCACCGGCACCCGCGGTCGCGAGCCCGAGGCCGAGCGAGGAGCCGAACCCGTACCTGATTCCGTACCCGACGGACTCGGCGCCGCCGATCGTGTCCATCGGCGCCCCCATGTCGGCCACCGCCCCCTCACCGGCCCCGTTCACTGCGCCGCCGTCCTCCGCGTCGCCCTCTCCGACCTCCGCCGCCACCGGCCAGCCCTTGGTCAACACCGCCTCGGGACTGTGCGTCGGGTTCGCCGGCAGCGGTTCCGAGGGGCCGTTGCAGCTCCAGCCGTGCAACGGTGACGCGTCCCAGGGCTGGCAGCGCCTGCCGGCGGGCCGGGACACGTACCAGTTCCGGAACACGGGGACCGGTACCTGCCTCGACGGAACCACGGCCGGCGGGAACGTCGTCGACGTCGTCCTTCGCACCTGCCGCTCCGGCACCGGCCGCGAGACACAGCTCTGGAAGCCCGAGCAGGCCGGACGGTCCGGCGCTTTCCGGCTCTGGTTCGCGCCACGGGTCTCGAAGAGCGACTATGCCGACCACCTGCTGGGTCCGCGGAACTGGCCGAAGGCCGATCCTCGCCGCCAGGGTTCGGCCCTGGTGCAGCTGCCCAACTACTACAACTCCGTCAATTTCCTCTTCACCCTGGGATGAGCGCACGCGCGGTCCGGCGGCGCCGACAGGCCGGGATCACTGCGCGGCCTGGCCCTGGAAGGCGCGGCGGTAGGCGTTCGGGCTCGTACCGGTGATGCGCCGGAAGCGGTCCCGGAAGGCCGTCGGCGAGCCGAAGCCGACCTGGGAGGCGATCCGTTCGACCGGGTGGCCGGTGGTCTCCAGCAGGTACTGGGCCTGGCGGATCCGGGCGCGGTGCAGCCACTGCAGGGGCGAGGTGCCGGTCTGCTCGCGGAAGCGCCGGTTCAGGGTGCGCACGCTCATGCCGGCCCGCGCGGCGACCTCGTCGAGGGTGAGCTCGCGGCGGGCGTTGTCCTCCATCCAGCGCAGCAGCGGCTCCAGGGCCGATCCGCGCGGGGCGGGCGGGTGCTCGTGGACGATGAACTGCGCCTGCCCGCCGTCGCGTTCCAGCGGCATGACGGACAGCCTGGCCGCGTCCGCGGCCACGGCCGAGCCGTGGTCACGCCGGATGAGGTGGAGGCACAGGTCGAGTCCCGCGGCGGCTCCGGCCGAGGTCAGGAACTGCCCGTTGTCCACGTAGAGCACATCGGGGTCCACCTCGACCGCGGGGTACCGGGCGGCGAGCAGCGGGGCGGCCACCCAGTGGGTGGTGGCGCGCAGCCCGTCCAGCAGGCCCGTGGCGGCGAGCACGAAGGCGCCCGTACAGATCGACGCGATCCGGGTGCCCCGCCCGGCGGCCTCGCGCAGCGCCTCGAGCACCTCGGGCGGGACGGGCACGTCGGGGTCGGCCACGCCGGGCAGCACGATGGTGTCCGCCTCCGCGAGGGCCTGCAGCGGCCAGGGCGCCTTGAGGGTGAACGCGCCGGCGTCCACCTCGCCCGCGGCCGAGCAGACGCGGACGCGGTAGGCGGGGCGGCCGTCGGGCAGCCGGGTGCGTCCGAAGACCTCGATGGGGGTGGACAGGTCGAAGGCGATGACTCCGTCCAGCGCGAGGACGGCCACGGTATGCATGGCCCAACTCTAGGGCTGCCCCGTGTTCCGGCCAAGCCGAGAAAAGCCGCCGTCTCCTGCATCTGCCTCTTTCGAAGGCCCGTTGAACGGTTGATTTCCCGGCTGGCCAGAATCCGGTGGAAGTCGGCAATCCAGCCACTATTGATCATCATGGACGGTGACTAGCGTCGGCTCCGGCACCCCGCGTCGGGGTGTTCCGCCCCTGGAGAGGACCCCTGCCGATGCTCTGTCAGATCGTGCTGTTCGACGGCTTCGACCCGCTGGACGTCGTCGCCCCGTACGAGGTGCTGTACGCCGGCTCGATGGCCGCCCCGGGCATGCTGAGCGTCGAGCTGGTCTCGGCCGAGGGCCCGCGCGAGGTGCCCAGCGGCTCCGGGCTGCTCGCGCTGCGGGCGACCGCCCGGCTCGACCCCCGGCGAGCCGACCTGCTCCTGATTCCGGGAGCGGTGGGTCGGCTCGGCGCCCCGGACCCGTCGGACGCACCGCACGACGCGGGTGACCCGGACGCGACCGAGGTGCCGAACGCTCCGGGCGGCCAGGACTCCATCCCCGCGCTGCTGGCCCGTGCGATCACCACGGGGCTGCCGGCCCTGCTGAAGGAAGCCCTCGACCGGCCGGACTCGATCGTGGCCACCGTGTGCGGAGGTTCCGTCGTGCTCGCCATGGCCGGGCTGATCGAAGGCCGCCACGCCACCACCAACCGCCTGGGCCTCGACCTGCTGGACGCCACCGGAGTGGTCGCGGTCGACGCCCGCATCGTCGACGACGGCGACCTGGTCAGCGGCGCCGGCGTGACCTCCGGCCTGGACCTCGGCCTCTACCTGCTGGAGCGGGAACTGGGCCCGCGCATCGCGCACGCCGTGGAGCAGCTGTTCGCCCACGAGCGCCGGGGCACCGTCTGGCGCGCCACCGGCCCCGTCCCCGCCGCCTTCTGACCGCCGCCCCCCACCTCCCCCGGAAACGCCCTCCCGTGACGAAACTCCTCCTCGCCGTCCACGTCCTGGCGGCCATCATCACCATCGGCCCGGTCACCGTGGCCGCCGGCATGTTCCCGCCCGCAGTCCGCCGCGCCCTGGCCGCACCCGGCGACCCCACCCACCTCGCCACCGTCGGCACGCTGCACCGCATCTGCCGGGTCTACGCCGTGATCGCGGTCGCGGTACCGGTGTTCGGCCTCGCGACCGCCAACAGCCTCCACGTCCTGGGCAGCGCCTGGCTCATCACCTCGATCGCCCTCACGGTCCTGGCCGCCGCCGTGCTCGCTGCCCGCATCCTTCCCCGACAGAGCTCGGCCCTGGCCGCCCTCGACGGTCCTGCCGAGGCGCCCGAACCCGCGGCCGTCCAACGTCTCACCCGTCAACTCGGGATGTTCACAGGGGTGTTCAACCTGCTCTGGGCCGCGGTGACCATTCTGATGATCGTCCGTCCCGGATCCACCACAGGAGCCTGACCGTGCAGCCATCCAGCCGACTCCTGCGCGTCAGCGCCCCCGTAGAACTCCTCTCCCTGTTGGTGCTGCTGGCCAACGTCGCCGTACTGCACCTGCCCGCGGTCGCCTCGGCGATCGGCCCCCTCCACGGCTGCGCCTACCTGATCGCCATCATCTCGGCCGCCCGCGAGGCCGGTCCCGACCGGACCGCCGCGCTCCTCGCCGCGATCCCCGGCATCGGCGGCATGCTCGCCCTGCGCCGTCTGGCCGCGCCCGCGGACAGCTCTCCACGCTGACGGGGGTGTCGCTCGGCGCCGCGAGGCCGGTACCGGGTCGTGGGCGACATGAGCGGTTTGTTCTGGCTTCGCGCGGTACGACTTCCCATGATGGGGGCGGGCGGGGACTGCCCCGGTCCCGCTCCCACCACCGGAAGGCTCCGCCATGCCGCGTAACCGCCGCCGAGCCGCGCTCCTGCTCGCCGCGCTGTCCCTGTGCACCCTGCCGCTGGTCCAATCCGCCCCGCACGCGGAGGCCGCCGGGCCCGCGCACTGCGCCCCCGGCGCCCTCCCCGTCCACCCCGGCCCGTCCGACGGCGCCCCGCAGGGCCGGCTCGTCGCACTCCGGCCCGATGCCGGGCCCCTCGGCGGCGGCACCCAGGTCACCCTGTCCGGCGCCGACCTCACCCCGTACACCCGGGTGCTCTTCGGCGCCCTCGGGCCCGACGGCTGTTTCACCGGCCGGGAAGCCGCGAACGTGGTGGTGCTCAGCGAGACCACCGTCCTCGCCATCGCCCCCGAATGGCCCACGGCGGCCACCGTCTCCGTCTACGCGGCCACCCCCTGCGGACAGCTCACGAATCCACTCCCCTACACCTACCTCGGGTAAGGACGGAAATGGAAATGGACAGGCCGAAACCGCAGAAGCCGGATGATCCGGAAGCACTCTCCGACGAGGAGATGATGAAACTGATCAACGAAATCCTCGACAGCGTCCCACCCGAGCAGGCCGAGGACTGCCTCCTCGCCATCGCCGACGGGCGACCGGCTCCCCACGGCGTTCCGGTTGAACTGACCCCCGCCCAGGCGAACAACCTTCTTCTCTTCCTCCACAGGGGCGGCGGCTGAGTCCGCTCCCGGCCCCCGCTCCTCGTCCCTCGCCCCCGCAGAGGGCGCGGCACCGGGCGGCGGCCGGGCCGGTACGTCATGGTTGCGTCACCGGAGCGGCACAGCGCTGTACCTGCGGGAACCCCTGCGGGCCGCTTCGCCGTGCCTGTCGGCGTGCGGGCCGGCGGCGGGACCGGTCGCAACCCTCGGGAGGTTCCCCATGCAGTACACAGCAGGCGTCCGACGGACCGCGTCCGCGCTGGTGGTCGTTGCCACGGCTGCCGCCCTGATGACGGGCTGCACCCCGTCGGGCGAGGCCGGCGCGGCCGGCGAGCCTTCGCAGTCCGCCCAGTCACCGGCCCCCGGGGCCGCCGCGGGCGGCAGCAGCTCCGGCGGCACGGGGCAGGCGAAGCCCGCCGCATCCGTCTCCCCCACCGCGTCCGGCGGTAAGACGAAGCCCTGCACGAGCGACGACGTCAAGGTCGCGGAGGCCCGCCAGGCCGCCGTCCGGCCGCCGGGCACGGGAACCGGCGCCGCCGTCGTCGCCGTCGCCAACGTCTCGAAGAGCGCCTGCACGCTGCAGGGATTCCCCACCGTCGCGGGTGCGGGCAACGGGTCCCCCGACAAGAACGTACCGCTCACCACGACCCACAGCGGCTCGGCGGCCACGGTGTCCCTGGCCCCGGGTGCCCGTGCCTGGACCAAGCTCACCTTCGTCAACGTGCAGGGCGAGGCCGACGGATACTGCGTGTCCGGCGCGACGCCCGCCTCGTTCCCCACGCTCGTGGTCGGGGTCCCGGGCGCGGGCGCGCACCAGACGGCCCTCGTCGACGGAGTCCTCGCCCTGTGCGACAACAAGGCCACGGTCACGGCCTATTCGGCGACGAAGCCCTCCTGAGGCGAGCCGTCCGCGTCGTACGGGGCTCCGGACCACCGCCGCTTCAGGCAGGTGCCGCGGCCGACAGTCGTCCGCCCGTCACCCAGATGCGCGACATCGCATCGGCCAGGGCGGGATACCGGGCGGCCTCGCAGATCATTTCCGAGAGGACGAGCATTCCGTGCGCGGTGCGCTTCGGATCGCGGTTCCGGTGCAGCCAGGTGACCGCGTTGCCCAGGGGCCGGCGCCCGAGGAAGATCCCCATGCGCCGCACGGCGGCGGCCGTCTCCAAATCGGAGCGGTCTCCGCCGAACGGCAGGACTTCGGTTCGGCGGATCCCAGGTGGCGCAGTGGAGTTCCGCACGTGGCGGACGCATGCCTCCTGGGGGGCCTGCCCATTCTCGAAAGTGTTGCGGAATCCGACGATGCGCATGCCGGCGTCCTGCAGGCGGAGCTCGATGTAGAGCTCGATCGACAAACCTCGAAGGTGAATACGCATCGGCAGGTAGGCCATTTCGCCCGGCCTTCGCGAGGCTCCGCCGAAGAATCCCTGAGCATTCTCTGCCCTCGACCGGATCGTCGAGGTCAGGAGCTGATACTCGTCCACTGAAGCGTACGCCGGGGAAAACGACACCGGTTTCAGCATGGCCACCCGCATCACAGGAGACCACAGGATATCGATCGTCTCCGCTGTAATCCGACGACGATCGGATCGATCCCGCCGTATTCGCGCATGCGCAACCACCGCCTTCTACGTACTCCCCGTCCCAGGGTTCGGATCGGTCCGATCATTTGTAGTCGCCCTTGTGGCGGACGGGCGCATAGTTGGCCTCTGATGCTAAGAATTCGGAGCGTGCGTGATCCCGCCGACCGGGGACCGCACGCCGAACCACTGCTCGGCGCCGTACTCCTCGAACCGCTCCACCTCGGTGAACCCCAGCTTTTCCGCGAGACGCACCGAGCGGGTGTTGGCGGTCTGGGTGCAGAGCACCACCGGCTCGCCCGGAATCGCCCCGGCGAACCAGTCGAGTGCCGCCGTGCACGCCTCGGCGGCGTACCCGCGTCCCCACGCCTGCGGCAGGAGCATGTAACCGAGCTCGGCCTCGCTCGCGCCCGAGAGGACGTGGCCGGGACGCCCCGGATCGCGCCGGTCGATCGAGACCGTGCCGATCATCGCCCCGTCGGCCTCGACCACGAATACACCAGGGCGGCGCCCCGGCACGGCAGGTACCTCACGTTCGAGCTCATCCCGCGATCGCGGACCGCCGAGGTAGGTGCGGACCTCCGGCGAGGCGAACAGCTCGATGAACGCGGCCCGGTCTCGGGCCACGGACTGGCGGAGCACGAGCCGCTCGGTCTCCATCGGGGCGGGTGGCCAGGCGAGGAATCCGAGCTCAGTCATGGCGGGCAACCTATCGCAGCCCCGTGAGAGTGGCCCGAAGGCGAAGGCCCGAAGGAAAAGGCCGGTAGGAGAAGGCCGGTAGGAGAAGGCCCGGCCGGGTGGGCGGCCATTCAGCCGGTGGGGAAAGAGGGCCGGCCGGACCCGGCGTGGCGTTCGGGGGGGTGCGGGCGCCCGTACACTCGGCCCATGAACCGCACACGCGTCACGGAGGAGTGCCTGCCGCAGGCCGCTCCCGCCGCGCGTGCGGCCCGTACCGACCGGACGGGCGCCCGCTCCCGGACCGCCGCCGACGGCCAGGCCCCCGCGGTCGGCCGCTGTGCCCCGCACGGCCACGGCTAGCGCTTCCCGCCCTCCCCCGTCGGCCTCTCTCCCCCCCACCCCGTTCGGGCCCTCCCGTTCCCCTTCCCGGGACGGCCCACCTCCGGCACCCCTGCCGGACCACCGCGCCCCGACCTTCCCGGTCCCGTCGCCCGGGGCGACCCCTCGCCCCTCACCCCATCACCGCGGTACCGGCGATCCGTCGGCGCTGCCGCCGTTCCCGAAGGGACCACCGTGAAGTTGAGCGGGTTGCTGACCGGCCACGAGTACCACGTCATCCAGGGGGACGCCGCCTCGACGCGGATCACCGCGGGCACCACCTTCGACGTCGACCGGGTCGTGCCGGGCTCGCTCTTCATCGCCGTACCCGGTCACCGCGGAGGCGGCCCCGCAGCCATCGGCGCGGCGCTCGCGCGCGGGGCGGTGGCCGTGCTCGTCGACGCGGCGGGAGCCGCCACCGTGCCCCCGCAACGCGAACTGCCGCCCGCGGTGTGCGTCGTACGGGTGGCCGACACCCGCAAGGCCGCCGCCGTCGCCTCCTCCCGCTACTTCGGCGAGCCGGGGCGGCACATGGACGTGGTGGCGGTCACCGGGACCAACGGGAAGACCTCCATCTCGTACATGGTCGAGTCGCTGCTGAGGATCTCCGAAGGCGCCTCGGTGGGCGTCATCGGAACGGCGGGCAGCAGGATCGGCGACGAGGTCATCCCCATGCCGCCTTCGGTCCTGACCACTCCGGAATCGCCCGACCTGCAGTACCTCTTGGGCCGCATGCGCGACCAGGCCGCGAGCAGCGTGGTACTGGAAGCCACCTCGATGGCGCTGCAGACGTACCGGATGGACCGCACCTTCGTCGACGTCGGCGTCTTCACCAATCTGACCCAGGACCACCTGGACGACCACGGCACGATGGACCGCTACACGAACGCCAAACTCCGGCTGTTCCAGGGGCTCTGCCGGCACGCGGTGGTCAACGTGGACGACGCGGTGGGAGCCGGGATCCGGGCGATGATGCCGGGCGCGGTGACGACGTACGGACTCGACGCGGAGGCCGACTTCCACGCCGCGGACCTGGTCGCGGACGCGTCCGGCACGCGGTTCACCCTGCACCACGCGGGCCGCGCGTACCCCGCGACCATCCCGGTCCCGGGCCGGTTCTCCGTGTCCAACGCGCTGGCGGCCGTGGCGGCCTGCCGGGTCCTGGGGCACGACCTGGACGGACTGGTCGCGGCTCTCGCGCAGATGCCGCCCGTACCGGGCCGGTTCGAGCGCTTCGTGACCCCCGCCGGGACCTCGGTGATCGTGGACTACGCGCACTCGCCCGACTCCCTCGACAAGGTGCTCACGGCCATCCGGGGCTTCGCCCGCGGCCGGATCATCACCGTCTTCGGCTGCGGCGGCGACCGGGACACCACCAAGCGGGCCGAGATGGGCCGGATCGCCGGAACCCACTCCGATCTGTGCGTGCTGACCTCGGACAACCCCCGCACGGAGGACCCCGAGGCGATCCTGGACCAGATCGCCCCCGGCATCGCGGCCACCGGCACCCCGTACGAACGCTCCGCCGACCGGCGCAGGGCCATCGGGTTCGCGCTCGCCGCCGCACGGCCCGACGACATCGTCCTGATCGCCGGAAAGGGCAGCGAACCGCACCAGATCGTGGGCGAGGAACTCCTCCCGTTCAGCGACATGGCGACCGTACGCGACCTCGCCGGAGCCGACCTGACCGCCTGACGGGCGCACGTGCCGGATCCCGTGTTCGCGTTCCCGGAATCCGCGTGCGCGCGATCACGTCGGGGCATCTTCCGCTGAGCCCGGGTCGGCGAGATCAGGCGTCGTCCTCTTCAGGTCCGACGTGGCGAAGGACGGTCTCGTGCTCGCCGGCGGCGACGAGCCCGTCGATGACCTTGACCATCGACGGCAGACCCGCTTCACGGACGATGAGGCCGTCCCAGCACCACCAGTAGTCGCCTTCTGGTTCGCCTGCCTGCCGCTGGCGGTCCATGATCCGGTGCAGCACCTCGTCGAGAGTGAACACGGTTCCGGACCAGCGATCGCCGTCGTCGCGGACGACCCACATGCTCTCTCCTTAGCCCTCTGCCGCACGCCCCACGCCACCCGGCGGTTCAGGCCTCCTTGGTGGCGTTCAGGCGGGCGATGTCCGCGGCGTACGCGGCGGTGCGGAGCGTCGAGGTTCCCGACACGTACATGCCGGTACCGAGGACGGCGAAGGGGAGGGAAAGCAGGAGACCGGCGGTGATGGGGCCCCAGTCACGCTCGGCATCGCAGCGCTCCCCCGTGTCCGAGCGGTAGGACACGGCGAACCTCCCGTTCTGGTGGAAGGCGCGGGACTCGCACGCGACGGACTTGAGGTGCGCGCCCTGGTCCGCGCTGAACGGGAAGACGAGCAGGTACCCCAGCCAGAGCCAGATGAGCACGGCCACGGCCATCAGCCCCCGTCCCCAGCCCTGTTGGCGCAGGCCCCGCACCCGGAACTCCCTGTCGTAGATCTGCGCCAAAGAGTTCATGGGGGTGACGTTCATGGGAGTGAACCTAGCGCAGGCCGCCGCAGTGGCATCACCCGCCCGGCGGAACGCGGCCGTGCCGTCGAGCCGGCCTTGGTCAGGGTGCGATCGGGTGCCGGGCCAGGAAGCGGGCGAGGGGTTCGGCGACGGGCCGGGACCGTTCGATGTGGAGCAGGTGGCCCACGCCGTCCACGACGCACTCCTCGACTTCGGGCACGGCCGAGCGGAGGAAGGCCGCGACCTCGACCCACAGCGGTCGGGTACCGCTGCCGAGCACGGAGAGCACCGGTTGCCGGATCGCCGCGGCCTCGTCGGGACCGAACCGCCACTCGGCCAGGGCGGGCAGCTCGACTCCGAAGAACGTGTCGGCGTCCTTGACCGCCTGCTCGAAACTGCCCGGCACCCGCTCGTCGAGCAGGTCACGGCAGCGATCCGGGTCCAGCCCGCTGACCAGGGACAGGAACAGCCCGAGGGCGCGTTCCGCGTCCCCCTCCGCGTACGCCTCGAACGCCGGCGCCGCCTGCTCGAAGAACGCAGCCCCCGCGGGCACGGACAGCAGGGAGAGCTCCAGCAGGGCGACGGTGGCGACGCGGCCGGGATGGTCCTGGGCCATCTGGGCGGCGACTGCCGCGCCGCTCGAATGGCCGGCCACATGGGCGCGGTCGATGCCGAGCCGGTCGAGCAGCGCGACCGCATCGGCGACGTGGTCGGCGACGGAGACGGGCCCGGGGGTGTGGGTGCTGCCGCCCCAGCCCCGCTTGTGGTAGCGGACGAGCCGGTAGCGCTCGGTGAGCGCCGGTTCGGCGAGGAGTGGTGCGAACCCGTCGGAGATGACCGGGCTGATGAACAGAACCGGCTCCCCGGTCCCGCGGATCTCGTATTCCAGCCGGATGTCGTTGACCGTGACGGTGTCCATGATGTCCTCCGATGCGGTTGTGGCTCACCATGGAGGCGTAAGCGGGATGCTTACCGCCGTAACCGTCTCGACCCGGGACCGAAGGAAGCCGCAGTGACCGATGCCACCGGCGAGGGATCCGCGCTGGAGCGGGCGCGGAACGCCGCGGCCCGTGGGGCATGGGCGGACGCCTACGACGGCTATCTGGCGGCCCGGCAGGAGGGCGGGCTCGGCCCGGCGGAGCTCGCGGACTTCGCCGGCGTCGCGTACGCCGCGGGGCACCTCGACGTCACGATCGAGACCTGGGAGCGCCTCCACGCCGAGCTGTCAGGGCTCGGCGAGGACAACGCGGCCGCCGGGGCCGCGGTACGCGTCGCCATGCACCTGTTGTTCGACACCGCCCTCATGGCACCCGTACGGGGGTGGCTGCGTCGCGCGGAACACCTGCTCGACGCTTCGGCGGCGACTCCCGCTCACGCGTGGTTCGCAGCGGTACGAACGTACGAGCGTCTCCTCAGCGGCGACCTCGACGCGGCTCGGGACTGGGCCGGGCGGGCGGTCGAGACCGGCTCGCGCACCGATCCGGCGGCGGCCGCGGTCGGGCGCGTGGCGCAAGCCAGGCTGGTGATCCTCGACGGCGACGTCGAGCGGGGTCTTGAGCTCCTCGACGATGCGGGAACGGCGGTGATGTCGGGGAACCTCGACGCGCTGTCGACCGGTGTCGTCTACTGCGAGCTGGTGTGCGCGCTGCAGGGCATGGCCCAGTACGACCTGGCCGAGCAGTGGACCGACGCGATGGACCGCTGGGCGGGAACGAACGCGATCGGCAGCCTCCGCGGCCGGTGCCGGGTGCACCGGGCCGAGATCCTGCGCCTGCGGGGCCAGTGCGCGCATGCCGAGCAGCAGGTGCTGCTGGCCTGCGACGAGCTGAGCCCGTACGTGCGGCGAGAGCTGGGCTGGCCGCTGACGGAACTGGGCCGGATCCGGCTCCGGCGCGGCGACCTCGGCGGCGCCGAAGAGGCGCTGCTCGCCGCGCATCGCCTGGGGTGGGATCCCGAACCGACGCTCTCGCTCGTACGGCTGGCGGGAGGCGAGGCCGACAGCGCGGCCGACGCGATCCGGGAGGCGCTGGCCCGGCCGCTGCCGGTGCCGTCGAAGGAGCTGCCGCCCACCTCCGAGCTGCGGCGGGCGCCGCTGCTGGACGCGCAGGTCACGATCGCCGTCGCCCGCCGCGACCAGGAGACGGCGCGGGCAGCGGCGCGGGAGCTCGGGGAGGTGGCCGCCCGCTTCCGCAGCAGCGCGCTCGCCGCCTCGGCGCTGCGCGCCCGGGGCGAGGTCCTGCTCGCCGAGGGCGATACGGACGGTGCGTCGGGGTTCTTCGCCGATGCCGTTCGTGCCTGGAGCGAGGTCGGGGCCCCGTACGAGACGGCCGAGTGCCGGCTTCGGCTCGCGGACGCGCAGCTCGCCCTGGGCAATCTCCAGACCGAAGCCCTCGAACGGGAGGCGGCGCGTGCCGAGTTCGAACGGATCGCCCGCGCGCCCGCGGCCGACGAGCCGCAGGCGGACACGGCGGAGTCGGGCAGGGCGGGGCCGGGCTCGGCCGAGCCGGACACGGCGGGGCAGGACACGGCGGGGCCCGACACCTTCGTCCGGGAGGGCGAGTACTGGAGGGTCGTCTTCGAGGACCGGCGCCTGACCGTCCGGGACAGCAAGGGCATGCACCACCTCGCGCGGCTGCTCGCCGCGCCGGGCCGGGAGTTCCACGTCCTCGACCTCGTCGCCGCCGACAGCGACGACCCCGGCGCCGTCGCCGGACTCGCCCGCGTCGGCGACGCCGGTCCCCTCTTGGACGCCCGCGCCAAGCAGATGTACCGGCGGCGGCTCGCGGAGATCGAGGACGACGTCGAGGAGGCCCGTGCCGACCACGACCTCGCCAGGCAGGAACAGACCGAGCTCGAACGGGACTTCCTGATCGATGAGCTCGCCCGTGCCGTCGGGCTCGGCGGGCGCGACCGGCACGCCGGCGCAGCCTCCGAACGGGCGCGGGCCGCCGTCACCCAGGCCGTACGCAAGGCCATCGGCCGCCTCCGCGATGCCTGCCCACCGCTCGGTGACCACCTGGACCGCACCGTCCGTACGGGGACCTACTGCGCCTACGTGCCCGACCCGCACGCCCCGTCCCCGTGGTCCACCTGAGGTGTGACCGCCCGGGGCCGGTCATGGCCGCCGCTACGGAGAGACGTGGCTCCCGGGGTCGTGATCGGCGGCGGGCGAGATCTGCCGCATGAGGCTGATCATGTCCGGAGCGACCCACTCCTCGGCGATCTTGTCGCCCTCGATGCGGTAGACCTCGATGCTTGCGAAGCCGACCTGCCGGCCCGTCGCCTCGATCTGCTGGAACGCTCCCTGATGCGTTCCCTCGAAGCGGAGCAGCACCGTCACCTTGTCGCCGACGCCGAAGATGTCCTGGATTTTGATCTTCAGGTCGGGAAAGGCGTCCTTCATCGCCTGCGTGCCCAGCCGCCAGACGTCACGGCCGATCAACGGCGCGGCACTGCCCGGGACATTGGCGATGAAGTCCTGCGTCAGCATCTGCTCGGCCGCGTCGAGGTCGCCGCTCTCCACCGCCCGGTACGCGGTGCGCAGCAGGGTGACGTTCTTCTCGGGCGCGGTGCTCATCTCGATGTCCTCTCTGAGGGCCGTCCCGCGAGCTCGGTGATTGCTCCGGGCGGGATGCCACCCAGTACAGACCCTGACGTCGCGGCAAGGTCAAGGGAGCTCGGAGAACGCCGGAGCCAACGTGGCCGCGGCGAGTTGCCACTTCGGATCACTGAAGGCGCTGTGCGACGTGGCGATCGAACACGCGCGCTCGCGGCCGGGGGCCGCTCGAGAGCCCCGACGGCAGGCGGTGCGCGTCCTGGCTGTCGATCCGGGGCACCTTCACCGGGCCGGGCCGGGCCGGGCCGGGCCGGGCCGTCCCGGCCGGAAGTCATCGGCGGCGATCAGGTGCCACGACGCAGCGGATGGAGACGTGTCGCCGTGCGGACCAGGTCGGCGACGGCTCTGGACCGACTGTGCGGCGGCCATGCGATCACGGTGGTGACTGGCGGCGCATCCAGCACGGGCACGGCGGCGAGGTCGTCGTGCAGTTCGGCTCGGCACGACTCAGGGGAGACCGCGCAAGCGCGGCCGAGAGCGACGAGCTGCAGCAGCTGCGCGTGGTCGCGCACCTTCGGTCCGGGGCCCGGCGGGTAGGTGCCGTCGGGGTCGGGCCAGCGCGGCAGCGGCAGGCCGGGCAGCTCGCCGATGTCGGCCATGCGCACATGGGGCCGGGCCGTGAGCGGATGCCCTGCCGGCAGGACCGCGACCTGATTCTCCGTGCCGAGTTCCTCGGTGTCGAAACCGGCCGTCGAGTCGAACGGCCGGTGCAGCAGCGCCACGTCGGCCCGGCCCTCCCGCAGGAATCGCTCCTGCTCGGCCGGACCACACAGGATGACGTCGACGGCAACCGCGCCGGGTTCGGCGGCGTACGCGTCGAGCAGTCTCGCCAGCAACTCTCTGGACGCGCTGGCCTTCGTGACGAGGACCAGGCCCGGACGGCCGGGCGCGGAAGGCGCGGCGCGGCGGGTCCGGCGCTCGGCCGCGTCGACCGCGTCGAGGGCCGCCCGGCCCTCGACGAGCAGCACCGAACCGGCGTCGGTCAGCGTGACGGTGCGGCTGGTCCGATCCAGAAGTGCCGTCCCCAGCCGGCGTTCGAGCTGCTGGATCGCCCGCGACAGGGGCGGCTGCGAGATCCCGAGCCGCTGCGCGGCACGCCCGAAGTGCAGCTCTTCGGCGACGGCGACGAAATATCGCAGTTCCCGGGTCTCCATGCGGTTATGCCACTCCGGTTCCATACCCTGACGGTATCGATGACCACCCTATCGGTCTTGGACCCCCGCCGGGGCACGAGGGCAGCATGGCCCCATGAGCGAACGAAAGATTGCGCTGGTCACCGGCGCGAACAAGGGAATCGGCTACGAGATCGCCGCGGGCCTCGGCGCCCTCGGCTGGAGCGTCGGCGTCGGCGCCCGCGACGACCGGCGGCGTACGACCGCGGTGGAGCGACTGCGCGCGGCCGGCGTCGACGCCTTCGGCGTCCCGCTGGACGTGACCGACGACGCCAGTGTGACCGCTGCCGCACGACTGATCGAGGAACAGGCCGGACGCCTCGACGTGCTCGTCAACAACGCCGCCATCACCGGCGGGGTGCCGCAGGAGCCCACCCTGGTCGACCCCGCCACCATCCGGGCGGTCGTGGAGACCAACGTGATCGGCGTCATCCGCGTCACCAACGCGATGATGCCGCTGCTGCGGCGCTCCACCTCACCGCGGATCGTGAACATGTCCAGCAGCGTCGGCTCCCTCACCCGGCAGTCGGGAACGGCTGCCGAGCAGACGACGGGGCCGGTGGCCGTCGCGTACGCGCCGTCCAAGACGTTCCTGAACGCCGTCACCCTCCAGTACGTCCGGGAGCTGAGCGGCACGAACATCCTGATCAACGCCGGCTGCCCCGGCTATGTCGCCACCGACCTCAACGGCTTCCGCGGCGTGCGCACCCCCGAACAGGGCGCGGCCATCGCCGTCACACTCGCCACGCTGCCCGACGACGGTCCGACCGGCAAGTTCTTCAACGACGCCGGAGAAGTGCCCTGGTGATCGAAATCGAAGCGGTCGCGGCGCCCTGACCGCCGCGCCGGACCGCGTTACCCGGACAGTTCCGTCCACAGGTCGAGGAACGCCCGCAGTGGCGCGCTCGGCCGGGTGCCTCCGCGCCACACGAACACCTTCCGCAGTCGGATGGCGGGCTCCAGCGGTACGACGTCGAACCGCGGGGCCGCGGCGAGGACGGGACTCGCGTGGGAGGTGAGGGCCGTGCCGATCCCCTCGGCCACCAGCGCGAGTTGGAGGGCGGCGTCGTTCGTCGCGTACGCGATGTCCAGCCTCAGTTCCTGCGCGGCGAAGGCCTCTCGGATGTACGCGTGCACGCCGCTGTCGGGGCCGTAGCTGATGACCGGGCCCCGGACCGCCTCGTCGAGGGTCATCGCAAGGCCCGCCAGGTTCGCGGGCCGGCCCCCGGCGGGGAGGACCGCGACGATCCGGTCCTCCAGGAGCACGCGCGAGGCGACCCCGGAGGGATCGCCGTCCGGCGGTCCCGCAACCACGGCCGCGTCGATCTCCCCGTCGCGGACCTTCCCGAGCAGGGCGGGGCTCGACGCCCCGATGAGACTCACGGCGACGCGCGGATACCGCCGGTGGTACTCCCCCAGCAGCCGGGGAACCCCGGTGCCGTCCAGACCGCCGACGGTGCCCAGCGCGAACGAACCGCCGAGCCCGTGCCGCAGGCGGCACCACAGCGGCATGCCGAACCACAGCCAGACCACAGCTCGGTTCGCATGTCGCAGCGGAAGACGACCCTGTGGAAGGGGACGGGGGCGGTGAGGAATACGCCCGCGCCGAAGGCCACCAACAGGGTGAGGACGTACTGACCGGCCTGGAATTCGGTCAGGGCCGAGAAACGCGGGCTGAAGGCGAAGGTCATCAGGAATCCCAGCAGGATCTGGACTCCGGTCCGGGCCACGCGCACTTCCTGCAGGAGCTCGGCGTACGCCTTGTCCTGGTCCTGCTCCAACCGCTCCTCGCTGCCGGCGAGAGCGGCCGCAGCGGGCGGGGACATCAGGGGCGTACGCGGGGTGTGCTGCTCGGGAACCGGCCGAAGCGTCGGCCTCTTGCTCGTCAGGGCCATGACGATGCCTCTTCCATGGGGGCGGCGTGAGGGCGGCGACGGTCAACAGGAGGCGCCTCGCCACGCGAGATGCCCACCTGTCGTACATTCGCCGAAGTTCCGGTGAACGGAGCACGCCGCCCCCTGGCCGACGGTTCACCACGGCCCGTCCCCCGGGTGATACCTCGTCACCTCGCGACCGGAACCGTGTCGTGCGTCGCCGGCGACAGCGGTACGAACCCCTGCTCCTCATGGCGCCGAGGTAGGGTGCACCGGTGCAGCGGATCTTGGTGGTGGGTGTCACCGGTGCGGGCAAATCCACGCTCGCCCGAGCCTTGGGTCGTCATCTGAGGTTGCCCTACCACGAGATGGACGCGTTGTATTTCCACGGCCCCGACTGGGCCGTCAACAACAGGTTCTCTGAAGACGTATCGACGCTCACCACCGGGACTCGCTGGATCATCGACTCTGTCGGCTATCCGGAAGTCCGTGACCTGCTGTGGGACCGGGCCGACACCGTGGTGTGGCTGG
The DNA here is from genome assembly GCF_042891345.1 of Streptomyces sp. NPDC001903. NCBI lineage: Bacteria > Bacillati > Actinomycetota > Actinomycetes > Kitasatosporales > Streptomycetaceae > Streptomyces > Streptomyces sp. NPDC001903. Next base: position 73,096 of record NZ_JBIASZ010000021.1, read on the forward strand.
ACTACCCCAAACGCGTCGTCATGCCCCGTGTCCTGCGCCGGTCCTTCCGGCGCACCGTCACGCGCGAGGTCCTCTTCGGAGGCAACAGGGAAACCTGGACCGACTGGCTGAGCCGGGAACACCCCGCCTGGTGGGCCTGGTCGCAACACGGAGCCCGCCGCCGCGAGGTCGAACGCCGCATCCACGATCCCCGCTTCGCGCCTCTCGACGCCCTCCGCTTCGCCCACCCCGACGAGACCTCCGCCTGGCTGGCATCGCTTACCGCCTCGTCACCGGGAAACCGGCACTCCCACCGGCACGCCTGATCACCGGTTCTGTCCTTCATCGCATCCGGCGGCCCCAGGACACGTTTGCGCACCGCGATCCGGGCCAAACGCGCAGGGCAAGCAGTTCCCCGCACCCCAGGGAGTGATCAGCTGTGTCGAAGGACGAGAAGGGCCGGGCCAAGACCGAGCAGGCCAAGGGCAAGCTCAAGGAAACGGCCGGCCGCCTGGTGGGCAACGAGCGACTGACTGCCGAAGGCCGCGGCGAAGCGGCGAAGGGCGATGCCCGCCAGGCCAAGGAAAAGATGAAGGACATGTTCAAGCGGCGGTGACCTGACCTCGCCGCAGAGCGGTGCCTCGGTCCCGAACCCGTCCGGGTTCGGGACCGAGGCATGTCCGGGGCTTCCCGCCCACGGCGATCCCGAGTCGGTCGCCCGCGCGTCAGCGGGCCAGCAACTCGTCGAGGAGCTTGTCCACGTCGAGGAACTCCTCCCCCGCGCCGGTGACGGCGTACGTCTGGTGCAGGAAGTCCGTGAGCGCGCGGGCCTCCACGAAGAGCACGGCGTCCCCTTGCCCCTCCCCGGCGAGCCCCCGCAAGGCGACGCGGAGCTCGTCGACGCCGGCCGCCCCGTGGGGACGGAACACGACGTCTCCCTCGCCCACCGGGCGGTGCAGTCCCTCGGCGAGCATCTGCCGGTCGAAGTGCCAACGCGCCAGGACCGTGGGGCCGTCGAGGAACGTGGCCCGCACGGCGTACGGGTCCTCGCCGTCGTACGAGAACCGGGCGAGGAGCGGTACACGGCCCCTCACCGCGTCCAGTTGAACGGTGATCAGGGCAGATGTGAAGGACATCGACGGGCCTCCGGGGTGGGCTGCACGGTGGCACTCGTCTGCCCCGCCTCGCCCTCGGCACACGGCCCGCCACGGGATCGGATTCCGGGGATCCGCGCCGGCGCAGGTAGCCGGAGAGGACGGCCATGGCGGCCACGGCCAGAAGTTCGCGCCGCCGCCGGGGTGGACGGCTGCGGTGGCGCGTCGGCGCTCACGCTGTTTGCCTGGGGGGACCGGCACCCCGCACCCGAGGAGTGATCATGAGCGGCGACAGCCAGCCGAGCAAGCGAGCCCAGCAGATGCGCGCCAGGGCCGAAGAACTGGAGCAGGCGGCGCAGCACTCCACCGATCCCGCAGAGCGGCAGCGGCTGAAGGACAGGGCCATGCGTATCCGTGAGAAGACGGAGCAGGAGAACGGCAGGGGCAGCGGAACCATGGACCCCATGTAGACCAGGCCCACGAGTGACCTGCCGGCGGCGGCCCCGTCACCGACGACCGGCCGGGCAGCCCGGCGCCGGTCTACGGTGCCGTTCAGCGCTTCGGGACAGCGGGACCGGAGGGCAGATGTCGGAGCAGGGCGGGACAGCCGGAGTGGCCCCCGAAAGTGCCCGGCGGCGGGCTTTGAGCCTGGCCGGTCTTTCGGCGGCATCCGATTCCGGGATGGACCGCTTCGCCCGGCTGGTGTCCCGGCTGCTTCGCGTGCCGGTGGCCTTCGTTTCCCTGGTCGAGGAAGACCGGCAGATCCTGCCCGGCCTGTACGGTCTGCCCCACCCGTGGGCAGCCGCCCGCGCCCTGCCGCCGTCGCACGCGCTCTGCCGGAGTGTGGTGGACTCCGGGCAGCCCCTGGCCGTGCCCGACGCGCGCGCCGATGAGCTGCTTCGTACCAGCCCGGCCGTCGCGGACCTCGGGGTCGTCGCGTATGCCGGGATGCCGCTGACCGACGGTGACGGAATCGTCCTCGGCGCCCTGTGTGCCGTCGATCACGAGCCCCGTACCTGGAGTGACGGCGAGCTGCCCGACCTGGAGGATCTGGCCGCGGCATGCTCCGCCGAGCTGTGCCTGCGCATCCTGTCGGCGCAGAGCCGGTCCGTGCAGAAGGTGCTGGAGACCGCACGGGCCGGTGCCGACCGTGCCCGGAGCGACGCGCAGCGCCTGGAGCGCGAGGCGCAGGCCGGGCTGGACCATGCCGAGCTGCTGCTGAGGGCGTCGGAGGAGCTGGCGCAGACGTCGGGGCTGGAGGACGTACGACGGCGGCTGCGGGACCTCTTCGTCGGTGCCGGGGAGCCCTCGTACGTCGGTCTGCTCGTCGCCGAGAAGGACGAACTGCACCGGGTTCCCGACCCGGACATCGAGCACTCGGTGGAGCGCGAGGTCCTCACGATGCCCGTGACCGCGGCGTTCCCGAGCACGCGGGCCCTGCGGGAGCGGCGTGCGGTCTTCGTAGCCGACCGCGAGGCGCTCGTCGCCGACTACGGCTCCGAGGCGGTCGGCTTCTTCGACCGCATGGGCTTCACCACGCTGCTGTGCCTGCCGCTCTGGGGCAGCCGCGGTGTGCTGGGCGTACTCGCGATCTGCTGGGCCAAGCGGCACGAGGTGGGCGTCACCGAGCGTGCCACGCTCACCGCGGCGTCCGGTTACATCGCGCAGGCGGTGGAGCGCGCCCTGTACCTCGACGAGCGGATCTCCGTGGCCCGGCAGCTCCAGGAGGCCATGCTCACCGATCTCCCCCTTGCCGACCCCATCGAGATCAGCGCCCTGTACCAGCCGGCCGCGGTCGGCGACATGATCGGTGGGGACTGGTACGACGCCTACCACCTGCCGCCCGCCTCAGCCGGCGGGCCCGCGGCGCTCATGATCACGGTGGGCGACATCACCGGCCACGACATGCACGCCGCCACGATCATGGGCCAGATCCGCAGCATGCTGCGGCAGGCCACCCTCGACCACCCCCCGTACAGCCCCGCCACCGCTCTGACCGCCCTCGAAGCCGCGTGCTCGGTCCTGCCGGTCGAGGCCGGCGGCACGCTGGTCCACGCACGCCTCGCCCCGGCCGACAACGGCCCCGGCTGGACGCTGACCTGGTCCAACGCCGGCCATCCGCCGCCGCTGCTCCGCGCTCCCGACGGCCGGGTGACCGCCCTCGTGGAGCACGACATCCTCATCCACCAGAACCTCGGGCCGTTCCCGCGCACCGAGGCACGGCGCGACCTTCCGCCGGGCTCCACGCTGCTGCTCTACACCGACGGGCTCATCGAGCGCCGCGGCCACGACATCGATGCCTCCATCGCGCAACTCGTCGCCCTGCTCGCTCGACACGGTGACCTTCCACCGGCCGAACTGCTCCGCCGGATCAGCAGCAGGCCGGCGGACGCTCCTCCCGGCGACGATGTCGTCGTACTGGCGCTGCGCGTTCCCTGATGTCTGCTGTTGTGGCTTGCCGGTTCAAAACCGGGGTAGGCGCCGACCGTGTTCGGCGGATTGTCCGGGCGCGGATCCAAGGAGCAGTTCCATGATTCTCATCCTCGGACTCATCATTCTCATCGCCGCCATCGTCGTCGGTTTGGCCGGGGTATTCGGCAATACCGGTGCGGGGCACGGTCTCGGCGCCGGCGGCGATTTCTCGATATTCGGCTACCACGCGACCGGTTCGACCGGGGCTCTCTTTCTGACCGGGATGATCGTGGGAGCCGTGGCCCTCCTGGGCCTGGCTCTCGTCATCATGGGCACCCGTCGTTCGGCCCGTCGCTCGATGCGGGCCCGACGGGAGCTGGGGACATCACGCCGTGAGGCCACGGCCGTCGAGCGCGAGCACGAACGCGAGCGCGACGACCTGATCAAGCAACGTGACGACGCCCGCGCCGAGACCACCCGTGACGAGACCACCCATGACGACGGGCGCGCAGGGACCGCCGCTCCAGTGGCCGAGACCACGGCTCCGGCGGAGGATGCTCCACGCGGCCGTGGCCGCTGGTTCGGGCACCGAACCGCGCCTCGCTGACAGCGACGGTCCGGAGCAAGCCCCCGGGGCCTTGGCCGATCCTCATCGGCCGAGGCCCTACGACCGTGGCAAGGGCGACCGCAACGCACTGCGGCCCCGGTCCCAGGCCCGGCCGATGTGGGTCGCGAGGCGCTCCTCCAGCAGGACGGTGGCCGCGCACCCGAAGGCGACGTCCGCCTCGAGGCCGGGCTCGTCGGCCAGCAGGCCCGCGACGACCTCGTGGCGTACGACCTGCTCGTGGACGGCGTCGGCCTCCACGTGCTCGGCGTAGAAGTGCTCCGCCGCGGGACCCGCCCCGCAGCGCCGCATGGCCTTGGCCAGGCGCCTGGATCCGGGCGACGAAGTGACCTCGACGCACGCGAAGTGCCCGACGAGAGCGCCGCGCAGGGCCCGGTGGAGGCCGAAGAGGGACATCAGGTTCACGGTCGCGAGCAGGGGCGCGGGAGCTCGGTCCAGGTAGCGGCCGTACCCCGGATCCAGATCCAGGTCGGCCATGAGGTCCGCGAAGAGCCTCGCGTGGATGCGTTCGGCGCGGCCGGCACCGAACTCGTCGTACTCGATGGCCGCCATCGCGGCCTTCGCCCGTCCGGTGAGCCGGGGGACGACCCACAGGTGCGGGTCGGCCTCCTTGAGGTGGTAGAGCGAGCGCAGGGCGGCGTACTCGCGCAGCTGCCACAGCTCGCCCTCGGTCTCGAGACGGTGGCTCAGGCTGCCCGAGAGGTCGACGGGCTCGACGAGCAAGGGGGCGAAGGCCTCCTCGACCGATCGGGGAGCACCGGACAGCTCGGTGCGCAGGGCGTGGAGGAACCGCGTCTCCAGGGCCTGGCGCAGCCGCAGCAGCTCCGGGTCCCACTCGCGCTCGTCGTCCACGCCGGCGAAACCGCGGTAGTGCAGTTCGTAGAGGAGGTACAGCGCGAGTTGGAGGTCCTCACCCCACGGGTCCGCCTTCAGTACCGACCCGGTGGCGTACACCGGCGGGGCGCCCGATCGCAGGGCCTGCGTCACGGCGCGGGACAGCTCGCCCTGCCCCTCGACGAGGCGGGGGCCTCCGGTGGTCGCCGTCGTGCTCGGGCTGGGAGGGGTCATCTCGGGATCCTGTCCTCGGGCGGGGCGTCCGCCCGCTCGCGGCGGCGGTGACTGGTGTCGCACCACGGGTACGTACGGCTGCGACGGCAGGTGCACACCGCGACCATGAAGCGGTCCGAGCGGGCGACCGTCCCGTCGTCCAGGACGATTTCGACCGGACCCTCGACCAGGACCGGGCCCTGCGGATCCACGGAAAGGCGGCGGGCGGGCGCCGCCGCGCAAGCAGCCCGGCACGGGCCGCGGTCATTCGGACTCGGCACGGATGATCACCAGCTCTTCCCACTCCTCGGCTTCCGCCGCCAGCCCCTGCCGCTCCAGCCAGGCTCGTCGCGAACGCAGTACGGGGCCCCACGGCACGGAGGCCTTCGCCGTGACCTCCGCGGCCAGCCCCACCCCGGTCAGCCGGTCGAGCGTCCGCTCGGCCCCGCACATCCCCGAGTGCACCATGAGCAGGACGCCGCCGGGACGCAGCAGGGCGGGCGCGTCGGCGCAGATCCGGTCGATGACCCCGCGCCCGTCCGGACCGGCGTCCCAGGCCCGCTCGGGCCCGTACGAGGGGAGCCGGCGCCCCGGGGCGGGCACGTACGGCGGATTCGTGATGACGAGGTCGAAGCGGGACCCCGCGGTGCGTGCCGCGAAGTCGCCGTGCAGGACGCGGACGGGCAGTCTTCGGCGCAGGGAGTTCAGCCGCGCCGTGACCACGGCGGGCCAGGAGACGTCGACCGCCGTGACCCGGGCTCCCCTGACCGCGGCGTGCAGGGCCAGCGCGCCGGTGCCCGTACCGATCTCCAGGGCGTCCGTGCTCGGCCCCAGCTCCTCCTGGGTGAGGGCCTCGGCGAGGAGAAGGGTGTCCGCCTGCGGCCGGTAGACCCCCGGCAGGGTCATCAGGCCGCCGGGCAGCGCTGGCGGGGACGGCGCCGTACCGAGCGGCCAGCCCAGCCCCTCCCGCAGCGCACCGGGCCCGCTCACGCGCGGGGCCCCTGGTCGCTGGTGCTGCCGTCCGGTGTCTGCCAGGAATCCTCGCGCCCGCGGGCCACGGGATTCTGCTCGGCCGGCCGGGCGGGCGCCCGGCGGCGGGCACTCCTGCGGCTGCCGTACCAGAACGCGCCGACCAAAAGGACGACCACCACCACGCCGGCGAATATGAGGAAAAACGATCCTTGGCCTTCGGCCGCAAGAATTTCGGTAGGAATCATGGCTGGCGCCTACCCGCAATCGGCGGGCTTAAGGAACCTCCCCTCCCGTGATTCAGGCAGAGAAAGGACGGTGTCGTGGGAGCGGCGGCAAAGGGCCGGCATCTCGGCGGATCAGCCCGGCCAGAGGGGGCTGCCCGCGTTCGCCGCACGGTCCTGCGCGGTCACCGCTCCATGCGGCGGCGGTCCTCCTCGCTCCAGGCACGGGTCTCCCGGGGCCGGACATAGGGTTCCGCGCCTTCGGGCAGCCCTCCGGCCATCGCACGCCGGCGCGCCAGTTCCGCGTCGAACTCCAGGCCGAGGAGGATCGCGAGGTTGGTGATCCACAGCCAGACCAGGAAGACGATGACACCCGCCAGGGTCCCGTACGTCTTGTTGTAGGAAGCGAAGGTCGCGGCGTAGAACGCGAAGCCGGCCGAGGCGACCATCCAGATCACCAGGGCCAGGACGCTGCCCGGTGTCACCCACCTGAATCCACGGCCCTTGGCGTTCGGCGCCGCCCAGTACAGCAGCGCGACCATGATCGTGACGAGGAGCACCAGGCCCGGCCATTTCGCGATCGACCACACGGTGAGGACGCTGTCGCCCATCCCCAGGGCGGTGCCCACCTGCCGGGCCAGTCCTCCGGTGAAGACCACGATCAGCGCACTGGCACAGGCGAGGACCATCAGTGTCACGGTGAGCGCCAGGCGCAGCGGCAGCACCTGCCACACCGGACGGCCCTCGGGCATGTCGTAGACGGCGTTCGCGGAGCGGATGAACGCGGCCACGTAACCGGAAGCCGACCAGAGTGCCACGACGAGACCGACGACCGCCATCAGCGACCCGACGCCGCTGCGGCCCTGCAGCTGCCTGACCACGTCACTGAGCACGTCCTGTGCGGAGCCGGGAGTCAGCTGCCGCAGGCTGTCCAGCAGCCGCTCGGTCGTCGACGCGCCGGCCAGGCCCAGGAGGGAGACGAGAACCAGGAGGGCGGGGAAGACCGCCAGCACCGCGTAGTAGGTCAAGGCCGCCGCGCGATCGGCCAGTTCGTCGTTCCGGAACTCCTTGGCCGTGCCGCGCAGTACTGCCCGCCAGGAGCGTGCGGGCAGGTCGGAAAGCTGATCAGGGGCCCGCTCCTCGACCAGCCCGCTCGGCCCAGCCACGCTGTCGCGCTCGGTGCCGGCACGATCGCGGTCACGGTCGCGCTCGCCGCCATGGCCACGCTTCGCAGGGGGTGTCATACCCGTCTGCTGTCCGCTCCAGGGCCACTCATGCCCGTACGGCACGCGGAAACACCCGGTCCGCCGGGGACGCCGGGCGCGGCGCTGCCCGGGCGGGCGCGGCTCCCCCATTGGCTGGCCAGTCGTTCGGGTGCACTCGAGGTCAGGCCGGGATCACGGCGCGACACCGGGTAGGCGTCGTGTATGGACTCTCACACCCCCGGTACCTCGACCACGCCAGGGCCGGCCGCAGTCATCGACACGGCCTCCGCCTGGTGGCTGTCGGCCCTGGACCGGCTCGAGCGGACAACGGTGGCCGACCCTGCGGTCAAGGTGCTCCAGCGGGGAATCCGCTCACTCCCCCTGGGCGGGATGCGCGATCTGCTGCGCGGCAGGCCGCTGGGCCACCCGGTGCATCCCGTGCTGGTGCAGGTACCCGTCGGATGCTGGCTGTCGGCCGCCGTGTTGGACGTCGTACCGGGGACTCGGCGTGCGACGACGACCCTCACCGCCGTCGGACTCGCCGGGGTCGCCCCGGCGGCGGTGGCCGGCTGGGCGGACTGGGCGGACCTTCCTCCCGAGCAGGCCCGGGTCGGACTGGCCCACGCGGTCTCCAACGTGGCCGCGGTGGCCTGCTATGCCGTGTCCCTGGGTTCACGGCTCCAGGGCCGTTCGGCGAAGGCCCGCCTGTGGTCCCTCGGCGGCCTGGCCGCCGTCGCCGTCACCGGCGCACTGGGCGGGCACGTGGCCTACCGGCGGGCCGTCGGAGCCCACCCCGCCACATGAACGAGGCGGGTCCTCCTGCCCGGCCGCGGAGAGTCGGCCGTACACCGGAGGAATCCGGGTGCGTCAAGCGGTGAAAGCGGGGCAGGCGAAGTCCAGGGCGGAAAGCACGGCCCGCCCCGCACGACGTACGGAACAAGGAGGATCGGCGGAGAAGCAGTTCCCCGCCGTCCCCCGTTGACCGAGGAGTTGTTTTCGCGTGACTGAACATGTGTGGAGCTACCAGCCGACCGCGGGCCACCTGGCCGGTACGGACCTGACCGGCTACAAGGTCGAGGCGACCGACGGGGGCATCGGCAAGGTCGACAAGCACTCCGACGAGGTCGGTGACGCCTACCTGGTCGTCGACACCGGCGTATGGATCTTCGGCAAGGAAGTCCTGCTGCCGGCGCGCACGGTCGTCAAGATCGACCCGGAAGAGCGGAAGATCTACGTCGACCGCACCAAGGAACAGATCAAGAACGCACCCGAGTTCCACCGGGACAAGCACCTCGGCGACGCCGGATACCGGGAGGAGCTGGGCACGTACTACGGCACCACTCCCTTCGGCGGCCGCCCCTTCTGATCCGCTCCGCGCATCATGACGCCGGTCCCGGCGCCCCCACGTGGGTGCCGGGACCGGCGTCTTCTTCGTATTCCGGCTCGTGGCGGGCAAGGGTCTTCGCGATACGGCTTTCGCGGGCGGGCGGGCTTGATCGACAGTTGGGGCATGTCCTCCCCAACGGTCGCCGGGTCGCCCGAGGACGGGCCCGGCGACGACTGCGCACGCGTACGGCGTCTGCTCGCCCGTGCCGGTTTCGAGACGGTGCCGCAGGACGGCAACGGCCTGCGCGTCTGGGCGGCGCCGGAGGGCGTCATGATCGGATGGGCCGCTCAGGAGGTACTGCGGCCGACCATCCAGGTCCACGGCCACGAAGAGGACCTCTCCCGGTTCACGGCCCTGCCGGGCCTGCACACCGCCCTGCGGACGGCTCTGGCGGTGACCCTGCGGGACGGCGGCCTCGACGTGGCGATCCGGGGCGAGCACCTCCTCGCGGTACGGCCCCGGAACGCGGCGGACCCGGCGGACGCCGCGGACGCCGGGCCGGCCCCCTAGGGGGTGTCCGCAAAGTCCCGCCTGCCCCGCGGGCGCACGGCGCTACTTTGCGGACACCCCCTAGGGCTTGACGCACCCGGCCCGGCTATCGGGCGCGGCCGCTCTCCCCCAGGGTGCGGCTCGGCGAGTGGCCGTACGCCGCGCGGTAGGCGGCGGCGAAGCGGCCCAGGTGGTGGAACCCCCACCGGTGCGCGATCGCCGCCACGCCGGCCCCGCTCGCCGCGTCGCCCGCCACGAGGTCGGCGTGCGCGAGGTCGAGCCGTACACGGCGCAGGTAGGCGGTCGGCGTCGTGCCGAGATGCCGGCGAAAGGCGTACTGGAGGGCCCTCGGGGTGACGCCGGCGGCCGCGGCCATCTCGGTCGGTCCGATCTCCGCATCGGGCGCGGACTCGATGAAGGCCACGGCTCGCCGGACGGTCTCGGGGGTCGCGTCGCGGGTGTCGGCCGGTACGGACGCGGGGTGCGCGGTGTTCGGGAACGTGGTCAGCGCATGGGCGGCGATCATCCGGGCGGCGGCGTCCACCACCAGCGGTTCGCCGGCCGCGGGCCCGGCCAGGACTCCCGACTCCAGATAGTCCACGGCCCTCTTCCACTGCTCCGCCCGGGCCGGGGAGACGGGCGTGAACCGGATGAACCGCAGCGGCGGCGCGGGCCGTCCGGGCAGACGGCCCGCGGCGTCCTCGACGATGCGGCGGGACAGCGACACCGCGCGCAGTTCGGCCCCGTCGACGTGGCCGGTGTACGGCAGGTCGGGCTGCGAGATCGCGAAGACGTCGCCCGGTCCCGCCGAGTAGGCGTCGTCGGCGCATTCCCGGCGCATCCGGCCACTGACCACGTGGGTGATGGCCACGGCGCCGAGCGGATCGCTGGCGTACGCGTACTCGGTCGCCAGTGCGAGCGTGCTCAGCGTGACGGGACCGGCGAGGGTGCGGGAGTAGCTGAAAGTGCCGTTCGGAGCCGGTGACTTCATCCGCAGGCTCGTGCCGTAGGCGGACCTCATCCAGTCGCGGGCGGCCTCCAGGTCCGTGGTCCGGAAACTCGTCCGACCCGGCGAATCCGCCCGGGAACGCTGTGGCATTGCGGCACCCCTCCCCTCCGGCGGGCAGCGCGATCGTAGGCCCCCTGCTCGGTCCGGCCTTCCAGAATACGGTCGGCCCCGGCGGGCGCACGTACGCCCTTCGGGCAGACCCGCGTCGACTCCCTGCTCCGTTCGGCGCACGGCTGTCCGGCTCATGCCAGGATGCGGAACGACTGCGCGTCCGCCGCACGTCGCACGTCGCACGTCGCCACGAGTGATGCCTGCCGCCTGCCGCCTCGACGAGGAGAGCCGTGGAAGACACGACCAGCCGGATCCTGGTGACGGGTTCCGCCGACGGCCTGGGACGGGCCGCGGCGCACTCCCTGCTGTCCGCGGGACACGAGGTGGTGGTGCACGCCCGGAACCCGGAGCGCGCGGCCGGCCTCGCCCCGCTGCTGGATCGGGGAGCGGGCATCGTGGTGGGTGACTTCACGGACCGCGACGCCGTACGGCGCATCGCCGAGGAGCTGAACGACGCGCGGCCGCTCGACGCGGTCATCCACAACGCGGGCGTGTGGAACGGCCCGGCGGTCATGCCGGTCAACATCGTCGCGCCGTACCTGCTCACCGCCCTGCTGCGCGAACCCCGCCGCCTCGTGTACGTGAGCAGCGGCTCTCATTTCGACGGCCACCCCCACCCCTCGCTCGCCGGCGTCGACTGGCGGGGCGAGCACGCGGGCTCGTACGCGGACAGCAAGCTGTTCGTCACGGCGCTCGCGGCCGCCGTGGCCCGCCTGCGCCCGGGGGTGTTGAGCAACTCCGTGGATCCGGGCTGGGTGCCGACCAGGATGGGAGGCCCGCACGCGCCGGACGATCTCGAACTCGGCCACCGCACACAGGAGTGGCTGGCGACGAGCGACGATTCCCAGGCCCTGACCACCGGCGGGTACTGGTATCACCGCCGGCTGCGACCGCCGCATCAGGCGGTCCACGACCAGGCGTTCCAGGACCGCCTGCTGCGGGCGCTGGCCGATGAGACGGGCGTCGCGATCTGACCCCGGTGTGCCTGCGGCCGTCGTGAGACGGGCGGGCCCGCGGACGAGGGCGGCCGGGCACGCACCCCGCGGGCGGTTGGCCGGGAGACTTCGGGACAGAAGCGCGACGTGCTGAAGACACCTCTCGTGGTCCTGCTCGTCCTGCTCGCCGCATGTGCGTCGGCCGCCTCCGCCCTGGCCACGCCCTGGTTCCTGGCCCTGGCCGTCCCCCTGGTCCTGCTCGCGCTGGTGGCCGTACACGACCTCGTACAGCGCCGGCACTCGATCCTTCGGAACTACCCGCTGCTCGGGCACCTGCGCTTCGCCCTGGAGGCACTGCGGCCGGAGATCCAGCAGTACTTCATCGAGCGGAACTTCGACGGCCGCCCCTTCGACCGGGACACCCGGAGCATCGTCTACGAGCGGGCCAAGGGGACGGACGCGGAGGAGCCGTTCGGCACCGAGCTCGACCTGTACCGGCCCGGCAGCGAGTTCCTCACGCCCTCGATGGCCCCGCGGGCGGTGCGCACGGACCCGCCCCGGGTCCGGATCGGCGGACCCGAGTGCACCCGCCCGTACGACATGGCCCTGCTCAACGTGTCGGCGATGAGCTTCGGCTCCCTGTCGGCCCAGGCCGTTCTCGCCCTCAACGCCGGCGCCCGGTCGGGCCGCTTCGCCCACGACACCGGCGAGGGCGGACTGTCGGAGTACCACCTGCGCCCCGGCGGGGACCTCGTCTGGGAGATCGGCACCGGCTACTTCGGCTGCCGGACCGACGACGGGGGCTTCGACGAGGGGCAGTTCGCCGAGAAGGCCGCGCACGAGCAGGTCAAGTGCGTGTCGTTGAAGATCAGCCAGGGCGCCAAGCCGGGTATCGGCGGCGTCCTGCCGGGAGCCAAGGTCAACGCCGAGATCGCGAAGGTCCGCGGAGTCCCTCAGGGCAGGACCGTCGTGTCGCCGCCCTTCCACCGCGTCTACTCCACTCCGCGCGAGCTGGTGCGCTTCCTGGCCCGGATGCGCGAACTCGCCGACGGCAAGCCCGTCGGGTTCAAGCTCTGCGTCGGCTCGCGCCGGGAGTTCCTCGCCGTGTGCAAGGCGATGCTGGAGGAGGGCACCACGCCGGACTTCGTCATCGTCGACGGCGCGGAGGGCGGAACGGGCGCCGCGCCGCTCGAATTCGCCGACCACGTCGGCCTGCCGCTCGGCGAGGGGCTGATGACCGTGCACAACGCCCTCGTGGGGGCGGGTCTGCGCGAGCGGATCCGGATCGGGGCCAGCGGCAAGGTCGCCACCGGCAGCGACCTGGTCAAACGCCTCCTCCAGGGAGCCGACTACACCAATGCCGCCCGCGCCATGATGTTCGCGGTCGGATGCATCCAGGCCCAGCGCTGCCACACGAACACCTGCCCCGTGGGCGTCGCCACCCAGGACGAGCGGCGCGCCCGCGCCCTCGACGTCGGCGACAAGGCCCAGCGCGTGCGGCGCTTCCAGGAGGCCACGGTCAAGAGCGCCCTGCAGATCATGGCGGCGATGGGGGTCGACGAGCCGTCCGGGCTGCGCCCGCACCAGCTGCTCCAGCGGGTGGATCCGCACACCGTCCGCTCCTACGCGGAACTCCACGAGTGGCTCGCACCGGGACAACTGCTCGCATCAGCGCCCGAGGGCTGGGCATCCGACTGGCGGGCGGCCGACCCGGACCGCTTCACCCACTGACACCGCGCCGGCCCCCGCCCCGGGGGCCGCACCCGGACGGAAGGGCACTCCTGTGGCACGTACCGTCGCCCACGTGATCATCGACGCACTCAAGGAACTGGGTGTCCGCCACGTCTTCGGCGTCGTCGGGGACGCCTTGAACCCCCTGACCGACGCCATCCGCACCACGGACGGCCTGGAATGGATCGGCTGCCGGCACGAGGAGGCGGCGGCCTTCGCGGCCTCGGCGCAGTCACAGCTCTCCGACACTCTCGGAGTGTGCATGGGCACGGTCGGTCCGGGGTCGGTGCACCTCCTCAACGGGCTCTACGACGCGGCCAAGAGCCGCACGCCGGTCCTGGCGATCTGCGGGCAGGTCCCGCTCGCCGAGGTGGGCAGCGACTACTTCCAGGAGGTCGACAACGACCTGCTCTTCCGCGACGTGGCCGTCTACCGGGCCACGGTCACCTCCCCCGACCAGATGCCGCGGATGCTCGAATCGGCCGTGCGCGCCGCCGTCACCCTGGGCGGTGTGGCCGTCCTGACCGTCCCCGGCGACCTGGGCGACCGGGAGCTGGGCGAGGACCGCCCCACGCGCTTCGCCCTCGCCGCGCCGCGCACGCGCCCCGAGGACCCGGCCCTCGCCGAGGCCGCCGAGCTGCTGAACTCCGCCTCCCGCGTCACGCTGCTCGTCGGCCGCGGGGCGCGCGGGGCCCGTACCGAGGTGCTCCGGGCCGCGGAGCTGCTCGCCGCGCCCATGGTGCTCACGCTCAAGGCGAAGGAGGGCTTCGAGGGCGACAACCCCTTCCAGGTGGGGCAGACCGGCCTGATCGGCAATCCCGCCGCGGCGCACGCGCTCGACGGCGGCGACGCGCTCCTGATGCTGGGCACCGACTTCCCCTACCGCGACTGGTACCCGACGGGCTGCAAGGTGGTGCAGGTGGACACCCGTGCGGAGCACCTGGGCCGCCGGGTTCCGGTGGACGTGGGTCTCGCGGGCGATGTCGGGGCCACCCTGCGCGCCCTGCTGCCGCTGCTGGAGAAGGCTTCCGACCGTACGCACCTGGAGAGCGCCCGGGACCGGTTCGTACGCTGGGAGGAGGGGCAGCAGCGCCTGGCCGACCCGGGGCACGAGCACCGCTGGACCGGCAGGCTGCGGGCCGCCCTGGACAACCGGGACCACGAGATCCGCCCCGAAGCCCTGGCCGCCGCGGTGGACCGGTATGCCGACGAGGACGCCGTGTTCACCTCCGACACCGGCATGGCCACCGTCTGGCTGTCCCGCTTCGTCGGCATGCGCGCAAACAGGCGGCTGATCGGCTCGTACAACCTCGGCTCGATGGCGAACGCCATGCCGCAGGCCCTCGGGGCCCAGCTCTGGGCGCCCGACCGGCAGGTCGTCGCCTTCTGCGGCGACGGCGGGCTGAGCATGCTGCTCGGCGACCTGATGACGATCAGGACGTACGGGCTCCCGGTGAAGCTCGTCGTCTTCGACAACCGCCGGCTGGGCATGGTCAAACTGGAGCAGGAGCAGGCGGGACTGCCCGAGTTCGGTACGCGGCTCGACAATCCCGATTTCGCCGCGGTCGCCACCGCCCTCGGCCTGACGGGGATCCGGGTCACCGATCCGGCCGAACTCCACGACAGTGTGCGCCGGGCCTTCGAGACGCCGGGGCCCGTCCTGCTGGACGTACTGACCAACCCCGAGGAGGTGGCCGTGCCGGGCAAGCCGACCGTGGCCCAGGGGTGGGGTTTCGCCATCGCCAAGGTCAAGGAGACCCTGTCGAGCCGCGGGGACTGACGGAGAACGGGCTGTCGCCGAGGTGGGCGAGGAGGTCCGCGGGATGCCGGTACACGGCCCGGGCTCCGGCCCCTTCGAGGTCGCCGCGGGGGATGCCGCCGCACAGGAGTCCCACGCAGGTGACTCCGGCGCGGCTGCCCGCCCGCATGTCCCAGACCGTGTCGCCGACGAAGACCGAGTCGCGCGCGGACGCGTCGGCGAGGTCGAGGGCGTGGTGGACCGGGTCGGGCGCGGGCTTGCCCCGCTCCACGTCGTCCGCACTGGCCGTCGCCGTGATGGCGTCGTCGGCGTCGACGGCACGCCGCAGGGCATCGAGTTCGGCCTGCTGGGCGGAGGTGACGAGCACCACGCGCCAGCCGCTCCGGTCCAGCTCGCGCAGCAGGTCGGCCGCCGCGTCCAGCGGCGGCAGCCGGTCGAGGTACGTCCCGTAGAGGGTGTCGTGCGCGGTGGTCAGCGTGTCGTCCTGGTCCGTATCGCGGTCCTCGCCCAGCAGATGCGCGAGGAGGTCCTCGCCGGGCAGGCCGATCGCGCGGTGGATGTCGTGCATGGCGACGTCGTGGCCGCCTTGCCGCAGTGCCTCCCACCAGCAGGTGACGTGCAGGTGGTTGGTGTCGGCAAGGGTTCCGTCGACGTCGAAGAGCGCGGCCCGGTTCATGCGCGCCTCCCGCCGGGTCCGGTGGCCGAGCCCGGGCCCGGGTTCGGCTGCGCAGGCGCCTACCCGCTCGTCCCCTTCGTACTCCTCACGCCCAGGTGCCCGGGACGCACCGGCACGGCGCGAGCGCCGCGGGTCTCATCCGGGATGACGAGCGGCGGGTAGGGGGCCGGTTTCCGGGTAGCCGCCCCTTGCCGAAGCCGGGCGTGTTCCGCCGCCGCGGGCCCGGACGCGCATCCCAGCGGCCCGGGAGCAGGGAGTCTGCGCTCTGCGCGGCAGCCCCTGGACTCCCCCGCCGCGATCCACCCTCACGGAGCCACCGCCATGAACAGCCGTCCTCCTTTCCTCGGCATTTACCTCAACGACCATCTGACCGGTGCCGGTTCCGGTGTCGAACTCCTGCGCCGCGCGGCGCGAGTCCATCGGGGCACCGCCCTGGGGCCCCCGCTGGCCTCCCTCGCGCTGGAGGTCACCCAGGACCGCGAGAGCCTGCGCCGCATCATGGCCGACCTCGACATCCCGGTGATGCGGAACCGGATCGCCCTCGGATGGCTCGCCGAGAAGGCCGGCCGGCTCAAGCTCAACGGCCGTCTCCTCTCCCGCTCGCCGCTCAGCGACGTCCTCGAGCTGGAAGCCATGCGCCTGGGCGTCGAGGGCAAGGCGTGTGCCTGGCGATCGCTCGCGGCCCTGGCCGACACCAACCCGCGCATCGACGGCGCCCGGGTTCGAGAGCTGCTGCGGCGCGCCGAGCGGCAGATCCGGATCCTGGAGGCCCTCCGCCTGGAGCGGGCCGTACAGGTGTTCACCGAGGAACGGTCTCCGGAGACGGCGATCCAGATCGGGGGCGGGTCGGGCAGGTCACGTACGTCGTGAAGACCAGGCCGGCCCGCCCGCGCGACGGCCGCCGCCCACCGGGGCGCCGAGGGTCGTACGCACCAGGTCGCCGACCACGTCGCCCAGGCGCCCCCGTCTCTCGTACGACGCACGCTGGAGGGCGGCCCCGCCGCCCCGGCGCCGCACCCGGTCGAACAGTTCCTCGGCGAGATCGGAGTCCCCGAGCGCCGCCAGCCCCGGCCCCGCCCGCGCCAGCAGCAGCTCCACCGACCTGGCGGCCGGTACGCACTCCCCGCTCACGGGATCGATCCCCTCACCCTCCAGCCCCTGCCACGCGGCGAGCCGGTGCGCGGCACGCAGGCGCGACTCGGGCGGGCGGGGAACCGGCCGGCCGTCGGCGATCTCGGGCAGCAGGGCCGTGGCCAGCCCCCGTACGAGGGCGGTGAGCAGCACCACCTGGTCGAGGTCGGCGTTCACGTCGCAGAGCCGGATCTCCAGCGTCGGTACGTGCTCGGAGGGGCGGGCGTACCAGTAGATCATCCGGCGGTCCAGCAGGGTGCCGGTGCGCACCAGGTGGTCGGCGAGGCGCTCGTAGCCGGCCTCGTCGAGCAGGGGTGCGGGCCCGACGCCGGGCCAGCGGGCGTGCTCCACGGACCGCCGGCCGGCCCAGCCGGTGTCGTGGCCCAGGGAGAAGGGCGAGTTGGCCGCGAGCGCCTGGAGGGGCGGCAGCCAGGGCCGCATGTGGTTGGCCAGTGCGAGTGCCTGGCCTCGTCCGCTCACCCCGATGTGGATGTGGCAGCCGCACACGATGCCCTCGTACGAAGCCGCCGGCGAGGGCCAGCGGGCTGCCATCCGCCCGTACCGCCCGCCGGGGGTCACGGCCGGCGGCCGCTCCGGAGGGATCACCGGGGTGCCGGTCGCGACCAGCAGGCATCCTTCCCCGGCCGCGGCCTCCGCCATCACCTGCCGCAGCAGCGCCAGCTCCGACCGCAGCGCGGCCAGCCGGGCCGTGGGGCGGGTGCACACCTCGACCTGCGCGCCGTGGAACTCCGGCTGTGCCTGTGCGCCCAGTACCGCGCGTGCGGCGTCCACGACGTGCGGACCGCTCGCCACGGGGATTCCCGTACGCCGGTCCACCAGCAGGAACTCCTCCTCCACTCCCACCGTCATCCGTCCGGCACCCCGCGGCGGGCCTGCCCGGACGGGATCGACCGCACGATCCGGGGTGATCTCTTGGGGGGACATGGCAAAGTCCTTCGTCGACCGGCCACGGCGAGCAGGCACGTGTGGGGACCGGTTCGCACCGGCCTCGTGCGGAGTCCGCTTCTCAGGCCCGGTCCGGTTCGGTCTGCTCTTCACGACCGATGCCGGGGCGGTGGCGCTTGGCGCGGTGGCCCCCGGCGTCCGCGTCCTCCTGCGGCCTGCCCCGGACGACGGCGTCGTCCGCCTGGCGCCGGGCCTCGCGGTCTCCGCTCTCGCCCGCGGCCTCGGCGGGCGTGGTCCGCGGGCGTCGCCCGGACCTCTCGTTGTCCGCCATCGCGTCCTCCTTCGGTGGCTCCCGTGTCCCGCGACTACCCCACACCGCCGCGCCCAAGCCTGCCGATCCGGGCGCGGACCCGAGCGCGGGCACCCGGCGGGAATGCCGCCCGGGCGGACCGCAGGGCCCGGGTACCGTGGGAACCAGCAGCACCTGGAGCGGCCATGCCCGTGACATCAGCCCCGCATGCCCCGTCCCGGTCGCCGCACCCGCGGACGGGACCGCCATGACCGGCTCCCGCGGGCCGGCCCGGTGGCCGGGCCTCGGAAGGATGCTCAGCACGATCCGCCGTACGCGGGCCGGCAGGCGCTGGGGGCGTGTCCGGGACGTGGACCTGTGGCAGCGCTCGCTGGGCTTCGCCGCGCTCGGGTTCCTGACGCTGGTACCGCTGCTGATCGTCGTGTCCGCGGCGAACACCGCCGGCGGGCAAGGGTTCGCCCAATGGCTGGGAGACGGGCTCGGAGTGTCGCCGGCCGCCAGGGCGGAGATCGACCGTCTCTTCGCCCTCCCCGGCGAGGTATGGCGGACCACCACGGCGTTCGGCCTGGCCCTGCTCGCCGTGTTCGGTCTGTCGTTCGGCACCCTGCTGCAGAGCGGCTACGAAAGGATCTGGGACCTGCCTCCGGCGCGCTGGTGGGCCCGCTGGCGGCACGTCCTGTGGCTCGGCGTACTCGTCGCCGTCCTCTACCTGTCGGCGATCACGCCACCGTGGCGCGAGTCCCCTGCCCGGGGGTTCGTCACCGTGGCGATCGGCATGCTGTTCTTCTGGTGGTCCCAGCGGCTGCTGCTCGGCGGCCGGGTCGGCTGGCTCGCCCTCCTGCCCGGGGCGGTGGCCACCATGCTCGGATTGCTCGGGCTGCGGGTCTTCTCCCGGTTCGTCTTCTCACCGCTCATCGCGTCCAGCGCCGTCACCTACGGCCCGTTCGGAACCGTCCTCGTCATCCAGAGCTGGCTCGTCGGCGTCGGCGTCGTCGTCTTCGGCGGCGCACTCGTCGGCCGCCTCGTCCACGACGAACTGGCGCGCCGCGCCCAACCGCCGGCCCCGGGCCGACGGGGCGATGGCGCCGAGCCGACGGAGGGCACGGGAGGAGGTCAATCCCCGCGTTGACGACGGGCGGGGCCGCGGGGGCGATCCGGGGCGGGGCTGACGGTCGTACGGGAGAGGCGGGACGGACACCCGCGGCAAGCCTCCCTACTCGGGGTACCGGGCGTCGGTCCTGGGCGGCCGGGGCGTGCGCAGGGCCGTCACCAGCCAGGGCTGGAAGGGCAGGTGGCCGGGCAGCACGTGCCAGCCGTTGACGGTCCAGACCAGGCGCCAGTAGCGGGCGACGAGCGGGTCGTGCCCCACTTCGAGCTGCCCGGCCATCCATTCCCGCAGCTCGTCGCCGTCGGGCCGGTCGAGCGTGGCGGCGAAGCGCGCCACGACGGCGTCGGCCACGGGGACGGCCCGGGCGCTCTGCGGGTCGGTTCCCGCGTCCATCGCTGCGGTGACCGCCTGCCGGGCGAAGCACAGGAGGTCCGCCGCCTCCCCGGGCCCCGTACCCGCCAGGGCCTCCTCGTCGGCGGGCGGGAGTTCGGCCTGGGCCAGGTGCGCGCGGAAGGTGTCGTCCGCGGCCAGCTCGGTGAGTTCCAGCCACGCGTCGAGCTGCGCGTCGGACGGGTCGTCGGGAAGGTGGGGCACGGCGGTGCGCAGGGCGGCGACCGCACTCTGCGCGGCGGGCGTCGCGGCTTGGAGGCCGCCCAGGAAGTCGGCCACCAGGCGGCGCCGTTCGTCGGAGGCGAGTCGGGTCAGGCGGTGCATTCGAGTGATCTCCTCGGGAGTCGAGCCGTGCCCCGCCATGCGGCGCAGGAGGTTCAGCCGCGTGCGCAGGGCCCGGATCTGGAGTTCGGTGGCGTCCGCGTGCGCGGTGGCGACCTCGGTGAGGGAGAGGTCGCCGTCGAGTACGCGGCGGATGGTGGGCAGGCCGACGTCCAGCTCCCGCAGCACACCGATCGTCCGCAGCCGGTCGAGAGCCGCGTCGTCGTAGCGGCGGTAGCCGGCCCGGGTGCGCCGGGTCGGGGGCAGCAGTCCGGTGTCCGAGTAGAACCGGATCGTGCGGACCGGAATGCCGGTTCGGGCCGAAAGGCCGCCGATCGAGTGCGGGGGTGTCGTGCCGTTCATGACGGCAACTCTCCTGTCTCCAGCCACTGGAGAGTCAAGCCGCCCAGGGCATCCCGGGGCACCCCGGGGTATCTCCGCGGGTGCGGAAGGAACGCGACGTCGTATTCCCGCCAGCGTCGGTGGGCCCGTTCACGGGAGAGTCGGCCACGGCCCGGGGTGTCGACCGCGGGCCGGTCCGTCCGTCCGACACTTCACGAGAGGCACGACACATGCACGTCGTCCCCGGGCTCAAGGTCCTGTACTTCGGAACCCCTGTGGTGCTGATCAGCTCACTCAACGAGGACGGTACGGCGAACCTCGCGCCCATGTCCTCGGCGTGGTGGCTGGGCCAGTCCTGCATGCTCGGTCTCGGCGACGCCGCCCAGACCACCGCGAACCTCCTGCGGGAGGGCGAGTGCGTGCTGAACCTGCCCTCTTCGGCGATGGTCGATGCCGTCGACCGGATCGCGCTCACCACCGGGAGGCCGGCCGTACCGGACTACAAGGCGAAGCAGGGCTACCGGCACGAGCCGAACAAGTTCGAGGCCGCTCGGTTGACCGAGCAGGCGTCGGACCTCGTCCGGGCCCCTCGGGTCGCGGAATGCCCGATCCAGCTGGAGTGCAGGGTCGTCTCGGCCCGCCCCTTCGCCGGTCCCGCACTCCACGCCACCGCCTTCGAGGTCGAGATCCTCCGTTCCCATGTGGAAGAGGACCTGGTCATCCCGGGGACGCACCACGTGGACCCGCTCCGCTGGGATCCTCTGATCATGAAGTTCTGCGAGTTCTTCGGCGGCGGAGAGAACATCCACCCGTCGAGGCTCGCCGAAGGCTGGAACATGCCGCACCAGCACCGGTCGGCGCCCGTCTGAGCGGACACGCGGGTGCTGCCCGCATCCGGGGCCGCCGCTCGACGAGGCCGGGCCTAATCGGGCGCGGCGCCGCTCCGGCGCGCGGTGAACAGGAGGTACTCCCACTCCATCGCCCCGTCCTGGAGCGCGCCGTCCGCCAGCTCGTCGAGGGCCCGGTCCAGGGCGGCGGTCTTCTCGGGAGCGTCGGCGATGTTCCGGTAGACCGCGATCGTCGGGCCGTAGGTGGCCTTGAAGAACTCGCGGAAGTCCGCGGGCTTGGCGAAGCGGTCCACGCGGACCGTCTGCCGTCGCGCCTCCGCCCCGGTGACGCCGTCACCGAGGAGGGTACGGACGTGCTCCTCCTGCCCCCACAGGGGCGGCGGCTGCGCCCCCGGAGGCGGCGGTGGCGCGTACGCCTTCATGGCGGTGAACATCTGCCCGATGAACCCTTCCGGGGTCCAGCTGATCAGCCCGACGGTGCCGCCCGGCCGGCAGACCCGGAGCAGTTCGCCGGCGGTGGCCTGGTGGTGCGGGGCGAACATGACCCCGACGCAGGACATGACCGTGTCGAACTCCCCGTCGGCGAAGGGCAGGGCCTCGGCGTCGGCCACCTGCCAGCGCAGCTCGGCTCCGCGCGCCGCCGCATCCCGTTGCCCCACGTCCATCAGCTCGGGCGTGAGGTCGGAGGCGATCACGTCGCCGCCGGCCAGTGCGGCCGGAATGGCGGCGTTCCCCGACCCCGCGGCGATGTCGAGGACCCGGTCGCCGTGCTTGACCCCGCAGGCCTCGACGAGGACGGGGCCGAGGGCCCCGACGACCTCCTTGGCGACCGCCGGGTAGTCGCCGAGGGCCCACATGGTCCGGTGCTTCGCCTTGAGCGCGCGGTCAGCGTCGCGTGCGTCTGCCGTGTCGGTCATGCCGTCCGCCTCCTTCGCCTGGTGTCGAATCCCCACCTGCTTCGAGCATAGGAACCCGCACGGACCGCGGCCCGGCGACAGGGTGCCGCCCGGCTCGGCCCGCAACGGCGGGGTCGGTCCGCGCGGGGCCGGGCGTTCCGGCTCCCGGTCGCACCGCGGGACGGGCGGGGTGACGATGGGAAGGCGGAGCGCGCTCGCGATCGCGATCGCGGCCCCGGTCTCCGGCGGGCGGACGGACCTCGCGCTCGCCGTGGGCGGCCAGGGTGTCGGCGCGGGGCGAATGGGCGCGCCTCCCTCCCCCCCCCCCATGCGTAAGGAAGGCCCATGAACCGGCGCACCCGCATGTTCGTCATCGGCTCCCTCGCGGCCGCCTCGCTCGTCGCCGCCCCCACCGCCCTCGCGGCGGTCCCCCAGTCCCCGCCTGCCGCGGTCCCGGCCGCGACCTGTTCCGTATCCGGCGTGCTCGACAACGGAAAGGTGCACCTCTCCGGAGGCGGCTTCACCCCGGGCCCGGCGTACGTGTACGGGTCTGCCGGCTTCGGCGGGACCGTGGAGATCGCCCAGAACGGCGGCTTCCAGATCATGAACGTGCCGCCGGCCCAGTACAGCATCCGACAGGGCGGCGAACTGACCCAGTGCAGCGGCTTCAACGGCTGAGGCGCACGCGCGGCCCGCGCCTTGCAGGCCTTGGTCTGTCCGGCCCGCCGGACGCCTGAACGGGCCGGAGCCGACCGTCAGAACATGGTGTTGTCGTTCCGGGACGTGGGCGGGACAACCTGGAGTACGTCCCAGTGCTCGACGATCCTGCCGTCCGCGTCGAAGCGGAAGATGTCGATGCCCGCGTACTCCTCGTCGGGCCAGCTCTGACGGCAGTGCAGGACGACGTGGTCTCCTTCGGCGATGGCGCGCTTGAATTCGACGCGCTTGCCGGGATACTCGGCGGCCATCCGCTCGAAGTAGTCGACGAACGCCTGCTTGCCGTCCGCCACGTGCGGGTTGTGCTGGATGTACGTGTCGCCGGCGTACCGTTCGATCGCCTCGGCGGGACGGCACTGGTTGAACATCAGGTCGTAGAACGCCATGGCGCTGGCCTTGTTCTTCTCCGGGTCGCTCATGACGCGACCGTAGTGGAACTGCGGGCCCCGGCCTTCGCCGCGCCACGCGTCAGGCGGCCGACCGGCCGCCTGACGCGTGGGAGACGGGGGTCAACGGGACATCAGCGGCCCTGGAGGGCCTTGACGTTGTCCCCGAAGGTCCAGCCCTTGGAGCCGTCCCAGTTGACCGACCAGGTCATGAGCCCCTTCAGCGAGCCGCCGAAGGCGTTCCAGGACTGGGTGACCAGGTTGGGCGCCATGTAGCCGCCGCCCGCGCCGGGCTGGGCGGGCAGACCGGGCACCTGCTTGTCGTACGGCACCTTGACGGTGGTGCCCTGGATGGTCAGGCCGTTGTTCAGGCACGTGGTCTGAGCGGTGAAGCCCTGGACGGTGCCGGCCTGGTAGGAGTCGCCGGAGCAGCCGTACATGCTGCCGTTGTAGTACTGCATGTTCAGCCACCACAGGCGGCCGTTGTCGGCGTACTTCTTGATGATCGGCAGGTAGGAGCCCCAGATCGAGCCGTACGTGACGCTTCCGCCGGTGACGTACGCGGTTTCGGGGGCCATGGTGAGGCCGAAGCCGGCGGGCATCTGCGCGAGGACGCCGTCGATGATGCGGATCAGGTTGGACTGGGAGGGGGACAAGGTGTTGATGTTGCCGCTTCCGGACAGACCGGTCTCGATGTCGATGTCGATGCCGTCGAAGTTGTACTTCTTCAGGATCGGGACGACGGTCGCCACGAACTTGTCGGCGACGGTGCCGGAGCTCAGGTCGATGCCGGCGGTGGCTCCGCCGATCGACATCAGGAGCGTCGCCCCGGCCGCCTTGGCCTGGCACATCTCGGCGGGGGTCGAGACCTTGACCCCGGTGTCCATGCCGTCCTGCCACAGGACGGTGCCGTCCGAGAGGATCACCGGGAAGGCGGCGTTGATGACGTTGTATCCGTGCGCGGCGATCCGGCTGTCCGTGATGGGGACCCAGCCCATGCCGGGGTGGACGCCGTTGGAGGCGCCGTCCCAGTTCTCCCAGTAGCCCTGGAGGACTTTGCCCGACGGCTTGGGCTTCGTGGGGCAGGTGTCACCCGGCGGGGCGGTGGTCGGTGGCGCGGTCGTCGGCGGGGCGGTCGTCGGCGGGGCAGTCGTCGGCGGGGCAGTCGTCGGCGGGGCAGTGGTCGACGGCGAGGGGGTCGGGGTGGGGTCCGTACCTCCGGGGCCGCTGAGCGACACGTCGTCCGCGTAGTACGCGGGCTGCCCGTACCAGCCGTGCAGGTAGACGGTCACCGAGGTGGTGTTCGGCCCGGTGGTGAAGGCGACGCTGAGCATGCCGTACGACGGGTTGTTCGGCGTCCACGTGGACGGGGTGCCGGTGATTCCGGTGCCGGTGGCGCCCAGGTAGACGTAGCTGCCTTGGACGTAGGCGCTCAGGGTGTACTGGGAGTTGGGCTGCACGCTGACGGTCTGGCTGCACTGGGCGGTGTCCTGACCGGTCGGCACCGCCTTGAGCGCGGAGGTGCCGGACCGGACCGGACTGCCGACGGCCGCGGCGGCACCGCCGGGGCACGTCCAGCCGGTCAGCCCGTTCTCGAAGCCGGAGTTGGCCACCAGGTCGGCGGTGGCGGCCCCGGCCGTGACGGAGCCGGCCACCGCGAGCCCGGCGGCGATGACCGCGGCCGCACTCACCCCGGCCAGAACGCGCCTCAGGACGGCCGGTCCGGGCCGGGTCCGGCCGGTCCGGTCCCTCCGTACCGCGCGCTCGGCGCTCTCCCCGTACGGGCGGGGGGCCTCGGGCGGCTCCGGCGGACGTGGAGTACGCGACCTTCGACGGAACATGTGGTGCTCCCTTCCCGCCGAGCGTCATGGGCATGACCACGCGTGGGGGCGTGACGACCGGCCTGGGTGAGGTGGGGGGACATGTGGGGCTGCGCCGGACCGGAGCGTAGGAGCGCCGACAGGGCCCGTCAATAGGTCTGGACCAATGGGCGCGGATCTGGGCGCCGATCCCTACCGAACCAGGGGGTGCACAATCGTTTACCCTGGGGGTGAACAACTGTGCACCCCCTTGTGTCCCGGCTCCCTTCACGCCCCTGGAGCAACATGCCCCCCGCGATACCCGAACCCGGCCCGCCACCCGACGCGATCGCCTCCCCCTCCCCCTCCCCCGCACCCGCCACCCCCCGCAGCCGGCACCCCGGGTTCGTCATGCCCGTCCTCGCCTTCTGCGGCATGGTCGTCGCCGTCATGCAGACCCTCGTGGTCCCCCTGCTGCCTCATGTCCCCGACCTGACGGGGGCGAGCCCCGGCGCCGCGGGCTGGCTGGTCACCATCACGCTGCTGACCGGCGCGGTCTTCACTCCCGTCCTCGGCCGCGTCGGGGACATGTACGGGAAGCGGCGCGTCCTGCTGGCCTCACTGGGCGTGCTCACGGCGGGCTCCGTGCTGTGCGCGGTCAGCTCCGACATCGGCGTCCTGATCACCGGCCGGGCCCTCCAGGGCGCGGCGCTCGCGGTGATCCCGCTGGGCATCAGCATCATCCGCGACGAGCTGCCCGCCGACCGGGTCCTGTCCGCGATAGCGCTCATGAGCTCGACGCTCGGCATCGGTGCGGCGATCGGCCTGCCCGTGGCCGCGGTGGTCATGGAGAACTTCGACTGGCACACCATGTTCTGGGCGTCGGCGGCGCTCGGCCTCCTCGACCTGCTGTTGGTGCTGTGGATCGTCCCCGAGTCGCCGGTGCGTTCGTACGGCCGCTTCGACCTCCCCGGCACCCTGGGGCTCGCCGCCACCCTCGTCGGACTGCTCCTCGCGATCACCCAGGGTTCGGACTGGGGCTGGACCTCCGCGCGCACGCTCGGCCTGTTCGGCGCCTCCGTGGCCGGGGGGCTGCTGTGGGGCTGGTTCGAGCTGCGCACCGTCTCCCCCATGGTCGACCTGCGGGTGTCCGCCCGGCCCGCCGTGCTGCTCACCAATGTGGCGGCCCTGCTGATCGGATTCGCCTTCTACGCGAATTCCCTGGTCACCGGCCAGATGGTGCAGGAGCCCACCAGCACCGGGTACGGACTCGGCGCGTCCATCGTGGTGAGCGGGCTGTGCCTGCTGCCCGGCGGCGTGGCCATGGTGGCCCTCTCCCCCGTCTCCGCACGGATCTCGGCCGCCTACGGGCCGCGCACGGCGCTCGCGCTGGCCGCCGTCGTCATGGCCGTCGGCTACGCGGTGCGCTTCTTCACCAGCCACACCCTCTGGATGATCGTGGCCGGTGCCACCGTGGTGGCCTCCGGCACCGCGATCGCGTACTCGGCGCTGCCCGCCCTCGTCATGCGGGCCGTGCCGGTGAGCGAGACGGCCGCGGCCAACGGCCTCAACACCCTCATGCGCTCCGTGGGCCAGGCCTGTTGCAGCGCCGTGGTCGCCGCGATCCTGGCCCACGTGACCTTCGTCGCCGGCGGGCGCACCGCACCGACCCTGCACGCCTACCTGCTCATCTTCCTGATCGCCGGGGGAACGGCGCTCGCCGCCCTCGTCGCCACGCTGTTCCTGCCGTCGGACCGCACCGGGGGCGGCCGGGGCCCGCTGCGCGGCAGTGCGGGCGGTACGGTCACGGTGTCAGCGTCCGCGACCGCCGCCCGGGAGATCTCATGAGCAGCACCGAGGAATCCCTCGCCCCGACGCCGGCCACGGCCGACGGGGAGGCCCGTGCGGAGGCCGGCGCGGGAGCGGGCGGGGAGCCTGGCTCCGAGACCGGACGCGAGGCCATCGTCCGCGCCGCCCGCCGCGCGTTCACGCTGCGGCCGTACGCCGAGGTCACGATGCGCGGCATCGCGGCCGACGCAGGGGTGAGCCCGTCGCTGATCGTCAAACGCTTCGGCAGCAAGGAAGCCCTGTTCAACACGGTCGCCGACTTCCGGGCGGCCGCCGACGAGCTCTTCGCCGCCGCGCCCCACGCCCTCGGCCGGCACCTGGTCCTGACGATGGTCGAACTGCGGGACCGCTTGCGCGGGGACCCGCTGCTGCGGGTCGTGTTCTCCCTGGGGATCGAGGACGAGCGCACCCTGCTGCGCGCGCGCTTCCGCGAACAGGTCACCGACCGGCTCGCCGCCTCTCTGACGGGCCCCGACACACGGCTGCGGGCCGAGCTCATCGCGGGCCAGCTGCTGGGGCTCGGCGCCACCCTGAGCCTGCACCGTCCCGACGGCGCCGGCTCCCATGCCGGCGCCGAGCGCCTGGCGGACCTCTACGCCCCCGGGCTCCAGCGGCTCATCGACGGCGCCTGAGACCGCCGCACCCGCCTCGGCCGGTCCCGGCCGGTCCCGGCCGGCCACACCCGTCGCCCTCGTCCGGGCACCCACCACTCGCCCCTCCTGACTCGCGCTGATGGCACGAGGCGCGACAGCATGGAGGGAGGGCGGTCGACTGCGGCTGCCCGCACAGGAGGCGTCACGGATCGTGAGCAGGCAGCGCTTTGCGTTCTGCGGGGCTGAGCTGGCCGCTGTCTACGTGCTCTCCGACGGCCGCAAGGAACTCCATCTGGCCGAGATGACCGGAAACCGCTCCATGCTCTACGGACTGCCCGCGGTCCTCTCCGTGGACGGGCACTCCCCGGCCGCCGAGGCCTACCGCTCGGGCCGCCCGCTGTGGCTGACCCCGAAGGCACTCGCCGCGTACGTGGAGGAGGACCCGCACCACTTCCCCGGCCGAGTACGGGACGACGCCGTCAGGACATCGCCGGCCACACTCTCGCTCGGCGCCCTGCCGCTCGGGCACGGCGCCAAGGAGCTGGGCTGCCTGATCGTCGCCGGCGAGGTCCCCGACGGGTTCAGCAGCGACCGCCGGAGCCTGCTGGAGCTGTACGCCGACCAGGTCGCCGCCGGGCTCGAATCCGTGGCCGCCCACGCCCCCGGGCGTACGACCCCGCGCCCCGTACTGGGACACACCCTGGTGCCTTTGCGGGGCGGGGCCTTCATCCTGGACCTCGCCTCCGGCCGCATGGAGGCGCACGCACGCGTACTGGAACTGCTCGGCATCCCGCCGGACCAGTTCGCCGGCAACGTGGAGATGCTGCTCGCGAGCGCCGTCCCGGACGACGTCCCCGCGCTCATGGCCATCGTGGAGCCAGACGGACTCACGACGGATCCACAGCAGCTGGCCTTCCGCATCCGCAGGCCGGGAGGTGAGCTGCGCTGGCTGGGCCTGCGGTGCCGGGTGATGACGGACGACGACGGCGCCCCCGTCCGGGTCCTCGGCGTCGTGGCCGACGCCTCCTACCTGCGCCCGAGCGCCGACGAAGTCTCCATCGTGCAGCGGCTGTCCACCAAGCTGGCCGGCGCGACGACCATCAGGGACGTCAGCCAGATCGTCGTCAACTCCCTGCGCGGCCCGCTGGACGCGAGCCGGGTGGCGGTCGCCGAGCTGGAGGCCGACCGGCTGGTGTTCACGGTGCTCGACCCGCCCGAGCCGCGCGCCTGGCCGGACATGTGGCGTTCGGAATGGCGATCGGAGTGGCCGGATGCCTCGATGCACGACCTGCCCACACTGCAGAACGCGATTCGGGAGGGCCATGTGAGCCTGTGGCCGCCGGGCGCGGACCTCGAACCCGCTCTCGCGGGCATCGGGCCCGGCGGGCTGGCGGTCCTGCCGCTGCCGGCGGACGGCCGGATGGTCGGGGTCTGCCTCGTCGGATGGGACGGCGAGCACCGGTTCGGGCCGGAGGAGCGCTCGCTGCTCACCGCCACCGCGGGGCTGGTGGGGCAGGCGCTGATGCGCGCGCACGCGCTGGACGCGGGCCACGAACTCGCCACGATGCTCCAGCGCAGCCTGCTGCCGCGCAAACTGCCCTCGCTGCCCGGCGGGATGGCCGTCGCCAGGTACCTGCCCGCCACCGTCGGGCTCGAAGTGGGCGGCGACTGGTACGACGTCATCCCCCTCAACGACGGCCACGTGGCGCTCGTCATCGGCGACGTGCAGGGGCACAGCGCCGGAGCCGCGACCATCATGGGCCAGATCCGGACGGCCGTGAGGGCCTACGCGGTGGAGCGGCACCCGCCCGACGTGGTCATCGCCAGGGCCAACCGGCTGCTCGTCGGCATGGAGACGGACCTGTTCGCCACGTGTCTGTACGTGGACCTGGACATGGAGGAGGGCATCGCCTGGTTCGTCCGCGCCGGCCACCTGCAACCGATCCTGCGCCACCCGGACGGCAGCGCCGAGGAGTTGGCGGTCGAGGGAGGACCGCCCCTGGGAGTGGTCTCGGACGCCGAATTCCCCATGACGGAAGTCGGTCTGGTCCCGGGCACCATGCTGGCCCTGCTGACGGACGGCATGGTCGAGTCGTCCAACGTCCGTCTGGAGGACGGCATGCGCCGGGTGTGCAACGCACTGGCGATCGCGGACCCCGCCGACCCGGGCATGGTGGCGGACGAACTGCTCGCGGGGGTCAACCGGAGGGACGACGACGTGGCGCTGCTGCTCCTGCGCTACGACGGCACCCGCGTCCGGCCGATGCGGACGAACTGGACGGTCTGGCGGCTCCCCAACGCCGTCCAGCACGCCCGCCGCTTCGCCGCGCGCGCCCTGCGCTCGTGGGGTGTGGAAGAGGAGCTCGACGTCGCCCTGCTGGTGGTGTCCGAGCTGGTCACCAATGCGATCGCCCATACGCAGGGCGAGGTCCGGCTGGATCTGACCCTGTCCGCGGACCGGCTGCGCATCGCGGTGAACGACGCCTCGCCCCGCAGCCCCGTCAAGCCCGCTGCCGTGGACTGGTCGGCGACCGGGGGCCGCGGGATCCTCATCGTCGAGGCGACCACCGCGTCGTGGGGCTCGGTACCGCTCAGCAGCGGCAAGCAGGTCTGGGCCGAGGTCCCGCTCGCGCCGCGCGAGCGGCTCGCCCGGCGCGCGTAGGGGCGCCGGGCGGACTCGGGCGGGGGGGCGGACTCCGGCCGGGCGGGCTCAGGCGAGGGCGGTGACCAGCAGGGCGAAGGCGGCGATGATCACGGCGACGCGGACGTAGTGGAAGCGGTCCCAGCGGTTCATCTGCTGCTTCCAGTCGGCCGGCAGGCCGTCGGCGGTCCACGCCTTGACCCGGTTGTTGATCGGGACGAGCAGGATGATCGACATGACCACGCTGAGGACCAGCAGCGCGGCCGCGGTGACGACGAGGCCGGCGCCGTGCTCGTTCCATCCGGCGACGGCCCATATCGCGGCGAGGACGAGCGAGCCGATGTACCAGAACGGCATCACGGCGCCGAGCAGCCGGGCCCCGTGGGTGCGCCCGCGCAGGCCGTTGTCGCCGGGAAGGCCGCTCAGGATCGGGTTGACGAAGAAGGCGACGGAGAACTCCACCCCCACCATCACGCCGACGGCCACGGTGGTGAAGACCTCAAGTGCGGTGAGCATGATGACCCTCCAGGAATCTAGCGGCGCTAGGTGATGGTTCAACGCTAGACCTACTGCCGCTCGCTTGTCTAGCGGTGCTAGGATCGAATCATGTCGGTACAGGAACGCAAGGAGCGCGAGCGGGCGGGCCGCGAACGTCTCATCGTGGCGACGGCCCGCGAACTCGCCGAGCAGCAGGGCTGGGACGCGGTCACCACGCGCCGGCTCGCCGAGCGCATCGAGTACAGCCAGCCCGTCCTCTACAGCCACTTCCGCGGCAAGCGCGAGATCATCGGCGCGGTCGCCCTCGAGGGGGCCGCCGAGATGGCCGCGGCGCTGCGGGCCGCGGCCTCCGCCGCGGACGGCGCGCGCGCCCGGGTCACCGCCCTCGCCCGCGCGTACCTCGACTTCGCCGCCCGCAACCCGGCGGTCTACGACGCCATGTTCCAGCTCGACGGCGGCCTGGCGTTCGCCCGGGAGGACACCCCGGAGCCGCTGAAAGACGCCTTCGCCGCCTTGCTGGAGAGCCTCGGCGAGGTCGCCGGGGAGGGCGTCCACCCGGCGCTCTTCACGGAGGTGTTCTGGGCGGCCCTGCACGGGCTGGCGACCTTGACCCGGGCGCAACGACTGCCGCCCGGGGACACCGGGCGGAGGGTGGAGCTCCTGGTGGACCGGCTGGCCGTGGTCTGAGGCACCGCCCGTTTCATCGAAGCGTGAGCCGGCCACGGCGGCACGGAACGGCTCGCCGTGGCCCCGGCCCCGTCACCGGGCCGTGCCCGCGCCCGCGCGGCCCGGC
This sequence comes from Streptomyces sp. NPDC001903, assembly GCF_042891345.1. NCBI lineage: Bacteria > Bacillati > Actinomycetota > Actinomycetes > Kitasatosporales > Streptomycetaceae > Streptomyces > Streptomyces sp. NPDC001903. The sequence goes on from NZ_JBIASZ010000021.1 coordinate 104,275, forward strand.
TACTTCGTCAGAGCCGCGAGCTCACCCAGGACCCGAGCCGCCGGCGCCGGGTCGACGAGCCACTTCAGGTGGCTGCCCTCCAGGGTGCGGACGTCGTACGGGTTGTCCGGTGTCAGCGCGTCGCCCTCGCGGATCAGCCGGTCCTGCAGGGCGGGCGGCAGGCTCGTGTCGTCGGCCAGGCGGACGTAGGTCCTCGGGATGCGGCCCCAGGTCTCGGCCTGGGCCCGGTCGGCGGAGGTGCCGACGTCCAGGTTCTCGTCCGGCTGGAAGGTGTTCAGGAAGGTCAGGAACTCCTCGTCCGTGCCGTCGGCGAGGAAGGCGGCCTTGAAGGCCGCGAGCGCGTCCGGATTCGCGGTGCGGAAGTTGACGCGGAGCAGACCGAGTTCGGCGGGGTTCCCGGCCAGCGCCAGGGCCAGGGATGCGGCGTCGACCGTGGCCATCTCCGGCTCCGCGTAGTAGTCATTGACGTCGAGGTCGACGGGGCACCAGGCGGAGACGTAGACGATGCGGTCGATCAGATCCGGCCGCGCGTTCGCCGCGGCCGTGGCCGTCACGCCGCCGCGACTGTGCGAGACGAGGATCACCGGCCCGTTCCGCTTGGCCCGTTCGAGGATCCCGATCAGGTGCGCGGCGTTGTCGGCGAGCGTTATGCCCTTGAGCGAGCCGGGCGCGGTGGCGAGCCCCCCGGGATCCTGCGGCGTCTGGTAGGCGCGTGTGTAGGTCGCCTCGAAACCGTGGCCGGGCAGGTCGACGGCGACCGAGCGGTGTCCCAGGAGCCCGAGTTCGGCCTGGAGTGGTGCGAAGGCGAAGGAGTTGGAGAAGGCTCCGTGAACCAGTACGAATGTCGGTTGCATCTGTCTCATCTTTCTGACGTCCTGCGGCATCGGCGGCACGTGCGGCGGTCCCGAACACCCGCCGTGCCGCCCGTACTTCGATGACACAAACCTAATGATCACCAAAGCCCGATGGCAATGATCGAGGTTCGAGGGCGCGGTGCGCTCGGGAGCCCGCCCGGGCACGCATCACTGTTCACCGCCTTCCCCGATGACGCAGATCAAGGCGATGAGTACGAGGAGGGTCGCAGCGAGCCTCCGGACGTCCTCGGCGGCCCATCCCTCCTGCACCGTGAGGACGAGAACGGCGGTGACGGCGTAGGGCCACGAACGGCGCGGCGGCCGGAACGAGTTCGACATGGGGGCACTCCAGGTTCGGTGATCGGCTGAAGACCCAGGCTGCTCCGTGGTCAGATTGTCCGGCCGGGTACGGAGACGCGGTGCAGGTGGCGGGCACGGCATCGGTGACAACACCGGGGTTGTCCGCCGGACAAGTCGGGGGCGGGGTCCATGGCGCGGCCTCTGGGCGAGCTGCGAGGCGAGACGGAGCAGGCGAACGAGCTGGCGCGCTGGCTGAGGAGGGTCACGAACGGAGTCGGTGTCCGCCGGCTGGAGGCGGACTTCCCGTACAGCAAGTCGATGTGGAGCCAGTTCCGCAACGGCAGCCGTCTCCTGCCACGGGATCTCCTCGGCCAGGTGGTGAGCCGCTACCTCCACGAGCCGGCCATGCGACAGCGCCAACTCGACGTGGGACTGCGGCTTCTGGACGCGGCGCTGCGGAGCGCCGACGCGCTCCCCGACCGGGGCACCGAGCTCAGACCCGTCGCCCGTCCGCCGCACCTGGACGCCCTCGCGCAGGCCGCGCTACGGCTCGATGACGCGCGGCTGCGCCAGATGGAGGTGATGCGCCGACTCGCCGACTCGGAGCGGCGCTGCGAGCGGCTAGAGAACCTCGTGACCGCGCTCGAACAGCGTTGCGTGCTGCTGGAACGGCAACGCGATCGGGCACGCGACGAGGTCCGCGGCGAGCTCCAACGCGCGCTGGAGATGTCGGCGGAGTACCGACGACAGGCGAACCACAAGCTGAAGCGCGCACGACTTGCCCGGATGGAGGCGTACGAACTGAGGCTGGCCGCCGAGGCCCAGGTGGCACGAGCACAGTTGGACCTGCCCCGCGACAGCCTGGCCGAAGCCGGGGTCGGCACGGCTCTCGTCCCACCGTCGGAGACCGCGCGGAACCTCGCGTCGCTGGACGGACTGGTCCCCGCGCTGCATGCCATCGACGAAGAAATGGACGAGCACGACCGGGGGATGGACGCGCTCAGGGCCGACATGCGGCTCCCGGCCGCCGACCGTCCGGTGCACGACGCGACCCTCCTGCGCGTCCGGTTGCCCGCAGGCGGCTCGGACGACCGGGACGTAGAGAACGGCGGGGGCGGTCAGGACGCCGGCGGTGCCATGGCATCCGTCTCGCGCTCGGCGACGCCGCGCCGTGCCCGTACCTCGACCGCCGCCCTGGGATGCGCCGCCATGGTGGCCTTGGGGATCACGCTCGCCTGGGACCCGCTCCCCACGACCGGCGGACACGACGCCGGCCGCCTGAAGATCGGCATGGCCGTGGACGCCCCGGGGCTGAGCACGCAGGAGCACGGCACCTTCAGCGGGTTCGAAGTGGCCATGACGGCCCACCTCGCCGAGAGCCTCGGCTTCGCGGACGGTTTCGTGTTGGTGCCGGTGAGTGCGGAGGAGCGGTTCTCGGCCCTCAGGGAGGGGCGGGTGGACATGGTGGTCGCGCACGACGAGATCACGGCCGAGCGCCTGCGGCAGGTGGATTTCGTCGGGCCCTACATGAGGACGTATCACGGGGTGCTGGTCAGGAAGGGGGACAAGCGTGTCTCCTCCTTCGCAGACCTGGCCGGCCGGATCATCTGCACGCGTGAGCATGCCACCGAGCAGGAAGGCCTGATCAAGGGCAGCCATGCGCAGGTCGTGATTCGTCCGAACACGGATCAGTGCATCCGGGCCCTGCGCACCGGCGCGGCGGACGCGGTCCTGGACAACCAGGTGGCCCTGTACGGCTACACGCAGAAGTACGAGGACACCGAGGTGCCGCCGGCCGCGACCGATGGGCAGCCCGTCGGCAGTTTCGGCATCGCGCTGCCGAAGGGGACCTCCGCCGACCTGTGCAAGAGAGTGTTCAGAGCCCTTCAGGAGTACCTGCGGGACCGCTGGGAGGAGGATTTCCGGACCCACCTGCCCAGCGTCGTCCAGGCCTTTCCCACGACATGGAACGCCTTCACCCCGCCCGAAGGCGACATGGAGCAACGCTCCTCCTGCGCCCCCTGAGCCTGCCCCGGTTGCGGCATCCGGCGAGGTGCCGGCCGCACCTTCCGCGGAGGAGCCGGGAGAACCGCACGAACGCCGAGCGGGCCTCTGGTGTCTTCCTGCCATGGCAGGAAGGGGCCGTCACCGGCGAGGATGCCCGACGTGACGACCGACCAGAGCCTTGCGCCCCTCCGTCCGACGCACGCGGTCCCCGTCGTCTTCGGAGCGGGAGCCGCGATCGGAGTGTTGGGCGGGATGATCGGCCTGGGCGGCGCGGAGTTCCGCCTGCCCCTGCTGATCGGCCTGTTCGGGTTCGCGGCGCTCTCGGCGGTCATCCTGAACAAGGCGATGAGCCTGGTCGTGGTGCTGGTCGCGCTGCCGGCCCGGCTGGCCGCGGTCCCGGCCGCCGAGGTGGCGGCCCGCTGGCCCGTCGCGGTCAACCTGCTGGCCGGCAGTCTCCTCGGCGCCTGGGCCGGGGCGAGCTGGGCCGTCCGTATGCGCAGCACCACCCTCTACAAGGTGCTCGCCGCGCTGATGGTCCTCATGGCGGGCGCCCTGGTGCTGACCCACACCACCGCCCTGGACCCCCTCGCCCTGCCGCCCTCGGCACGGATCCCCGCCGGGGTCGCGGCCGGATTCGGCATCGGAGTCGTCGCCGCGATCATGGGCGTCGCCGGCGGCGAGCTGCTGATCCCGACGATCGTGTTGCTGTTCGGCGAGGACATCAAGACCGCGGGAAGCCTCTCCCTGCTGGTCTCCCTGCCGACCATGCTCGTGGCGTTCGCCCGCTACAGCCGCGACGGCAGCTTCGCCGTCGTCGGCGCGCACCTGCGCTTCGCGGCGGTCATGGCGGCGGGATCGATCGCCGGCGCGGTACTGGGCGGACTGCTGCTGGGGGTCTTCCCCGACCTCGTCCTCATCCCGCTGCTGGCCGCGATCCTCCTCGTCTCCGCCGTCAAACTCGCCCGACACGACTGATACCGGCGCGACGGCAGGACGTCGCACCCGGGTGGGCGGGAGCGCCGGCCGCGTGATGGCGGGGGGTGCCACCACGCGGCTCGGGCCCGCTCGGGAACCCGCGCCGCTCACCGCCGCGGACTCCCGTGACCACGCGTATGACCCGTCTCCCCCGGCCCAAACGGTGGCAGCGCACTCTTTCTCGGAGCGAGCTCGCGGTGAGAAACGGGGCGGCCCGGGGGCCTACACGGGGTTGCCGCGCATCGACTCGTCGCGGATCGTGTTGCGGTGTTCCTCGTAGACGAGCCGCGCGTCGTCGCTCGGGAGCGCCTCGGTGGCGAGGCCGCAGGCACACGTCACGACGGTGAGCCCGCAGGGAGTGCGCAGTGCGTGCCCGTCGGGACCGGTCCAGGCTTCACCGGCGGGGTTCTCGTACCGGAGGCTGTGGCGGTACCGGGGCCTGCGGACATGGCTCGGTGTACTGCCCGCACTGCCGGTGCTGTCGGTGCTGTCGGTGCTGGTCAGGTCAACGGTGAAGCGGTGCTCGCTCATGGCTCCAGTGTCGCCGCACGCGGGCGGCACCGGCTGCTCCCGGGTCGCGTCGCCGCGTGCCGGAACGCAGGATGGAGTAGGTGATGACGGTTTTGGTGGTCGGCGTGCCCGACGGGGAGCAGCTCGAGCTCCTGCGCGCGGGCATCCAGCGCAATCCGCACTTCCGGGTCCTGTCGCACGCCCACGACCCCGCCGTCGGTCTCGCGCACGCCCGCCTCCTCCTCCCCGACATCACCGTCCTGTCCCTGCCCGCCGGGCTGGACAGCCTCGACGCGGACCCGGGCATCCTCAGCGTGTTCCGCGGGGTGCGCTCCCTGGACCCGCCGAGCGGGGTGGTGCTGCGGACGGCCGCCGACCGCATGCCCCGTGCCGTGTCCGGCCTTGCCGTCGAGGGCGCCGTCCACGTCGTGCGCGAGGGAGACTCCGAAGCCCTGATGCGGGCCCTGCGTACGATCGGGCTGCGTCGGGCCAGCTGCGACCCCGACGAGATGCCCTGACCCGGCTCGCCGAAACGCCGGCCGGGGTCGGACCCCGGCCGGCGTCTTTGCTGTGCTCCCGTCGGCTCGCGCGTGGGGCTCCGGGCGCTCCGGGCGCTCCGGTCAGACGCTTGCCGGGACGCCGAGCATCGCGGAGGCCTGCTGGAGCGGGCTGAGGGCGCGCGTGGGCGTCTCGGCCCGGGGAAGGCCGTGGCAGGTGAAGCCGAGCTGGGCCATGGCCCGCAGGACTTCGCCGACGCTGAAGTCACGCCGGTCCTGGCGGGTGACCGCCTGGCCGACCTGCTTGACGGGGTAGGTGCGGCGGCCGATGACCACGGATTCACCCGTGACCGGTTCGGGCTTGATGCCCTTCATCGTTTCCAGAACGCCGCTCTTGGTGAGGTCGAACGGGAAGCGGGCGATGACACAGCGCATGATGCCTCACAGGGGGAAGAAGAGTACGGTCCGACCGCGCGGTGGAGCGGTCAGCGTGCGAGGGCGAGACCCAGGCCGTGGCCGTGGGCGCCCGGAACGCCGCCTTGTCCGTCGGCGACGTGCAGGACATCGACGAGGTCCCGCAGCCGAACACGGTCCGTGTACGCGTCGCTGCCGCGGGCGGCGGCCAGTTGGGCCGGGGTGACCAGGCCGATGCACAGGCCGTCCTCGTCACGGACCAGCAGGTGCCCCGCGCGGGCACTGGCCATGACGGACAGGGCCACTTCGACCGTCATGTCGTCGCCGACCTGCGGGCAGACCTGCTCCGCGTCCTCGTCCGCCGCCCGGTGCGCCGGCTGGGCTCCCGCCGAGTGGGATTGCGTCTGGAGCAGCGTCAAAAGGTGCCTCCTGCTGAGATGGGTCGGCTTTCCGATCACCTGGTGCTCAGGCCGCCGTACCGGTGGCGGAGCGCCGCCCGCCCACACGCCGGGTACTCGCGGCGGAACTGCGCCGGCCGCGGGAGGTGGCGCTGCGCCCGGACCGTTCGGACACCGGCGCGGTGATGGTGACGGGGATGCCGGAAGGGGCCTGCGCGCCGGTGATCCTGCTCAGGGATTCCTCGCCCGAGCGGACCTCGGTGGTCTGGGGGACGATCCCGGCGGCGGCCATGAGGCGCTTCATGTCGCGGCGCTGGTTCGGGGTGACGAGGGTGACGACGCTGCCGGACTCGCCGGCCCGGGCGGTGCGGCCGCCGCGGTGGAGGTAGTCCTTGGGGTCCGTCGGCGGGTCCACGTTGACGACGAGGTCGAGGCTGTCGACGTGGATGCCGCGTGCGGCGACGTTCGTGGCGACCAGCACGGTGACGTGCCCGGTCTTGAACTGGGCGAGGGTGCGGGTGCGCTGCGGCTGAGACTTCCCGCCGTGCAGGGCGGCGGCCCGGACACCGCTGCTCAGCAGGTCCTGGGTCAGCCGGTCGACGGCGTGCTTCGTGTCCAGGAACATCATCACCCGGCCGTCGCGCGCCGCGATCTCCGTGGTCGTCCGGTGCTTGTCGGTGCCGTGGACGTGCAGTACGTGGTGTTCCATCGTGGTGACCGCACCGGCCGAGGGGTCCACCGAGTGCACGACGGGATCGGTCAGGTAGCGGCGCACCAGCAGGTCGACGTTGCGGTCCAGGGTCGCGGAGAAGAGCATCCGCTGGCCCTCGGGGCGCACCTGGTCCAGGAGCGCGGTGACCTGCGGCATGAAGCCCATGTCGGCCATCTGGTCGGCTTCGTCCAGGACGGTGATCGCGACGTGGTTCAGCCTGCACTCACCGCGGTCGATGAGGTCCTTCAGGCGGCCCGGGGTCGCGACGACGACTTCGGACCCGCCGCGCAGCGCTCCGGCCTGCTTGCCGATCGACATGCCGCCCACGACGGTGGCCAGGCGCAGCTTCACCGAGCGGGCGTAGGGGGTCAGGGCCTCGGTCACCTGCTGCGCGAGCTCGCGCGTCGGTACGAGGATCAGGGCGAGGGGCTGGCGGGGCTCGGCCCGCTGCCCGGCGGTGCGGGCCAGCAGTGCGAGGCCGAAGGCCAGGGTCTTGCCGGAGCCGGTGCGTCCGCGGCCGAGTACGTCGCGGCCCGCGAGGGTGTTGGGCAGGGTGGCTCCCTGGATCGGGAACGGCACGCTCACGCCCTGCGCGCCGAGGGCTGCCAGCAGCTCCCGGGGCATGTCCAGGTCGGCGAAGGTCTCGACGGCGGGGAGGGCGGGGGTGATCGTCTTCGGCGGAGCGAACTCGCCCTGCACCGCCGCGGGCCGTCGGCCGTGGCCGCCCGAACGGCTCGGGCCGCCGCCCGAGCGGCTGGGGGCGGACGAACCGAAGCGGCTGCTCCGGCCGGAACCGGCGGCGGCGCCGAAAGCGGGGCCACCGGTACGGCTGCGGGTGCGGGCGGAGCGGTTGTTCGTACGTGCGGGGTTCATTCAGAACCTTCCTTGATGCGGCGCGTATCAAGGCATTCCGGCAGCGGAAGAACAGCGCGGGGAATCGCAAGAACGGGCCGAATGGAAATACGGAAGCGGAAACTGGCCGCAGGGAGTGCATGCGGGCACAGGCGCTGAAACAGGTGACGCCGGGGGTGGGATTCCGGTCTGCGTCCTGGTGGGAATCCCGCAGGTCAACCCACTGCGGGAGATGCCTGTAGCTGGGGCCCGCACCCCGAGGGATGCGGGCCCCAGCTACAGAGTGTGCGCCGCCGTCAGGCGGGAAGGATGTTCTCTGCCGTCGGGCCCTTTTGGCCCTGCGCGATGTCGAAAGTGACCTTCTGGCCCTCGGTCAGCTCACGGAAGCCCTGGGCGGCAATGTTCGAGAAGTGGGCGAACACGTCAGGGCCGCCTCCATCCTGCTCGATGAAGCCGAAACCCTTGGCCGCGTTGAACCACTTCACTGTGCCAGCCGGCATGCATGTCTCCTTTGGGGCAGTACATCGGCATCCGCACTGTACGGAGGCCGTGTCGCCGCGATGATGCCCCGCCGGAAAATTTCCGGAAATATAAAGCGCTTCCATCGACGCGGAGGCCGACCGAGACGCTTGAAGTTTTTTGGGTACCAAAACTGCAACTGAGATCGACAGTAGCACGCCGCGGCGGTCAGCGGGCGATGAGGAATTTCCTCCTGTGCCCTGCGGGAGAAGAAATCCCCTCGCGATCACCGTGAAAATCTCGGTCCGCGGGCACGAATATTTGCTCGCCCCGAGCGTGCTGTTTCCCCCGCGGTCCGCGGAATCGGACCGTCACCAGGTCACGTGCAGGGCCTCGGGTGAACGGTGGATGGGGGTGGGGCGCATGGAGGGCGGCGGGCGGCGCGGGTCCATCCGCAGACCGGGCATGGCCTGGGAGAACAGCTCCAGCGTGAGGTGGAGCTGGGCCCGGGCCAGGCGGGACCCCGGGCAATTGTGCGGCCCGTGGCCGAAGGCGAGGTGGCGCCGGTCCGCGGGGCGGCGGATGTCGAAGCGGTCGGCCCGCGCGGACCGGTGCTCGTCGCGGTTGGCGGAGGCGTAGGCCACGAGCACGGCGGCCCCGGCCGGCAGCTTCGTCCCGCCCAGCGTCACGGGCCGCGTCGTGACCCTCCGGAAGCCCTGGATGGCCGGGTCGAAGCGGGCGCATTCCTCCACGGCGGCGGAGGTCAGCGATGGATCGGAGCACAGCAGGAGCCACTGCTCGCGGTCGGCGAGCAGGTGCAGCAGGGCCGTGGAGATCAGCGCGCTCGTGGTCAGGAAGCCGGCGATGAGCAGGTTCTGCAGATTGGCCACGAGCTCATGACGCTGCTCGAGGGTCAGCTCCCCCTCTCCGGGGGCCAAGGCCGCCACGAGGTCCGAGCACAGGTCCGCACGGGGGTGGGCCCGGCGGTCGCGTACGTAGCCGTCCAGCAGGTGCTGGAGCGCCACGACGTCCTCCGCGGCGGCCGCCTGCCCGGGTGGGGTCAACGGGCGGAAGAACAGTTCCTCGGCGCGGTAGCCGCCGTGCACGGCCGGAGGGACGTCGGCGGGATCCAGTCCGATGAGCCGCCCGATGACCAGTCCGGGCAGTCGCCGCGCGTACGCCTCCACCAGCTCGGCCGAGCCGTCCGCGGAGAAGGCGGCCACCAGCTCGCGCGCCTGCTCTCGCGCGTACGGCAGCACCGCCGCGATCCGGCCGGAGGACAGGCCGCGGTTCAGCGGGGCCCGGTAGCGCAGGTGGGCGGCTCCGTCCGAGGAGACCACGGTCGGCCGCGGCCCGAAACCGCGCGGCAGGACGCCGAGCGCGGCCTCCGACAGCGGGACGTCCGGCAGCAGCGCGTTCGCGGAGGAGAAGTCCTCGGCGCGCCGCAGGACTTCCCGTACGTCCGCCTCGCGCGCGACCAGCCAGGCGTCGACCTCCGGTATCCAGGTCAGCCCCTCGGCCTCGCGGGCGAGGGCGTAGCGGGGGTAGGGATCGCGGTAGAACGCTTCCCGGAGCGCCTGCTTCGCCTGCTCCGCATGCTCCGCTTGCTCGTGCCCTGCTGACACACAGCCTCCGTCTCGCGGCCGGCGTCCGGGAGTTCCCGGTGCACCGGGCATCCTGCCCGACCACCGGCCCGTTCGAAAGAGCGCATCGGGACGCCCGCCGGACGGGTGGGCGCGGGCGGGTGCGGACGGGCACGGACGGCAGGGCGCCCCGTCGGGCCGCCGCGCCCGAGCGGGGCGAAACCCCTTGGGGAGCGGCTCACTTGATGCTGTATCCGTCCCACAACGGACCACCGGCGAGGTCCAGCACCTCTGCCACGACCGCGGCGAAGGCCGTCGCGTCCCCGGCGATCGCCCTCGCGGCGGCCTCGGACAGTGCGCCGTGCAGCCCGGGGTCGGCCGCGGCCAGCCGCCGCGACAGCCACTTCCCTCTGCCGAGCCAGTGCCCGCCGACCAGCAGGACCAGCTCCGAGGCACGCTGCAGCATGTGCGCGACCAAGTAGACCCGCTCCGCGGGGTCCGCGCAGCCGCGCAGATCATCGAGCAAGTCGGTCAGCATGTAACGCCGGTGGTCACGCTCACGGTCCGAGAGCGGCGGCGGGCCCGCGGCCCAACGCTTTCGCGCCTCGTCCCGGAGCGAGGCGCCCAGCCCGTCCGCGTCCACCAGGAGCATGCCGTCGGCGCACATCGCGAGCAGCGGCGAATTCCGCTTCGCGGTCTCCTGGTCGGCGAAGCCGTGCCAGACGGCCTCCGTCTGTACGAACAGCTCCACGGGCCAGCCGCGGTGCACCAGGCTCTCACGGCAGGGGGCGGGCGGCCCGTCCAGGAGGACCACGATGTCCAGGTCCGACGTGGGCGTCCGGCGGTCGGTCAGCACGCTGCCGGCGAGGAAGGCCGCCCGGGCGGCGGGAAATCGGTCCCGGACCAGTTCGCGGGCGGTGAGCACGGGGTCATCCATGATCACAGCGTACGTACCGGCGCCGTCAGAACTTCCGGCGCCGGCCGTCCACCGTCCAGCCGTCCCCCGGCTCACGGCGGAGAGCCTCGAGCGCGACGTCCGCCTGCCGCGCGGCCTGCAATCGGGGGCAGGTCCCCGTTTCGTGGTGTAGCGTCCGCGTCAGAACCGGGGAGCCGTCCCCGTTTCAACCGGAGGAGGAACCGCCATGCGTGCGCCGACACTTGAGGAACTCGCGCCCGAGGGGGTCGACGTGACCGCCGACCCGTACCCCGCCTACGCCGCGCTGCGCGAGAAGGGCCACGTACACCGCATCCACGTGCCGGGGAGCGGTGACGTGTGGCTGGTCCTCGGACGCGACGAGGTGCGCGCCGGGCTGACCGACCCCCGGCTGCGCAACGACATACGGCACTCGGCGACATGGGAGAGCGACGGCGGCCACGCCATCGGGCTGAACATGCTGCAGACCGACGCACCCCGGCACACCCGCCTGCGCACCCTGGTCGCACGCGAGTTCACCGCCGGACGGGTCGAGGCGATGGGCGCGCGGGTCCGGCAGATCGCCGACGGACTCCTCGACGCACTCCCGCAGGCCGGGACCGCCGATCTGGTCGCCAGCTACGCCCTGCCGCTGCCTCTGACCGTCATCTGTGAGCTGCTCGGAGTCCCCTTCGCAGACCAACACCTCTTCCATGGCTGGTCGACCGAGCTCGTGGCGCCGACCTCGCCGGCCGCGGCGGCCGCCGCCGGCGGCGAGATGAGCGCGTACTTCGCCGCGCTCATCGCCGCCAAGGCCGGCGATCCCGGTCCTGACCTGATGAGCGCCCTGGTCCTGGCCTCCGCCGCGGAGGACGGGCTCTCCCCCGAGGAACTGCTCGGCATGGCCTTCCTGCTGCTCGTCGCGGGACACGAGACCACGGTCAACCTCATCTCCGGCGGGGTCCTCAACCTGCTGCGCCACCCGGACCAACTGGCCGCGCTGCGGGCCGACGCACGCCTCCTGGACGGCGCCGTCGAGGAGATGCTCCGCCACGACGGGCCGGTCACCGCCGCCGCGTTCCGGCATGCAGCCGAACCGGTGGAGATCGACGGGGTGCGCATACCGGCGGGCGACAGCGTGATGCTCTCCCTCGCCTCGGCCTCCCGCGACCCCCGGTACTTCCCCGATCCCGACCGCTTCGACATCCGGCGCCCCGCTCGGGGGCACCTCGCCTTCGGCCACGGCATCCACCACTGCCTGGGCGCGCCGCTCGCCCGCGTGGAAGGGCGGATCGCCCTGCGGGCACTGCTGCGGCGGCTGCCGGACCTGGAAGTGGCCGTCGACCCCGACACCCTGGTACGCCGCCCGAACGCCATGCTCAGGGGTGTGGCGGCGCTGCCCGTACGGTGGTCGCGCAGGCTCGCCGCGTGACGTCCTTCCCGGCCGTGTGACACCCCTCCTGGTGGCGCCCGCATCCGTAGCGGAGAATGCTCCCCGGTACGTACGAAGACCACCGGCAACGCGAGGAGTGGACATTGACCCCGGGCACGGAACGGCCTGAGCCCGTACGGCGCGACGCGCGGCGCAACCGCGACCTGCTGCTGGCCGCCGCGCACAAGGCCTTCGCCGCCCAGGGCCTGGACGCCCCCCTCGACGAGATCGCCCGCCGGGCCGGCGTCGGAAACGCAACCCTGTACCGGCACTTCCCCTCCCGCGCCGCCCTCATCGACGCGGTCTTCCGGGACGCGCTGCACGAAACCGTCGTGGCCGGAGACGAAGCCCGCCGCTCGGCGGACCCGTGGGCGGGGCTGGCCGACTACCTGGAGGCCGTCTTCACGGTGCTGGCCGCCGACCGCGGGGCGAACGACCTGATGACCACCGCCATCGAGGGCGTCACCTCCCTCGACGGGATCCACGCCCACAACCACGAGACCATCTCCCTGCTGATGGGCCGGGCCCAGCGGGACGGCACGATGCGCCCCGACGTCACCATCGAGGACATGCTCCTGGGCCTGGCGACACTCGGGCGCTCCGTCCCCTCCCTCGCGGCCGCCGCGGCCCCGCACGCCTGGCGGCGGCCGTTGGCGCTGTTCCTCGACGGCCTGCGGGCCGGGGCCCGCCCGACGACGGACCTGCCCGCCCCGGGCCTGACCCCGGAGGACCTGGCCGCGGTCCTCCGCGACCTCGGACCGCACCGCCAAGGCTGAGCGGGGCAGCGCCGGCGCGGAGCGCCACCCTGCCGGCGCGGCTCGCCGCTCGCCGGCCCGCGTCGCCGCCCGCCCGGTCCTCCGTCGCCTGGCATCCTGTCAGGGGCGTCCCCGATGTCCTGTTCTGCCCGCCCGCGGCCTGCGACGTCCCGAGGTGTGCCATGTCCGAAACCTCCGGCGCGGTCCCCCGGGCCGCGCTGACACCCGCGGACGTCGCGATCATGGTGATCGGCATCGTCCTGGGCTTCGGCATCTTCGCGACCCCGTCGCTGGTCGCGACGTACTCGAGCGACGAGGCCTGGTTCGTGTCCCTGTGGCTGCTGGGCGGTCTGGTGACGCTGATCGGGGCGGTCTGCTACGCCGAGCTGGGCAGCGCCCGCCCCGACGCGGGCGGCGAGTACGCCTTCCTCAACGCGGCCTACGGGCGCAAGGTCGCGCTGCTGTTCGCCTGGGCGCGCTGCGCGGTGATCCAACCGGGTGCCATCGCGGCCGCCGCCTTCGTGATGGGCGACTACGCGAACGCGTCCCTGCCGCTCGGGGCCTACGGTCCGGGCCTCTACGCCCTCGTCGCGATCACCGTCTTCACGCTCGTCAACCGCGTGGGCATCACACCCGGAAAGCTGACCCAGCGATGCGTCGAGGTCGTCGTCGTCCTCGCGCTCGTCACCATCGTCGTCTCGGCGTTCGCCACGACGGCTCCGGCATACCGCCCGAGCACTCCACAGGAAACGTCGGTGGCGGGTGTGGGCCTCGCCATGATGTACATCCTCCTGACCTACGGCGGGTGGAACGAAGCCGCCTATCTGTCGGGCGAACTCCAGGACGCCCGGCACAACATGGCCCGCGCCCTGGTTCTCGGCGTGCTGGTCGTCATCGCCGTGACCCTCGCGATCAACCTCGCCTATCTGCACGTGCTGGGGCTCCAGGGGATCCGTGACAGCGATGCCGTCGGCGCCGACATGATGCGCGCCGTCGCCGGCGACACGGGGGCCACGGTGCTCAGCGTCGTCGTCATGCTCTCCACCCTGACCACGCTCAACGGCCTGATGATCACCGGGGCCCGTTCGTACTACGCGCTCGGCCGGGACGTGGCCGCGCTGCGCTCGATCGGCACCTGGAAGGAACGCGGTTCGACCCCCGCGAACGCGCTCGTGCTCCAAGGCGCGGTCTCCGCGGCGCTGGTCGTCTTCGGAGCCGTCACGCGCGTGGGGTTCCGAGCGATGGTCGCCTACACCGCGCCGGTGTTCTGGTTCTTCATGTTCCTGGTCGCCCTGTCGCTCTACGTCTTCCGCGGGCGGGAGCCGGCCGCCGCGCCGCACTATCGGGTGCCGCTCTATCCGGTGACCCCGGCGCTCTTCGCGCTCAGCTGCCTCTGGGTGCTCTGGTCCAGTCTCTTCCACGCCGGATGGGGGGCCGTTCTCGGCGTCGCGGTGCTGCTCACCGGTACGCCCTTGCTGTTCCTCAAGCCCACCCGGCCTTCGTGAGGCGAGGGGGAGCGCAGGCAGCCGTGCGGGCGCGGGACCGGTCTACGCCGCACGGCCCCGCCGCTCAGGGGACCGTCACCCGGGCGAGGGCCCAGGAGGTGTGGTCGAACGCCGAATTGGCGTTGGCGTCCTCGACGACCAGGTGCAGCAGCTTGACCCCGCGTACGTCGACGTCCACCGGTACGGGACCGCCCGCGCCGGTGAGCTTGCCGGTGGTGAACAGCACCTTGCCGTCTCCCCGTACCGTGGCCTTCGTCGCGCCGGTGGCGGCCTGCTTCGTGGAGAAGTCGTCGATGCCGACCAGCGCGGTGAAACGGTCCGCCGCTCCGCCGAGGTGGTAGACGATCTCGGAGGGGGCGTGGACGCCGAGGCCCTTGGCGTAGGTCACTCCGCCGAACGAGATCGGCGTGCCGTCCCCGGCCGCGTTGCGCCCGTTGGAGCGGTCGCGTTCCACCGGACCCCATCCGTTGGCGGCCGACACCCATTCGAGATCGCTCAGGTAGGCATCGGCCACCGGCGCCGCCGGCACCGTGGAGACCCGTTCCGGGGCGGAGTAGCGCAGCGGACCGGTCGGCGACTGCGCCGCTGCGTCGACGGTCAGCGGCCACTGCGCTCCGGGGGCGGCCGTCGCCGGCGGTGTGACCCGCCAGGTCGTGGTCAGCGCGGCCCCGGCGGGCAGCTGGTCCCGGCCGGTGGCGGTGGTCGCCTGGACCTGCCAGCCCGCCGGGGCGCGCAGCGCGAGGAGTGCTCCCGTCCACGGCTTGGCCGACCCGTTGGCGAGGGTCGCCGTCACCGTGAAGACCTGACCGGGCACGGCCGGCCCTTGGACCTGCGCGCGGACCCCGAAGGGCCCCCGGACGTACGTGTCCACCCACGAGGAGCGCATGAGGGCGACCAGCCCGGTGACCACGGACGGGTTGGCGGCGGCGACGTCGCGCTTCTCACCGGCGTCGGAGGCGAGGTCGTACAGCTCGACCTGCCACTGTGCGTCGGGCAGCGCGTGGTCCCTGACGGGCGCGAACCGCACCGCCTTCCAGTTGTCCTTGCGCACCGCCTCGGCGAGCCAGGTGGCGCGGCCGCCGTCCTCGGCGTTGGCGCGGCTGGTGACGCCGCGTTCGTCCCGGTACCAGTACAGGTGGTTGTGGCGTGCGGCGTTCGGGCTTCCGGCGAGCAGCGGGGCGGCCGACAGTCCGTCGATGTCGGCCGGTGCGGGCGCTCCGCCGAGCTCCGCCAGGGTGGGCAGCACGTCGGTGAGCGAGGTGGGACGGTCGCTGGTCCCCGCCCCGATCCGGCCCGGGGACCAGGCGATCAGCGGGACGCGGATGCCCCCCTCGTAGAGGTTGCGCTTGTAGCCGCGCAGCGGGCCGTTCGCGTCGAACAGGTCGGGGTTGACCCCGCCTTCCTCGTGCGGGCCGTTGTCGCTGGTGACGAGGACGACGGTGTTCTCGGCGATGCCCAGCGCGCGCAGCCGGTCGGTGACCTTCCCGACGAGCGTGTCGAAGTAGGTGATCTGGGCGGCGTGGCCCTTGTTCTGCTGGGTCCAGCCGCGGGAGGCGTAGGCGCCGACGTCGGGGATGTCGCTCGGTGCGTGCGGCACGGTCGGTGTGAGGAAGAGCAGGAAGGGCTCGGCGGCGTGGTCGCCGATGAAGTCCAGTGCGCGCTGCTCGATGAGCTGGGGGGCGTAGGCGCCCTTCGCCCCGCCCGCGTTGGCGGCGATCGTCTCCTTCGCACCGTTGTGCCAGAGGTACTGCGGGTAGTACTCGTGCGCGTGCCCGTGGTCGATGTATCCGTAGAACTCCTCGAAACCACGGGAGTTGGGGTGGCTGGGCTGATCACCCTCCTCCGGCCCGAAGCCCCACTTCCCGATCACCGCGGTCCGGTAGCCGCGGGCGCGCAGCACCTCGGCGAAAGTGGTGTCTCCGGCCTTCAGCGCGCCGGGGGCGCCGTCGGGATTAGCCCGGACGGCGGAGTGCCCGGTGTGCAGGCCGGTCAGCAGCGAACAGCGGGACGGCGCGCAGACGGCGGCGGTGGAGTAGGCGTCGGTGAACCTCAGGCCCTCGGCGGCGAGCCGGTCGATCCGCGGGGTGGTGATCAGCTTCTGCCCGTACGCGCCGAGGTCGCCGTAGCCGAGGTCGTCGGCGAGGATCACCACGAGGTTCGGCGTGGCCGTACCGGCGCTCGCGGCGGCGGCCTGGGCTGCCGCGGGCGCCGCGAGGGCTTCCGGCGCGGCCGGGAGCGCGGCCAGGCCGAGCGTGGCCGCGGACCCGGCGATGAAGTGGCGGCGGGTGGGCATGGGGGCTCCTCGGCTCTCGCGGACGGGGTTCGATCATGCGGAAGCCGCCGGCCCGGTGGCCATGCACACGGCATTAAAAGCGTGTGACGGCCGGCCCGGCTCCTCGCCTCGCCTGGATGGGTGCGGTGTCCCGACCGGGTTCGTGTCCCCATCGGATCTTGATCGTTTTAGCGGACGGTCGTGGAACGTGAGATGCCGTCGTGACGGGGGCCTGTGATGCGTTGTGATCTGTCGACGTGGGCGTGGGCATGGGCGTGGAAGCGAGTGCGCCGCCGCCTGTTGAAGTCTTTGGTGAAGGGTTACGCGGCCGTGCTGCTGCGGCAGCCGCTGTGGGACGGACGCGGGGTGGCAAGGCCTTGCGGCCGCTACGGTCCCGCGGAGGGAACGGCGTTGCCGTTCGTGCTGCTCGGAGACTCGTCCGCGGTGACCGTGGGAGTGGTGGAGAGACAGGACACCGTCGGTGCGCAGCTGGCCGGGATGCTGGCCGCACGGCTGGAGTGCGCGGTGGAGCTGGAAGTGCTGGCCCGGGCGGGCGCCACGACGGCGGCGCTGGGACGGCAGGTCCTGTCGGTGACCGGGCGGAGCGCACCGGGCGCACCGGGCGTGGCGTTCGTTCTCATCGGCGGGAACGACGTGATGCTGCCGGCCCCGGTGAGCCGGTCCGCCGTCCGTCTGGGCCGCTACGTACGGGAACTCCGGGGCGCGGGGTGGGAGGTGGTCGTGGGCTCGTGCGCGGACATCGGCGCGGCTCCCGCCCTGCGCCGCGGCGCGGCGGCGGTGGCTTCCGTCCGCTCGCGCCGGCTGGCCCGGCTCCAGTCCGCCGCCGTGCTGGCCGCGGGCGGGCGGGTCGTCGCCCTGGAGACCGACGCGTTCCGCCGGTGGCCGGTCCGGCTCTACTGCCCCGACGGTTTCCATCCGTCGCCGGCGGGCTACCGCGTCTACTTGCGCATGGCCGGCTCCGCGGTGGTGGCGGCGGGCGAGGCCCGCGTCGCCGGCCTGATCCGTCGGCGGACGCTCGTACTTCCCGGCGGGCTGCCCGCCGAGGAGGCATCAGGGCTGGCGGGGGCCGTGCGGGGGCCCGTATGACCGCAGGGCGGTACGGGGCCTGGGCGGCCTGCGCGGTGACGGGCCTGGCCGTCTTCCTGTGCGGACTGGACCACTTGGTGCTGCTCACCGCGCTCACCGCGATCCGCTCCGACCTCGGCCGGGGCGCCGACGCGGCGGCGGCCGGCTGGTTCGTCAACGCCTATCTCGTGCCGGTCGCCGTCCTGCCCCCGCTGGTGTCCCGGTTCGCCGTACGGGTCGGGCAGCGGCGGCTGTTCATCGCGGCGCTGCTCGTCTTCACCGCCGGTTCCGCGGCGGCCGCGTGTTCGGCCACCGCGGGCTGGCTGACCACGGCCCGCGCGCTACAGGGCACGGGCGCCGCGGCGATCACGCCGCTGAGCCTCACCCTCGTGGCCGCCGCCGTGCCGGCACACCGGCGGCCCGTGCTGCTCGGGGTCTGGGGCGCTCTGGGCGGGCTGGCCGTGGCCGTCGGCCCCTTGGTGGGCGGCGCAGTCGTCCAGTGGGGCGGCTGGCAGTACGTGTTCTGGCTCAACGTCCCGCTCGGCTGCCTGCTCGCCGCGGCGGCGCGGGTGTTCCTGCGGGAGCCGCCTCGCGCCCCGGCGGCGGCCCCGGCGACGACCGGGTTCCGGCCGATGGCCGGCCGCTCCCGCGGTCTGCCGGCGGTGCACGCCTGCGGGTTCCTGATGCACGCCGGTGTTTTCGGCACGGTGTTCTGGCTGGCGCAGTTCCCCCAGGCCGTCCAGGGCCACAGTCCGTGGGACGCGGGCCTGCGGATCCTTCCCTGGACGGCCATGCCGCTGGTGGTGGCTCCCCTGGCCGGGCTGCTGATGGGCCGTACCGGGGCGCGGCCCGTCCTCGTGTCCGGCGCCCTGCTGACCGCGATGAGTTCCGGGTGGTTCGCCCTTCTCCTCGATGCGCGGTCCCCTTATGCGGTGCAGCTGCCGGGTCTGCTCGCGGGCGGGGCCGGGATGGCGCTGTTCTTCGCGGCGGCGCCCGAGGCGCTCTTGGCCAACGCCCCGGACCGGTCCGTGTCCGCGGCCTCGGGGGTCAACAGCGCCGTCCGGGAGGTCGGTGCCCTCGCCGGGGTCGCCGCTTCCACCGTCCTCTTCACGCGCGTCGGCTCCACGGCGGGCCCGGCCGTCTTCGCCCATGGCCTGACTGCGGTCCTGTGGGCCGGAGCGGCCACCGCCGTACTGGCGCTGCTCGCCGCGGTCGCGATCGGCCCGGCCCGCACCCGTACCCCCGCGGCACCTCCCGACGGTGCGGTCGCGACGGAGGCGCCCGTGACGGCGCGTCCGGCAGTCCTGTGATGGACGACGGCGCGGGTCGGAACAACCGCACGGGGCGGGTCTCGGCCCTTGCGGCCGAGACCCGCCCCGTGCGGGGTTTGAGCTCAGGCCGTGACCATCGGAGTGTCCGCCAGAACCTTCTCGACCACGTCGGCGGCGGCCTCGGCGCCCCCCGCCTCGTCGATCTCCCGCCGCAGCCCCGCCACGGCGCCCGCGATCCGCGCGTCGGCCGCGACCGCCTGCACCGCCTCCCTCAGGGCCTGGGCCGTCGCCCGCTCACGCGGCAGGTGCAGGCCGACCCCCAGCCGCTCGACCTGGGCGGCGTTGACCCTCTGTTCCGCCATCTGCGGTACCACGACGACGGGCACGCCCAGCGAGAGCGCCTCCATGAGGCTGCCCATCCCGCCGTGCGTGACGAAAGCCGTCGCGGACGCCAGGACGTCGAGCTGGGGAACGCTCGCGTGCACCTCGAACCCGTCTCCCACCGCGCCGAGCCCGGCCGCCGCCACCTCGGCGCCCACACTCATCACGACGTGCCATCCCAGGCCTTCGAACGCCTGCAAGCAGGACCGGTAGAACTCCGGACGCTTGTTGAACTGCGAGCCCAACGACACGTACAGCACCGGCTTGCCGTTGTCCGGCCGCCGCCAGCGCCCCTGGAAGGACCGGTCGGAGATGGCCGGACCCACCCAGTGCGCCTCCCCCGCACGCACCGTCCGCGGCAGCCTCTGGAACGAGCGGGGGAAGAAGGCGATCGTCCGCGGCGGCGCCAGGGTCAGCGCATGGACGCCGCCGGGCACACCGAACTCGTCCAGCGCTCCGGCGAGTTCGGGGAACCCGGGAATCTGCGCGATGTCGTCGAGCCCGAAGAACTCCTTGACCAGACCGTCGTACGGGATGTGCGTGGGAGCCAGCTGGATGGCGGGGACTCCCCAGCGAGCCGCCAGCAACGGCCCCGCCCACGCGTACACATCGGACAACACCACGTCCGGCACGTCGTGCCCGAACGCCTCCTCCAGCTGTGGCAGCGCGGCAACGTTCACCACGACCGCCCCGGTCACGCCCACCGCCATGTCCTCGGGCGCCTCACCCACATCGGGCGCGTCGTAGAGCACGGGAACCGCGCCCACCGCCCGTACGTCGTCCGCGAACTCGGCGGTGACCGCGTAACTCACCCGGTGGCCACGGCTCACCAGTTCCCGTACGACCGCGAGGGTGGGAATCACGTGGCCGTGCATCGGCACGTTGAAGACGGCCACATGGCGCGCCCGCGCCTCGCCGCCGGCCGGAACATCCCGCATAACCATCACTCCAGATTCTGCCGTGAGGCGCTTGTCGCCCCGAAACGAACTGCCGCCTCCCCGAAGCCGGGTCATCCGGTACGGGAAGGAACACTCACGTGCGTGTCAGCCGCGGAGAAGGTCATGGCGGACCCGAGGGGGCTGACGCTCGTATAGCGGTGGTCGCCGCCGTCGACGACCAGCGCCAGGCGGTGTCCCGGCGCCACGTCCCATGCAGAGGCGGGCAACGGCATGTCGACCGCGAACGGTGTGCCCGGCGCCACGCCCGTGAACGTGTACGGCGCATGGCTGATCAACCGAGCCGTGCCCAGCGCGTCCACGTCGTACAGGTAGGCCACGAAGGTTCCCCGGTCGGCGGTGGAGGTCACTCGGGTACGCACCCGAGGTGATCCGCGCAGCGCCCACGGGGCGCTCAGCGGAGCGCTGCGCCAGACGCCCGCGAGCGGCGGGAGGAGCAGCGGAGCCGCGGTGGCGGGCGGCAACCCGAGCGAGTCGACGAGCCCTGCGACGGGGAACAGGCCCGAGTCGGCGGGCGAGTCCAGGCCCGCGAGCAGACGTGGGGAGCGCTCGCCCGGACTCGTCCGGAAGGGCACCTCCACGGGTGTGCGTTCCAGTGCGGACCAGCTCGGATACGTCTCCAGCCGATCGGCGTTGCGCGGTCGCACCATGAGCGGCGCGAGCCGGTCCGCACCGTTGGGACGGCCCAGGAGAAAGCGGTCGAGCCATCGTTTCGCATGGCCGCGAACCGGGTTCTGCGGCTGCAGCAGGGCTGCTTCCCGCGAGCTGGAATCCCCGTGACCGCCCGGGCTCATCCACAGCTGCTTCGGCCCCTTGAGCCGGTCCAGCAGCCTTCCGGTCTGCCCCGCCGGAACCAGTGGGTCGCTCCATTCCCCCGCCATGAACACCGGCGTCCGGCGTGCGTTGAGCGCGTCGACCTGGGCGCGCGGTGAGCGCTCCAGCGCCCACGACCGCACGCCGGCCCTGTCTCCGCCGCTCTCCAGGTCCGTGAACGCCTGTCGCGTCCGGGGACTCATGCGTCCGTTGAGTGCTCCGATCGCCGCCTGGAACGTGGCGAGGGTTCCGGCATAGGTGCCGTTGCGCACGAACGAGTCGAACAGGTCGGTCCACGGGCACAGGGCCGCCACCGCGGTGACCCGGGCGTCATGTGCCGCCGCGTTCAGGCTCACCGCCGCGCCGTAGGAGGAGGAGTACAGCCCGACCCTGCGCCCGTCCGCCGGAGTGTGGGCCAGTGCCCATGTGATGACGTCCGAGACGTCCGCGACGTCCAGGGGGCCCGCCATGTCGATCGCCCCGCCCGATCGGCGCAGGCCCCGGGGGTCGTAGGAGACGACCACGTAGCCGGCCCCGGCCAGCTGCCTCTTGTCGTCGAGGAGGGCGTCCTGCGGCATGGACCACCACGCGCCGGGCATCACGATCAGCGGATGCGGGCCGGATCCCGCCGGAACGTACAGGTCGGCGGCAATGCGTGTGCCGTCCCTCATCGTGAGCGTGGTGGAGGAGACCGATGCGTGCTCGCCGTCCCGTACGGCACTGCCCGTCGCGGGGGCGTCGCTCTGGCCGGCGACCGCGGGCCCGGCCGTGCCGTGGACCGCCATGACCGAAACGAGCAGTGCCACCGAAGCAGTGCACCGCCAGTGGCGTGACGCGCGCACCTCGCTCACGATGCGGCCGCCGTGATGCCGAACACCGATCCGAGCGTCTTCTTGATCACGACTGATCCAACGACACCGGGCACCGTCCGTTACGCCGCCCGTCGCGCCGCCTTTGTTGCCGCGGCATGGCAACCGTATGGCGGTCGTGTCGTGTGGCGACCGCGCGGGCGCCGGGGTGTCTAGGATCCCCGGCACGTGCCTCCGGCCTTCCGCGCAGGCCCCCCTCCCCCCTCTGCCAAGGAACGCGATCTGCCATGAGTGTTTCCGCTGCCCTGAGCGTGAGCGAGGCGTTCTCCCGGCGCCTCGAGCTGACCGTCGTCGATGTCCGCACTCCGGCCGAGTTCGCGTCCGGCCATCTGCCGGACGCCGTGAACATCCCCCTCGACCGCATCGGTCGCGCGCGGGCGGAACTCCGCGAGGCCTCCGCGCAGAAGCCCCTTCTGGTGGTGTGCGCCTCCGGTGCCCGGTCGCAGAACGCCGTCGCCACCCTGGCCTCCCACGGCATCGATGCCTCGAGCCTCACCGGCGGCACCGCCGCCTGGGCCGCCGAGGGGCACGCGCTCGACCGCCCCGCGGGCCCTCCTCGGGCCGTCTGGGCCATGGAGAGGCAGGTCCGGTTCACGGCGGGTTCCGTCGTACTGCTCGGACTGGCCCTCGGCTCCCTCGTCCATCCGGCGTTCCGGTTGCTGTCCGCGGGGATCGCGGCCGGCCTGGTCTTCTCCGCCGTCAGCAACACCTGCGGCATGGCGGTCGTACTCGGCAGGCTCCCCTTCAACCAGCGGGGGAAGGCGCCGCTGCGGAGCTCCTCGCCGTCGCCGCGCGCGTGACGACGCGCCGCTTCGGATGACGAGGAGCTCGCGCGGTCACAGGACCTTGGAGAGGAAAGCGCGGGTGCGGGGGTGCCGCGGGTCGTCCAGGACGGATGCGGGCGGCCCCTGTTCGACGACGGCTCCGCCGTCCATGAACACGACGGTGTCGGCGACCTCGCGCGCGAAACCGATCTCGTGCGTCACGACGATCATGGTGGTTCCGGCGCGCGCCAGGTCCTTGATCACGTCCAGCACCTCGCCGACCAGCTCCGGGTCGAGTGCCGAGGTCGGCTCGTCGAAGAGCAGGACCTTCGGTTCGAGGGCGAGCGCGCGGGCGATGGCCACGCGCTGCTGCTGCCCGCCGGACAGCTGCAGCGGGTAGGCGCCGGCCTTGTCGGAGAGGCCTACGCGCTCCAGCAGCCGGCGGGCCGTCGCCTCCGCCTCCCGCCGCGGGTGGCGCAGCACGGAGACCGGCGCCTCGACGAGGTTGTCCACCACGGTGAGGTGCGGGAAGAGGTTGAAGTCCTGGAAGACGAACCCGATGCGCGTGCGCTGCCTCAGGACCTCCTTCTCCTTCAGCTCGTGCAGCTTGCCGCGGGAGCTGCGGTAGCCGATGAGATCACCGTCGACGCCGATCCAGCCGCGGTCGACCTTTTCCAGGTGGTTGATGGTGCGCAGGAGCGTGGACTTCCCCGAGCCGGAGGGGCCGAGGACCACCGTCACTTCGCCCGTGCGGACTTCCAGGTCCACTCCGCGCAGCACTTCCAGCGTCCCGAAGCTCTTGTGGACGCCGCGCACCTCGACCATGACCTCGCCCACGGACCCGCCCCTCACGCGTGCTCGGCCGGGTTGATCTGCGACGTGTCGATCGCGGAGGCGGTGGTGCCCCACTTCTTCAGGATCCGCGCGTAGGTGCCGTTCCTGATCAGCTCGTTGACGGCGGCCTGGAGGGCGGGGGTGAGCGGTGAGCCCTTCTTGAACGCGAAACCGACGTCGAGGCGGTGGTACTCGCCGAGGAAGGCGGTGTGCGCGGCGGGCTGTGCGGCCTGGTGGCGCAGGCCGTTGATCGTCGACATGACGACGTCGATGCGGCCCTGCTGGAGGGCGGTGGTGACGGCCCCGGTCTCGGCGAACACCTTCACCTCGTACGGCTTCTTGCCGGCGGCGGCGCAGACGCCCTTCTGCGCGGTGAGGGTCTTCTCGAACGTCGTGCCCGCGCCGGTGCCGATGGTCAGTCCGCACAGCTGGGTGAGGTCCGAGACCTGCGTGGTCAGGGTGGTGTTGCCCGTCTTGACCGCGAAACCCTGCCCGTCGTTGATGTAGGTGACGAAGTCGATGGTCTTCAGCCGTTCGGTGGTGACGCCGAAATTGCCCGTGCCGAAGTCGTACTTGCCGCTGCCGAGCGCGGGCAGGATCGTTTCGAAGGAGGCGTCCTGGCGCTCCAGCTTCACACCGAGGACCTTGGCCACCGCGTCGGCGATGTCGATGTCCTGGCCGGCGGGCGGCTTGTCCTGCCCGTTCGGGTAGTAGGCCGCGGGAGGGGCTCCGACGGAGCTGCCGACCCTCAGGGTGCCCGCCTTGCGGACCTCGGCGGGCAGCAGGGCGGCGATCGACTCCACGGACCGGACGCCGGCGACGGGGTCGTCGGCCGGGGCGGAGGACACGGAGGACACCTGGGCACCCGCACCGGCCGCGGCCGTGCCACCGGAGCCGCAGGCGGTCAGCGCCAGGAGGGGCAGGAGGGCGAGGGAGGCCGCGGTGTGCAGGCGGGTGCGGATCCCGTTCCCGGGGAGGTTCACAGCGGGAGGGCCTTTCCGTTGCGGGGCATGGTGCCCGGGCGGGGCATGCTCCGGAGGGCGGGTGGTGCGGTTGCGGGGCGGGACGTGGTCCCGCGGCGGGGCGTGGTTCCGGGGCAGGGGGTGGTCCCGCGGCGGGGCGTGCGTGCCGTGGAGGTCACCCGCGTACCGCCGCGAGGGGCGCGTGCGGCGCGTGGGGCCCGTTTGCCGCCTGCGCGGCCTCGCGCTCGGCCCCTCGCCGGGCGTCTCGCTTCGCGACCTCCTCCCGGACGAGCGGGATCACGTACCGGCCGAAGTCGACGGCGTCGTCCAGCAGGTCGTAGCCGCGGGCCGAGAGGATGTCGACGCCGAGGTCGTGGTAGTCCAGCAGCGCCTGGGCGACCGTCTCCGGGGTGCCGACCAGGGCGTTGGAATTGCCCGCGCCGCCGGTGGCGGCGGCGGTCGGGGTCCACAGCGCCCGGTCGTAGCGCTCCCCCGCCTCGGCGATGGCGATCAGCCGCTGTGATCCGGTGTTCTGGGGCGCCGTGGCCTCCAGGACTCCGTTGCGGTGGTGGCGTACGGGGCCCGCCTGCCGCCGCTGCTTGATGGCGCCCACCGTGCGGTGGGCCTTCTCCCAGGCCAGCTCCTCGGTCGGGGCGATGATCGGGCGGAAGGCGACCTGGATGCGCGGCACGTCGGTGCGGCCCGCGGCCTTGGCGGCGGCCTTCACGGCCTCGATCTGCTCGGCGGTCTTCGCCAGGGGCTCCCCCCACAGGCAGTAGATGTCCGCTTCCGCGCCGCCTGCGGCGTAGGCGGCGGGTGAGGAGCCGCCGAAGGAGACACCCGGGCGCGGCTGCTGGACGGGGAAGACATCGCTGACGAAGTCGTGGAAGCGGTAGTGCTCGCCCTCGTGGTCGAAGGGCTCGCGGGTGGTCCAGATCTTCTTGACGATCCGGATGTATTCGCGGGTGCGGGCGTAGCGCTCGTCCTTGGTGAGGGTGTCGCCCTCGCGGCCCTGCTCGTGGTCGTTGCCGCCGGTGATGAAGTGGACGGTCAGGCGGCCCTCGCTGATCTGGTCCAGGGTGGCGAAGGTCTTGGCGGCGTAGGTGGGGTACGAGACGTTGGGCCGGTGGGCGAGCAGGATCCGGAGGCGGTCCAGCCTGCTCGCGATGTACGCGGCCGCCGGAGCCGGGTCCGGGGATCCGGAGCCGTAGGCGAACAGCACGCGGTCCCAGCCGTGGTCCTCGTGCGCCCGGGCGAGCCGGAGCGTGTACTCCCTGTCGAAGGCGGCGCCGGATCGCGCGGTGGTTTCGGAGCCGTTGTTGGTCGCGGCGATGCCGAGGAATTCCACGGGCATGGGGTGGCCTTTCGGAACGGACGGGCGAGCGGGCGGTGGACCGCGACCGTGCCCGCGGACATGACGGAACAGCCCCTGCCACAGCCGAACATGACGGTGCGGCAGAGGGCACATGGGGGTGTGGGGGTGGTGCCGGCGTGACGACGCGGGGCGTCGGGAGAAAGGGGGGGCGGCAGCGCACGCCCGGGTTCACGGCAGCACGCCTCGTACGGCTCGCCGACCGTGCCCGGTGGTGGTGCGAAGGAGGATCTCGGCCCGCGACGGGGTCACCGAGGGAGGGAAGGGCCGATCAGACAGCCCGCTGCCGCGTCAGGCGCAACACGCCGCGGACCACACCCGACCGAAGTCGATGTAGTCGCGCGAAACCAAGCGCTGATGGGCATTCATGCGACTACTTGAGCAGTACATGCTGCTCTTCGTCAAGCAAAAGCCCGAATGCCGGACGGCCGGCTCCGGCCGGGGGCCGACCGGGCGCCGACGGGTGCCGACAGGTGCCGACGGCCGGGCTCGCATGGTTGACACGGCCGGGCCGTGGGCGCATACGATCGGCAGCGGAGCGGCTCCGCCCAACCGGAAGCCCCTCCGCCCGCGTTGAGGGACGCGGTGAGCGTGACGACACGAGTACCCGTTCCCGGCAGCACCGCATCCGCGCGCAGTCAGTGCCGTATTTGCGCGCGCCGTGCCGCCGGGTGGTCATCCACGCCCGCGCCCCTTCCCTGGAGAACCTCCCCATGGCCACCCCGCCCGACATCTCGGTCTCCGCCGTATCCGACGCATCCCACCTCACCCCCGGGGCCGCTCGCGCCGCGGCGCCCGCCCCCCGGGTGAAGGACACCGGGGCACCCGGGACCCCCGGGGCCCCCGGGGCCGAGCCGCCGCCGATCGTGCCGCGCCGGCACGTCGGCCGCAGCCTGTCCGCTGCCGCCGCGCTGCTGGTCCTTGCGATGGTGCTGGCGTCCGTCGTACGCAACGAAGCCTTCCAATGGGAGGTGGTGGGCCGGTACTTCACCACCGCCGCCGTGCTCGACGGACTGCTGCTCACCCTGTGGCTGACCGGTGCGGTGATGGTGCTCGGCTTCCTGTTCGGCACCGTACTGGCGGTCATGCGCCTGTCCGCCAATCCGGTCCTGCGGACACTGAGTTGGGGCTACGTGTGGATCTTCCGGTCCACCCCGTTGCTGGTGCAGCTGCTGTTCTGGTTCAACATCGGCGCCCTGTACCCCACGCTCGGCCTCGGCATCCCGTACGGCCCCCAGCTCTTCACCATCAAGACCGTGAACCTGCTCGGCCCCACCCTGACCGCCGTCATCGGGCTGACCCTGCACGAGTCCGCGTACGCCGCCGAGGTGGTGCGCGGCGGCATCCTCTCGGTGGATCCCGGCCAGACCGAGGCCGCGCAGTCGCTCGGCCTGAGCAGGCGCCGCACCCTGCGCAGGATCGTCGTACCGCAGGCGATGCGGTCGATCGTGCCGACCGCCGGGAACATGCTGATCGGCACGCTCAAGGGCACCAGCATCGTCAGCGTGCTCGCCGTGCACGACCTGCTGTACTCGGTGCAGCTGGTCTACAACCAGAACTACCAGGTCATCCCGCTGCTGATGGTCGCCACCCTGTGGTACGTCGCCACCACGACCGTGCTGAGCGGCGGCCAGTACTACGTCGAGCGCTATTACGCGCGCGGCACCTCCCGCAGCCTGCCGCCCACGCCGCCGCAGCGACTGCGCATCCGGCTGGCCGCCCTGCGCGCCCGACTGCACACGGTGACCGCCCCCGGCGGACGGTAGCCCCGGGCAGGCCCTGAACCTCCGCCCGTTCCGGAGCTCCGTCCCGAGGCGCGTGCCGTCTCAGGCGTCGCTTCCGACGCCGCGATCGGGTGCGCTCATGTCCCCCGTCGCGGGCGTGCCGTCGGCGAGGCCGTAGCGCAGGTAGACGGTGCCCTTCGGGCCGGCGGCCGGGGGTTCGAGGAGGGTGACGTTGGTGGGTACCGCGCCCTCGTCGAACACCTTCTTGCCGACGCCGAGCACGATCGGGTGCACCCAGAGGTCGAGACGGTCGAAGAGCTTCTCGCGCAGCAGGGTCTGCACCAGGTTCAGGCTGCCGACGACCTTGATGTGCTCGTGCCGGTCGCGGATCTCACGCACCGCGGCGGCGAGGTCGGGGCCGAGCTGCGTGGACCCGGCCCACGAGAGGTCGGGCCTGCCGCGCGAGGCCACGTACTTCGGGACGCCGTTGAAGAGCGTGGCGATCTCGCCGTCCTCGCCACCCTTCTGGTGGGGCCAGTAGGCCGCGAAGATGTCGTACGTCCGCCGGCCGAGCAGGAGGGCGTCCGTGTCCTCGTACGCGGCACCGACCTGCGCCCCGGAGACCTCGTCCAGCAGCGGCGCCTGCCAGCCGCCGAACGGGAACCCCGCCGGGTCCTCCTCGGGCCCGCCGGGCGCCTGCCCGACGAGGTCGAGGGTCGCGAACAGCTCGATGTGGATGAGGCCCATGGCTTCCTCCTGATGAGTCGGTTGTCTCCGTCAAGAGATAGACCTGCGGATGCCCGCAAACTCATCGACACGACGGGACCCCGATCTCCGCCAGGGCGCACCCGGCCACCTTGACGGTGCCGGCATCGAGGGGGATCCGCTTCGGGAAGCGGTTACAGTCGCCCGGTGCTGCGCATCGAATCCCCCATCGACACCGCCCGGCTGACGCTCCGTCCCTTCCGGCCGGAGGACGGCGCGGACGTGTACGACTACCAGCGCCGGCCCGACGTCGCCCGGTTCATGCGGTGGGAGCCGCGCGGGCTCCGGGACGTCCGGGTGGCGGTCGGGCAGATGACCCGGGAGACCGAACTGGTCTCGGACGGGGACTGCCTCAGCCTGGCCGTCGTCGAACCGGGCACGGGGACGGTCGTGGGGCAGGTCGAGCTGGTGCTGCTCAGCGCGGAACACCGCCAGGGCGAGCTCGGCTGCGTCTTTCACCCCGCCCACCAGGGCAAGGGCTTCGCCACCGAGGCCGCGCGCGCCCTCCTGGGCCTGGGCTTCGACGCGCTGGGGCTGCACCGGGTGATCGGCCGCTGCCACGCGGCCAACACCGCCTCGGCCGGACTCCTCGAACGCCTGGGCATGCGCCGGGAGGCCCGGTTCGTCGGTACGGAGTTCTTCAAGGGGGCATGGCGCGACGACCTGGTGTACGCGATGCTCCGGGAGGAATGGCGGGCCGCGGCCACGCGTCCGTGAGCGGGAACGGGAACGGGAACGGGCGGTAGCGGCCGGCCTCCGGTCGCTCCTCACGGGGCCCGCCGCCGGAGCGCGACGGCCTCCCGACGGCCTCGCGACGGACACTCGGCGGTGTAGGCCTTTGTGCGCACGCGGGGCGCCCGGCCCGTGTGGCGACGGGTCCCGGCCTCGCCACCGGTCTACCCTTCAGGCCCAGTACCCCGGAGGGAGCGGCAGATGACCGGTACGACGGCTCTCGACCTCGGGCCGCAGGCCCGGCTCGTGGCCCGCCTCGTCGGGGAGGTCCCCGACGCGGCGCTCGCCGATCGGACGCCGTGTCCCGAGTACGCGGTCCGGGACCTGCTGGGCCACCTCGCGGGCCTCGCCGTCGCGTTCCGCGACGCTGCCCGCAAGGACCTGGGACCCACGACGGACACGGCCCCCGGCACCACCACGCCGTCCTTGAGCGCCGACTGGCGCGAGGAACTCCCGCGGACCCTCGGGGAAATGGCCGAGGCCTGGAGGGAACCGGCTGCCTGGAGCGGCATGACCCGTGCCGGAGGCGTGGACCTCCCCGGCGAGATCGCGGGGGCGGTGGCCGCCGACGAACTGGTCGTCCACGGCTGGGACCTGGCCAGGGCCACCGGCCAGGAGTACGCGCCCGACCACGCCGCGCTGCGCGTCTCGCACGCCTTCCTGCTGGCGGCCGCCGAGGACGAGGGGCGCGGCGGGGGCATCTTCGGAGCCGTCGTGCCCGTACCGGACGGCGCCCCGCTGCTCGACCGGACGGTCGGGCTGAGCGGGCGCGATCCGCACTGGACGCCGCCGCGGCCCTGACACCACGGTCAGCGCACCACCGACGGCACCGCCCCGCGCAGTCCCGTGCCCTCCGGCACCGGTGGCTCACCGACCGACGGCCGCACCGAGCCGGCGCGCGGCCGAAAGCGGCTCCGCGAGCATCTCCTCGGAGAGCTCCCACAGGCGTCGGGCACCGGCGGGGTCGAGGGCGTAGCGGGCCACGCCCTGGAGCGGGGCGCCGCGGCGGTCGAGGACCTCGGCCTCGTTGCAGTCGGCGAAGTAGCGGCCGCCGACGCCCTCCAGCAGCGGCGAGGTGGCCGCGAGGACCGCGGTGGCGGCGCCCTGCCCGACCGCCGCCGCTCCAGCACCCCATCCTGGCGGGGCCCGCTGCACCTGCTGGTCAACAACGCGGGCGTCATGGCCTGCCCCGAGCAGCACACCGGACGGGGCTGGGAGCGGCAGTTCGCCACCAACCACCTCGGCCACTTCGCCCTCGCCACCGGCCTGCACGGCGCGCTCGCCGCCGACGGCTCCGCCCGCGTCGTCGCCGTCAGCTCCAGCGGCTACCAGCTCTCCCCGATCGTGTGGGACGACATCCACTTCGCCTTCCGCCCCTACGACCCGTGGCTCGCCTACGGCCAGTCCAAGACCGCCAACGTCCTGTTCGCGGTGGAGGCCACCCGCCGCTGGGCCGAAGACGACATCACCCCCAATGCGGTGACGCCCGGGGCCGTGTACACCAACCTCCAGCGCCACACGGACGGCGGCCGCGGCAGCGGGACCGTCCCGGCGGAACTCGTCAAGGCGGGACGGCGTGCGGCTGACGGCGGCCGGGCGGATCGTGATGCGCCGCGCGACGGTCGTACCCGACGAGATCGGCGCCGCCGCCCGCGAGCTGTCCGGCCTGCCGGAATCGGGCGGCACCGTGCGCCTGGGCTGGCTGCCCAGCGCCGGTACGACGCTCGTGCCGTACGCGCTCGCCGCGCTGCGGCGCAGCGATCCGCAGGTGCGGGTCAGCCGCGAAGGCACCACTCCGGCGCTGGCGCGGGCCCTGCGGGCGGGCAGCATCGATCTCGCCCTGCTGGCGTCGGCGCCGCCGTTCCGCGTGCCGGACGACGAATCGCCCCCGCTCGCCCTGGAGACGCTCACCGAACGCGCCCTGTGTCTGGCCGTGCCGGCGGCGCATCCGGTGGCCCGCGGGGAGTTCGTGGACGTGGCCGACCTGCGCGGGCAGTAGTGGATCGCCGGCTCGGCCACCGGAGCGGACCGCCTGATGGGGGTGTGGCCCGGCCTGGACGAGCGCCCCGAGATCGCGCGCACACGGCCCGGGACTGGCTGGCGAAGCTGCACCTGGTGGCCGCGGGCTGCGGGCTGACCACCGTGCCCTCGGCGCTGGCCGCCGCGGCGCCGCCCGGCGTACGCGTCCTGCCGGTGCGCGGGGGACCGCAGGAGCAGCGGCGCCTGCTCCTGGCCCGGCTCCCCGGACCGCCGGCCGAGCCGGTCCTGCGCCTTGCGGCGGCCCTGCGGGCCGCGGCCGTGACTGCCCTCGCCTGGTCGCCGAGGTGGTGGCCGCCGAGGACCGGGAAGTGACCGGAGACTCGGTCAGTCGGTGTCGAGGCCGTCGATCATGCGGTTCAGGAACCGGGTGAAGGTGGCGTCGGCCGTGAGGGGGCGGCCGGGGGTGGAGAGGGCCTCGGCGAGTTCCGGGTGGTTGCCGTCCGCGGCGACGACCGCGAGGTAGCGCGCTTCGGCCACGGCCCGGTCGGGGGACTGCGCCAGCGCGGCCTGCGCCGTCTCGTGCGCGACGTGCCCGGCCACGAATGCCGTGAGCTGGGCGAAGACCTCCAGCTTCGCCGCCCCGTCCAGTCCCGCGGGCCGCAGGGCGGCGAGCGCGCGCTCCAGGAAGGCCAGGGTGTTGGGTCCGGGGACGCGGCGGGTGGTCAGGGCCGCGGGCAGCCAGGGGTGCCGCAGCATGTGCGCGCGCTGGAGGCGGGCGATCACCTTCATGTCCGCGCGCCAGTCGCCGGTGAGCGCGTACGCGGTCGGGAGTTCGCCGGTGACGTGGTCGACCATCAGGTTCAGCAGCGTCTCCTTGTCGGGGGCGTAGCTGTAGAGCGACATGACGCCGGCTCCGACCTGTGCGGCGACCTTGCGCATGGTGACCGCTTCGAGCCCCTCCGCGTCCGCCAGGGCCACGGCCGCCGCGGTGATCGCCTCTCGGCTGTAGGCGGGCTTGCGGCCCTTGCGTGGCTGGTCGGAGCCCAGCCAGAGCTGCTGCGGGTCGACTGCCGGGGCGGCGGCGCTTCCTTCGCGGGGCACGGTCCACGCTCCTCTCCTTGATCGGCGGCCCTTGCGGGCCTCAGTCAAGCATGCTCTATTCTCGTACAGTGTACGGAAATCAAGGAGGGGAACGATGACGTCACCCACGCAGGAACCCGTGTCGAGGCCGGTCTGGGCACCGCCCGCCGGAAAGCCGCCGCTGGCCGCACGGATGATGAGGGCGACATGGCGCCGTCTCCCGGCCAAACTGCACGAGGTCGGCTGGGAGCCCGGGCTGGTGGTGCCGGCCGCCGACGGCAGCCCGCTGGTCACCGACCACTACTTCCCGCGCGCCGAGGGCGACTTCCCGACCCTCCTGGTGCGCTCGCCGTACGGCCGCGGCCTGCCGTGGTCCCCCATGTACGGCCTGCTCTTCGCCGAGCAGGGCTTCCACGTGGTCCTGCAGAGCTGCCGCGGAACCGGCGGGTCGGGAGGCGCGTTCGACCTGTGGCGCAACGAGGCCGAGGACGGCCGGGCCACGGTGTCCTGGCTGCGCGAGCAGCCCTGGTTCGACGGAACTCTCGGCACCGTCGGCCCCAGTTACCTGGGCTACGTACAGTGGGCGCTCGCCCTGGACCCGCCGCCGGAGCTGAAGGCGATGGTGGTGCAGGTGGGCCTGCACGATCCCCACGCGCTGTTCCATGCGGGCGGCGCGCTGCACCTGGAGACGGCACTCGCCGTCGGCGTGGGCATGACCTACCAGCACCGGGGCATGGGGCCGTTCCTGAAGGCGACGCTGCGCCTGCAGCGCCGGCTGCGCGAGGTCACCACCGCGAAGCCGCTGCGCGGGGCGTACGCGGCGGCCCTCGGGAACGAGGTGCCCTGGCTGGACGAGGTGATGACACGTCCCGACGCCGATGACCCGTACTGGCGGGGCGCGTCACTGGCCGAGTCGGCGACGCGGCTGCGCGTGCCCACGAGCCTGATCACCGGATGGCACGACGCGCTCGCCGACCAGACCTTCGGGCAGTACGAGCGGCTGCGCGCGGCCGGCTGCGAGACCTCCCTGCTCGTCGGACCCTGGACCCACACCTCCGCCCTGCAGCAGGGATGGCCCGAGGTGTTCTTCGAGAGCCTCGCCTGGCTGCGCGCCCACCTGGGCTCCGATCCCTCCGGCCTGCGTCCCACACGGGTGCGCGTGCACGTCGGCGGCGAGAACGCCTGGCGGAACCTCGGCGACTGGCCACCGGCCGCGGACCCCGGCCCGTGGTTCCCCACCGCGCAGGGGCACCTCACCCGGCAGACCCCCACGGACTCCGCGCCGCTGACCTCCTTCCGCCACGACCCGGACGACCCGACCCCCTCCCTCGGCGGCCCGCTCCTCTCCCGCACGGCCGGTCCGCGCGACAACGGCACCCTGGAGGCCCGGGACGACGTACTGACCTTCACCGGTCCCCCGCTGACCGAGCCCGTGGACATCCTCGGGCCGGTCTCCGCACGGTTGAGCGTCTCCACGGACACCGGGCACGCCGACGTCTTCAGCCGCCTGTGCGACGTGGACACAGAGGGCCGCTCCGTCAACATCTGCGACGGGCTGGGCAGCGTGCGCACGCACGGGCAGGAGCCCTCGCAGATCACCGTGCCGATGAGCCACACGGCCCACCGCTTCGCCGTCGGCCACCGCATACGCTGGCAGATCAGCGCGGGCCCCCATCCGCGCTACGCCCGCAATCCCGGCAACGGGGAGCCTGCGGTGGACGCCACCTCGTTCGCACCGGTGCGCATCACGGTCCACGCGGACTCGGCCCTGATGCTCGCGGCTCATGCCCCCGACCGCGAACCCGGTCCTGCGGTCGACGGCTGAACGGACGGACGAGGGCCCGGCCCTCCCCGATCGGGGAGGGCCGGGCCACGGTGGCGCACGCCGCCGTACGGCGTCAGCCCTGGAGGGAGGCGGTCGAGCGGACGATGACCTCGTTGACGTCGACGCCCTCCGGCTGGTCGACCGCGTAGCCGATGGCCTCGGCGATGGCCGAGGAGTCGAGGCCGACCTCGCCGACGGCGTCGCGAACGGCGTCCTGCAGCCGGTCCGTACCCCCGGAGCGGGTGAGTTCGGTCCGGGTGAGCCCGGGGCAGACGACGGTGACGCGCAGGTCGGGGGTCTCCTGGCGCAGGCCCTCGGAGACCGCGCGCACGGCGTACTTCGTCGCCGAGTACACGACCCCGGTCGGGTCCACGCGGTTCGCCGCGGTGGACGCGACGTTGACGATCTGCCCGGAGCGGCGCTCCCGCATCGACGGGAGCACGGCCGCGATGCCGTGCAGCACCCCGCGCAGGTTCACGTCGATCATCCGGTTCCAGTCGTCGACGCGCAGGTCCTCCACCATGGACAGCGGCATGACGCCCGCGTTGTTCACCAGCACGTCGATACGACCGTGCCGGGCGA
Source organism: Streptomyces sp. NPDC001903 (assembly GCF_042891345.1). Lineage (NCBI taxonomy): Bacteria > Bacillati > Actinomycetota > Actinomycetes > Kitasatosporales > Streptomycetaceae > Streptomyces > Streptomyces sp. NPDC001903. The sequence continues at coordinate 138,709 of NZ_JBIASZ010000021.1, forward strand.
GGACGTCGTCGACGACGGCGCGCACGCCTTCGAGGTCGGTGACGTCCAGCTCCGCGTACTCGGCGTCGTGGCCGGCCTCCTTCAGCTCGGCCACCAGCCCGGCGAGGCGGTCCACGCGGCGGGCTCCGAGGACCACGTGGTGCCCGGCCGCCGCGAGGCGGCGGGCGGTGGCCTCACCGATGCCGCTGGAGGCGCCGGTCACAAGAACGATCTTGGAGGTGTTCATGATTCGATCCCTTCGGGAAGTGGGGGGAGGCGGATGTCGGTGCGACACATCCAGAGCACCACCGCCGCGAAGCCCGTGGCAGACGGGAACCCGACCCCCGGCACGGCGTACGGGGGGTACGGCGTACCCCCCTCACGCCGGCCCGTCGGCTAGGGTCCTGGCCCATGACCGAGAACGACCTCCGGGCCTTCTTGCGCTCGCGTCGCGCCCGCATCAGCCCGGAGGCGGCGGGCCTGCCCCGGCCGCCCGGCGTACGGCGCGTTCCCGGCCTGCGCCGCGAGGAGGTCGCCCAGCTCGCCGGCGTGAGCGTCGACTACTACGTACGGCTGGAGCGCGGCCGCAATCCGCACGCCTCGCCCGCCGTACTGGACGCAGTCGCCCGGGCCCTCCGGCTGGACCCCGCCGAGCGCGACCACCTCTTCGCCCTCGCCAAGCCCGGGCGGCCGCCGCAGTCCCGCACGGCGCCCGAGCCGGTGCGCCCCGGCCTGTTGCACGTCCTGGACAACATTTCAGGCATCCCGGCGCTGATCCTCGACCACCGCCTCGACGTGGCGGCCATGAACCGGATCGCCCGCACCTTCTACCCCGGCTTCGACGAGGTCCCGGCGGGCGGATGGAACATGGCCCGCTTCATGTTCCTGGACCCGGCGGCCCGCGAACTGTACGTGGAGTGGCCGGAAACCGCCCGCGAGAACGTCGGCATGCTGCGCCTGTACGCCGGACGCCACCCACAGGACCCCCGGCTCGCCGAGATCGTCGAGGACCTGAGCGCCGACCCGGACTTCCGCCGCCTCTGGGCGGACCAGGACGTGTACCGCCCCACGTACGGCGCCAAGCGCTACCGCCACCCGGTCGTCGGCGAACTCACACTGGGCTTCGAGGCGTTCACCCCGGCCGGAGTCCCTCACCAGACCCTCGGCCTGTACCCCGTCGAACCCGGCTCCCCCTCCGAGGCCGCCCTCCGCACGCTCTGACTTCCCCTGCCGCGGCCGATCCGCCGCCGCGCGCGGCGGCCTCGGATGCGCCGACCGTCCCCGACGGCTACCGGTGGTCGGGAACGTACTTGTAGCCGACGCGGCGCACGGTGGAGATGCGGTCCCGGTAGGCGGGTCCGAGCTTGCGGCGCAGCCGGGCCACGTGGACGTCGACCGTACGGCCGTCGCCGATGTGCCCGTAGCCCCAGATGCCCGAGATCAGGGCGTCTCTCGTGTGGACCGTGTACGGGTGGGCCACGAGGTGGGCCAGCAGGTCGAACTCCAGGTAGGTCAGATCCAGTTCCTGCCCGCCGACCTCGACCAGCCGACGTTCCCGGTCGACGCGGATCCCGTCGTCGACCCGGATCCCGTCGTCGGGCCGCACGGTGTCGGGCCGCGGAGCCGGATCCGACCCGGGCGCCTGCGGCAGCCCGAGCCCGAGGGGATGGATCTCCGGGCGGATGCCGTGCGCCTGCATCAGCGCCACCGGGTCCACGTTCGCCGGCAGGAACACGAGGTATCCGACGCGGCCCCCTTCGGTCCCGCCGGCGGGGACGGCCGGGACGGCGGGCGGGCGGTCTCCGACCAGCTGGAGGCGCGGGGCCGGGGAACGACGGACGGCGGATGCGGGTGCGGGAATTGCGGTGGTCATGATGAGCCCCTTCGGCTGCGCGGAGTGAGGTACGGATGCCGGGTGTTCGGGCTCGACAGGGCACGGCGTCTCCGTGACGGAGTCGACCGGGAGGGTCCGCGCGACGCATGCCGGACCGACCCGCACGGCCCAGGGGGCCGGGGTCACGAGAAAAGCGCGACGCGCAGAGGAAGCGGCACCGGAACACCGGCGGCCGCATCGAGGAAATGCCCTGCCGAAAAGCCCTAGACGGGGCGGCAGACGGCGCTGGCCACGCGACGGAGGTCAACGTGCCTGCGGCGTACGAGCAACGGCTGCGACGGGGACATGGGCACATCCTGGGGTGCACGGAGGACGCACGTCAATACTTCCCTAGTGATTCCATAGGAAATGGCTGGACGGGACGGCCGGAGGGCCCTCCACGCCAGGAGGAAGCGGCGGCCGAACTCCCTTGCTCCACGCACTCCTTGACGGAGGGTCCGGCCTTGGGTGCAGCCGCCGGGCGCTGACCTGCGGCGTCTCTCATCCCGAGATCACACTGTCCATCATTCGATCACACCCTTGCCGCGAAGGTCGCTTCGGGCGAGTATCCCTATCAATCCGATGGGAAAGGTGGGGATTCGCCGCCCTGCCTGGTCGCCACCCAACAACGTTCCGGAGTAGCCGACATGACCACCGCCAGCCCCCATGGCACCTCTGTCCGCCCATCCCACGCGACGCACGGCGGCACCGGGGCCTGCCGGTGACAGCCATGCGCACGGCACCCAGCCCCGCCGGCCACCCGTCCGCCGACGATCGGCACCGCGCACTCCTGCGCACCGCCCGCGACGTGGCGGACGACCTGGCCGCGGACGCGATCGCCCGGGACCAGGCCGGCAAGCCGCCCACCGACGAGACGGCCCGGCTGCGCGAGGCCGGCCTGCCCGCGGCCCTCACCCCGCCCGGCCCCGACCGCGGGGCGGACTGGCGTACCGGTTGCGCCGTCATACGGGAGATCGCCGCGGCGGACAGCTCCGTCGGCGACCTGCTCGCCCGCCACTACGTACACGCCTGGAGCGGACGCTTCTACGCGGACCACGAGCTCGCCACCGCCCTCGAAGAGGAGTCGGTGCGCGAGAACTGGCTGTGGACCGGGGCCGTCCGCACCCCCGTGCCGGACGACGACACCGCGGGACCGGACCTCACGCTGAGGCCCCGCCCCACCGGCCACGTGCTGAACGGGCGCCGGTCCGTGGACACCGCGGTGGCCGCGGCCGACCAGATCGTGGTGGACGCCGTCTGCGCCACGACCGGCGACGTCCTGGTCGTACGGATCCCACCCGGTGTGCGGGGCGTGAGCGTCGAGCCCTCCCACGATCGCCTCGGGCAGCGGGTCGCGGGCGCGGGCCAGGTCGTCCTGGACCGGGTCGCCATCACGCCGGAGCAGGTCCTGGGCCGTCGGCCGCACGACGAGGAGTCGACCCCGCCCATCACCGCGCTCGCGGAACCGGCACTGCGGCTCGCCCTGTGCCACGTCGGCCTCGGCATCGCCGAAGGCGCCCTCACCGAAGCCCGCGATCTCAGCAGGGGCGGCCGCGCGCACCGGCTGCCCGGTGAGGACCCGGACCTCTTCCTCACCTACGGGGAACTCGCCTCCGCCGCTCAGACGGCCACCGCCGTGGTCGACCGGGCGACGGAGGTCATGGCACGGGCCCTCGCCACGGGTGCGCACCTCGACGCCGAGGTACCGGCGGGCGTCGCCGCCCTGGTCGCCACGGCCGAGGCCGTGATGTCGAAGGCCGCCCTGCACATCACCGCCCGCGTGCTGGAACTCGCCGACGCTCCCGGCCTGGACCGGTTCTGGCGCAACGCCCGGGTCCTGACGGCCCACCGCCCGGTCGCGCACCGCCTGCGCTCCATCGGCGAGCACTACCTCAACGGCTCCCACCGCACGGTGGCCGCGGCCTTCCACTGACGCGGGGCTCCCGCTCAGAGCGCGGATCCACGCGCTGAGCCCCAGGGGCTGCCGGGCACGCGCACCGGCCCGGCAGCCTGCGGCCACCCGCGACGGACACCGGCCTGATCCATGCCGGATAATGGCCCCATGCGGATCTCAGCCAGGGCGGACTACGCGGTACGTGCCGCACTGCAGCTTGCCGCGTCCCAGGACGACGGGCCGGTGAAGGCCGAGGCCATCGCCGAGGCCCAGGACATCCCGCACAAGTTCCTCGAGGGCATCCTGAACGACATGCGCCGGGGCGGTCTCGTACTCAGCCAGCGCGGCGGCAACGGCGGCTACCGCCTGGCCAAGCCCGCGGATTCCATCACCATCGCGGACGTCATCCGCGTCGTGGACGGACCGCTCGTCTCGGTGCGCGGGGTCCGCCCGCCGGACCTGTCCTACACCGGCCCCGCCCAGTCGCTGCTCCCCCTGTGGATCGCACTGCGGGCCAACGTGCGCGAGATCCTCGACGGCGTGACCCTCGCCGACGTCGCGGCCTCGGATCTCCCCTCCGGCGTATCGGCACTGGCCGATCCCCCCGGGGCCTGGACCAATCCCTGACCCCTGCCCCACCTGGCCTTTCTCGCATTGCGAGATAGAGGCGTCCACGATGCGGTCAACCTCTTGGGCCGGTTGTCCTGCTCTGCCAATATGCCTACCAACCAGGTGGGAAAACTAGGAATCAGGGGAGGTGGCCGTGCGAGAACTGCACCACGCAGGCCGAATGCCGCCTCTGACCTCCCGCAGGCACATCGACCTCGTACGTACGTCCAGCGCCATCTGTCAGTCCGCCTGACACGCTCCGCCGGGCGGGCTCCACGCGTACCTCCGTCGACCGGGCAGGCCCCTGCGCCGGCCTCACCGACCGCGCGCTTTCGAGCGCGGGCATCCGACGTACGACCTCGACACCCGTCCCCGGGACGTCCGACACCCACCCGCTCCTCAGCCCGTGACCGAGATCCCGCCGGCAGCGGCCGGCAGCGGGTGCCGTGTGCGCCGTTGGCTTCGGACCGCCCGTCGTCGTACCCCGTACTTCCGTTCCTGTACTTCCGTACTTCCGTGAACACCATCCCGTGAAAGGACACCTCCGTGTCTGCCGTAAGACCGCTCAACACCCTGCGCGCCATCGCCGTCACCGCCGCGCTCCCCCTGCTGCTCACCGCCTGCGGCTACGGTTCCGAGGCGAAGAAGGACGACGACAAGGCCAGCGCCGCGGCGACCGGCGACAAGAAGCTCTCCGCGTCCGAGGTGCGTATCGGGTACTTCCCGAATCTGACGCATGCCACCGCTCTGGTCGGTCTCCAGGAGGGGCTGATCGCCAAGGAGCTGGGTGGCACCGCGATCAAGCCGCAGTCCTTCAACGCGGGCCCCTCCGAGATCGAAGCCCTCAACGGCGGCTCCCTCGACATCGGTTTCATCGGCCCCTCGCCGGCGATCAACGGCTACGTGAAGTCCAAGAGCAGCAACCTGCGGATCATCTCCGGCTCGGCCTCCGGCGGCGTCAAGCTGGTCGTGAACCCGGACAAGATCAAGACCCTGGACGACCTCAAGGGCAAGAAGATCGCCACCCCGCAGAAGGGGAACACCCAGGACGTCGCGTTCCTCAACTGGATCGCGGACAAGGGCTGGAAGGTCGACGCGGAGTCCGGCAAGGGCGACGTCTCCGTCGTCCGCACCGACAACAAGGTCACCCCCGACGCCTTCAAGCAGGGCTCCATCGACGGTGCCTGGGTGCCCGAGCCGACCGCCTCCAAGCTGGTCGCCGACGGCGCCTCGGTCCTCCTCGACGAGACCGACCTGTGGCCCGACAAGAAGTTCGTGATCACGAACATCATCGTGTCGCAGAAGTTCCTCAAGGAGCACCCCGACGTCGTCGAGGCCGTACTCAAGGGCACGGTCAAGACCAACGAGTGGATCAACGCCAACCCGGACAAGGCGAAGGCCTCCGCCAACGCGAAGCTGGAAGCCGAGGGCGGCAAGCCCCTCGACGCGAAGGTCATCGACCCGGCCTGGAAGAGCATCCTGGTCACCGACGACCCGCTGGCGAGCACGCTGAAGACCGAGTCGGACTGGGCGGTCAAGGCCAAGCTCATCGAGCAGCCCGACCTCGCCGGCATCTACGACCTGACGCTCCTGAACAAGGTCCTCAAGGCCGCCGGCAAGCCCGAGGTCTCCGACGCCGGCCTCGGCGCCAAGTAAACCCCGCCCGCAATCCGAAATCCCCAGGAGGTGACGACCATGGCCACCACACTCGCCAAAGCTGTTGAGGACACCACCTCGGTGACTCATGCCGCCCGCATCGAGCACGTCTCGAAGTCCTTCTCCGGCCCGGCCGGAACACAGCTCGTCCTGGACGACATCAGCCTCGATGTC
>NZ_JBIASZ010000022.1:0-141070 GCF_042891345.1 Streptomyces sp. NPDC001903
AGCGCCCTTGACGGACCGACCCGACACGGAAGGACAGTGGACTGACGGGACGCCCCCGGACACCCTCCCGACCCCGAGTCGACAGACCCCGCCCCTCCCCCCGAAGCCCCCACCCAGCCCCCCGGCCCCCTCCGCCCCGCCCCCGCCGCCCCCGGCCCGCTCCTGGATCCGCCCCCGCCCCGCTACCGGATCCGCCCCCCGACCCGCCCCCCGACCCGCCCCCCCGACCCGCCCCCGCACCCCTCCCGAGGCTCCCCGAGGCGTCGCTTCCATTAAGGTGACCAGGTGAAGATCGCCCTCATGGACTCCGGGATCGGCCTCCTCGCAGCGGCTGCCGCGATGCGGCGGCTGCGGCCCGACGTCGATCTGGTCCTCTCCTCCGACCCCGTCGGCATGCCCTGGGGGCCCCGTACGCCCGCCGATCTGACCGGGCGCGCCCTCGGTGTGGCCCGGGCCGCCGCCGGGCACCGGCCGGACGCGTTGATCGTGGCCTGCAACACCGCCACCGTGCACGCCCTGCCCGCCCTCCGGGCCGAGCTCGAGCCCGGTATCCCGGTGATCGGGACCGTGCCGGCGATCAAGCCCGCCGCCGCCCCCGGCGGGCGCGTGGCCATCTGGGCCACTCCCGCCACCACCGGCAGTCCCTACCAGCGCGGGCTGATCCGAGACTTTGCCGCCGGGGCCCGCGTCACCGAGGTGCCCTGCCCGGGACTGGCCGACGCCGTCGAGACGGGGGACGACGCCGCCGTCGCGGCGGCCGTCGCCGCGGCCGCCGCGCTGACCCCGGCCGACGTCACCGACGTCGTCCTCGGCTGCACGCACTACGAGCTCGTCGAGGCGCCCATCCGGGCCGCGCTGGCCGAGCGCACCGGCGGCGCCGAGCTGCGCTACCACGGCTCCGCCGAGGCCGTCGCCGTACAGGCGCTGCGTCGCCTCGGCGCCCACCCCGAGCCCGGCCTGCCCCGTAGCGGAACCCTGACCGTCCTGCTCAGCGGGCATGAGGGCGCGCTCCCCGCCGCCGCGCTCGGGTACGCCGAGGGGCGGCTGCTCGCGGGCGAGGGCGCGGCCGTCGGGCGATGATCCCGCCGGCCTCCGGGACCTGGCCCTCGTCGCGGCCGGCACCGATCCGGCGCGGACCCGCTGCCACTGCGGGGACCACACCGTGGCGGCGGCCCGGGCCCGGGACGGCCGGACCGCACAAGGCCTGAACGTGTACCGCTTCACCGGGGTCCCCGCGTTCACCGGGGTCCCCGCGTTCGCCGGTGCCCCCGAGCCGAGGCTCGTCGTCCTCGGTGCGGCCGTCGCCCAGGGCGTCGGCGAGCTCGCCGCGCCCGTCGCGGATCTGCCTCCCGAGCGCTAAGTCCGCTCCGCCAGCGACTGGGCGAGCTCGCGCAGGCCGTCCGCGTCCAGCACCCGGTCCCCGAAGCCGGGCAGCGGCACGTGCAGCGGAGCCGTCCACTCCGGCGGGATCGCCGCCTGGCCGTAGTGGGCACCCGCCAGGGTGCCGGTGACCGCCGCCACCGTGTCGGTGTCCCCGCCCAGGTCCACGGCGGCCCGTACGGCCCCGGCGAACCCGGTGGTCGTCCGCAGCGCCCACACCGCCGAGCCCAGGCAGGGCCACACCGCCCCGTTGAACTCGGTGGCCAGCCCCGGATGCCAGTCGGGGGCGAGGACGACCCCGTACCGCTCGCGGTGGGCGGGGTGCACCTCGGCGAGCACCGCGGGGAGCGCGGCCAGGGGATCGCCCCCGTCGAGCATCACCCGTACGAGCTCGTGCAGTACGGCCGTACCCTCCCAGGCCGCCCGGTCGCCGTGCGTCAGGGCCGCGATCCGGCGGGCGGCGTCCATCGTCGCCTCCCGTCCGTCCGCGGCGAAGTAGACCGCCGAGGTGGAGGCGCGCATCAGGGAACCGTTGCCCGCGGCCCGGGCGTTGATCTGGAAGTGCAGGGCGGCGGCGAGGTCCCAGGCCTCACCGCTGGTCAGCACGTCCTCCGTCTGGAGCCCGATGTCCTTGGGCTCGGCTGCGGCCCAGCGCTGGAACCGTCCGAAGACGTCGGGGAGTTCGAGTCCGCCGTGCTCCAGGAGGGACTCGCCGAGCAGGACGGCCATCTGCGTGTCGTCGGTCGCCTCGCCCGGATCCCAGCCACCGCCCCCGCGCATCTCCTGACCGCGCGCGGTCAGTTCCCCTGCGGGCCCGAACTCGTAGGGCGCGCCGAGGGCGTCGCCGACGGCCGAGCCGAGGACGGCGCCCACGGCGCGGTCGAGTCGAGTGATCACGGTTCCTCCTGGGGCGGTTCGGGGCGTGCGCTGCCCAGTACACCGCGCCGCCGTCGTGTCCGTGCCTTCCGCGTCCGCGTCCGTGCCTTCCGCCTCCGCGCCTATGCCTCCCGCAGGCGGGTCCGAAGCGCCTCCGGCGGGACGTCCTCGATGTGGGTCAGGAAGATCCACAGGTGGCCGAACGGGTCGCGCAGGACGGCGGTGCGGTCGCCGTGGAACCGGTCCGCCGGGGGCTGGAGCAGTTCCGCGCCCTCCGCCACCGCCGTGCGGACGAGCGCGTCCACGTCCGGTACGTACACGTGCAGGGCCGTCGAGGTGCCGCCCGCCGCCGACGGGGGGACGAAGGGGCCTTCGGAGACGTCGCCGAGCATCAGCACCGCCCCCGCGACGCGGATCTCGGCGTGCAGCACGCCGCCGTCGGGGTGGGCGAGCCGGAACTCCTCGACGGCGCCGAACGCCCGGCCGTAGAAGGAGAGGGCCGCGGGCGCGTCGGAGACCATGACGTGCGGTACCACCGCCGTGCGGTAGCGCTCCGGGACGGTCTCGTGAGTGGTGCTTCGCGTGGTCATGCGGGCGACCGTAGGACCTCAAGTTTGCTTGAGGTCAAGCACGGGCAGACGACCTGCGACGCGCCGGCAGCCGGCGGGCAAGAGGCGGTGCCGCACATGCGGAACGTGAGTACGCTGCTACACATGACGGTTCACCCCCCGGGTCCGCTGTGGACGGGACGGGCCTCCAACCGCGCGCAATGGCTGCTCGCCGCGGCCGGTGCGGCCTGTCTCGCGCTCGGCGTCGAGCTCGCCGTCGACTCGAACTGGACCTCCGGAATCGTCCCACTGCTGATGTCCGTGATCGGCTGCCTCGCCGTCGGACTGCTGATCCTCTACGGCACGCTCGCCTTCGTGCACGTCGCCGTCACCGTCGACGCCGAGGCGATGGAGGTCCGCTGCGGCCACATCGGGCTGCCCCGCCGCAAGATCCGGCTCGCGGAGGTGGCCTCCGCGGAGTTCGTCCCCCGGATCACCCCCCAGCAGTGGGGCGGCTGGGGCTACCGCTGGCGGCCCGAAAGGGGAACCGCCGTCATCGTCCGCCGCGGCGAGGGCGTGGAGCTGCGGCTCGGCGACGGCAAGGTGTTCACCGTCACCGTGGACGACGCCGAGAACGCGGTCCGGGTCATCCGCACCCACCTGCGCGCCCTTGCCCGCTGAGGGTCCTCCCGCCGCCCCGGGCGGGCACGTACACTCCGGCAGATGAGCAGCAGCATCACCGCAGAGCACGGATCCGGCACCGCCGGCGAAGTGGAACCCGCCACCCGGGCCGTACCCGCCTGGAAGGGGTGGCCGCTGCGCGCCGCCCTCGCCGTCGGCTCCGGCGTGCTGCTCTACCTGAGCTTCCCGCCCCGCCCCCTGTGGTGGCTGGCCCCGTTCGCCCTCGCCCTGCTCGGCGCCTGCCTCCGCGGCCGCCGCGCCCGCGCCGGCTTCGGCCTCGGCTTCCTGCACGGCCTGGGCTTCCTGCTGCCGCTGCTCATCTGGACCAGCGAGGGCGTCGGCCCGGTCCCGTGGCTGGCCCTCGCCACCGTCGAAGCCCTCCTGATCGGTCTCACCGGCCTCGGGATCGCCCTCGTCAGCAGGCTCCCCGCCTGGCCCCTGTGGGGCGCGGCCGTGTGGATCGCCGGCGAGGCGCTGCGCGCCCGGGCCCCGTTCGGCGGTTTCCCCTGGGGCAAGCTCGCCTTCGGTCAGGCCGACGGCGTCTTCCTCCCGCTCGCCGCCCTCGGCGGCACCCCGCTGCTCTCCTTCGCCGTGGCCCTGTGCGGATTCGGGCTGTACGAGGCCCTGCGCGTCGGCGCCGACACGCGCCGGGCCACCGCCGCGCTGCTCGCGGCGACCGCCGTGGCCGCCCCGCTCGCCGGAGCCCTCGCCTCCCGTCCGCTGGTCTCGGACGCCGCCGAGGAGGGCACCGCGGTGGCGGCCGTCGTCCAGGGCAACGTCCCGCGCGCCGGGTTCGACTTCAACGCCCAGCGCCGCGCTGTCCTGGACAACCACGCCAACCGCACGCTCCAGCTCGCCGCGGACGTCAAGTCCGGCCGCGTCCCGAAGCCCGACTTCGTCGTCTGGCCGGAGAACTCCTCCGACATCGACCCGTACACCCAGCCCGACGCGTACGAGGTCATCGACAACGCGGTCAAGGCGATCGGCGTCCCGGTCGCCATCGGCTCGGTACTGGCCCCGGAGACCGGCCCGCTGCGCAACACGATGATCTTGTGGGATCCGGTCAAGGGGCCCGTCGACACGTACGACAAGCGCAAGATCCAGCCCTTCGGCGAGCGCATCCCGATGCGGTCGTTCGTCCGGCTCTTCAGCTCGGACGTGGACCGGGTGCAGCGCGACTTCGGACCCGGCAAGGAGCCGGGCGTCTTCGCCATGGAGGGCAGCCGGGTCGGCATGGTGACCTGCTTCGAGGCGGCCTTCGACGACGCCGTGCGCTCCACCGTCCAGGACGGCGCGCAGGTGATCGCCGTACCGAGCAACAACGCCACGTTCGGCCGCTCGCAGATGACGTACCAGCAGCTCGCGATGGACCGGGTCCGGGCGGTCGAGCACAGCCGGACCGTGCTCGTGCCCGTCACCAGCGGTGTCAGCGCCGTGATCCGCCCCGACGGGGAGATCGTCCGGGAGACGAAGATGTTCACGGCCGACGCGCTGGTCGCGAAGATCCCGCTGCGCTCCACCCAGACGCCGGCCACCCGCTTCGGTCCGCTGCCGGAGTACGCGCTGCTCCTGGTCGCCGCGGGCGGCCTCGGCTGGACCCTCGCCCGCCGGATCCGGTCCCGCCGGACGGCCGCCTGACCGGGGTTCCGGCGGGCCGCCTCGCCGCGGTCGCCGCCGGGGCCTCGTAGGCTCGGGGGATGACCACACCCGAGTTCATCCGCCAGATCCGTGCCTCCGCAGGGAACCAGCTGCTCCTGCTGCCCGGGGTGACCGCCATCGTCTTCGACGACGAGGGGCGGGTGCTGCTCGGCCGCCGCTCCGACACCGGCCGCTGGGCCGTGGTCGGCGGGATCGCGGAGCCGGGGGAGCAGCCCGCCGAGACGGCGGTGCGCGAGGTGTACGAGGAGACGGCGGTGCACTGCGTCCCGGAGCGGGTGGTGCTGGTCGAGATGCTCGAACCGATGACGTACCCGAACGGCGACGCCTGCCAGTTCCAGGACGTCACCTTCCGCTGCCGCGCCACCGGCGGCGAGGCCCGTGTCAACGACAGCGAGTCGCTGGAGGTGGCCTGGTTCGAGGTGGACGCCCTGCCCGAGCTGGAGCCCTTCGCGGTGGACCGCATCCGGCGCGCACAGCACGACGCCCCCACCTGGTTCGCGCCCGTGCCCGCCGGGCTCCGGGTGGAGCAGCGCCGGGCGCCCGAAGGCCACGCGGAGGGTCAGCCTGCGGACACGGCCGCCTCGCGGTAGAGCTCCAGGGCCTGGTCGTCCATGACCGCGCTGTACGAGACCTCCGGGACGGCGCCCCCGCCCTCGTAGCCGCCGAGGACGCCGGCCAGGGCGCCGTCCGCCAGCCAGGGGCTGCCGCTCGTGCCGCCGCTGAGGTCGGGGCAGTCGATCCGGCGCTGGGTCTCGGAGAACAGGCTCGTGGTGTTCGCGCAGCGCAGCGGGGCCTCTTCGCCGCTGGGATAGCCGAGGATGGTCACCGTCACGTCCTCCGGCTGCTCGGTGGCCACCGGGAAGGCGCCCACCGCGTCCTCGATGCGCGCCGTGCCGCCGTCCGCCGGGGCGACCGTCGCGAAGGCGACGTCCTCGTCCGGGTCCTTGCCGTCCGTCCAGCCGGGGGCGACGGACACGCCCGTCAGCTTCCACGTCCCGTACGGGGCCTTGCCGTCGCGGTAGCCCGGCGCGAACACGGTGGTGTCCGGGTTGTCCAGGCAGTGCGCGGCGGTCGCGATGACGTTGCGGTCGTCGCTGTGCACCACGGCCGCCGTGCAGAAGTGCCCGCCGTCGAGGGAGCCCGCGAACAGCGCACCGACCCGGTTCGACGTCGGGTCGGACCCGGCCTCGGCGGTGACCCCCAGCGGCGGCACGGCGGCCGCGTCGGGCAGGTCCACGCTGAGCAGCGCGGCCATCGCGGCCAGCGCCAGCAGGATCCGGGACGCCCGCCGGGTGCGGGCGCCGTGGGCCTGTCGAGGAAGCATGCGCGGGATCATGCCCTGAGCCTCCCCGCCGAAGCTATGCCCGGAGCCCGGTATTCCATATGAATGTCCTGTGAATCCGGCTCCGCAGGCGGCCGTCCGCCGCGCGGGCGAGACTGGCAGAGGCGGCAGGGGGGTCCAGGAGGTGTCCCGCCATGACCGCACAGCACCGCACGCCCGTGGTGTTCATCCACGGCCTCTGGCTGCATTCCACCAGCTGGGAGGGATGGGCCGACGCCTTCCGGGAAGCCGGGTACGAGCCCGTCCTGCCGGAGTGGCCCGGAGTCCCCGACACCGTCGCCGAGGCCCGCCGCCGCCCCGACGACCAGGCCGGGGTGGGACTCGTCGAGATCTCCGACGCACACGCCAAGGTGATCCGGGACCTGCCCGTGCGGCCCGTCCTCGTCGGGCACTCGGTCGGCGGGTTCATCGCCCAGCACCTCCTCGGCCAGGGCCTCGCCGAGGCCGCCGTCGCCATCTGCCCCGGACAGATCAAGGGCGTCAAGGCGATCGCCCCGGCCCAGGCCAGGTCGACGTTCGCCGTCCTGCACAACCCGGGCAACACCCGCCGGTCCGTCTCGCTCAACCGCGAGCAGTTCCGCTACGGCTTCGCCAACGCCGTCTCCGAGGAGGAGTCCGAGGAGCTCTACGACGAGTGGACCATCCCGAGCACCGCCCGGCCGCTGTTCCAGCTTGCCCTCGGCAACTTCACCCCGCACTCCCCGGCCGAGGTGGACACCGGGAACGAGACCCGCGGCCCGCTGCTCCTGCTGTCCGGCCGGCTCGACCACACCGTCCCGGACCTGCTGACCCGCTCGACCTACAAGCAGTACCGCCACTCGCACGCGACCACCGAATACCAGTGCTTCGAGGACCGCGGCCACTCCCTGATCGTCGACCACGGCTGGCCGGACCTGGCCCGCGCCTCGCTGTCCTGGTTGGACTCCCACACCGGGGCGGCCGCGGCCGCGTGACACCGCGGGCCGGGCCCGATCCGCAGGACACGCCCTAACGGCGCTCGTACACCGTCACCCGGCGGCCCCGGACCTGCCGGTCCTCCACCACCGTGAACCGCTCCTTCAGCACTGCCGCCTTCGCCGCGTCCCGGGCGGCCCCCGAGGGCTTCGCCACCTTGGCCGCGTCCGTCACCAGCAGCACCCGCGAGCGCCCGAGCAGCGCCTCCCGGATCCGCGCCGGGTCCGCCTCCTCGCCCTTGAGGGTGGCCGAAGCCACGGGGCTGCGCTCCAGGGCCACGTCCGCCAGCCCCGCGAACGCCTGCGGGGAGACCAGCGCGGTGTCCCGCCGGGCGGCCGGTACGAACAGCACCGCGTCCCCGGGCCGCCCCAGCCGGGCCACCTCCCCGGCCACCGCCAGTACGTCGTCGACCCGGCTGGCCGGAGCCCGTTTGCCCAGCTCCACGGGGAGCAGCGCCAGCACCGAGACCCCGATCGCGCCCGGCACGAGCAGGCCGGCTCGCCTCGGGGACAGGGGCCGGGCGGCCCGTACGGCCGCCCCCAGCCCCGCCCCGATCAGCAGGGCCAGACCGAGCATGCTGAACAGCACGTACCGGTCCAGGAACAGCGGCTGGACCAGGGAGATCCCGATCAGGCCGAGCTGCGGGACCGCCAGCAGCGGAAGCCCCACGGCCGTCGCCGACAGCCGGCCCGCGCGCGGCCGGTCCGCGAGGGCGCAGATGCCGCCGAGCGCCAGCAGGATCGCCGGGCCGATCATCATGTGCCAGGTCAGCGGCGGTATCCAGGACACCTGGTCGGACTGGCTCCGGCTGAACAGCACCAGCGGCAGCGCCCCCGCGACTGCGCAGGCCCCGTACGCAGCCCAGCGCAGCCACACCCGCCGCCCGGCCCGCGCCCACCACAGCGTCACCGCGTGGGCGGGCAGGACCAGCAGCGACAGCCAGTTCAGCAGCGCGCAGACCAGCACCGCGGCCGTGTACGCCGTCCAGCGCGGCCAGACCCGCCGCCTCGGCCCGGGCGCCTCGGACAGCAGCGAGACCAGCACCAGCGTGGAGAGTCCGGCACCGGCCGCGACCAGCGCGTACGGGCGGCCCTCCTGGAGGTGGAACTGCACGGCCGGCAGCAGCCCGAGCGCCAGTCCGCCGCCCAGCCCCGCCCAGAACCCGGCCAGCCGCCGCCCGATCACGGCCACGCAGGCCGCGGCGGCGGCCACCGCCAGGACCGACGGCAGTCGCAGGGTCGTCGTACTCGCCCCGAAGAGCTCGAAGAGCCCGTGCATCAGCAGGTAGTACAGCCCGTGCACGGCGTCGACATGGCCGAGCATGTCCAGGATCTCGCCGGCCGAGCGCCCGGCCACCTGCCAGGTCGCCGCCTCGTCCCGCCACACGCTGTCCTGCCGGGAGAGCCCCCACAGACCCAGTGCCAGGGTCCACAGGGAGGGGATGAGCCAGACGAGGGGCCCGCGACGGGCCGCGGGTATGTGGCAAAGCATGAAGGCGCTGGAATCCTCGGTCTGGCGTTCGGGTGGAAGACACCAGTCTATGGACGACACGGACGGTTTCCGGACCGGCTGTTGTGCACCGCGGAACGTGATCGCCGGGCCCGCCCGCCCCTAGCCTCACCGCAGGAGCACGAACGAGGGGCGGTACCCGGTGAACTGGCTCATCCACGACTACCGCGAGAGCGATCTCGCCGCGGTGGTCCACCTGATCGACACCACGGCCGAACTCGGCCAGGAGTCCGTCTTCTCGCTCGCCGAGTGCATCAGCGCCCTCACCGACCGGCAGCCCTGCGTGGTCGCCGTCCACCAAGGCGTCCCGATCGGCGCGGCCCTCGCCTGCGTCACCGGCGAGCGCGCCTGGGTGATGCGGATCGCGATCGCGGCGGGCTGGCGCGGCCGCGGCCTGGCCAGCGCCCTGCTCGTCGAACTGGAGCGGCGGCTGATCGCCGCCCGCGTGGGACGCATCGCGTACGTCCTGCCCGAGGAGGACCTGCTCGGCGAGGGCCTGCTCAACGCCGGGTACACGCGCCAGCCCGCCGTCGCCTACTTCGAGAAGACCGAACCGCTGCACGGACCGGCGGCCGGCCTCCTCGACGACCTCGGCGGCCGCTTCCTCCCGAACGACCTGTGGGCCAAGGTCGCCGGCATGGAGCACGAGAAGGACCTCATCGAGCGGCGCGTCGTGCTCCCGCTCGCCGAGCCCGAGCGGGCCGCCGCACACGGGGTGCGGCCGCCGCGCGCCATCACCCTCTTCGGCCCGCCCGGCACCGGCAAGACCACCTTCGCCCGGGCCATCGCCTCCCGGCTCGGCTGGCCCTTCGTGGAACTGCTGCCCTCCCGCCTCGCCGACGAGGGGAACCTGGCCGCCGCGCTGCGCGACGCGTTCGCCCGGATCGCCGAGCTGGAGCGGGTCCTCGTCTTCATCGACGAGGTCGAGGAGATCGCGCCCGTACGCACCGAGCCCGCGCAGCCCGGCGGGATCCACGGGGTGACCAACGAGCTGCTGAAGCTGATCCCCGGATTCCGGGAGGGCGACGAGCGGCTGCTGGTGTGCGCCACGAACTCCATCCGCTCGCTGGACCCGGCCTTCCTGCGGCCCGGGCGCTTCGACTACCTGATCCCGATCGGCACCCCGGACGCCGGGGCGCGCGCCGCGATCTGGTCCCGCTACACGGCGGGCCGCACCGATGTGGACGTGGCGGCGCTGGTGGAGGCGAGCGAGCTGTTCACCCCGGCCGACATCGAGCACGCGGCGCGGATCGCGGCGCAGGTGTCCTTCGAGCGGGACCTGGAGGCGGTGGGGGCGCGCGGAGCGGCGGCGGCCCAGCTCGGCGCCTCCACACGGGACTACCTGGCGGCGGTCGCGCAGTGCCGGCCGACGGTGACCCCCGCGATGACGGGTGAGTTCGAGGCGGACATCACCGCCCACGCCAGGTTCTGACCCCGAGGGGGAAGGAACGGCCTGCCACGGACAGGTCGGCAGGATGGCCCGCAGCCACTCCCCAAAGCGGCTGCGGGCCTCCCGCGCGGACTGGCATCCGTGCGGGACGGCCACGCTCCGGTTGGGGTGTTCGCCGGCTGGAACGTGACGCGCAGGGGTGCCGGAGGGCGTCCCTGAGCCCTCGTCAACGCCTACGAGTCAACCAGCGGGCGGGGCGCGGGCGCTTCGGCCGGACGGCCACCGCCGCGGCGGCCGCCTCGGCCGGAAGGACGACGCCGAGGGCCGCGCCGCGCCGGGCCCTCGGCCCCGCCGTCAGCCCGCGCAGCGGTAGGTGAACCGCGTCGCCGCGGTGCGCTGCCCGGGCGAGACCAGCTCGAGCCTCGCCTCGGCCCCGTAGGTGCCCCGGCCCTGGAAGGTCCACAGCAGGTGCAGCCGGGCCTCCGTGCGTCCGCGCGGCACGCGTTCGGTGAGCTGTTCCGACCGCGTGCCGTCGGAGCGGATCCACCGGTAGGTGAGGGTCCCCGGCCGCCCGTTGGTCCGTACGACGGCCACCACGTCGGCGGTCGAGTCGCAGCCGGGGCCCTGGGGGTCGGCGGTCGCGACCGCCACGTCCCGTACCTCGATGGCGGGTCCGTACCGCTGCCAGGCCAGGTACGCGAGCACCGCGAGCAGGACCACGGCGGCCAGGCTGTAGCGCCGCCACTCCCCGAGCCGACGGCGCGGCACCGGCTCCGCGACCACGACGGGGAACGGCGCCGGCATGGCGGCCGTCACCCCGGGCCCGAAGCGCAGCACCGAGCCCTCGACCCGGTCGGGCACGGCCTCCTGCGGCTGGACCCGGGTCTGCTGCGACGTCTGCTGCGGCCCGCTGAACCAGTGGCTGCCGAGAACGGTGGCGCTGTAGTCGTCGTCGCTGTCGCTGTCGCTCATGAGGTCGTGCACCGCCTGATGAAGACCTGGCTGGTCGAGGAACCGTTGCCGGCGGCGGGCTTCGTGGTGGCGCGCACGCCCCAGTAGCAGCCCGCGCCCGAGAAGGTGTGGGTCTTGACGAGCGGTGCGGCGGCGCCCGGCTGGTACGTGAGGGTGTCCGGGGCGCCGTCCGCCTTGCCCAACCGCCCCTCCACGTCACCCGTGAACCATTCGAGCACCACCGTCACCGGCGCGGTGCCCTTCGCCTCGACGCTCACGGTCGCCTGGCCGAGGGAGGTTCCCGTCTGGCGGATGGTGACGGACACCGCGCCGACGACCACCGTCGGCTTCGGCGAAGGCGGCGTGGTGGTGGGCGCAGCGGTGGTCGGCGCCGTGACCGTGGGCGTCACCACCGGCGAGTGGCTCGGGCTCGCACCGGTCGAAGGCGACGCGGACGCGGACGCGGAAGGGGAGAGGGAGGGGGAGGGGGAAGCGGACGGGGAGGGGCTCGCCGAGGCGCTCGGGCCCGGCGCGGGCGAGGGGCCCGTGGCGCCGGGGCTCGCACTCGACGTCGCGAACGCGTTCAGCGCGGCGGCCCCGCCGGCCTCCCCGCCGGCCGCGCTGTAGGTGAGCGCCGTCAGCACGCCGAGGACCAGCGCCGCGCCGCCCGCGATCAGCCCGCGCCGGCCCGGGGCCCAGCGCGAGGGCTGCGCGATCGTGGTCGTCGCCACCGCCGTGGTGCCCGCGGCCGGGGCGCCCGCGGAGGGGAACAGCAGCGGCAGCAGCGCGGCCAGCGCCGCCAGCTTGCGCTGCCCGCGCTCCTCCCAGTCGGGCCCGTACGCGGCGAGCGCCACGCCCTCCAGCTCGGAGACGAACTCCTCGGCGTTCTCCGGCCGCTCCTCCGGGGCCTTGGCCAGACCCCGGCGGATCAGCGGGCGGACCGGCTCGGGGGCCTCGGTCTCCGGGACGGGCGCCTCGATGTGCTGGACGGCGAGTTCCGCGAAGTTCTCCCCGGCGAACGGCTTGCGTCCGGTCAGGCACTCGAAGAAGGTCGCCGTCGCCGCGTACACGTCGGCGGCGGGCGAGGCGGGACGGCCCTGCCACTGCTCGGGGGCCATGTACGCGGGGGTGCCGGCCACCCCGGGGGTCGTACCGCGGCGGGCCGCGATGCCGAAGTCCACCAGCTTCGAGGAGCCGTCCGCGGAGACCAGCACGTTCTCGGGCTTGTAGTCGCGGTGGACCACGCCCGCCCGGTGCGCCGCGGCCAGGCCCAGCAGAGAGCCCTTCAGCACCACGAGCGCGGCCTCGGGATCGGCCTGCCCGGCCTGCTTGAGCAGGGCGCGCAGGGAGATCCCGTCGACCAGTTCCATCACGATGGCGGCGCCGGAGGGCGCTTCCACGTACTCGTACAACCGGACCACGTACGGGGTGTCCAGGCCGCCGAGCAGCCGGGCCTCGGCCCGGAACTCCCCGACGAACGCGGGGTCCTCGCGCAGCCGGTCGCTGAGGTACTTCACCGCGACCGCAGTGCCCGTGGCCTCGTGGACGGCGAGGACCACGCGGCCGCTGCCGCCCGAGCCGAGCTCCCGGACCTGCGCATAGCCGGGCACTGTCCACGCGTTCTTCATCGTCATGCCCCCGTCCCCGTCCCGTACCCGTGTCCTTGTCGGCCGCGTCACGGGCCCAGGGCCCCGGGCGGCCCGCTCGTGCCGAGCGGCCACACCCAGGGACACGGTTTCCGCCACGGCCGGTTCCCAACCGCGCGGAGCATTTCACACGGTGGTCAGGGCGGTTTTACGGGGGCTGTACACGGGTCTTCAGGGGGTCACGCCGCGGCCGCCGCCGCGCCGATCATGGTGTGCAGCCGGTCGGCCGCCGCCCTCCCGAATTCCGGGTCGTTGATGTGGGTGTCGTAGTCGTAGAGCCGGGCGGAACTGCCCCGCAGCCCCTCGCGCAGTGACGAGAACAGGGCCCGGTCCGCGTCCGGGTCGTGGTAGGTGCCGCCCGGGGCGCCGAGCGTGGACAGTCCGCGCAGCGGGACGCAGACGGCGGTGGGGCCGGTCGCGGCGCGGAGTTTGGCGGCGACCCGGCGGCCGAGCTCCGCGCATTCGGCGGGGGTCGTGCGGACCACCGTGATGGACGGGTTGTGTACGTGGACCCGGCGGTACCGGGCCCGTTCGGGCAGGGTCTCCAGCGGGCCGAACTTCACCATGTCCAGTGCTCCCAGGCTCACCACCTGCGGAATCCCGGCCCGCCCGGCGGCGCTGAGCCGGTCGGGGCCGGCGGTGAGGATGCCGCCGCACAGGTCGTCGGCGAGCTCGCTGAGCGTGAGGTCGAGGACGCCCGCGAAGATGCCCTGGCCGGCCAGGGTCTCCAGGGTGCGGCCGCCGGTGCCGCTGACGTGGAAGACCAGGACCTCGTAGCCGAGTCCGGTCAGCCGCTCGCGGGCGGCGTCCACGCCGATCGTGGTGACGCCCGCCATGCTCGCCGCGATCAGCGGGCGGGAGCCGGCGCCGAGGCGGGCCGGGCGGTGCAGCTCCAGGGAGGCCCGTTCGAAGGCCTTGGCCATCCCCGCGGCCGCCTCGACGGCGTTCGCCATGACCGGCGCGGAGATGCTGTTGATCCCCGCGATGTCCACCACGCTGTACATCATCGTGATGTCCGAGGATCCGACGTACGGGGCCACGTCCCCGGACGCCATGGAGGAGACCATCAGCTTCGGCACGCCGAGCGGCAGCGCGCGCATGGCCCGGGTGGCGATGGAGGTGCCGCCGCTGCCGCCTATGGCGAGCACCGCGTGCAGCCGGCCCTCGGCGTGCAGGCGTAACAGCGTCGCCTCGGCGCCTTTGGCCATCGCCGTCACGGCCGCGCCCCGGTCGGCGGCCGCGCGTAGTTCCGACAGTTCCGTTCCCGCCGCCCGGGCCACCGCTTCGCGCGGTACGTCCGCGGGCACCCGGGGATCGCCCATGATTCCTGTGTCGACCATGATCACTTCGACGCCGGTGCGCAGCAGCCTCTCGCGCAACCAGCCGTACTCGACACCCTTGGTGTCCAGGGTTCCCACCAGCACGACGTTCGTCATATGTGCAATGTCCATGCAGGTGGGGTTTGTTGGCAAGTCAAGGTCGGGTCAACCTCTCGGCAGCACCAACAGCCTCTCCAGGAAGGGGATTTGAGAGGGAATCAGTTTGGTTTTGGCCACCGGGGGAGTGAACCAGGCCACCCGGTCCAGTTCGGGGAACTCCTGTGTCCGGCCCGAGTGCGGAGGCCACTCCATCGTGAAGGTCCCGGGCACCATCAGCGCCGGATCCAGGTCCGCCCGTACCGCCCAGATCGTCACCAGCTTGCCGCCGGGGATCCGCAGCTCGCCCAGGGGGAGGTACGGGCCCTCCGGCGGCGGCAGGCCGATCTCCTCGGTGAACTCCCGGCGGGCCGCGTCGACCGGGGCCTCGTCCTCCTCGTACTCGCCCTTGGGGATGGCCCAGGACCCGTCGTCCTTGTGCTCCCAGAACGGCCCGCCCATGTGGCCGAGGAGGACCTCGATGCCCTCGTCCGGGGACCCGGCGGACCCGGCGGCCGTGCGGAACAGGAGCAGTCCTGCGCTGCGCTTCTGCGTCATGCGTCCATGTATGCCCCGCGCGCGGGCTCCTCAGTGGTCGTGCGGGCCCTGCCGGTGCACGGGGCCGTGCGCGTCCGCACAGTGCGGGTCGGCGGGGTCCTCGCCCGGGCGCCCGACCGTGAGCAGGGCCTCCTGCACGTGGTCCACCTGGAGGGTGGTGTGGGTGATCCCGTACTCCTTCTCCAGCAGCCGCTCCAGGTCGCGGCGTACGGCGTGGCAGTCGCCGGCCGGTTCGACCAGGACGTGTGCGGACAGCGCCGCCTGCCCGGAGGTGATGGTCCAGATGTGCAGGTCGTGCACCTCGGTGACGGGCGGGTGCCCGACGAGCCGGTCGCCGACCGCGTCCGGGTCCACGTGCGCCGGCGCTGCCTCCAGGAAGATCCGGCCGGACTCGCGGACGAGCCCGTAGCCCGCCCTGACCATCAGCACCACGACCACGAGCGTGGCGATCGCGTCGGCCTGGACGAATCCCGTGGTGAGCACGATCAGACCCGCGACGGCGGTGCCGATGAAGGCGAACAGGTCGTTCAGGATGTGCTGGTAGGCGCCTTCGACGGCGAGCGAGGAGCGGTTCGCCTTGGAGATGCACCACGCGGCGGCCACGTTCACGACGATGCCCGCGAGGGCCGTCACGAGCACCAGCCCGCCCGCCACGGGCGGCGGGTCGAGCAGCCGCCGGACCGCCTCGTACGCGAGCCAGACCGCGAGCAGCAGCAGCGTGAGCCCGTTGGCCTGCGCGGAGAGTATCTCCGCGCGCTTGAGGCCGTAGGTGAATCCGCCGCGCGCCGGCCGGGCCGCGAGCCGCATCGCGATCAGTGCGAGGACGATCGAGACGGCGTCGGTGAGCATGTGGGCGGCGTCGGAGATCAGGGCCAGCGACTGGGCCACGATGCCGACGACGACCTCGATGGCCATGAAGGTGCCGATGAGGCCGAGCGCGATGGCCAGCCAGCGGCGGTCGGCGTCCGCGGAGACGCCGTGGCTGTGCCCGCCGTGCCCGCCGTGATCGTGGCCGGCGTGGCCGGCGTGGCCGTGCGGCGCGTGATCGTCGTGCGCGTGGTCGTGCCCACTCATGGCGTCCCCCGTGTGTTCGGTTCCGACGCGTGAAGTGAAGCGCACCGTGACGCAATGGGCAAAGGCTGCAACGGGGACCGTTGTCATTACCCATAAGAGGCCGCTGACCTGCGACGATGTAGATCCCTGCCGAGCCGGGCGGATCGTGGGAAAATCTGCACATGGCCCAGCGCCCCGGCGTGCCGACCGCGCCCGAGCTCGTCCTGGAAACCGACGCCGGCACCACCGCGATGGTCCCGGGCCGGACGTACCACGTCGGCCGCGACCCCCTCTGCGAGATCTGCCTCGACGACGCCCGCGTCTCCTGGCACCACGCGATCCTGCGCCCCGACGGCGACCACTGGACCGTGGAGGACGAGGACAGCACCAACGGCACCTGGGCCGACGGCCACCGCATCCACGCGTGGAGCGTCGGCGCCGGCAGCGAACTCCGCTTCGGCGCCGCCACCGACGGCCCGCGCGCCCTGCTGCTCGGCCCGGCCCCACCGGCCCCGGCCCCCGCCGCCCCGGCCGCCGGGAGCCTCGGCGCCCAGCCGTCATCGGTGTCGCAGCCGGCCCTGACCGGCACCTTCCGCCGGCCCACCACCGTGCGCCCGCTGCCCGCCCGTACCGCCGTGACCATCGGCCGCGCCCCCGCCAACGACCTCGTCATCGACGACCTCGTCGTCTCCCGCCGCCACGCCGAACTGCGCGCCCTCGCCGACGGCACGTACGAGATCGCCGACCTCGGCAGCCACAACGGCACCTTCCTCAACGGCACCCGCACCGACCGCGCCCCCGTCACCGAGGGCGACATCATCGGCATCGGCCACACCGCCCTGTGCCTCGTCGGCGACCAGCTCCAGGAGTACGTCGACACCGGCGAGGTCTCCCTCGACGTCCAGGACCTCGCCGTCGCCGTCGACCACGGCCGCAAGACCCTGCTCGACGGCGTCTCCTTCCCCGTCGGCGCCAAATGCCTGCTCGCCGTCGTCGGCCCCAGCGGAGCCGGCAAGTCCACGCTCCTCGGCGCCCTCACCGGGCTGCGCCCCGCCGACCACGGCACCGTCCTCTACGACGGCCGCGACCTGTACCGCGACTACGCCGAACTGCGCAGCCGCATCGGCCTCGTCCCCCAGGACGACATCCTGCACGCCCAGCTCACCGTCCGCCGCGCCCTCGCCTACGCCGCCGAACTGCGCTTCCCGCAGGACACCGCCCGCGCCGAACGCCAGGCCCGCGTCGACGAGGTGATCGGCGAACTCGGCCTCGGGCAGCGCGCCGACCAGCCCATCCACAGCCTCTCCGGCGGCCAGCGCAAACGCGTCTCCGTCGCCCTCGAACTGCTGACCAAGCCCTCCCTGCTCTTCCTGGACGAACCCACCTCCGGGCTCGACCCCGGCATGGACCGCTCGGTCATGCACATGCTGCGAGGCCTCGCCGACGACGGCCGCACCGTCATCGTCGTCACCCACAGCGTGCTCAGCCTCGACGTCTGCGACCGGCTGCTGGTCCTCGCCCCGGGCGGGCGCATCGCCTACTTCGGGCCGCCCGAGGAGACCCTCGGCTTCTTCGGCTACGAGCAGTGGCCCGAGGCCTTCGAAGCCTTCGAGAACGAGCGGGACCGGGACTGGGCGGGGGAGTACCGCGCCTCCCCGCAGTACGGCAGGTACGTACGGAACGCCGCGCGGCAGCCGCTGCCCGCGGAGGACCGGTCCGCGGCGGCCGCCTTCGCCGCCCCGCCGCCCAAGGCCCAGAGCTGGGGCTCCCAGCTGTCCACCCTGATGCGCCGCTACGCCGCCGCGCTCAGTGCGGACCGCACGTTCCTCGCCATCATGATCGCGCTGCCGTTCGTCATGGGCGCCATGGCCCGGGCCCTCGCCGGCAGCACCCTCACGGCGGAGACCGCGATCAACGCACTGCTCATCCTGTGCGTCGGCGGCGTGCTGACCGGCGCCGCCAACGCCGTGCGCGAGCTGGTCAAGGAACGCGTCATCTACCAGCGCGAACGCGCCGTCGGCCTGTCGAGATCCGCCTACCTGATGTCCAAGGTGCTGGTGCTGGGCGCCATCACCGTCGCCCAGGCCGTGGTGCTGACCCTGGTCGGCCTGTACGGGGTGGACACCAACGCCCCCGGCGGCCAGGGCGTCCTCATGCCGCCCCTGGTCGAGATCACCCTCGCCGTCGCCCTGCTGTCCTTCACCGCGATGATGCTCGGGCTGCTGGTCTCCGCCCTGGTCCGCAAGGAGGAGGTCACCATGCCGCTGCTGGTCCTCCTCGCCATCGTCCAGGTCGTCTTCTGCGGGGCGCTGCTCCAGCTGGACGGCGTACCCGTGATCGGACAGCTGGCCTGGCTGGTGCCGTCCCGCTGGGCGCTCGGCGCCATGGCCGCGACCATCGACCTCGGCGCGATCGTGCCCGGGAAGATCACGGACGACCCGCTCTTCGCGCACAGCGCCGGGGTGTGGCTGCTGGACATGGGGATGCTCGTCGCCCTGTCCGTCCTGTTCGGGGTGCTGGTCCTGCGGCTGCTGCGCCGCCACGAGCCCGCGATCATGCGGAAGTAGCCGCCGATGACCAGTACGGCCGGACCCGCCGACTTCCACCCCACCCACGTGGTCCCCCGGGAGGGGCTGCCCGCCTGGGAGGGGCCCGACCTCTCCCGGCCCACCGCGGCCCTGGACCCCTTCCTGCCCGTGCAGCTGCTGTCCCGGCGCGCGGAGTGGGGGGAGATCCTGTGCGCCAACGGCTGGTCGGCCTGGGTGGACGGGCGGCTCCTGGTCCCCGTACCCGAGCCGCCCCCGCCGGCGGGCGGCCGGCCGCCCGAGCGCGCCGAGGACCCGCTGCCGCTGCTCGCGCACGCGGCCGAGGCCCTGGAGCGCTACCGGCGGGCGGCCGCGGACCTGGCCGCGGGGCGGACCGGCACCGAGGCCTTCCGGGAGGCGACCCGGGGGCTGCGGGCGGGCATCGTGATCGACGGGGAGTCCGTCTGGCTGTACGAGGAGGCCGGCGGGCGCTGGCTGTACGGCGACGGCACCGGCCTCGTGACGTACGCGGTCGGCGAGGGCCCCGGCGACCCGGCGGAGCCGCAGCAGCCGCCGGAGCCGGAGCCGGAGCCGGAGTCGCCGGAGCCGCCCGGGCCGGAGGACCGCGGGGCCGCGGCCGGCGTACGGGCGGACCCGGCGCGCGGCGCGGCGGCCGGGCGGGACGCCGGACACGAGCCCACGCGGATCGTGACCCCGCCCGAGGGCGGAGGGCGGTGATGGCCGCCGAACCCCTGGGCGGGCGCCCCTCCGACCTGCGCGGGAAGCGGATCGCCGGATACCTGGTGGAGAGCGAGATCGGCCGCGGCGGCATGGCGGTCGTCTACCTGGCCCGGGACCTGCGGCTGGACCGGCCGGTCGCCCTGAAGCTGCTGGCCCCCGAACTCGCCCGCAACGACGTCTTCCGGCAGCGCTTCGCCCACGAGTCGAAGGTCGCCGCGGCCATCGACCATCCGCACATCGTCCCGGTCTTCGAGGCGGGCGAGACCGACGGGCTGCTGTACATCGCGATGCGGTACGTCCCCGGGCAGGACCTGCGCGCCCTGCTGGACCGCACCGGGCCGCTGCCGGTGGAGACCGCCGCCCGGATCGCGGGCCAGGTGGCCTCGGCGCTGGACGCGGCGCACGCCCACGACCTGGTGCACCGGGACGTGAAACCGGGGAACATCCTGGTCGCGGAGGGGACGGACAGCGAGCACCCCGAGCACGTGTACCTGACGGACTTCGGGCTGACGAAGAAGTCGCTGTCGCTGACCGGGTTCACGAGCGTCGGGCAGTTCGTCGGCACCCTGGACTACGTGGCGCCCGAACAGATCTCAGGCAAGCCGGTCGACGCCCGCTGCGACGTCTACAGCCTGGGCTGCGTCGTGTACGAGACGCTGACCGGGAGCCCGCCCTTCCGGCGGGACGACGACATGGCGCTGCTGTGGGCCCACCAGTTCGACCCGCCGCCCGCGGTGAGTTCGCGGCGCCCCGGTCTGCCCGCGGCGGTCGACGAGGTGCTGGCGAAGGCCCTGGCCAAATCACCGGACGACCGGTGGAGCAGCTGTCTGGAGTTCACCGGGGCGCTGCGCAGGGCCGGAGCGGAGGCGGCCCCGCCGCCCGGCGCCGTACCCCCGCCGCCGCGCTGGGCACTGCCGGTGTTCCGGGGCGCGGGGTAGGGGGTGTCCGCAAAGTAGCGCCGTGCGCCGCGGGGCAGGCGGGACTTTGCGGACACCCCCGGGGACCCCGGCTGAAACGTACGGTCATCCTCCGGCGGCCGCGGGCGGCTTTCCGACGAGACCGCGGCGGTGCACGGGCCGGGCCAGCAGCGCGCCGAGGAAGCCCGCGAGGGCGCCCCAGAGCAGGGCGAGGCCCACGTTCCGCCACAGCACCGGCCGCAGCTCCACCTTCCCGCCGAGCCCGCCGACGTCCCCGATGCCCAGCAGCGACAGCCCGAACCGGGCCTCGACACCGGCCAGCAGGCACACCGTCAGGGCGGCGAGCGCGAGGGCCACGCCCAGGTGCAGCGCGTGCTGCCAGGCGCGGACCCCGGCCGGGGAGCGTACGGCGGCCAGGAAGCCCGTGGCGAGCAGCGAGACGGCGGCGACGGCCACCAGCCACCAGGCCCGGGAATCCCGCTCGGCGAGCGAGGCCACGTCGACCCGGGACAGCTCGGGCCCGCGCAGCACCTCGTCCAGCAGCTGCGGCATCGGGAGCCCGAACGGCCCCTCGGCCTTGCCCTCCCAGGCTCCGCCGAGGCCCAGGGTGAGCGCGAGCCAGGCCAGGTTCGGCAGGCCGAGCAGGATCACGGCGAAGGTCCGGTCCGGGTGCCCCTGGGTGGCGGCCACCACGAGACCGACGCCGACGCCGAGGGCCACGTACGCGAGGAGCAGCGCCACGGTGGCGAAGGCGGCGGGCCGCACCGCCGTGTGGAAGCGGACCAGCCGGGCCGGGAGCGGCGCACGGCGCGAGACCAGCAGGGCGATCAGCAGCAGGCCCAGGATCCACAGCAGTCCGAAGCCGAGGGTGGCGGGCAGGGCGGCCCGGAAGCCGACCTTCGGGGAGGCGTCGAGGAGCTCGCCGAGGTCGGCCACCGGGGAGTCGCCGGTGGCGATCCCGAAGGAGTGGCGGGCGAGGAGCGCGGCGCCGGTGAGGGCGAGCAGCCACAGCACGACCAGCGGGCCGGCCCGGGCCAGGAGTTCCACCGGCCGGGCCACCGCCCGGTTGTGCAGGGGACGCAGGAAGAGGGGGCCGGCCGTCAGCGCCCCGGCCAGGCTCACCGAGAGCGGGATCACGGACAGGCTCGCGTCGGCCTCGGCCAGGAAGCCCGCCCCGCCCGTCACCTCCACCGACCCGCCGGCGGCCATCACGACGACCGCCGCGACCACCCGGGGGAACGCCCCGCCCGGCAGCCCGGTCGCCCCCGCGCAGGCCAGACCGGCCGCGGCGACGGCGGCCATCACCACGAAGCCCGCGACGACGGCGACGAGGGCGTCCCGCCAGGCCCGCGCCGAGATCCCGGATGCCGGACGCGGTGATGCCGGACGCGGTGACGACGGACTGCTCACGCTCACGCTGCAACCGTAGGCACGCTCGGCTTGCGGCCACCACCGGGACGACGCACACAATGGTCCGCAGGGACCGGAACTCCGCCGCCTGGGAAGAAGAGCCCGTGACCACGCAACCTTCCGGCCCAGGCCAGGAGCCGCAGCGGCCCACGCAGTCCTCGCGGCCGCCCGGCCCGCGCCCCAGCGGTCCCCCGTCCGGCCCCCTCTCGGGCGGGCGGCAGGACCCGCCGCCGACTCCGCCACCCGCTCCACCGGCCGGGGGCCCGCCACCCGGGTCACCGGGCAAGGGGCCCTGGTGGCGGTCCGTACCCCGGCTGGTCACCGCCGTCGTCGCGGTGGCGGCCGCCGTGGTCCTGGCCGTGGTGCTGACCCGGCCCGGCGGCTCCCCCTCCGCCCGCGGGGAGGTCTTCCTCCAGCCGGCCTCCGCCACCGGCCCGGACCCCTTCACCGAGTCCACCGCCGTACAGGAGGCCGTACCGCCGCCGCGGAGTCCGGCGCCCTCGGCGCGCAGCGCCACGCCCGGGACCACCGCCACGCGCACCATCAGCGGTTCGGCGCCGGGCCTGTACGGCGGCACCCTGTCGGTGGCGAGCTGCGATGTCGAGCAGCAGGTCCGGGTGCTGACCGCCCAGCCCGCCAAGAACGGAGCCTTCGCCTCCGCGCTCGGCATCCGGCCGGAGTCCGTCCCCGGCTACCTGCGCGCGCTCACCCCGGTGCAGCTGCGCACGGACACCCGGGTCACCAACCACGGCTACCGCGACGGGCGGGCCACCGCCTTCCAGGCGGTGCTGCAGGCCGGTACGGCGGTACTGGTCGACGAGCGGGGGGTGCCGCGGGTGCGGTGCGCGTGCGGCAACCCGCTCGGGGCCCCGGTGGCGCTGGCGGCCGACCCGCAGCGGCGCGGGCAGCCGTGGAGCTCGTACGAGCCGTCGAAGGTGGTGGTCATCGCGCCCTCGGCGACGGTCGTCCACGAGTTCGTGATCTACGACCACCAGGACCGGCGCTGGTTCGAGCGGGGCCGGGGCGACCACCAGGGCAAGCACGACAAGCCCGTGCCGCCGCCGGTGCTCCCGCCCGCGGAGCCCACGCCTTCGCACCCCGCCCCCGCGACCTCCGCGGAGCCCCCGAGCCCGCCGCCCGCCTCGCACACCCCGGACGGGCCGCCGTCGCCGTCGCTGTCCTCGGCCCCGCCGCCTTCCCCGCCGTCCTCTCCGCCCCCCTCCCCGCCTCCGCCCTCGTCCGCGCCCGCATCCGAGCCGGCCTCGACGCCGGCCTCGAAGCCGGCGTCGAAGCCCGCGGTCGTGTACCCGCCGGACTCCGCCGCCCCGTCCGCCCGGGGCCCCGGCTGAGCGGCGGGCGGCTTGTGCGGGCACGCCTGCGGGAACGGTGAGACCCTGGCTGCATGGCCGAAAGGGGAGCGAGCCCCGAGGTCGACTGGCCCGCGCAGCCGGACATGAGCCTCGCGCTCAACCGCATGGGCACCTTCGACTGGGACCTCGACAGTGGGCAGATGCATCTGGATCCCACCGCCCTCGAGGTCCTCGACCTGCGCCCGGAGGAGTTCACGGGCACCCCCGAGGGGCTGCGGGTACGGGTGCCGCCCGGCGAGGCGGCCCGGCTCGACGCCCGGGTCGCACAGGCGCTCAAGGACGGCCGCAGCCACTACGGGGCGTACGTACGGACCCGGCTGCGCGACGGAACCCTGGTCTGGACCCACATCCAGGGCCACATCCTGCGCGAGGCCAACGGCCGCCCGTACCGCGTCATCGGGATCCTGCGCGACGCCGTCCACGATCCGGGCGAGCCAGGCGCGGGCGGGGAGCAGGCCGAGGGGCGCCGCCGGATGACCGGCGTCGTCGAGCGGACCAGCGCGATCCTCGCCCACGCCCGCACCGTCAACGACGTGACCGACGTCCTCAAGGACCCCGAGGCCCTCGGCCACCTCGGCGCGGTCAGCGTGATGCTCGGCATCGTCGACGGCGGACGCATCCACCTCGTCGCGGAGGGGCAGCTCGGCAGTTACGTCCCGGAGATCGAGTACACCCGCATCGACGCGCGGCTGCCGATGAGCGAGGCCGTACGCAACCTCCAGCCGGTGTTCATCGCCTCGCGCGAGGAGTTCCAGGAGGGCTACCCGGCGCTCTGGCCGTACATCGAGCCGCTGTCCGTGCGCAGCGGCGTCTACCTGCCGCTGATCGCACAGGGCCGGGCCGTCGGCGCGCTCGGGCTGCTGTACCAGCGGGACGGGGACTTCACCGCCGAGGAGCGGAACCTCCTCGTCGCACTCGGCAGCGGCATCGCGCAGAGCCTCCAGCGGGCCATCCTGTTCGAGCAGGAGCACGACCTCGCGGAGGGCCTGCAGCGGGCGATGCTGCCGCGCCGGATCCCGGAGGTGCCGGGCGCGCGGATCGCCGTACGGTACCGGGCCGCCCGGATGGGGCGGGACATCGGCGGGGACTGGTACGACGTGGTCCCGCTCGGCGAGGGCCGCGTCGGGGTGATGATCGGCGACGTGGAGGGGCACGACACGGACGCGGCGGCCGTCATGGGCCAGTTGCGGATCGTCCTGCGGGCGTACGTGGCCGAGGGGCACACCCCCGGCACGGCCATGGCGCGGGCCTCGACCTTCCTGCGGGAGCTGGAGACGGAGCGGTTCGCCACCTGTACGTACGCCGAGGTGGACCTGAACACCGGCATGCTCCAGCTGGTCCGCGCCGGCCACCTCGATCCGGTGGTGCGGCGCGGCGACGGCAGCTGCCACCGCGTCCCGGTGGCGGGCGGACTCCCGCTCGGACTGCCGCCGCGCGACGGGTCGGGCGTCGGCTCCGGCTACCCCGTCACCAGCCTCGAACTGCACCCCGGCGACACCCTGGTGCTGTGCACGGACGGCCTGCTCGAACGGCCGGACGACGCCCCCGAGGCAGGGATGCGGGAGCTCATGGAGGCCGTGAGCCACGGGCCGGTGGACGTCGAGGAGCTGGCCGACGTCCTGTGCGACCTCGTCGGCGACGCGGGCGTCGGCGACGACATGGCCCTGCTCCTGCTGCGCCGCCGCGGCACCCCCGCCGCGCGCGGCGGGGGCCCGCTGCGCCTGCCGCTCCACCCCGGCGACCCCGAGGGCCCGGCTACGGCCCGCCACCTGATCCGCGCGGCGGTGTCCGCGTGGGGAGCCCGGGAGCGGGCCGACGAGATCGAACTGGCGGCGGACGAGCTGATGACCAACGCCCTCGTGCACACCGACGGCGGCGGCCACGTCAACGTACGGCTGACCCCGGAGGGCCGGATCCGGATCGAGGTCGAGGACACCAGCAGCGCCCTGCCGCACCGGCGCGAGGCGGGCGACTGGGCGGTGTCGGGGCGCGGCCTGCTGCTCGTGGACCGGCTGGCGGAGGAATGGGGCGTGGAGCCCCGGGGCGGCGGGAAGAGCGTGTGGTGCGAGTTCGCCGTCCCGGGGCATGCGGTGGCGCCGTGAGTCGAGGGGGCGCTGCCGGGCGGCGGATCAGACCGCCGCGTACGGTCCCTGCTGGGCCTTCGTGGTCTGCATGGCCGTCAGCTTGCGGACGAAGACGATGGCGAGGACGGCCGCGGCGACCGTGACCAGGTCGGTGACCATCCCCACGGCGGACGCATCGCGCAGGGCCTCGGGGGTCTCGGCCCGCCCGTACATGGTGCTGAACACCCGGTCGGACAAGGCCGAGACGACCCACACGGCCCACCAGGCGTTGACGGGTGCGGCGGAGACCGCGCGGAAGGAGCCGTCCGGTGCCAGCTGGGTGCTGGCGGTCCAGATCTCCTTGGCCGTCCGGTACGGCAGGAACAGGTTGCCCAGCGGGATGAACCAGCCGCCGATGGCCCAGCCGCGCGTCTGGGAGAAGGCGTCGGGGCGCATGATCTCGCCGTTCACGCGGACCCGGTGGAACCAGATGATGAAGACGACCGCCGTCGCCAGCAGGATCAGGAACTGGAGGGAGCCGGCGACCGCGGTCAGGACGTCCGACCGGTCGAGCGTGTCGTCGCCGACATCCGCCGGGTCGGCCGCCAGGCGCTTCATGAGCGAGAAGACGTACCCGCTGACGGCCGCCGAGAACAGGTTGACCGCGGCGGCGACCCCGAGCAGCGCGGTGACGGCGACCGCCAGGCCGCGCGGGGAGCGCAGCACGTCGGCGGGGGGCCACGGGGCGGCGTACGGCATGCCGGGGTACGGGGTGCCGGGGTACCCGGGCTGGGTCTGTCCGGCGTACGGCTGTCCGGCGTACGGCTGGGCGGGGTAGGGCTGAGCCGGATACGCCTGCGCCGGGTGGGGCTGCGGTTGCGCGGCGGGCGGCTGTTCCGGTGCCGGTGCCGGGGGCTGCGACGCCGCCGGGGCTTCGGCCGGGGCCGCGGCGGGCGGTTCGGCCGGAGGCGGAGTCGGCGGGCCCTGCGGCTCGTTCAAGGACATGCGGTACGTACCCCCCACGGGAACATGCTTCGGAGATGCGGATGCCCGCTGACCTGCGGCGGGCACGCTCGAACCTTGCCAGCCGGGCATCCGGCCGCCAAATCCTTATCCGGGGCCGGACGACGGGCGAATGGCTGAATCCGCGGGGCACGGGCGGCAGTGCCCGTCCGGGGCGGGCCGAGTGGCCGATCCTGCCTGGGTGCTGAGCCTGCGTCCGCTGCTGCCCGTCCTGCTCGCCGCCGTCCTCGTCGCCCCCGCCGCCACCCCCGCGGAGGCCACCGCCGCGGGGTCCGACGGGATCGAGACCGCCCGTACGGGCCGTCAGCTCGCCCCCGGGATCCGGCTGGAATCGTACGACCGGCTGGAGGCCGACCGCTGGCTGCGGATCGACGAGCTCCTCGTCGACCTCGGCGGGAGCGGCGGGGTGCGCGCCGAGTACCTGGGCGGCCGCGGCCCGGCCACCGTCGCCGAGTCCGCCGCCCGCCATCCCGCGGGGCCCGGCCGGCGCGTGGTCGCCGCCGTGAACGGCGACTTCTTCGACATCCGGGGTACGGGCGCGCCGCTCGGCCCCGGTCTGGGCGGCGGCCGGCTGCTGCACTCCGCGGTGCCGGGACCCGGCGCGGCGCCGGCCGTCGGGTTCGGCGCCGACGGCAGGGGCCGGGTGCTGCGCCTCGGCCTCGCCGGGGGCGTCGCCCTGCCCGGCGGCGCGGTGCGCCCGCTGGCCGGCTACAACGCGGCGCGGCCGGCCGCCGGGGGCCTGTCCGCCTACACCGCCGACTGGCCGGGGACGGAGCTGCCCGCGCTGGGGACGGCGGTGGCGGTCCGGGACGGCCGGGTCACGGCCGCCGCCTCCGCCGCTTCCGAGGCCGCCCCGGCCGGACGTGCGCCGGGCCGCCGGCAGCGCCCCGCACCCGGCACCACCCTGCTGGCGGCGGCCGCCGGGGACAGTGCGGTCGCGGCCGAACTCGCCGCCCTGCGGCCCGGGGACGCCGTGGCCGTCTCCGCCCGGGCCGTCCCGGACGCCGGTCCCGTCCCCGTGGCGGCCGTCGGCGGGCGCGAGCCCCTCGTGGTGGCGGGCGTCCCGCAGGACCACGAGGGCGAGCCGAACAACACCGCCGCCCCGCGCACGGCCGTCGGGTTCTCGCGGGACGGGCGGCTGCTGCGGATCCTCACCGTGGACGGCCGCCAGCGGGACAGCGGCGGCCTCACCCTGACCGCCCTGGGCCGGCTGATGCACCGGCTCGGCGCGTACGAGGCCCTGAACCTGGACGGCGGCGGCTCCACGACCCTGCTCGCCGGGCAGAGCGGCGCGAGCGCACTGGTCCTGGAGAACTCCCCGTCCGACGGACGGCTCCGGCCCGTGCCCAACGGGCTGGTCCTCACGGTCCCGAAGGGCTCCGGCCGGACCGCCGGGTACCGGGTCGAACCCGTCGGCGGCGCCACCGAGGACTTCACCCGGGTCTTCCCCGGACTCACCCGGACCCTCTCGGCCACCGGGTACGACGCGCTGCTGGGGCCGGCCGAGGGCGCGCCGGTGTGGTCCGGGGAGGGAGCCGGCAGGGTCGATCCCACCGGGGTGTTCCACGCCGTGCGCCCCGGCCGTGCGACGGCGCACGCCCGGCGCGCGACGGCGCACGGTGCGCTCCCGCTTGAGGTGCTGGGCCCGCTGACCCGGATCCGGCCCACGCAGGCCCGGATCGGTCTCGCGGAGCAGGGGGAGACGGCGGGATTCCGGCTGACCGGCCACGACGCCCAGGGCGCGGCCGCCGCCGTGGAACCCCGGGACGTGTCCCTGGAGTTCGACCGGTCGCAGTGGAGCGTCGCCGAAGACGGCCGAGGGGGCTTCACCGTCACCGCCCTCGTCCGGCAGGCCACGGGGCGGCTGCGGGCCACGGTCCGGCCTGCGGGTGCGGCCGCCGCCTCCGGTGTGTCCGCCGCCTCCGGGGCAACCGCGGACATCGCCCTCGGCGTCGGGCTGGTGACCCTGCCGCTCACCGATCTGGCGGATGCCGGGGCCTGGAGCGGACCGGGTGCTTCCGTTGCGGAGGGGCATCCGGGCGCGGGGCTCGCCCTGGAGCTGCCCGGGGCGGGGGTGCGGGGGAGCGCGGTCCCGCCGCGGCCACTGCCCGTGCCGGAGCCGGCCCGGGCGCTCACGCTCTGGGTCGGCGGCGACGGCTCCGGGGCCCGGCCCGCGGTGGAACTGGCCGACGCCGACGGGGCCGCCGTCACCTTGCCCGGGCCCGTCGTGGACTGGACCGGCTGGCGGGAGGTGACCCTTCCGCTCCCGGCCACCGCGCAGCCCCCGCTCACCGTGACCCGGCTCTCGGCGGTGGCGGGGACCCGCCCCGGACGGCTCGGGCTCGACACCCTCGGCGCCAGGACCCCGCCGACCGGGCCCGCCGCCGTGCCCGTGGTCCGGGATCCGATCGTGGCCACCGAGGCCGGGGTCCGGGCGCGGCCCTGGCGCTTCGCCGTCGGGGGCGGCGACCCCGGTGCCGACTTCGTGCTGACCGGCACCGACCAGCCGGCGTTCGTGCACCGCGGCGTGCGGTTCCTGTCCCTCGACACCGCCGAGCCCACCGTGGGGGGAGGCGGTCTGTCGCGGATGCGGGCGCTGCGCGATGCCCTGGCGGCCGCCGCCCGGGAGCCGGGCACGGGCGCGCTGGCCGTCGTACGGGCGTACGCGCCGGCCGCCGTGGACCGCAAGGAAGCGGCCCTGACGGGGCGTCTGCTCGCCGAGTTCCGGCGCACCACCGGCAAACGGACCGCCGTCCTCACCCTCGGCGCACCGGAGTTCACCGCCGACCGCTCCGAGGGCGTCCTGTCGGTCACCGCCCCCCGCACCGGCCGCACCCTGATCGGCGTCGAGCCCTTCGCCCGGGGGGACTGGCTCGCCGTCCGCCACGCGCGGTAGAGCGCCGCACTCGCAGAGCTGTAGAGCTGTAGAGCTCCACGGCTCCACGGCTCCACGGCTCCACGGGTCCGACGGCCCTACAGCTCGACGAGCGTGACCTCCGTCGCCTTCACGCTCGTCCATACCTTCGTGCCGTCGACCAGGCCCAGTTCGGCCGCCGCCTCCGGGGTGATCTCCGCGACCAGGTCGGGGGCCTCGGCCGAGCCGACCAGTACGCGCAGCCGGCTGCCGACCGCGGTGATCTCCCGTACGGAGCCCTGCCAGACGTTGCGCGGGCTGCCGGTCGGGCGCTCGCGGTGCACCGACACCGCCTCGGGGCCGATGATCGCCAGCGCACGGGACCCCTCGGGCAGCGCCTCCGCCACCACCAGCCGGCCCCCGGTGGCGAGTACGAGACCGTCCGCCGACACGGTGCCGGACCAGGCGTTGCGGCCGAGCATCCGGGCCACCCAGGGGGAGCGGGGATGACGGGTGACCTCGGCGGGCGGGGCGTCCTGGAGGGTGCGCCCGTCGGCGAGGACGAGGACCCGGTCGGCGAGCGATACGGCCTCGACGGGGTCGTGCGTGACGATCAGGCAGACTCCGCCGAAGCCGGCCAGGTGGGTGCGCAGGGTGTGCCGGACGCGGGCCCGGGTGGTCTGGTCGAGGGCGGCCAGCGGTTCGTCGAGCAGCAGCAGGCGGGGCCGGGCGGCCAGCGCGCGGGCCAGGGCCACGCGCTGGGCCTGCCCGCCGGACAGCTGCGCGGGCTTGCGGGCGGCGAGGTGGCCGACGCCGAGCCGGTCCAGCCACGACTGCGCCTCGCGGCGGGCCTCGGCGCGCGGCACCCCGCGGGCGCGCAGCCCGTACGCGGTGTTGGCCAGCGCGCTCAGGTGCGGGAACAGGGCCCCGTCCTGCGGGACCCAGGCGACCTGCCGCTGGTGCGGGGGCAGTGCGGTGACGTCGGTGTCCCCGAGCCGGAGCTCGGCGTGGGCGCGCGGGGTGAGGCCGAGGAGGGCGCGCAGCAGGGTGGTCTTGCCGGCGCCGTTCTCGCCGACGACGGCGATGGTGGTGCCGGGATCGGCGTCCAGGGTGAGCTCGTTGAAGCCGGTGACGGTGGCGTGCAGCGGCCAGTGGCCGCCGTCGGCGGGACCGGTGGACACGTCCGCCGCCACCGGCGCGTCCGGCATCCGCTCGGCCTCGGGAGCCGCGGCCGCCGTCTCGTCCGCCGGCCCCGGCGCCTCGGCGGGCCTGGCGGCGACGGGGGTCCCGGTCCAGCGGCCGCGCAGGGCGATCAGTACGGCCATGGCGATCACGAGCAGCAGCAGCGAGACGGAGGTGGCGGCCTCCGGCTCGTCCTGGAGCAGCAGGTACACCTGGAGCGGCAGGGTCTGGGTGGTGCCCGGCAGGTTGCCCGCGAAGGTGATGGTCGCGCCGAACTCGCCGAGCGCGCGCGCCCAGGTGAGCGCGGCGCCCGCGATCAGGCCGGGCGCCACCATCGGCAGGGTCACGGTGAAGAACACCCGGACCGGCGGGGCGCCGAGGGAGGCGGCGGTCTCCTCGTAGCTCTGCTTGAGGCCGCCGAGCGCGCCCTCCAGGCTGATGACGAGGAAGGGCATGGCGACGAAGGTGGCCGCCACGACGGCCCCCGACGTGTGGAACGGCAGCGTGACCCCGAACGTGCCCTCCAGCCAGGGCCCGAGCAGTCCGCGCCGGCCGAATCCCAGCAGCAGCGCCACACCGCCGACGGTCGGCGGCAGCACCATCGGGAGCAGCACCAGTGAGCGGACGAAGGCCTTCCCCTTGAACGGCACCCGGGCCAGCATCCAGGCCAGCGGCACACCGAGGAGCAGCGAGAGCCCGAGCGCCCACAGGGAGACGAAGAGCGACAGGCGCAGCGCCTCGACCACGCCCGGGCTGGTGAGGTGGGTACCGAGCTCGCTCCACTGGGTGCGGCTGAGGATGCCGACGAGGGGCAGCAGCAGGAACGCGACGGCGAGCAGCGCGGGCAGCGCGAGGGTCACGGGGGGCCGGGTGCGGGTGCGGTCTCTGCTCATCTGGATTCCTGGCTGCAGCGTACGGGGGGCCGGGGAGTACGGGGAGTACGGGACTGCGAGGAGCGCGGCGCGTCGGCGGGGACACGCCGAGAGGGACTGCCCGTCCCCCCGGACCAGGCAGTCCCTCCCTTGCCGGCCGCGGTGCCGGTTACGCCTTCTGGAAGCCCGCGTCCTGGAGGATCTTGTGCGCCTCGGGGCTGCTCAGCCAGGCCACGAACGCGGAGGCGGCCTCGGCGTTCTTGGACGACTTGAGGCTGGCGGCCGGGTAGGAGGCCACGGCGTTCTCGGCGTCCGGGATGTCCACGACGGAGACCTTGTCACCGGACTTGAGGGTGTCGGTCTTGTAGACGAGGCCGGCGTCGGCCTCGCCGAGCTCGACCTTGCTCAGCACGGCGCGCACGTTGGGCTCCTGGGAGACCGGCTTCACCTCGATCTTCTGGGCGTCGAGGATCTGCTTGCTGTAGCGGCCGACGGGGACCTCGGGCGCGGCGAGCACGACCTTGATCTTGGTGTCGGCCAGGTCCTTCAGCTCGTCGACCTTGAACGGGTTGCCCTTGCCGGCCGCGATGACCAGGCGGTTCTTGGCGATGATCGCGGGATCGTTGGTCTCGGCCTTCAGACCGTCCATGGTCTTGGTGTCGGCGGTGACCAGCGCGTCGGCCGGGGCGCCCTGCTTCACCTGGGCGGCGAGCTCCTGGGAGCCGGCGAAGGAGAAGGTGACCTTCGTGCCGGGGTGCGCCTTCTCGTAGGAGGCGCCCGCGGTCTTGAAGACATCGGTGAGGGAGGACGCGGCGAGGACGGTGAGGTTCGCGGCCTTCGGCTCGGCGGAGGCGGGGGCGGCGGCCGAGGGGGAGGCCGCGGCGCCGGTGTCCTTCTTGTCGCTGCTGCCGCAGGCGGCCAGCGCGGGCACGAGGAGGGCGGCGGTCAGCGCGGCTGCGAAGGTGCTGCGGCGGTTCAGGATCGGGGACATGAGCTGGTGCTCCTCGGTCGGGTCGGCGGCCGGCCGGTGCCGGTTCCGCGCGGTGGTGACCCGCGCCGGTGACGGGCGGAGCGGGTGGGAACGTGCGCTGGTGCTCTGGAGGTCAGGTGCGGTCGATGTGCACGCTGGTGGACTTCACGCGGGCGGTGGCCTGCATGCCGACTTCCAGTCCGAGCTCCTCGACGGCCTCACGGGTGAGCAGGGAGACCAGGCGGTGGGGACCTGCCTGGATCTCGACCTGGGCGGCCACGTCTCCGAGCTTGACGGCGGTGACGATGCCGGGGAACGCGTTGCGGGCCGAGGTGTACGGCTCCTCGTCCTCGGTGTGGGCACCCTGTCCCACGGCCACGGAGAACGCGGCCAGGTCGCGGCCGTCGATCAGTCGCCGGCCGGCGTCGTCGCGGTGGGTCGCGACACGGCCGGCGTCGGCCCAGCGGCGGGCGGTGTCCGGGCTGACGCCCAGCAGGCGCGCCGCCTGTCCGATGGTGTAGGACTGCATGTGCGACAAGGTAGGGGCACGTGTCCCGCATTTGCAATTCCCTTGGGTTGATACACATGGCAGATGCCATGCCTCTTGGCGATTCCGCCAATACGTATTCCGCTTGAGGCGGGCCCGCTGGCTAAAGTTCCGGCATGGCTGATGAAGCAACGGGAACGGGAACGGGAACCACGGGCGCCACGGGCGCCGCGGGAAGCGCCCGGGTGGACGCCTGGATCTGGTCGGTCCGTCTGACGAAGACCCGCTCGGTCGCGGCGACCGCCTGCCGGGCGGGCCATGTGAAGGTCAACGGAGAGCGG
Source organism: Streptomyces sp. NPDC001903 (assembly GCF_042891345.1). Taxonomy (NCBI): domain Bacteria; kingdom Bacillati; phylum Actinomycetota; class Actinomycetes; order Kitasatosporales; family Streptomycetaceae; genus Streptomyces; species Streptomyces sp. NPDC001903. Next base: position 32,718 of record NZ_JBIASZ010000022.1, read on the forward strand.
GCGAAGCCTGCGCAGGTGGTGCGGGCGGGGGACGAGGTACGCCTGTTCCACGCGGGGCGCGAGCGCATCGTGGTGGTGAAGCGGCCCGTGACGAAGCGGGTGGGCGCGCCGGTGGCCGCGGAATGCTTCGTCGACAACAGCCCGCCGGCGCCGACGCGCATCGAGGCCGAGGTGGTGGGCGTCCGCGACCGCGGTACGGGCCGCCCGACGAAGCGGGACCGCCGCGAAATCGAATCCCTCCGCGGCGGCGGCCGGGGCCGCTGACCCGGCCCGGAGGACCCACGGGCCCGGACCAGGGGGACCACGGGCCCGGGCGGCGGGCGGTCCTGCCCGGACCCGGCCCGGACCCGGCCCCGTGGGTCAGACCTTGCGGTACGTGTACGCCTCCTCGGCCGCCGCCGCCACCGCGTCCAAGGGGGCACCCGCCGAGGCGGCCACCACCGCTGCCACCGCCCCCTCCAGGAACGGGGCGTCCAGCAGCCGGGAGCCCGCCGGCAGTTCGTCCTCCACCAGCAGCGCCTTGACCGTCAGGACCGAGCTGCCCAGGTCCGCCAGGAGCGCCACCCCCGCGCCCCCGTCCACCTCGCGCGCGGCCGCCGCGACGCGGTCCGCGTCCGTGCCCAGGCCGCCGTCCGCGGTGCCGCCGGCCGCGGCCACCGGGACGACCGGGCCGCCCGCCGCCAGGCCCCGCGCCAGCGCCGCCACGGATTGCGCGACGGCCGCACTGTGCGACACCAGCACGATGCCGACCACCGGCCCGCTCACGAGGCGTCCGCCGTGTCCGTGTCGGTATCCGTGTCGGTATCCGCATCCGCCACGTCCGCGAGAGCGCCCAGCAGCAGGGCCGCCGAGGTCGCCCCCGGGTCCTGGTGCCCGATGCTCCGCTCGCCGAGGTAGCTCGCCCGGCCCTTGCGGGCCTGCATCGGCACCGTCGCCCGCGCCCCGTGCTCCGCCGCGTCCGCCGCCGCCCGGTACGAGCCGCTGAGCGCCGCCACCCCCGGCACCAGCGCGTCCAGCATCGTCTTGTCGCCCGGCGCCGCCCCGCCGAGCTGCGCCACCGCGCCCACCCCCGCGTACAGGGCCTTGCGCAGGTCCTCGTCGGAGACCTCGGCGGCCTCCCCGAGCTCCTTGCCCGTCCGCCGCAGCAGCGTCCCGTACAGCGGGCCCGACGCCCCGCCGACCGTCGAGATCAGGGTCCGCCCCGCGAGCACCAGCACCGCCCCCGGGCTCGCGGCGGGATCCGCCGCCAGGGCCGCCCGCACCGCCGTGAAGCCGCGCAGCAGGTTGCTCCCGTGGTCGGCGTCCCCGATGGGGGAGTCGAGCTCGGTCAGCCGGTCCGCCTCACGCTCCACCGCGTCCCCGGCGACCGTCATCCAGCGCAGGAAGAATTCCGCGTCACGCAATTGAGTCTCCTCACCGTGTCCGCCCACCTTCTCAGCAGCCCCACCGCAGCGCAGCCGTCCGGACGGGCGCGTCCCACAGCCTCAGCAACTCCTCGTCCGCGCGGCAGAGCGTCACCGAGCACCCCGCCATGTCCAGGGACGTGACGTAGTTCCCGACCAGTGTCCGGGCCACCGGCACACCGCGCTCCGCCAGCACCCGCGCCACCTCCGCGTGGAACCCGTACAGCTCCAGCAGCGGCGTCGCCCCCATCCCGTTGACCAGTGCCAGCACCGGCCCGTCCGCCGGAGCCACCTCCCCGAGCTCCTCCAGTACGGCCCCCACCGCGACCTCCGCGATCTCCCGGGCCGGCATCATCGCCCGCCGCTCGCGGCCCGGTTCGCCGTGGATGCCGATCCCCAGCTCCAGCTCCCCGTCGGGCAGGTCGAACGTCGGACTGCCCTTCGCCGGTGTCGTGCACGCGCTCAGCGCCACCCCGAAGCTCCGCGAGGCCGCGTTGACCCGCCGGGCGAGCTCCGCGACCCGGTCCAGCGGGGCGCCCTCCTCGGCCGCCGCACCGGCGATCTTCTCGACGAACAGCGTGGCCCCGGTGCCGCGCCGCCCCGCCGTGTACAGGCTGTCCGTGACCGCCACGTCGTCGTTGACCAGTACGCGCTCCACCCGCAGGCCGTCCTCCTCGGCGAGTTCGGCGGCCATCTCGAAGTTCAGCACGTCCCCCGTGTAGTTCTTGACGACGAACAGCACTCCCTGCCCCGAGTCCACGGCCGCCGCCGCCCGCAGCACCTGGTCGGGCACCGGCGAGGTGAACACCTCCCCGGGGCACGCGGCCGACAGCATCCCGTGCCCCACGAACCCGGCGTGCAGCGGCTCGTGCCCGGACCCGCCCCCGGACACCAGCCCGACCCGTCCCCCCGTCCGCGCGTCGCGCCGTACGACGACCCGCCGCTCGACGTCGACGTCCAGGTCGGGATGGGCGGCCGCCATGCCCCGCAGCGCATCGGCGACGACGGTCTCGGGACTGTTGATCAGCATCCGCACGGGTGCCTCCTGATCGGGTCGGCCGGTGGGCGTCGGGGCGGTGGGCCCGATGCGACGGTAGAGCAGCCGGATGCCCGGGACCAGGCCGCCATGCCGCGGGGGAGGGCCGCGGGTTCAGCGCCGGACGGCGTCGAGCGCGTCGTTCAGGGTGGTCGCGGCCATGATGAGCGACAGGTGGGTGAAGGCCTGCGGGAAGTTGCCCAGTTGCTCGCCGCTGGGGCCGATCTCCTCGGCGAACAGGCCGACGTGGTTGGCGTACGTGTGCATCTTCTCGAAGGTGTAGCGGGCCTGCGGCAGCCGTCCCGCGCGGGCGAGGGCGTCCACGTAGAGGAACGTGCAGAGGCTGAACGTCCCCTCCGAGCCGCGGAGCCCGTCGGGGGAGGCCGCGGGGTCGTAGCGGTAGACGAGGCTGTCGGACACCAGGACCCGGTCCATGGCGTCGAGGGTGGACAGCCAGCTCGGGCTCCTCGGTGCGAGGAATCCGACCCGGGGGACCAGTAGCAGCGAGGCGTCGAGGACGTGGCTGCCGTAGTGCTGGACCAGGGAACGCTCCTTGTCGCTCCAGCCGCGCTCCATGACCTGTTCGAGGACGTCGTCGCGCGCCTTGGTCCACAGGGCGGTGTCGGCCGGGCGGCTGAACTCGGTGGCGAGCTTGAGCCCGCGGTCGAAGGCGGCCCAGCACATCACGCGGCTGTAGGTGAAGTCCTGGCGGCCTCCCCGGGTCTCCCAGATGCCCTCGTCGGGCCGGTCCCAGGAGTCGGCGAGCCAGTCCAGGGCCCGCGACAGGGCCTTCCATCCCTGGTAGTCGGCCTGTACGACGACCTCCCGGGCCTCGGACAGGGCGTACAGCGCCTCGCCGTAGATGTCGAGCTGCAACTGGTCCATCGCCGCGTTCCCGGCCCGTACGGGGTACGAGCCCCGGTAGCCCTCGAAGTGCTCGAGGACCTCCTCGGTCAGGTTGGGGTCACCGTCGACCCGGTACATGATCTGGAGGGGCTCGCCGTCCCGACCCTCGTGGGCGCGCAGGCGGTCGCCCAGCCAGTGGGTGAAGGCGGTCGCCTCCTCCACGAAGCCGAGGTCGAGCAGGGCCCGTACCGACAGGGAGCCGTCCCGTACCCAGGTGTAGCGGTAGTCCCAGTTGCGCTCGCCGCCGACCTGCTCGGGAAGGCCCATGGTGGCGGCGGCGACCGGCGCGCCGGTGGGCGCGTACGTGAGCAGCTTGAGCGTGATGGCCGAGCGGTAGACCATCTCCGCCCAGCGGCCGTGGTAGCGCGAGGTGCGCACCCACTTCTGCCAGTAGTCGACCTGTTCCCAGAGCTCGTCGGTGATCTTCTCGCGCTCCGGCGGCGCCGGCGCGGTGCCGCCCTCCCCGCCGGTGGTGAACACCGCGGCCTCCGCTTCACCCGCCTGGAGCGTGATGGAGGCCCGGACGTCCTGACCGTCGCGTTCGAGCGGGAACGTGGCCTGCAGGAACGCCGTCGCCCCCGGGGCCCGGAAGGTCGCCGTGCGGTCTTCCAGGTCGAGCCGGTGGGTCGCCCGCGCGTAGTCGAAACGCGGCCGGCATTCGAGGGAGAAGCGCACCGTGCCGCGCACCGCCCGGATCACGCGCACCAGGGTGTGCCGGTCGGTCGCGGTGCGGCCCTGGAGGACGGGCATGTAGTCGACGGTCTCGCCGACCCCGTCGGGGGACATGAACCGGGTCACCACGATCGCGGTGTCCGGGTAGTAGAGCTGTCTCCACGTCCCTTCCTCGTTCTCCGGCGCGAGCAGGAAGTGCCCGCCCCCGTCATGGTCGAGCAGCGAGGCGAAGATGCTGGGGGAGTCGAACCGTGGCGCTGCGAACCAGTCGACCACGCCCCTGGACGACACCAGAGCTGCGGTCTGCAGGTCCCCCACGAGTCCGTGATCGGCGATGGGCGGGTAGCGGTCCATGTTTCTCCTCCTCGGGACGCCTCAGCGGCGTTGCGCCCGGGTCCCGGTCAACGCAGTCGCTCGGCGAGGTGGTCCCCGACGCGCAGGGCGTTGGCGATGGCCGTCAGCGAGGGATTGACCGCGCCGATGCTCGGGAAGAAGCTCGTGTCGACGACGTAGAGGTTGTCGAGGTCGTGGGCCTTGCAGTGCACGTCGAGCGCGGAAGCCTGCGGGTCGCGGCCGAAGCGGACGGTGCCGGCCTGGTGCGCCGTGGCGCCGATGGGCATGCCCTTGTGCAGGTAGATGCTGTGCGACAGCAGATGGTGTTCGTGCATGCCCAAGTGGCCGAGCATGCCCTGCAGTTTGTGCCGCAGCCGCTTCAGTCCGGCGGTGTTGTTCTTCTCGTCGAGGGCGAGGTGGATCCCGCCGTCCGCGTCGAGGGTGACGCGGTTGCCCGGGTCGGGCAGGTCCTCGCCGCACAGCCAGAAGTCGACCGCGTGGTGGGCGAGCACCTCGAAGGGCATGTCGGGGGTGACGGCGCCGGCCCAGCGGGGTGCCTCGCCGTGGATCTGTTCGGCGTCGGACTTGCCGAGCATCTGGATGCCGCCGAGGGGGTAGTCCCAGTCGTCGCTGCCCAGGTACCAGTCGTGCAGCGCCAGCGTCTTCTGGAACCTGGTGTCGTTGGGCTCCTTGGACACCGCCATCAGGGCCAGGTTGTTGTGCCGCATGTAGTGCCGGCCGACCACGTCCGAACTGTTGGCCAGGCCGCGGGGGTGCCGGTCGTCGGCCGAACGCAGCAACAGGACGGCGGAGTTGACGGCCCCGCAGGCCACCACCACGATGCCGGCGGAGAACCGGACCGTGCCGTCCTCCAGTTCCGCCACGACCGAGGTGACGCTCCGCCCGGTGGCGTCCGTCTCGAGGCGGCGCACGTCGGCATGCGTGATCAGCTCGACGTTGGCGTGTTCCAGCGCCGGGTCCACGCAGATGACCTGGGCGTCCGACTTCGCGCCGAGCAGGCAGGGGAAGCCGTCGACGCGGTCGCAGCGGATGCACGCGCTTCCGTGCGCCGCCCGCCCCTGGTCGTCCTGGACGAGGTTGACCCCGATCGGGAGGTGGAAGGGGTGCAGGCCCTGCTTCTCGAGATCGTCGCTCAACTGCTGGATGCGCGGCTCGTGTTCCACGGGCGGATGCGCGTACGGGGCGCCGGCCGGCCCCTCGGTGGGATCCTCGCCGTGCCGTCCGTGGACGAGGTAGAGGTGCTCGGCCTGCGTGTAGTACGGCTCCAGATCGCCGTAGTCCAGTGGCCAGGCGGGAGAGACGCCGTCGTGGTGGCGGAGTTCGCCGAAGTCCTCGGGGCGCATGCGGAAGAGTGCGGCGCCGTAGAACTTGGTGTTCCCGCCGACGTAGTAGTTCACCTCGGGCGGGAACCGGTCCCCGTGCTTGTCGTACCAGAACTCCGGTGCGCGGTATTTCCCTTTGACGAAGACCTGGGTCGAGTCCCAGTTGTCCCGTTCGCGCGGCAGGTAGCCGCCGCGCTCGAGGAGGAGGATCCGCTTGCCGGTGGGCGCCAGGCGGTGGGCGAGCGTTCCGCCGCCGGCACCCGTGCCGATGATGATGACGTCGTACTCCCGAGCCTCGGTCATGCGGCCACCTCCCCGGAGCACGATCTGCTCCTGTCGGGTGAGTTGGGGTCCGTATCGCATCTACAACGTAGCTCCGGAGGGGAGGCCCAGCGACTCGGGCCGGCCGGGGCGCGAGGACGCCCGGTCGGTCACAGGATCGCGAGGGGATTGACGGGAGAACCGGTCGCCGAGGACAGCCGTAGCGGTGCGATCACGCAGAGGAACGACCAGCGGCCCTCCCGTTCGCAGAGCGGGGCCAGCTCCTCGAACTGCAGGTAGTCGAGCAGGTGCAGCCCCATCGCGTGGACGGCGAGTACGTGCACCGGGAACGCGACGCTCGGCACGGCACTGGGAGCCGTGTCGTTGTTGCCGTCACTGCCGAGGGCGGCCACCTCTCGCTCGGCCAGGAAGCGCAGGGCCGTCGGGTGGAGCCCGGCCCGCGCGCCGGCCGTGTCCCAGGCGCCGAGCTGCGCACGCCGCCGCTGGTGCCCGACGCGTACGAGCAGGATGTCGCCCCTGTCGACCCGCACCCCCTGCTGCTCCTCGGCGGCGGCGAGGTCCTCGGCGCTCACGTGCGACCCCGGTTCGAGCCAGGGGACGCCGAGCAGGCGCGGGACGTCCAGGAGCACTCCCCGGCCCACGATGCCGTCGCGGGCCAGATCGATGGACAGGGCCGCGGACCCGTTCGGGGAGAGCACGTCCGCGGCGGGAACGCCGCCGTGCAGGGTCCCCCCGTAGATGACGTGGCAGAGGGCGTCGATGTGGCTGTCGACGTCGCCGTGGATGTTCATGGCGATGCGGTCCCGGGCGAACTGCAGGCCGCCCGGGTCCGGGACGCCGCCGGCGGGCGCGGTGAGCCGGTGCTCCGCCGGGTCGGCGTTGTCCGGTCCCTCGCGGGTGTTCACGGGCGCGGCGAGCGAGACCGAGCGGCCGGAGCGCACTTCACGGACGGCCGCCAGCGTCCGCGCGGGGGTGAGGATGCCCAGGGCTCCCAGCGGTGCGACACCACCGGGTGCCGTATTGCGCAGTTCACGATAGAGCGACCCGAAGTCGGCCCCGCTCATCCCGTCGGGCGTACCCATGTCCTCACCATCCGGCACACCCGCCGCCGGCGCGCGCCGAGCGGCGGCCCGGCCGCATCCGATTTGCCGAGCCCCAGGGCCGCCGCGTTAATGGACGAGCGGCCTGTCCGGGCCCGGCGCACCCGTGCGCACCCCTCTCACACGCGGAGATCCGCTTGGACATGCTGCACGTCCGCGCCGTGAGCCCGCCGGACCTGACGGGTCGTGTCATGACCCTGCTGAGCGCCCAGCCGTGCGTCCTCAACCTCTCCCTGCGGCCCGACAGCGTACGCAACCCCGACGGCGACGCCATCGTGTGCGACGTCCTCACCGGAGTCGCCAACGAGGTACTGCGCGGGCTGCGGGACATCGGACTCGAACGCCGGGGGTCCATCGTCCTCGACCCGGTCGACACGGCCTTCTCCGACCACGCGGCCAGGGCGGGAGCCGCGGTGCTCGGGTCCCGGCTGCGCGTGCCGGTGTGGGAGCAGGTGGAGGCCCGGATCCGGGCCGCGGGGCGGTACCCCCCGAGCTTCTACCTCTTCATGGTCATCGCCGGTGTCATCGGCGCGGTCGGCATCATCACCAACTCGCAGATCCTCATCGTCGCGGCCATGGTGGTCGGTCCGGAGTACGCGGCCGTCACCAGCGTCGCCCTGGGCATCGACCACGGTTCCCGGCCGCCCGTCCGCCAGGGCCTCGCGGCGCTGGTCGCGGGCTTCGCGCTGGCCGTGGCCGCCACCTTCCTGTTCGCGCTGCTCGTCCGCGGCTTCGACCTCCAGCCGAAGGCCTTCGAGCTCGGGATCAGGCCGGTGTCGAACCTGATCAACACCCCCAATTTCTTCTCGGTCGTGGTGGCCGTGCTCGCCGGGATCGTGGGCATCGTCTCGCTGACCGAGTCCCGCACCAGCGCACTGCTCGGCGTCTTCATCTCGGTGACCACCATTCCGGCGGCGGCCGACATCGGGGTCTCGTGCGCGTACGCCAGCTGGGACGAGGCCCTGGGATCCCTGCTCCAGCTGCTGCTCAACATCGTCGTACTGATCCTGGTCGGAACCGGGACGCTCAAGGTCCAGCGGGCGATGTGGCGGCGTGTCAGCGCGCACCGGAAACGGCGGACCGCGGCGTGAACGCGGCCGCCGCCCTGTCGCAGGACCAGGTGTTCACGGGCCTCGGACTGATCGTCGTCCTGGCCGTGGGCTCCCAGCTGCTGGCGAGCCGGCTGCGCGTCCCCGCGCTGATCGTCCTGCTGCCGGCCGGATTCGCCGCCGGCGCGCTGACCGATGACGTGAACCCCGAGAAACTGCTCGGAGCCGCCTTCTCCCCGCTGGTCTCGCTGGCCGTCGCGGTGATCCTCTACGACGCCGGGCTCGGCCTGGACCTGAAGCGGTTCAGGGCGCACACCCGCCGGGTCGTGGTGCGGCTGATCTGGCTCGGCGCCCTGCTCACCGCGGGGTCCACGGCGCTGCTCGCCGGGGTGCTGCTGGGGATGTCGGGCAGTGCGGCCGTGATGCTCGGGGCCATCCTGATCGTGTCCGGCCCCACCGTCGTCGGACCGCTGCTGGGCTTCGTGCGTCCCACGGAACGGCTGCAGCACGTCCTCGTCTGGGAGGGCACGCTCATCGATCCGGTGGGAGCCATCCTGGCGGCGCTCGTCTTCCACGGCGTGGTGGCCGGGAACGGCAGCGGCTTCGCCGGCAAGGTGCTGGAGTTCACCACCAGCGCGGCGGTGGGCCTGGCCGGAGGCATCGCGGGGACCGTGGCGCTCATGCTGCTGCGCAGGCTCCGGCCGGGGGCGGTGCTGGGCACCACGGTCCAGCTGGCCGCGGTGATCGGGGTGGCGGCCGCCTGCAACGTGATCCGGGACGACACGGGCCTGATCGCCGCCGTTCTGATGGGGCTGGCGGTGGCGAACCTGCCCGGCTCCGACACGGGCGCCCGCAATCCGTTCTTCGAGACCCTGGTGCACCTGGTCATCGGCCTCCTGTTCATCTCCATCTCGGCCACCGTCAGCCCCCGTTCGCTGCACCACGTGGTGCTGCCCGCGCTCGGCCTCGTCGCGGTACTCGTCCTGGTGACCCGGCCGCTCGTGGCGGCCGTCGCGTCGCTCGGCACGGATCTGACGCGCGGGGAGCGGGGCTTCCTGGGATGGATGGCGCCGCGCGGCATCGTGGCCGCGGCCACCGCCTCGACGTTCTCGGCCACGCTGGCCGACGAGGGCGTGGGCGGCGCCTCGAAGATCCTTCCCGCCACGTTCGTGGTGATCGTGGTGACCGTCACGCTCTACGGGCTCACCGCCGCGCCGGTCGCCAGACGACTGGGTGTCGTACGCCCCTCCCGCTCCCGGCCGCTGCTCGTGGGCGGTGATCCCTGGGTGGTCGATCTGGGACTGGCCCTGCGGTCGGCCGGGCTGGAGGTCGTCATGTGGGCGGGGCACGACGCGGAGCGGGACCGGATCCGGGCCGCCGGGCTCGAACTCGCCCCCGGGGAGCTCTTCGCCGCGGCCACCGGCTCGGGTGCCGAGCTGGAGGGCCTCACCGGCGTCCTGCTCCTGACCGACGAGGGCGACTTCAACGCCCTGGCCTCCATGAACCTCCAGGGCAGCGTGGAGGGCCCGGTGTACCGCCTGGGGCCGGCGACCGACACCGCGGGCGTCGTCGCCCCGTACACCGGCGGCCAGGTGCTCTTCGATCCCGCGCTCACCGGTCCGGAGCTGTCCCGCCGCTACGACCGGGGCGCCCGCCTCGTCACGCGCCGCCTCGACGGGCCCGTCCCGGCCGGGCACCATCTGCTGTTCCTGGTCCGTCCGGACGGCACCCTGCTCCCCGTCACCCGGACGGGCGGTCCGGTGCCGCGGGCGGGGGACGTCGCCGTACTCCTCGGCGGCTGACCCCTCAGCGGGCCGGCCCCCGACCGAAGCCCGCGACGGCGCGGCGGGCCCGATCCACGGTGACCTCGGGGTCGTCTGCGGCGTCGACGGTCACGCCGGGCTCGTCCGGTTCCAGCGGTTCCAGGATCTCGAACTGCGAGTCGACCAGGCGCAGGGGCATGAAGTGGCCCGCCCGCGCGGAGACCCGGGCCCGGGCGGTGGCGCGGTCCACCGCCAGGTACACGCACCGGACGCCGGGGGCGGCCCCGCGGAGCTCGTCGCGGTACGCGCGCTTGAGGGCCGAGCAGCTGACCACCAGCCCCCGGCCCGACCGGGCGGACTGCCGGATCCGGTCGGCGAGCGTACGCAGCCACGGGGCGCGGTCCGCGTCGTCCAGGGGGTGGCCGGCGGCCATCTTGGCGACGTTCGCGGCGGGGTGGACGTCGTCGCCCTCCAGGAACGGCACTCCGAGCCCCTCGGCCAAGGCCCGCCCGACGGTGCTCTTCCCGGCGCCCGACACGCCCAGCACCACCACGACGACCGGTCCCGGCCCGGGCCCCGTCATGGACCTCCCCCTCTCCGCGTCGGCACCGGCGGGCGCATCCGTCCGCCGGGAACGTTCAGGACGGCGGGGCGCCGCCCGGGTCCCGGTTCACCGCCGTCCGCCGCAGGTCGTTCTCCGCGAGGGGCTGCAGGGCGCCGCCGGTGTCCAGTCGGTAGAGCAGCACCAGCGGCGGTCCGACGAGCACCATCGCGATGACCGTGACCAGGAGCAGCCAGCGCAGCGTCGTCGATGCCCCGGCCGCCTGGTCCACGGTCAGCGAGGTGGGGATGAGGTACGGCCGCTGGGCCACCCCCCAGGCGAACACGACGAGGGCGACGCCGGAGACCGCGGTGAGCCTCGCCCAGCCCGTCGCCGTGCGGTACAGCAGCGCGGCCGTGGCCAGGGCGCAGGCGACGGCCACCAGGACGAGGACCAGGCCGACGCCGCTGGTGAGGCCGTCGTAGACGTAGCGCGCGTCGTGGTGGGTGACGGCGAGGCCGATGACGGCCAGGACGGCGACGGCCCCGAGGCTGCACCAGGCCCGCAGCCGGAAGTAGCGGACGAGGTCGGGGGCGTCGAAGCGGCGCGCGTCGGCGGTGAGGAACACCGCGCCCAGGTAGGCGGTCGCGGCGACGGTGAGCAGTCCGGCGAGCACGGAGGTCCCGTTGGACCAGGCGTCGGCGGACGCCGTCGTCCCGGGAGCGACCCGGCCCGTGGCCAGGCCGCCGACCACCGCCCCGAGGAAGAAGGGCGTCAGGAGGGAGGACACGGCGAAGGCGGCGCCGTAGATCCTGCGGCGCGAGAGGCGGGTCATGGGCTTGCGGAGCGCGAAGCCCGCACCGCGCAGCACGAGCCCGACGGCCGCGAGGGCCAGGGGCAGCCACATGGCCGTGAAGACCGTCTGGAACAGGACCGGAAAGCCCGTCCACATGATCACCAGGACGAAGATGAGCCAGACGTTGTTCGTCTCCCAGACGGGCTCCATGGCGTGGTCGATCAGCCACCGGGGCCGCTTGCCCCGTACGGAGCCGCCCGCGAACAGGTCCCAGAACCCGGCCCCGTAGTCGGTCCCGCCGGCGCACGCGTAGGCGGCCACCGCGGCCAGCAGCACCCAGGCCACGACGTCCTGGATCATCGTCCTCCTCCGTCACCGGGTGCCGTGCCGCCGTCCGGTGCGGCCGCCGCGGCCGTCCGGCGGGGCCCGTAGGGGGTGTCGCCTTCCGGAGTGCCGGCAGCCTGGGCGCCGCCCTGCCGCTCATCGGCGGCCCGCCAACGGGTGCGCATCTTGAGCAGGACGGTCAGGAAGGTGCCGAGGATGAGCGTGTAGACCACGATGACGATGCCGAGCATCGCCCACAGCGACGAGGCCCGGGTGTCCGTGACGGCTTCGGACACCCGCATGTTCTCGTAGACGATCCAGGGCTGGCGGCCCACTTCGGTGGTGATCCAGCCGCATTCCACCGTCACCAGGCAGGCCGCCCCGGCCACGGCGGCGCACCGGAAGAACCACGGTGAGCGAGGCAGGTCGCGGCGGCGCAGCCAGCACCAGCCGTACCAGAGCGCGAGCAGGACGAGCAGGCTTCCGATCGTCACCATGATGTCGAACGCCCAGTGGGCGATGGTGGCCTGGGTCGCCGTGGGGCGGTCGCTCGCGGGCACCGAGGACAAGCCCGTCACCACGGTGTCCGGACGGAAGCCGGCGAGGATCGAGTCCAGCAGCGGGATCTTGATCCCGCCGGAGATCGATCCGTCGGGATGCATGCGCCCGAACAGGTACTCCGGCACGTGGTCGCCGGTCTTCCACACGAGCTCGGTGGCGGCGAACTTGATCGGCTGCTTGTGGAAGACCGACCGGGCGATGGAGTCCCCGAGCACGAACTGCACGGGGGTGAGGACCGCGGCGACGGTGAACGGAACGGTGAAGCCGAGCCGGTGGTAGTGGTCGCGCCGGCCGCGCAGCCAGCCGACCGCGTACACCCCGGCCACGACGTAGCCGGCCGTGAGGACGACGCCCGCCACGAAGTGCCAGTACTCGGGGCCGAACATCGGCGTGAAGATGGCCTTGCGGACGTCGACGTCGACGGGGTTGCCGTCCGCGTCGAGCGAGAAGCCGCGCGGTGTGTTCATCCAGGAGTTCGCGGCGATGATCCCGAACGCCCCCAGCAGCGCCGTCAGCGGCAGGGGCAGACCCAGCCAGAAGTGGGTCCACGGCTTCAGCCTGCGCCAGCCGTAGAGGTAGATGGCGATGAGGATCGCCTCGAGGAAGAACGCCCAGGCCTCGACCCCGAATCCGAGGCCGAAGACATCGCCCCAGCGGCCCATCAGGCCCGGCCACAGCAGGCCGAACTCGAAGGAGAGCACGGTGCCGGTGACGATGCCGATGGCGAACTGCACGGCCATCACCGCCGACCAGCGCCGCGCGAGCAGCAGGGCGACCGGGTCGCCCTTGCGCAGCCCCCGGTAGTGCATCAGGAGGGTGATGGCGGGCAGGGCCACGCCGAAGGGCACGAGCAGGATGTGGGAGGCCAGGGTGAAGGCCATGAGCTCGCGGGCAGGGAGCAGCTGCGGAGGGGTGTCCGCCATGATCGCGATCGCGGTGTTCATGTGAGCCTTAGCAGTTCGTGCCGGACGGCTGAAGGACTGCGGGCCTCAGCCACCGGTCGCGAACCCGGGAAACAGGGTCATGCCTCCGTCCACGTAGATAGTCGTCCCCACGACGTAGTCGAGCAGGTCGGAGGCGAGGACGGTCACGGCGTTCGCGATGTCCTCGGGGTCGCCGACGCGGCGGTACGGGATGAGCTTCAGCAGGTCGGCCTCGGCATCCGGGGTGTCCCAGGCGCTGCGGTTGATCGGCGTGCGGATCGCACCCGGAGCCACGGCGTTCACCCGGATCCGGTGCGGGGCGAGCTCCTGCGCGAGCGTGGCCATGAGCATCTGCACGCCGCCCTTGGAGGAGGCGTAGTTCACGTGCCCGGCCCAGGGGATGATCTGGTGCACCGAGCTCATGCAGATGATCTTCCCCGCGGAACGGGACACCTCCGGCACCACGCCGCGGCGCAGGAATTCCTTGGTCGCCTCACGGGCGCAGAGGAACTGACCGGTGAGGTTGACGTCCAGTACCTTGCTCCACTGGGCCATGGTCATGTCGGTGACCGCGGCGTCCCGCTGCAGACCGGCGTTGGCGACCATGATGTCGATGGTCCCGAACTCCTCGACCATCCGGGCCACCATGTCGACGACCTGGTCCTCCTGCGACACGTCGCCCTCGTGCGCGTAGGCGCGGACTCCGAACCCCTCGATCTCCCGCACCACCTCCTGCGCGGCTTCCTGCCCGGCGACGTAGTTCACGACCACGTCGGCGCCCGCCCGTCCGAGGCCGATCGCGGTGGCCTTGCCGATGCCGGAGTTCGCCCCCGTCACCAAGGCCTTCTGACCCTTGAGGACCTGCGGAACGAGCAGCGTTCCACGGTCACTGCCGCTGGCTTCCACTGAAACCCTCCCTGGGTGCTGACGGGGCACGACGTACGCGCCACCACGAGAGCACCGCGGTACGGCCACGGCCCGGTGGCACGACCGCCGCTGCCCCGATGGAGTGCCCCCGCCGAGCCGAACGGCTCAACGCCGGCCGGGGAGGCCGCCCCGGTGCGGGCGCGTCCACGCAGGGGGACGCCCGGCCGAGGTGCGACGGGATCCGCGCGGTGATGGAATGGAGGCACCCGGTGTGCGGGATCCCGAACCCCGACCGCCGCCGGCGAGGATGGCGAACATGCATCGGACGGGTACCCAGTTCCGGCTGACCAGCGGTTCGCAGACCGCCGTCGTCGTGGAGTTGGGCGCGGCCCTGCGCCAGTACACCGTCGCCGAGCGGCAGGTCGTCGACGGATTCGGCGCCGACGACGCGATAGAGGGCGGGCGCGGACAGCTCCTGATGCCGTGGCCCAACCGGATCGGAGACGGCCGGTACTCGTGGCACGGCCGGGAACTGCAGCTGCCCCTCAACGAGACCGAACACGCCAATGCCATCCACGGCCTGCTGCGCTGGACCTCATGGCAGGCGGTGGAGCAGGCGGAGAGCCGCGTGGTGTTGGCGGCCACGCTCTGGCCGCAGCCCGGGTACCCCTTCCACCTGGTGGCGCGGGCGGAGTACGCACTCGACCGCCACGGCATGTCGGTCACGCTCACCGCGCGCAACGTCGGCGACAGCCCCGCTCCGTACGGAGTCGGTCAGCACCCGTACCTGGCCGTGGGGCCCGGCACGGTCGACGGCATGCTGCTGACCGTGCCCGCCCGGACCCGGCTGCGCACCGACGACCGCGGCCTGCCCGTCGCGTCCGAGCCGGTCGCGGGGACGCCCGAGGACTTCGGCGCGCCGCGGCCCATCGGCCCGCAGCGGCTGGACACGGCCTTCACGGACCTGCTGCGGGAGGCGGACGGGCGGGCCGTCGTACGCCTCGCCGAGCCGTCCGGCGCGTACGGTACCGACCTGTGGCTCGGCGAGGGGGCGGACTTCGTGCAGGTGTACACCGGGGACACCCTGCCCGAGCCGCACCGGCGCCGCGGCGTCGCCGTGGAGCCGATGAGCTGCGGCCCCGACGCCTTCCGCCGCGACACCGCGCGCGTGCGTCTCGAACCGGGGGACCGGCACACGCTGCGGTGGGGGCTCGCACCCTGGCTCGGCTAGGGGGTGTCGTCAAAGTCCCGCCTGCCCCGCGGCGCCCGGCACGCGCTCTCGGCGCACCGGGCGAAATCCCGAGTACGTCCAGTACACGGGCTTCCGCCCGGCACACCGAGAGCACGCACCGGACGCCGCGGGAGCGCCCTGCGGGCGCACGGCGCTACTTTGCGGACACCCCCTAGGCCGCTCCGGTCGGGGCCATGGCCGGGCGCGGCGCCGGACCGCTCATTCGGCGAGCTCGCGCGCGTCCAGCGGGAGCCGCCAGACGTTCCGGCGGTGGACGGCGTCCAGTTCGGCCTGGAGCGGGGACGGCGGCACGGTCAGGACCGGACAGGGCGCGTGCGCCAGGCAGTGCCGGGCCACCGAGGGCCGCAGCAGGCGGCGTACGGCCCCGCGCGCGCCCGTCCCCACGACGAGCAGGTCCTCCGGCCCGCTCACCGCGTCGAGGAGGGCCGCACCGGCCGTGGCCCGTACGGCATGACCGGCGAGGGCCACGCCCGGGCCGGCCGGACCGAAGGCGCTGTCGAGGGCGAGCCGCAGCCGCTCGACGGCCGCGGCCTTCACGGCGGCCAGCATCGGGACCGAGCCCGGACCGCGGCTGCCGATGTCCCCGCCCGGCGCCTGCCAGGCCAGGACCGCCCACAGCTCCGCGCCGCGCACCCGGGCCTCGGCGGCGGCCCGGTGCAGGGCCGTCAGGCTGCCGGCGCTCCCGCTCACACCGACCACGACTCTGTGCCGCACCACGTCCACCGTCCACCCCTCATCCGGTCTGCTGCCGGCTCCCATGCAAGCGCCGGGCGGGCGGGAAGGGGCGGTCCGTTGACGGCTTCCTGACGGGGAGGCCGCGAACCGTGACGGGTCGTTGACGCGGACCTGGTGGCGGTGGCGCCGCAAATGCAGGTGCAGGTGCAGGTGCAGGTGCAGGTGCCGCCGTCAGCCGGCGTGGACGTGCGGACGGCGGCTCCGGTCGGGTTCCGCCTCGCGGATGACCTCGCGGGTGACGGGGGCGACCTCGCCCTGGCCGAAGAGGAAGAAGCGCAGGAAGTTGGCCATCGGGTTGCCCTCGGTCCACTCGAAGTAGATGTGCGGCCGCTGCCCGGTCTCGTCGCGGACGTGCAGCAGCAGCGCCGCGAGGGCGTTGGGGATGCTGGAGCTCTCCAGGGTCAGCACGCGGTAGCGGTCGTGGAGGACCTCGCCGCGCACGCGCATGCCCGATTCGAATTCGGACGCGTCCAGGACGGTGACCTCGACGAACATGACGTCGTCGCCGGCCGGGATGTCGTTGTCGGCACGGATCTGCTGGACCTTGTCGCGGTACTCGGCCTTGTCGCGGCTGTCCGGCTCGTTGGCGATGAACCGGATCGTCCGGTTGGCGGTGTCGCGGACGAACCGCTGCGCCATGTCGTCGAACTCCACGTGCGTGACGCGCAGCTCGAAGACGCGGGCGAGGCGGGAGAGCAGCGAGAGGGCCATGATGCCGGCGATGAAGCAGGCGCCGATCTTCACGCCGTCGGGGCGCTCGGCCACGTTGACGGCGGTGGTGTAGACGAACACCGCGGAGATGACACCGAATCCGATCGTCCAGCCGCGCTCCCCGGCCCGGCGGGCCGCGATGGTCACGGCGACGGCCGCCGAGGTGATCAGGACGAGGACGCCGGTGGCGTACGCGCCGCCCTGGGCGTCGACGTCGGCGTCGAAGATCCAGGTGACCAGGAAGGCGATCAGGGTGAACACGATGACCATCGGGCGCAGGGCGCGGGCCCAGTGCGGGGCCATGCCGTAGCGGGGCAGGTAGCGCGGCATCAGGTTGAGGAGGCCGGCCATGGCGGAAGAGCCCGCGAACCACAGGATGAGGATGGTCGAGATGTCGTAGACGGTGCCGAAGGCGGAGCCCAGGTACTCGTGGGCCAGGTACGCGAGGGCGCGGCCGTTGGCTTCGCCGCCCGGCTGGAAGGCGTCGGCGGGGATGAGGAGGGTGGTGACGAAGCTGCTGGTGATCAGGAAGACGCTCATGATCACGGCGGCGGTGGTCAGCAGCTTCTTCGTGCCCCGGATCCGGCCCGCGGGCTTGTCCTCGGTGTCGTCGGGGGAGCCCTGGACGTGCGGCATGACCGCGACACCGGTCTCGAACCCGGACAGGCCCAGTGCCAGCTTGGGGAAGACGACGAGGGCGATGGCGATCATCATGAACACGTTGCCGTGTTCGGTGATCAGCGCCTGCTTCCAGTCGGTGATGACGTGCGGCTCGCTGACGACCTGCCACAGGCCGACCGCGATGACGACGACGTTGAGCGCGAGGTAGGAGAAGACGAGGACCACGGCCACCCCGATGGCCTCGCTGAACCCCTTGAGGAACACGCCGCCCAGCAGGGCGATCAGGATCAGGGTGATCAGCACCTGGTGGCCGTTGAGCGTGCTGGTCAGATGCGGGTTCTCCACCAGGTGCGCGGTCGCGTCGGCCGCCGACAGGGTGATCGTGATGAGGAAGTCGGTCGCCGCGAAGCCCAGCAGGGTCAGGACGAACAGCTTGCCCTTCCAGAACGACAACAGCCGTTCCAGCATCGCGATGGACCCCTCGCCGTGCGGGCTCTCCTCCGCGACGCGGCGGTAGACCGGCAGCGCGCCGAGCAGGGTCAGCACCACCAGCACGATCGTCGCCAGCGGCGACAGCAGGCCGGCCGCGAGCGCCGCGATGCCCGGCTGGTAGCCGAGGGTGGAGAAGTAGTCGAGGCCGGTCAGACACATCACGCGCCACCACGGCCGCCCGTGGTCGGCGGCCGCGGCCGTTCCGCTCCCGTCGGGCGTCTCCTGCGACCCATGGCCCGACCGGTGTCTCGTCTGGTCGGTCAGGCCTTCCAGGAGCCATGCCCTCAGGCGGCTCGGCTGGGCGGGGGTGGCCATCGCGGGTGCTCCTTCGTACGGCTTGGATCCGGCCATCGGTGCGACGGCTGGGCAAGCGTACGGAACTCGATCATTCGTGCACGCGCGCGTTCCCATGCTGACGGGCCCCCGACGCTGCCGCGCGGGGGACTGCTCCGGTTGGCCGGAGCCGTGTACTCCGCCCGGAACCCGCCTCCCACCTGCGCAGACGTGCGGCGCCACGGCCGTGGACCGATGGCCGTCCCGGTCCAGGACCCCGGCGGCTCTTGACGGCTCCTTAACGCCTCCCTAGCGCTACCTTGACGCCCCCTTTCCGGGGACGAGGGGGCGTGCGGACCATGAATCGATCGAATGTTCGAGTGGCGCGATATGATGGACCCGTGCGAACGATCCCCGGCCTCCAGGGCTCCCTCTTCGACCAGGGTGACGAGCTCCGCCTCGGCCCCCTCCCGGAGCTGCGCCGCACCGCGCTCGGTGCCGGTGCCTGGGTCGACCACCTGCCCGGCTGGCTCTCGGGCGCCGACACGCTGTTCGAGAGGCTGGCCGAGGACGTGCCGTGGCGGGCGGAGCGCCGCCGGATGTACGAGCGCGAGGTGGACGTCCCCCGCCTGCTCGCCTTCTACGACGAGGGCGAGCCGCTGCCGCACCCGGTGCTCACCGAGGCCCGCTCCGCGCTGACCCGGCACTACGCCGCCGAGCTGGGGGAGCCCTTCACCACCGCCGGCCTCTGCCTCTACCGGGACGGCCGCGACAGCGTCGCCTGGCACGGGGACCGCATCGGCCGGTCCGCCACCGAGGACACGATGGTCGCGATCCTTTCGGTCGGCGACCCCCGCGACCTCGTCCTGCGCCCCCGCGACGGCGGCCCCACCCTGCTGCGCCTGCCCCTGGGGCACGGCGACCTCGTCGTGATGGGCGGCTCCTGCCAGCGGACCATGGAGCACGCCATCCCCAAATCCACCCGCGCGGTCGGCCCCCGCATCAGCATCCAGTACCGCCCCCGCGGCGTCCGCTGAGTCGCGGTCACCCGCCGCCGGGGCCCGGCTCAGTACCCGTGGACGCCCAGCTCCGTGATGGACGCGAAGACGTGCTCCCACACCGCGGCGCCGGGCTCTTCGGGATCATCGGACTCCAGGACGTCCGGCTCCAGCTCCCCCACCTCGAAGAGGAAGGAGCCGTGGCCGTCCTCCTGCGGATACGGGTCCCAGCAGGCCCCCATGAACCGGCGCACGGCCTCCAGGAGGCGTACGAACGTCTCCGTGTCCCGGGCGAAGGGGAACGGCCCCTCGCCCTCGCGGACCATCGACACCGCGCCCGTCCCCGGATGGAGGAGCACGTGGCCCTCGTCGGCGTGGCCCAGCTCGAACGTCCCCAGGTGCAGCAGTCCGCCGAAGTCGGTGTCCGGCTCCGGCCTCCCGGGGCCGTCCTCGGTCCAGGCCAGCTCGAACGAGGTCACGCCCGCCGCCCAGTGGCTCGGCAGGCCCACCGTGCCGATCAGCTCCCGGGTCGGGAGGTGGGTCAGTTCCGCGGGAAGCCGTGCGTCCGGTACGCGGACCGTGCGGTCGGCGCCGAACACCGCCTCCACGCGGGCCGCGTCCAGCGGGCTCTCGCCCGGCTCCGGGCCGGCGAACCACGGACTGCTCGCGCCCTCGTCCCAGGAGGAGGTGTCGGCGCCGCCGCCGGGCCAGCCCGCGGCGGCCACCGCCCCGTTGCGCTCCACGACCACGATCCCGCGGGCCTCGGTGAGCAGGAAGCGGCCCCCGCCGAGGGGTACGGGCTCCTCCCAGGTGCCGGGGCAGTGCAGGGCCCAGGCCTCCTCGTCCGGGTCGAAGAGGTACGGCTCCTCGTCCTCGGGCTCCGCCGCGCGGCGGGTGAACTCCCCGGCGGCGGGGGCCGGGCACCGCTCGCCGGTGGCCAGGTCGAACCAGCGCTCCTCGGTCCACAGGGACCAGACCTTCAGCAGGCTCCGGCCGTCCGGCCCGTCCAGGACGTCGGCCGAGGCGTCCCCGCTGAGGTTCGGCTCGGCGCGGAAGGCCCCGACCGGCCGCCACCAGGCCCATACGGTCCGCCAGGGCATGCCGGGCTCGGCCGCGGCGACCTGCTCCGCGTACGCGTCGTGCCCCAGCACCTTCGCGGCGAAGTGCAGCCACGAGCCGAACTCCGCACGCGAGACCTCCGCATACCCGAACACGGCCTCGGCCTGGGTGAAGACCTCGCGGCCGACCGCGCCTTCGGCCCCCGGGGCGGGCCACTCCCGTATGCGGTCGGCTCCGGCGTCCAACAGGGCGGCGGGGGAGGAGAACGGGGCGTCAAGATCTTCGCGAGGCATGTCGGCCATGGTGCCGCAGGCCAGTGACAGCCCCCGGTCCGGGGGAGGTCGGGAGGGTGCCGGCCGCCGCTACGCGGGATCCGGCTCCTTCGCCCCGGCGGGCTTCGGGACCGCCGTCCCGCCCGGCCGCACCGCCGCGGCCGCCGCGTGCAGGGAGCGCAGCGCCAGCAGCAGCACACCGATGTCGTCGAGGTAGACCGGGTCCGGGATCAGGTCCACCGGCGAGACGGTGTAGATCACCGCGACCCAGAACAGCGCCTTGTCGCGCAGCGGGATCCCCGCGTCGAGCAGCAGTCGGCGGGCCGCGAAGACCCGTACGAGGAGCACACCGGCCGCGATCGCCAGCCCGAGGGCCACGACCGCGGCGATCGTCAGCCAGACCGTCCAGTCCATGCCACCCCTATACCCCGTTCGGGCCCGTTACCCGCCACCCGCTGCGTACCAGGCTATCCGCCGTGCTCGCGCAGCCGGCGGCTGACCTCGCCCAGCCCGTCCGCCAGCGCCTCGAGCTGCGCGGGCGTGAGCACGTCGATGAGCGCCTCCCTGACCGTCGCCACGTGCCCGGGCGCGGCCTCCTCCAGGCGGGCCCGGCCGGCGTCCGTGAGGACGGCGAAGACCCCGCGCACGTCGGAGGGGCAGCTGCGGCGGCGGACCAGGCCCGCCTTCTCCAGCTGGGTGACCTGGTAGGTCAGTCCGCTCTTCGAATTGATCAGGCCATTGGCCAGTTCCGTCATCCGCAGCTCGCCGTCAGGGGCCGCGGAGAGCCGCACGAGGATCTCGTACTGCGGGTGCGAGAGGCCGGAGTCGTCCTTGAGCTGCTGGTCGAGGCGGCGGTTCACCAGGGCGGACGCGGCCAGGAAGCCGCTCCAGGCGCGCATCTCGCGCTCGTCCAGCCATCTCGTTTCAGCCATGGGCCCAGCCTACACGGGTTGTTCCAATTTGAATCACTAGTTATGGTCGGGGCTGGCGGTTCGAATTTGAACAAACCTGCTCCACCGCAACTCCGTCCCCGCCCGGACCGCCCGACCGGAAGGATCCCCCCCATGACCAGCCCCTCCGTCACCGCGACGAAGCCGCAGGCCGCAGCCGTACCGGCCGTCCCGCTCGCCCTCTCCACCCCCGCCCACGACGCCGGCCTGCTCCTCCTGCGCGTCGTCCTCGGACTCACCATGGCCGGCCACGGCGCCCAGAAGCTCTTCGGCTGGTTCGGCGGCGGCGGCATCAGCGGCACCGGCCAGTTCTTCACCGCCAGCGGCTACCCCGCGGGTGACGCCATGGCCGTCGTCGCCGGCCTGACCGAGACCCTCGGCGGCCTCGGCCTCGCCCTCGGGCTGCTCACCCCGCTCGCCGGAGCCGCCGTCGTCGGCACCATGATCAACGCGATCGCCGTCCACGGCGCCGGCGCGTTCTTCGCCCCGAAGGGCATCGAGTACGAGCTCCTCCTGACCGCGGCCGCCGCCGCGGTGGCCCTCACCGGTCCCGGCAGGTACGCCGCCGACCGCTTCCTGCCCGTCCTGCGCAGCCACCGCCTGGCCCACGGCCTCCTCGCCGTCGCCCTCGCCGTGGTCATCGCGGGCGTGCTGCTCCTCGTACGCAACTGACCGCCGGGCGGCAGTAGCGCGCCCGAGGGTGCCCGGGTCCCGGATTGATTGGGCCCGGGCATTCGGGGGAACAGCGCACAAATGACACAACCCATCGAAGACTACGCACTCATCGGCGACCTCATGACCAGCGGGCTCGTCGGCCGCGACGGGTCCCTCGACTGGCTGTGCCTGCCGCGCTTCGACTCGCCCGCCTGCTTCGCGGGGCTCCTCGGCGACAAGGAGAACGGCCACTGGCGCATTTCGCCCGCCGGGGCCGCCGATGACGAGCAGTGCACCCGTCGCGCCTACGTCGACGGCTCGCTGGTCCTGGAGTCGTACTGGGACACCCCGGACGGCGGATCCTTCAAGGTCGTCGACTTCATGCCGGAGCGCGACAACGCCCCCGACGTGATGCGCATCGTCGAGGGCCTGACCGGCGAGGTCACCGTACGCAGCGTCCTGCGCCTGCGCTTCGACTACGGGCACGTCGTCCCCTGGGTCCGGCGCGCCGACGGGGACCGGGTCGCCGTCGCCGGACCCGACTCCGCGTGGTTCCGCAGCGAGCCGGCCGTGCCCACGTGGGGCGAGGCCAACAGCACCTGCTCCGAGTTCACCCTCGCCGCCGGCGAGAAGGTCGCCTTCGTCCTCACCTGGCACCCCTCGCACGAGCCGCGCCCCGAGCCCTGCGACCCGTTCGAGACGCTGGCGCAGAGCCTCGTCGACTGGCGGGACTGGTCCGCCCAGTGCACCTACGAGGGCCCCTACAAGGAGGCGGTGACCCGCTCCCTGATCACCCTCAAGGCCCTCACGTACGCCCCGACCGGCGGCATCGCGGCCGCCGCCACGACCTCCCTGCCCGAGGAGATCGGCGGCGTCCGCAACTGGGACTACCGCTACTGCTGGCTGCGCGACTCCACCCTGACGCTCGGCTCCCTCCTGGAGACCGGCTTCCTGGACGAGGCCCGCGCCTGGCGCGAATGGCTGCTGCGCGCGATCGCCGGAGACCCCGCCGACCTCCAGATCATGTACGGCATCGGCGGCGAGCGCCGGATCCCCGAATCCGACCTGCCCTGGCTGAGCGGCTACGCCTCCTCCGCCCCCGTCCGGGTCGGCAACGCGGCCGTGGACCAGCTCCAGCTCGACGTGTACGGGGAGGTCCTCGACTCGCTCTACCTGGCCCGGGCCAACGGGCTGCCCGCCGAGCGGCACGCCTGGCGCATCCAGCTCGCGCTCCTCGACTTCCTGGAGCGCAACTGGCGGCGGCCGGACGAGGGCCTGTGGGAGGTGCGCGGCCCCCGCCGGCACTTCGTGCACTCCAAGGTGATGGCCTGGGTCGCCGCGGACCGGGCCGTGCGCACCATGGAGAGCGATCCCTCGCTGCTCGGCGACGTGGAGCGGTGGCGGACCATGCGGGACGAGGTCCACCGGGACGTGATCGACAACGGCTTCGACCCGGTGCGCGGCACCTTCACGCAGTACTACGGCTCCCGCGAACTGGACGCGGCCACCCTGCTCATCCCGCGGGTCGGGTTCCTGCCGCCCGACGACCCGCGCGTGATCGGCACGGTCGACGCGGTGCGGGTGGAGCTCGGCAGCAGCGGCCTGGTCCGCCGCTACAGCACCGAGGGCCCCTCGGTCGACGGGCTGCCCGGCGACGAAGGGGCCTTCCTGGCCTGCTCGTTCTGGCTGGCCGACGCGCTGCACATGACCGGGCGGGAGAAGGAGGCGCGGGAGCTCTTCGAGCGGCTGCTGGCCGTACGCAACGACGTGGGGCTGCTCGCGGAGGAGTACGACCCGGTCACCGGCCGCCAACTCGGAAACTTCCCGCAGGCGTTCAGCCACGTAGGCCTGGTGAACACGGCCATCACCCTGGGCCGCCCGCCCGGCCGCCCGGCGTGCTGAGCGCCCCGGGGCGCGGCCGTACGGGGCCGTGCGGGAACCGGTCCCGTACGGCCCCGCCCGGCAGTGCGGGTCAGACGGCGGCGGGCTCGTCGTCCTCCGGGATGCTGACCAGCCAGCGGGTGTCCTGCCGCGGCCGCAGGTACAGCGCCCAGTACAGCGTGGCCACGGCCACGATCCCGCCGGTCCACAGCAGGTACTGGGTCTCCTGCTGCTTCAGGATGTACGCGAGTACGGCGATCAGCACGATCGGCACGGCCGGCCACAGCGGCATCCGCCAGGCGGCCACCTCGCGGTGAGCCCCTCGCCGGGCGAACAGCGCGGCCACCGCGACCAGCAGGTACATGCCGGTCACCGAGACGCCGGTGACCCCGTAGAGGGTGTCGAGGTTGACGAAGCACAGCGCCGCGCCCGGGACGCCGACCAGGAGGGTGGCCACCCACGGGGAGCCGAAGCGGCCCAGCTTGGACAGCGCGTGGTTGACCGGCTCGGGCCAGGCCTTGTCACGGGCGGAGGCGAACAGCACGCGCGAGTTCTGGATCACCATGACGATGCCGGCGTTGATGATGGCGAGGGCGACGCAGAGGCTGACGAAGGTGCCGACGGCCGAGTTGGACCAGGCGGTGACCATCCCGCCGAGGTCGCCCTCGGTCAGCGCGGAGAGGTCGGGGGCGCCGACGGTGATGGCGATGACCGGGATCAGGATGACGGCCGTGGAGATGGCGAGGGTGGCGAGCACCGTGCGGGCCACGTTGCGCCGCGGGTTCTCCAGCTCCTCCGACAGGTAGACGGCGGTCGAGAAGCCCTGGGTGATGAACAGGGCGATGGCGAGGCCGGAGACCACCATCATCGCGGTCACCGTGGACGTGCCGCCGCCCTCGGCCGCGACCGTTCCGTGCACCAGGGCGTCGGCGCCGCGCTCGCTGTGCGCGAAGCCCAGTACGGCGACCAGCGCGGCGGCGACGACCTCGAGCACCAGGAAGATGCCGGTGATCCAGGCGTTGGCCCGCAGGTCGAGGAGGCCGGCGAGGGTGGCGAGCAGCATCACGCCGCCACCCGCGACCGGGGCCGGTATGTGCACGATCGGCGCGAGGTAGTCGGCGGTGCCCATGGCGATCACGGGCGGCACGATCATCACGACCAGCAGGGAGAGGACGAACACCAGCCAGCCGGCCAGCCGGCCCGCCATGGTCGACACCATCGCGTACTCGCCGCCCGCGCTGGGGATCAGGGTGCCGAGCTCCGAGTAGCAGAACGCGACGCCGATGCAGAGCAGCGAGCCGATGGCGATCGTGAGGGCGGTCCACGTGCCGAGGCTGGAGAACAGGTCGGGCACGACGACGAACAGGGTCGAAGCGGGCGTCACGCATGAGAGCGTCAGCAGAGTGCCGCCGACGACGCCGATGGAGCGCTTGAGCTTCTGGGGGACGGGCCCGGTGGCGGGGGCGAGGGCCTGAGGGGCGCTGATCGTTTCAGACATCGGTGCGGGGTTCCGATCGGCTGGTGCGGTGAACTGAGGTGCGGGAGCGGTATCGCCTCCGAGGCGGTGGTGAGCAAGGTGGTTCGGTGGCTCCCGGGCCGACATCGAATCCCTGCGGGATTCGCAGGTCAAGAGCAGTTCTCCTGCGGATTCCATCGTCGCGTCGCGCAGCGGTGGCCCTACGGCGGCGTTAAGACCGCGTAAACGCTGCGCGGAGTGCGGGTGCGGGAACCGCAGCGGAGGGCGGGCAAATTTTCCTCCGCTTTGCCGACATGTGCCCCCAGCGACACCACCTGCCCACGGAGTGGGCACCCGTGGGGGCCCGGGGGGTGTCTGCCTAGGGGGTGTCTTGTCGATCGGGCCGGATCAGGGAGCGGCGGTGGGCGCCGTGGATCGCAAGGCGGACGAGGGAGGCGACGCGGAGTGTCGGCGACCGAGGACAACGCGGCGAGGCGCGGTGCTCGCCGCCGCGAGCCCGGCATGATCGGCGAGACACCCCCTAGGTCCTCGCGGCGGACCGGCCGTCCGTACGCGACGCCAGCAGCAGGGCGATGTCGTCCGGCCGGTCCGCGGAGTCCCCGGCCGCGCCGACCAGCCGGTCGGCCATCTCGGTCAGCGGGGACGGCCGGGCCTGGGCCAGCGCCGCCCGCAGCCTCTCCACCCCGAGGTCGATGTCCTTGCCCGCCTCCTCCACCAGCCCGTCGGTGTAGAGGGCGAGCACCGCGCCCGCCGCCAGCCGCAGCTCCGTCACCGGGTACGTCGCGCCGGCGTCGATGCCGAGCACCACGCCGCCCGGCAGGTCCAGCACCTCGGCCCGCCCGTCCGCGTGCCGCAGCAGCGGCTGCGGGTGCCCGGCCCGGACGGCGCGCGCCCGGCCCGACTCCGGATCGAGCAGCACGTAGCAGCAGCTGGCGAACTGGCCCGGGTCCAGCCCGATCAGCAGCCGGTTGGTGCCCGACACCACCTGCTCCGGCGGACTGCCGCCGAGCGTGAAGGCCCGTACCGCACTGCGCAGTTGGCCCATCGTGGCGGCGGCCGCCACCCCGTGGCCCTGCACGTCCCCGATCACCAGCGCCAGCAGGCCCTCGCCCGTCTCGATCACGTCGTACCAGTCGCCGCCCACGTCCATGCCCTGGGTGCCCGGCAGGTACCGGCCCACCGTCTCCACGTTCTCGCGCACCGGCAGCCGGTGCGGCAGCAGCGCCGCCTGCAGTCCGCGGGCCAGCGCCGCCTCGGTGTCGTAGCGCTGCGCCCGCTCGAGGGCCTGCGCGATCAGTCCGGCCAGCGCGGTCAGCACCGTGCGCTCCTCCGGGCTGAAGCCGCGCGGGGAGTCGAAGCCGAGGATGCAGGAGCCCACCGGCCGCCCCGAGGCGATCAGGGGGAGGAAGGCGCGGGCCCCGACGTGGGCGTCGAGCGGGATCCCCGGATAGGCGTTGGCCAGGTGCTCCATCGACTCGAAGAACATCGGCCGGCCCGTGGTCAGCGTCTCCACGCCCGGCAGCCGCACGTCCAGCGCCACCCCGTCGAACCGGTCCAGGAAGCCCTGCGGGAAGCCCGTCTCCCACGCCAGGTGCAGATGCCGTTCGTTGAGCAGGTAGATCGCCAGCTGGCGGCCGCCGAAGGCGGGCAGCAGCTCCTGCGTGACCACCGCCGAGACCTGGCGGGCCGTGACCGCCTCCGTCAGCGCGATCGCCAGGGCCACCGGCCGGTACAGCGCCGAGGCCCGGTCGGCCGGCGAACCCAGGCCCGCGCCCGGGCGGACCACCGACCCCGGGGTGTAGCCGGGCGGCTCGGCCGAGTCGACCGTCACGGTCACCCCGTCCGCACCCGGGTACAGGTCCACCGTCACCCAGCCCGCGTCCGGCTGCCGGCCCCGCCGGGCCGGGAAGCGCACCGGCTCCCCGGACATGAACGCCCCGCGGAAGTGGTCCTCGTACGCCGGCTGCCCGAGCCACGGCACCGCCTGCCACAGCACCCGCCCGCGCAGCTCCGCCGCGCCCAGGCCCAGCAGCCCGGCGGCGGCGCGGTTGACGTAGCGGATCCTGCCCTCGCGGTCCACGGAGAGCACGGCGAGGGCGAGCCGCTCCACGGCCTCGCGGGCTCCCTGCGCGGTGTCCGGCGGCGGGACGCCCACCGGATCGCCCGCCCAGAGCACCGGTTCCCCGGCCGTGGTGAGCGCGGCGAGCCCCTCGGCCAGCGCGTCGGCGGCGTTGCGCAGCCGCTCCCGGTCGGCCGCGTCCACCGGGGCGCCGGGGGTGGCGGGGCGCAGCACGAAGAGCACCCCGAACCGCTGCGTGCCGGACATGACGGGCTCGTACAGCGATCCGAAGGGGAACGGCAGCCCGGCCATCAGCTGCGGGAAGCGCCGCATGGACGCCTCCGCGTCGGGCAGGTGGACCGACTGTCCGGAGCGGTAGGCCTCGGCGACCGGATAAGGGCGGTTCACGTGCATCCGCCACCACGGACGGAACAGCCGCCCGGGCAGCCCGGTCACCACCGCCAGCAGCAACTGGCCCTCGGCTCCGGAGCGCAGGTATACACCGCCCGCAAACCCGCCGACGGCCTGCACCGCATCGACGCAGGTCCGCGCGAGCACCCGTACCGTGGCGTCGGTGGCGGGGCCGCTGTCCGGTCTCGCCGTCACACAGTCAGCATGCCCCTCCGACGCCCGACGCTGCATCCCGGCGCCGGTACCCGGCCACCACCGCGAGCGCCGCCAGCAGCAGGACCGAGGCGACCGTGCGCAGCGCGGTCCCCATCGCGTCCGTGAAGGCGCCGATCTGCGCCGGATCGTGCGGATCGCCGTGGAAGCGGGAAGCCAGCACCGTGCCGACCACCGCCACCCCCAGCGCGGCGCCGATCTCCCGGGCCGCGGTGTTGAGCCCGGAGCCCAGCCCGGCCTGGTGCGCGGGCAGCTCGGCGACCACGGTCAGGGTCAGCGAGGGCGCGCACAGGCCGGTCCCGACCGACAGCACCAGCAGGTGGCAGGCGTACAGGGCGTACGGGGTGCCCGCGTCGGCGGTGGACACCAGCAGCAGCCCGGCCCCGATCAGCCCCAGGCCGGCGCCGACCGGCAGCCGCGGCCCCGTCCGCTCCGCCAGGCGTGCGCCCAGCTTCGGCACGACCGCCATGCCGATGGTCAGCGGGACGATCGCCAGACCGGTGAGGGCGGGCGAGAAGCCCTTCGCGTACTGGAGGTACTGGGCGTTGACGAAGAAGAGGGAGAAGAGCCCGAAGAAGGCGGCGCCGATGCCGAGCGAGCCGGCGCGCAGCTTGGGCGAGGTGAAGATCCGCGGGTCCAGCAGCGGGTGCGCGGCGCGCAGCGCGTGGCCGGTGAAGGCCGCGAGCAGCAGGGCGCCGGTCCCGAAGGCGATCAGCACCGCCGCGGAGGTCCAGCCGTACGAGGGCCCCTCGATGATCCCGTAGACGACCGCGAGCAGCGCCCCGGCCAGCAGTATCGCGCCCAGGGGGTCGACGGAGGCGTCGGACCGGGCCGGAGTGCGGGGGACCGTGCGGGCCGCGACGAGCGCGAGCAGCGCGCCGAGCGGGACGACCGCCCAGAACAGGGCCCGCCAGGTCAGGTACTCCCCGGCCAGGCCGCCCCCGACGTTGCCCGCCAGGCCCCCGAGGCCGGCGGACAGCGTCCAGGTCGCCAGCGCCTGGCCGCGCCGCTCGGGCGGGCTCAGGTGGATCAGTACGGACATGGTGGCGGGCATGATCAGGGCCGCGCCGGCCCCGCACAGCCCGCGCCCGGCGATGAGCACCGCGGGGGCCGCGGCGAGCGCGCTGATCGCGCCGCCCGCGGCGAAGAGTCCGAGGCCGGCCAGCAGGGCGCCCTTGCGGCCGTACCGGTCGCCGAGGGCCCCGGCCGGGATCAGCAGCGCGGCGAAGACGATGACGTAGGCGTCGACGGCCCACACCAGCTGGCCGGGCGTGGGCCGCAGGGTGGAGGCGGCGAGCTGCGGGATCAGCAGGTTGACGGCGGCGACCATGGCCTGCGCGACGAGTACGCAGGCGCACAGGACGAGCAGCACGGGCCGGGTGAGGGCGGCGGGCGCCGGGGCGGACGGGACGGGCGGGACGGGCAGGGCGGAAGGGGCGGGCGAGACGGGCGCGACGGGCGGGACGGACGGGACGGCGTCGGGGTCTTCGGGATCCCGCTTGCGGGCATGGCGGAGCACGGCTCCTCCTCGGAGTCGGTCACGGTGAACGGTGAGGGAGGGGGGAGCGCGATCGGCTTCATCCCCCGTGTCCCACCGTAGAGTTGGGGTGACCTGCTTTCCAGTGCAAGTTCTGCAAGGGATGAATGCGTGTGACGCAATCCGGCCTGGACCTCAATCTCCTCGTCGCCCTCGACGTCCTCCTGGAGGAGTCGAGCGTGTCCCGCGCGGCCGCCCGCCTGCACCTCTCCGAGCCCGCCATGAGCCGCACCCTCGGCCGGATCCGCAAGGCCCTCGGCGACCCCGTGCTGGTGCGCGCCGGGCGGACCATGGTCCCCACCCCGCACGCCCTCGCCGTCCACGGCGAGGTCCGGGCCGTCGTGGAACGGGCCCGGGCCCTTTTCCTGAGCGGCGGACAGGTCGACCTGCCCACCCTCACCCGCACCTTCACCGTGCTGGCCCACGACGCCTTCGCCGCCACCTTCGGGGCCACGCTCTTCTCCCGGGTGGCCCGCGAGGCCCCCGGCGTACGGCTGCGGTTCCTGTCGGAGAGCCACGTGGACACCCCGGCGCTGCGCGAGGGCGTCGCCGACCTCGAACTCGGCGTCGTGGACGCCGGATCCCCCGAGGTGCGCGTCGAGCGCCTCTTCGACGAGCGCATGATGGGCGTCGCCCGGGCCGGCCACCCGCTGCTGCGGGGCCGGATGACCGCGCACCGGTTCGCGGCCGCCGAGCACCTCATCGTCTCCCGGCGCGGCCGGCTGGAGGGCCCCGTGGACGCCGCCCTCGCCCGGCAGGGCCTGTCCCGGAGGGTGGTGGGCAGCGTCGGCTCCTACCCCGCCTCCCTGTTCCTGCTGCGCGAGAGCGACCTCGTCGGCCTGATCGCCACCCAGGCGGTGCCGCTCGCCGCCGAGCTGGGGCTGGAGGCCTTCGAGGTGCCGCTCGACCTGCCGACGCTGCCCTTCGGCATCGCCTGGCACCCGCGCCACGACGCCGACCCCGCGCACGCCTGGCTGCGGGGCTGCGCCCGCGAACTGCTTCCTGCGGTCGCCGGGCACCCCGTACGCCGTACGCACTGACCCGAACGCCTCCCCCGTCCGGGGGACGGGCCGCCGCGCCCGGCCCCGGCGGCCGCGCTCCGGGGCACGATACGCACGCGTCCCACCCCGCCACGGAAGGCAGAGCATGCGGTTCCAGTACGACACCATCGGCGAGCGCTTCGTGGAGTCGAAGACCACGGCGGCCTTCTCCGCGGCCGACACCCACACCCTGCTCGGGGCGCTCGACGCGCTCGGCGGCGTACGCGGGCTCGACACCCTCGACCTGGCCTGCGGATACGGCTACAACACGCGGCTGCTGGCCCGCGGCGGGGCCCGGCGGGCCGTGGGCGTGGACATCTCGGAGGAGATGATCCGGCTGGCCCGTGCGCACGGGGTGATCGGCGGGAACGGCGTGGGCGCGCTGGAGGCCGCGGTGGGCGCCGTACGTCCGGCGGGCGGGGCGGCGCGGCCCGGAGCGGACGCGTACACCCGCGGGGCCGCCGGGGCGGACCCGATCGCGGCCGCGTCCACCGGGACGGCGCCCACGGAGGGGGCGTCCTTCGAATCGGCCGAGTCGGCGTGCAGCGAAACGGGGTCCATCGCAGCGGCGGCGATCGAAACGGCCTCCATTGAAACGGCGTCCATCGAGTACCTGGTCGCCGACGCGGCCAAGCTGCCGCAGATGGGCCCCTTCGACCTGGCCACCGCCGTGTACCTGTTCAACCACGCCACCGACCGGTCCGCACTGCACGCCATGTTCCGCTCGATCCGCGCCAACCTGCGCGACGGCGGCCGGCTGCTGGCCATCGTGCCGAACGCCGGCGCGTTCCCGCACGTCGACTGGTCGCCGTACGGGGTCCGGATCGTCGACCGCGTACAGGAAGGCGACGCGCCGCTGCTGAAGGCGCAGTTCCTGACCCAGCCCCCGGCCGACTTCGAGTTCCGCGAGTGGGCGCACGCCGACTTCGCCGAGGCCGCCGTCGAGGCGGGCTTCTCCACGGTCGGCTGGCAGCCGAACCGGACCCCGCCCCCCGACGGTGCGCGCGACGAGGCGTACTGGACCGCCTACCGCGCCTGGCCGATCAGCTCGCTGATGACCTGCACGGCATGACGGCCCGCACCCCGGCCCGCATCCCGGCCCGACGGCTCGTCGTCACTCGTCGGCGGCGGACCTGATCAGCTCCACTATCCGGTCCCGGGCCGCCCGGCCCTCCGGCACCGGCAGCAGCGGATATCCGTGCGGCAGTCCCGGCTCCTCGTGGAACTCCACCTCGACCCCGTCCGCGCGGGCCCGGCGGAGCAGCTCCCGGCTGTCCGTGGTCAGCACGTCGTGGGTGCCGGTGAACACCGTCAGCGGCGCCAGCCCCGCGAAGGAGCCGTGCAGGGGGCTCACCCGCGGGTCGTCGGTGGCCAGGGTGCCCGCGTACAGCCGGCCGGCCTCCAGCAGCCCCGGCCGGGCATGGAGCGGGTCGGCCGCCTCGATCGCCGCCTGGTCGGGGTGGCTCATGGTCAGGTCCAGCCAGGGCGAGATCAGCACGATCCTCGAGGGCTGGTCCCCGGTGCGGTCGCGCAGCCGCTGGGCGGCGGCCAGGGCCAGGCCGGCTCCCGCGGCGTCCCCGACGAGCACCGTGCCGCCCGCCCCGCCGCTCGCGATGAGCCCGCTGAGCAGGTCGGCGGCCACCGGAACCGTCCGGTCGGCGGTGCCGCGCGGGGCCAGGATGTACGCCGGTACGACGACGCGGGCCCGCGCCTCCGTGACCAGGGTCCGGATCATCGACCAGTGCGGCCGGACCAGCTCGTTGATGTACCCGCCGCCGTGCACGTACAGCACCTGGGCCGCGGGCTCGATCCCGCGCGGCGAGGCGTCGTACACCGGCCAGGCACCGACGAAGGTGCGGGAGACGTCGGCGACCCGGCCCAGTGAGCGCGGCGGCAAGTGCGACGCCGGCCGGCGGGCCGTCTCCGCCACCCGTGCCCGTACCGCCTCGGCACTCGCGAACCGTCTTCGCCGCCCCGCCGCGATCAGCGCGACCGACAGCGCCCTGCTGCGCAGACTCGGCACGCCCCTCACCTCCCCATTCCCTGCCCCGGCCGCGGGCCCCTGCCCAGGCCACAGCCCTTCACGTGAGGAGCATAGGCGTGAAGCTGGGCTGTCGACCCGCTTAAGAAATCCTCGATGGACTGATCACCTCCGCGCTCGGCAGATTGGTGCCTGTCGATACGTCGCACCCGCACCAGTGGTTGCAACGCCCCCTCCGCATGCCTGGAGCCACCCCCCATGAAGGCACTCGTCAAGCACAAGGCCGAGCCCGGGCTGTGGCTCATGGACGTCCCCGAGCCCGAGTACGGCCCCGGCGACGTGCTGATCAAGGTGCTGCGCACCGGCATCTGCGGCACGGACCTGCACATCCGCTCCTGGGACGGCTGGGCGCAGGGCGCGGTCAAGACCCCGCTGGTGCTCGGCCACGAGTTCGTGGGCGAGGTCGCCGCGCTCGGCGCTGACGTCCGGGACATCGAGATCGGCGCGCTGGTCAGCGGCGAGGGCCACCTGGTCTGCGGCAAGTGCCGCAACTGCCTGGCCGGGCGACGCCACCTGTGCCGCAGCACGGTCGGCCTCGGCGTCGGGCGAGACGGCGCCTTCGCCGAGTACGTCGTCCTGCCCGCCCAGAACGTGTGGGTGCACCGGACCGCCGTGGACCTGGACGTGGCGGCGATCTTCGACCCGTTCGGCAACGCCGTGCACACGGCGCTGTCGTTCCCGCTGGTCGGCGAGGACGTACTGATCACGGGCGCGGGCCCGATCGGGATCATGGCGGCGGCGGTGGCCAAGCACGCCGGTGCGCGCAACGTCGTCATCACCGACGTCAGCCCCGAGCGGCTGGAGATCGCCCGCAAGGCCGGCGCCACGCTCGCGCTCGACGTCTCGAAGGCGACGATCGCCGACGCGCAGGCGCAGCTGGGCCTGCGCGAGGGCTTCGACATCGGCCTGGAGATGTCCGGCCGCGGCGAGGCGATGCGCGACATGATCGACAACATGACGCACGGCGGCCGGATCGCCATGCTGGGCCTGCCGGCGCAGGAGTTCCCGGTGGACTGGGCGAAGGTCGTCACCTCGATGATCACGATCAAGGGCATCTACGGCCGCGAGATGTTCGAGACCTGGTACGCGATGACGGTGCTGCTGGAGGGCGGGCTCGACCTCAGCCCGGTCATCACCGGCCGCTACTCGCACCGGGACTTCGACGCCGCGTTCGACGAGGCGGCCACCGCACGCAGCGGCAAGATCATCCTGGACTGGACGGCCTGACCGCCGCCGGGGACACGGAAGGGGAGGGCGGGCACCGCCCCGCACCCTTCCCCGTCCCCGACCCGTCCCACCGAACCATCTCCCTCCGGCCGGGCCCCGCCCACCCTCCCCCCTCCGCGGGGCCCGGCCCCCTTCGTCCGCCGCACAAGGAGAAGCCGAAGCCCATGTTCGAGTCCGTACGCGAAGACCTCCGCACCACCCTCGACGAGATCCGCGCCGCGGGCCTGCACAAGCCCGAGCGCGTCATCGGCACCCCGCAGAACGCCGCTGTGGCGGTCACCGCGGGCGGCGCCCCCGGCGAGGTCCTCAACTTCTGCGCCAACAACTACCTGGGCCTGGCCGACCACCCCGAGGTGGTCGCCGCGGCGAAGGACGCGCTGGACCGCTGGGGCTACGGCATGGCCTCCGTCCGCTTCATCTGCGGTACGCAGGAGGTGCACAAGGAACTCGAGGCGCGGCTGTCCTCGTTCCTCGGCCAGGAGGACACGATCCTCTACTCCTCCTGCTTCGATGCCAACGGCGGCGTCTTCGAGACCCTGCTCGGCGCCGAGGACGCGGTGATCTCCGACGCCCTCAACCACGCCTCGATCATCGACGGCATCCGCCTCTCCAAGGCCCGCCGCTTCCGGTACGCCAACCGCGACATGACCGAGCTCGAAGCCCGCCTGAAGGAGGCGACCGAGGGCGGCGCGCGGCGCAAGCTGATCGTCACCGACGGCGTCTTCTCGATGGACGGGTACGTCGCCCCCCTCGCCGAGATCTGCGACCTGGCCGAGCGCTACGACGCCATGGTCATGGTCGACGACTCGCACGCGGTGGGCTTCGTCGGCCCCGGCGGCCGCGGTACGCCGGAACTGCACGGGGTCATGGACCGCGTCGACATCATCACCGGCACCCTCGGCAAGGCCCTGGGCGGCGCCTCCGGCGGCTACGTCGCGGCCCGCGCCGAGATCGTCGAGCTGCTGCGCCAGCGCTCGCGCCCCTACCTCTTCTCGAACTCCCTCGCCCCGGTCATCGCCGCCGCCTCCCTGAAGGTCCTGGACCTGCTGGAGTCCGCGGGCGACCTGCGCGAGCGCCTCGCGGCCAACACCGCGCTCTTCCGCACGAAGATGACCGAGGCCGGTTTCGAGATCCTCCCCGGCGACCACGCGATCGCCCCGGTGATGATCGGCGACGCGGCGGAGGCGGCCAAGATGGCGGAGCTGCTGCTGGAGCGCGGCGTGTACGTCATCGGCTTCTCCTACCCGGTGGTCCCGATGGGCGCGGCCCGCATCCGGGTCCAGCTCTCGGCGGCCCACTCCACGGCGGACGTGGAACGCGCGGTGGCGGCCTTCGCGGACGCGCGTGCCGCCCTGGCGGCCACGCAGGCCTGAGGCAGCCCGGGCCGGGGCGGCCCGGGCGGGCCGCTCCACCTGCGAGAATGGTGGGGTGATCGACCCCCGCCGGCTGCGCATTCTGCGGGCCGTGGCGGACCACCGTACGGTGACCGCCGCGGCCGCAGCCCTGTACCTCACCCCCTCCGCCGTCTCCCAGCAGCTCGCGGCGCTGGAACAGGAGACCGGGCACGCGCTGCTGACCCGCAGCGGTCGCGGCGTACGGCTGACGGCGGCCGGCGAGATCCTGCTCGTCCACGCCCACGAGGTCCTCGCCCAGCTGGAGCGCGCCGAGGCCGAGCTGGCGGCCTACGCGGGAGGCACGGCGGGCGAGGTGACCGTGGCCGCCTTCGCGACCGGCATCGCCGAGGTCCTCGCCCCCGCGATCGCCCGCCTGGCCCGCGAGCACCCGGGCATCCGCCTGCGCGTAC
Source organism: Streptomyces sp. NPDC001903 (assembly GCF_042891345.1). Lineage (NCBI taxonomy): Bacteria > Bacillati > Actinomycetota > Actinomycetes > Kitasatosporales > Streptomycetaceae > Streptomyces > Streptomyces sp. NPDC001903. The sequence goes on from NZ_JBIASZ010000022.1 coordinate 68,324, forward strand.
GGGACGCGGAAGGCGATCAGAGCCTGCCGCTGCTGCTCGACGGCGAGGCCGACCTCGCGCTGGCGGTGGAGTACCGCGGCGCCCCCGGCGCCGACGACGGCCGCCTCTCGGTGCTGCCGCTGTACGCGGAGCCCTTCGACGCGGTGCTGCCCTCGGGACACCCCCTGGCCGACCTCCCCGAGGTTCCGCTGGCGGACCTCTCCGACGCGGACTGGGTGGGCCAGTACCCCGGGAACCCGTGCCACGACGTGACCCTGCTCGCCTGCGAACTGGCGGGCTTCCAGCCCCGGTTCGTGCACTCCTCGGACGATTTCCGCGCCGTGACGGCCCTGGTGGGTGCCGGGGCCGGGGTGGCGCTGGTCCCGCGCTCGGCGCTGCGCGGCATGGACCTCAAGGAGGTCCAGGTCCGCCCGGTGTCGGGATCGACGCCCACCCGGAGGGTCTTCGCGGCGACCCGCCGAGGGGCGGGGTCCCACCCCCTGATCGCCCCGATCCTGGCCGCCCTGTCACGGGAGGCGGAACGCCTGCCGACGCACTGAGGGGCCGGTGGGGCGGTGGGCCGGCTGGGCCGGGGCGGGTCGTCAGACCCTCCGTACCTCCACCCCCGCGGCCTCGAACTGCGCCGCCACCCGGTCCGGAAGGGCCGTGTCCGTCACCAGGACGTCCACCGAACGCGTCGGGCAGATGCGGGCGAACGCGCGGACCGCGAGCTTGCTGGAGTCCGCCGCGATCACCACTCGTCGGGCCCGCTCGCACAGGAGGCGGTTCATCGCCGCCTCGTCCTCGTGGCGGGTCGCCGCGCCGTCGGCGGGGTCGAAGGCGTCCACGCCGACCACCGCCGTGTCCATCGTCAGCTGGCCCAGCACCTGCTGGGCCAGCGGGCCCGTCAGCTCGTACGACTGGGGGCGGGCGACCCCGCCCGTCAGGACGATCTTGAACTGCGGTCTGATGACGAGCTCGCCCGCGATGTTGAGTGCGTTGGTCACCACCGTCAGCGCCGGCGAGCCCGTCGCCAGGTCCGGGCGGCCGGCCAGGGCGCGGGCCACCTCCGTGGTCGTCGTGCCGCCCGTCAGGCCGATCACCTCGCCCGGGGCGATCAGCTCCGCCACCGCCTCGCTGATCCGGTGCTTCTCGGCGGCGCGGCGCGACGTGCGGTAGCGCAGCGGGAGTTCGTAGCTGACGCCGTGCACCACCGCCCCGCCCCGCGTGCGGACCAGCAGCTGCTGTTCGGCCAGCTGGTCGAGATCGCGGCGGATGGTCGCGGCGGACACCCCCAGGGCCTCCGCCGCCGGCTCGACCTCCAGCTCGCCCCGCTCCACCAGCTGGTCCAGCAGCGCCTGCCAGCGCTCCTTGCGGGTCATGGACCCCACGGTGATCGACCCCCTCGGGTGTGCTCCAACGGCCTACGCGTCGACATTAACTCAGGAGATCAACCCCTCTGGGTGCTTGAAGTTGCGTGAAATGGGCCGCTACCTTGCAGGAAACTGCACCCACCACGCCAGGGAGCCGGCATGAGCCACGTCGCGTACGAGTTGGGCACGCAGCCCGAGTGCTGGGAGCGGGCCGCCGAACTGGCCCCGTCCCAGCGGGCGTTGCTGCCGCGGCCGGGGGAGCGTACCGCGTTCGTCGGGTGCGGGACCTCGTACTACATGGCCCAGGCGGCCGCCGCCCTGCGCGAGGAGATGGGCCAGGGCGAGAGCGACGCCTTCCCCGCCTCCGAGTTCCCCCTGCACCGCCGCTACGACCGGGTCGTCGCGCTCACCCGGTCCGGCACCACCACCGAGGTGCTCGACCTGCTGGCCGGACTGCGGGACACCGGAGCGCGGACCACCGCCGTCATCGGGGACCCGGCGACCCCGGCGATGACCCTCGCCGACGAGCTCGTCGTACTCGACTTCGCCGACGAGCAGTCCGTCGTCCAGACCCGCTTCGCCACCACCGCCCTGACCCTGCTGCGCGCGCACTTCGGTCTGCACACCCCGGCCGCCGTCGCGGACGCCCGGACCGCGCTCGCCGAGCCGCTGCCCGAACTCGCGGCGAGCCGGGGCCAGTTCACCTTCCTCGGCCGCGGCTGGAGCGTGGGCCTCGCGCACGAGGCGGCGCTGAAGATGCGCGAGGCCTCCCTCTCCTGGGCCGAGTCGTATCCGGCGATGGAGTACCGGCACGGGCCGATCAGCGTCACCGGGCCCGGCACCCTCACCTGGTCGCTCGGCGAGGCGCCCGCGGGGCTCGCCGAGCAGGTGCGGGCCACCGGCGGCCAGTGGGTGCCCGCCCGCCTCGACCCGCTCGCCGAGCTGGTACGGGTCCACCGGCTGGCGATCGCGGTGGCGGCCCACCAGGGCCTCGATCCGGACCAGCCGCGGAACCTGACCCGCTCGGTGATCCTCACCGCCGGTGAGGAGGCCGTCCGATGAGCCTGGTCTCCGCCGGGAGGCTCGTCCTCGACGCGGCCGCCGCGGGCCGCGCCGTCGCCGCGTTCAACATCATCACGCTGGAGCACGCCGAGGCCGTCGTCGCCGGGGCGGAGCGGGTGGGCCTGCCGGTCATCCTCCAGCTGAGCGAGAACGCCGTGAAATTCCGCGGCGGGCAGCTGCTGCCGATCTCGCGCGCCGCCGCCGCGTGCGCGCAGGCCGCCGGGGTCCCGGTCGGCCTGCACCTGGACCACGTCAAGAGCCCCGACCTGCTCCGGCAGGCCGCGGACGCCGGGTTCAGCTCGGTGATGTACGACGCGGCGCAGCTCCCGTACGCGGAGAACCTGGAGGCCACGCGCTCCGCGGCCGACTGGGCGCACGCCAACGGGCTGTGGATCGAGGCCGAGCTGGGCGAGGTGGGCGGGAAGAACGGCGCCGCCCCGCTGGACCCGCACGCGCCGGGAGCCCGGACGGACCCGGACGAGGCCCGGCGGTTCGTGGCCGACTCGGGGGTCGACGCGCTGGCCGTGGCGGTCGGCAGCAGCCACGCGATGACCAGCCGTACCGCCGAGCTGGACCACGCGCTGCTGGCGCGGCTGGCCAAGACCGTGGACGTGCCGCTGGTGCTGCACGGCTCCTCGGGGCTGCCGGACACGGAGCTCGCGGCGGCGGTGGCGGGCGGCATCCGCAAGGTCAACATCGGGACCGCGCTGAACCTGGCCATGACGGAGGCGATCCGCACCCACCTGACCTCGGCGGACCCCCGGCCCTACCTGACGGCGGCCCGTACGGCGATGACGGCGACCGCCGCGTCGATGATCACGGCGCTGAACTGACGGCGGGCCGCGGCGGCGCCGGCCGGGCCGGGTCTTCCGCGCGGGTCAGCGGGGGATGAGCCGGGCCTGGTGGCACGTGAGGACGTGCCAGCGGGCCCGGTCCGGTGTCGCGCCCCGGTCCAGGGAGCGACGGGCCTCGATCGCGGTGACGTGGCGGTCGGTGGACAGGCACAGGAGGACGAACAGGTCGCTGTGCCGGGGCTGGACGGTCTCCTCGTAGTACCACTCGGCCGTGACGGTCCGGCGGTCGGCCAGGAAGGGCCGCTGGAGGAAGTCCTGTACGTCCAGGGGGAAGTGCCCGAGCACCCCCTGGGCCTCCGGCGGGTCCAGGACCAGCCGCTCCACCCGCGCCGCCCCGGGCCGGCCGGGCGCGCCCGCTCCTGCACCCGCTCCTGCGCCCGCGCCGCCCGCCTGCGCCGGGCGCCCGTCGAAGGAACGGCTGGCCAGCGATCCGGGTTCCACCCGTACCCGCTCGCCCCGGTGCTCCGCCGCCGCGCCGTCCCGGTACACCGGCTGGACCCGGCACAGGCCGCGGTCCCCGAGCACCACCGCGAAGGGGGCGCCGTCGGAGTAGACCCGGGCCCACCAGACCAGGGACCGGCCGGCCTTCTCCAGCGTCCTCGCCCGGACCTCGTCCGGCAGCAGCTCCCACGCGCGCAGTCGGTCGGGGCTCTCGGGGTCGACGGGCAGCGCTCCCGGCTCGTGGATCTGGGTCACGCCCGCGGAGCCCCCGGCCGGGCCGGCGGGCAGCCGGTCGCCGGGCATCCGATCGCCGTGCGGCAGGTCGCCGGGCACCCGGTCGCCGGGCATCCGGTCCCGCCCGGCGGGCAGCCGGTCCTGACGGCCGGGCGTCCGGTCCCGGTGCTCCGGAGTCCGGTCCCGCCCGGCGAATTCCCGCTCCCAGGCCTTCTCGTCCACGTGTCCCCCCGGATCCTCGAACTCCCCTGCCCCGTAGGCCCATTGTGGGTCACGGGCCGATGCTCCGCCGCCGGTCTGCGGAAACGGCACCCCGCGGGTCCTTCCCCCTTGTTGGAACACGTTCTACTCTGTGCGCCGCCACCACAGCGACCGGCTGGACCGCGAGACACCCGGAGGGGCCGTGCACCTCGAATACACGCCTGAGCAGCAGCAGTTGCGCACCGAGCTGCGCGCCTACTTCGCCGAGCTGGTTCCGGAGGACGTCTACGCCCGCTACGAGGACCCCGCCGCCCAGAAGCGCTTCTACCGGGAGACCATCCGCAAGCTCGGCGCCGACGGCTGGCTCGGGGTCGGCTGGCCCAGGGAGTACGGCGGCCGCGGGATGTCGCCCATGGACCAGTTCATCTTCTTCGACGAGGCCGCGCAGGCCGTCGTACCGCTGCCGCTGATGGCGCTGAACACCGTCGGGCCGACCATCATGCAGTTCGGCACGGACGAGCAGAAGTCGTACTTCCTCCCGCGCATCCTCTCCGGCGAGATCGACTTCGCCATCGGCTACAGCGAGCCCGACGCCGGTACCGACCTCGCCGCCCTCAAGTGCAAGGCCGTACGGGAGGGCGACGAGGAGACCGGCACCTACGTGGTCAACGGGCAGAAGATCTGGACCACGAACGGGGACACCGCCGACTGGGTCTGGCTCGCCGTCCGCACCGACCCCGAAGCACCGGCACACAAGGGCATCACCATGCTCCTCGTGCCGACCGCGGACCCGGGCTACTCCTGCACCCTGATCAACACCCTCGCCTCGCACGACACCACCGCCAGCCACTACGAGAACATCCGCGTCCCCGCGAGCCGCCGGGTCGGCCAGGAGAACAAGGGCTGGCGTCTGATCACCAACCAGCTCAACCATGAGCGCGTCACGCTCGCCGCCCACGGCACCATGGCCATCCGGGCCCTGCACGACGTGCAGCGCTGGGCCGCCCGGACCAAGCTGGCCGACGGCCGCCGCGTCATCGACCTCACCTGGGTCCGCGGCCGCCTGGCCCGCACCCACGCCCGCCTCGACGCGATGAAGCTCCTCAACTGGCAGATGGTGGGCGCCGTCCAGGACGGCACCCTCACCCCCCAGGACGCCTCCGCCGTCAAGGTGTACGGCTCCGAGGCCCGCAGGGACGCGTACGCCTGGCTGATGGAGATCGTCGGCGCGGCCGGTTCCCTCAAGGACGGCTCCGCGGGCGCGGTCCTGCACGGCGAACTCGAGCGCGGCTACCGCAGCGCGGTCATCTTCACCTTCGGCGGCGGCAACAACGAGATCCAGCGCGAGATCATCTCCTGGATCGGCCTGGGCATGCCCCGAGTCCGCCGCTGAAGCGGTGTGACTCACAACGATAGTTGGCACATAACGACCGTTGTTGTCACCGGACGTGCGTGCGAACCTCTTGGAGCTGGGGCGGCAGCTTGGGCGGACCTGCCGCCTCCACCGGCGCCCTTGTGCAACCGGAATCCGAGCGAAACTCACGTGGTCAGTTCAGTAGCGGGGACACCTCCTGTCTGCTTTCTTGGTAGGTCCTGCATTGCGAGTGCGTGGAGGTCACCTTGGGCAATACCCGCAGACCCCGACCCGCCACCCGTAAATCCACGCTCCACCGGTTGAAGGCCGAAGATCATCCCGTGGAGCCGAGCGGGTTCGTGCGTGACAGGTACCTTGACGGCGCCGACTATGAGGTCCGGAACTTCACCCGTGAAGGCATCGAGGGATTGCTGATGACGGGAGGAGTCCCTCGCGAGCGCGCGGACTGGTGCGACACCGTCGAGTCCATCACCGGCCTCGACGTCAACGAACGGAATCGCGCTGCAGCCGGCCTGGTCATCATGCGTACGGCTCGTGGGGTCTATGCCTTGAGTTACGGGGTAGGGCACCACATGCTGGACCCCTACTACCGCGACGAGGAGTTCGGGCTGGAATTCGCAACCCGCTGCCTCGACGACGCCGGAGTCATCAAGGTCCGCAACCAGATCATGGACGGCCGGGGCAGGGTCGACGAGTACTCGGTCTCGCGCGGCGAACGCATCGACGATTTCGGCTTGGATCGCTTTGGCGCCGTCGTCCGCCGCATATGCGGCACCGTGAGTGGGCTGGCGCTGACCTCGCTGGAATCGGGCCGGATACGTCGCGTGCGCGTCGAATGCTCCCAGGCCACCATCAAACTCCCCCTTGCCACCAGCCTGGAGGATTTCCTCAGCGACCTGCGGACGATCGAGGACGTCTGTGCAAGGCCCGATCCACTACCCCAACTGAAGTTCGTCAGCAGGGTGCATGCCCTCAACAGCGGCAGCCGCAAGGCTGTCGAAGCCCAGAAGATCCTCGAGGGCCTCCTCGCGGACCCGGACAGTCCCCGCCTGACCACCGGAGTTCCCGACGCCTGTCAGGAAAGCCACAGCTCGGCCCAGGCGTTCCGCATCAGACGCGGAGCCCAAATGATCGAAACCAGCGAGCTCGAACTGAGGCACCTGCTTGCCTTCGTGAAGGACAAGCCGCAAGGCGAGCGGCTCAAGGCACTCGCTGACGTCCGGGTGACCATGTTCAGCGACGACGACTGCCAAACCCCTGCGGGTGTCGCCACCAATGGCAAGGAATGGCTGATAGCCGACGTACAGGCCAACCCCGACCGGCTGTTCTACGGCAACGGCAAATGGTTCGAAGTGGGGGCAGGCTTCATCGAAACCCTCGAAGAGGAGCTCACCAGCCTCTTCGCGGCACCGCGAACCGTCACATTGCCATGCTGGACGAGGGGACCGCTCAACTCAGACGGTCAAGATTCCCACGATGAAGATTGGTTCAACCATCTGGCAGCAGAACAGGACGGATACCTCCTCTTCGACAAGAAGAATGTCCGCACCGGCAAATTCAAGGGTGGGGGGTTGGAGATCTGCGACGTCTTGGGCCCTGACAGTCAGCTGATCTGCGTCAAGAAGGCCACCTCGAGTACCGCCCCCCTCAACCACCTCTTCGCCCAAGGCGTGGTCGCCGTGGAGACCTTGCGGAGCGATGCGGAGGTGCGAGCCAAGTTCCTCAAACAGGTCGCCGCCCACAACCCAAACCACCGCCTCATCCAGGACTTCGGCACGCTCCGCGTGGTCTTCGGCATCCTGCTGAAGGACGGCGAGGACATTGCCGTCGACTCGCTCTTCGCCTTCGCTCAGGTCTCGCTGCTACAAGCGGTGCGGAGGCTGCGTGCCATGAATGCGGACGTCGAGGTCATCGCCATCCGGCGCTGACCTCGCAGCTTGCTGATGGCGTCGCTGCGCTCCTCGTTGGTACGGGCTCTGCGCTGCATCGCCCCGGCACGGCGCCGTGGGTCGGACTTCACGCTTCGGCCGGTGCATCCAGTCGGCAGTGGACGCCGACGACGCCTTCGACGGAGTGGGTGAGGCGCTCGGCCAGTGGGATCAGGTTGCCATCGCGAACCGCGCCGGTCAGGGTGGCAATTCCTTGGGCCACGGTGACCTTGACGGCTTCCTGGGAGAGCGGGAAAAGGCGCTCGACGACGGTGCGGCGGATTTCGGTGGCGAGTTCTTCGTCGCTGCGGAGGAAGACCTTGAGGAGGTCTGCGCGGCTGACGATGCCCTTGAGGGTGCCGTCGGCGTCGACGACCGGGAGGCGCTTGACGTGGTGGTTGGCCATGAGGCGGGCGGCCTGAGGCAGGGTGGCATCGGGGCGGATCGTGACGGCCGGGGTGGTCATCAGGTTCTCGGCGCGGGTGGAGCCGGCCTTGGCGGTGTCGCCGAGGCGGCGCATCTGTTCGATCATGCCCGGGCGGTGCTCGTGGAACTCCTCCTTGGGCAGGAGGTCGGCTTCGGACACCACGCCGACGACGTGGCCCTCGCCCTCGATGACGGGGAGGGCGGTCACCTTCCACCGTTCCATCGCGGTGGCGATGTCCTTGAAGCCGGTCGAGGGGGAGACGGCGATGACCTCGGTGGTCATGACGTCGGCGACGGTGTACGGGGTGGAGGTCATGGCGGGGTCCTCAGCGTGCGTAGGCGAGCGGGGTGCCGCTGCCGTGAGGGGCGAACACGTCGAGGAGCCGGGTGCGGGCGGAGTCGAGCCGGTCGGCGATGACGGCGGCCACGGCGGTGGAGACGGACCGACCGACGGCCGAGTCCTCGTTGCACAGCTCCCGTACGGCTGCGGCGTCGAACTCCAGAGCGCGCACCTCGCGGGTCGCCGTGGCGCCGAGGTGCCAGGTGTAGGGGCGGAACATCCAGGACCAGCCGAGCAGCTCGCCGTACCCGAGGGTGTCGACGACCACGTTCTTGTGGCCGGGCACGTGGGTGTCGAGGTCGACGGTGCCGCACTGGATGATCCAGAACTTCTCGGCCCGCTGGTGTTCCTTGAAGATGCGGGTGCCGGCCGGGAGGGTCACCTGGTGGGAGTGGGCGAGCAAGGCTTCGCGGGCTTCCGGTGCCATCGCTTCGAGGATGCTGTGCATGGTGCTCATGGAGTGCCTCCAACCCTTCGCATCCACCCTGCTCGGTGGGCCACCGTGGCCGGGAGGGCCGCGCGGTGCACACCGCCGGGGCCGTCCGGCCCAGGTCAGCGGACCAGGACGGCCTCCCCGGACTTGGGTACGACGGCCGTCCAGCCCAGCTCGTCGTCGATCCGGTCGCGCAGGGTCTCGGAGGCGCTCTCCTCACCGTGTACGAGATAGGTGGTGTGCGGGGCCGGGGCGCCTCGCAGCCAGTCGATGATCTGGCCGGCGTCGGCGTGGGCGGAGAAGTGCGGGACGTCGGCGACCTCGGCGCGTACGGGGACGTACTCGCCGAACATCTTGAGCGTGCGGGCGCCGTCCACGAGGTCGCGCGAGCGGGTGCCGGCGGCTGCGAAGCCGACGATGACCACGGCGTTGCGGGGGTCCGGCAGGATCCGGTGGAGGTGGTGCAGGACCCGGCCGCCGGTGGCCATGCCGGCGGAGGAGACGATGATGGCCGGTCCGGTGGAGTTGTTGATGTCGATCGATTCCTGGACGGTCCGGGCGGCCTGGAAGGGCTCGGGGCTGATCGCCGCCTCGCCCTGGGCGAGGATCTCGGGGCGCAGCTCGGGCGAGTGGGCCCGTACGGCGTCGCGGTAGACGTCCAGCGCGGCCAGGGCCATGGGGCTGTCGACGTAGACGGGTACGTGGCGGGGCAGGGTGCCGTCGCTGCGCAGGGTGGCGAGTTCGTGCAGGACGACCTCGGTGCGGTCGATCGCGAAGGCGGGGATGACCACCGTCCCGCCGCGGGACAGGGCGCGGGTGATCACCGAGGCGAATTCCCGGCGGGCGCTCTCGTGGTCGTGGCGGCGGTTGCCGTACGTCGACTCCATCAGCAGGACGTCGGCGCCGGAGAACGGCTCGGGCGGCAGGAGGAGCGGGTGGCCGGGGCGGCCGAGGTCGCCGCTGACGGCGAGGGTGTGGCCGTCCTCCAGGGTCAGGTGCGCCCAGGCGGAGCCGAGGATGTGACCGCCGTGGTGCAGCATCAGCTTCGTGCCGGCCATGATCTCGATCTCGCTGCCCACCGGTACCGGGTCGAGGTACTTGATCGTGTGGTCGACGTCGTCATCGTCGTAGAGCGGCTTGGCGGGCCGGTGCTTGGACCAGCCGTGCTGGTTGGCGTGCTCGGCGGCCTCCATCTGCAGGCGGGCGCTGTCGCGGAGCACGATCTCGGCGAGGCGCGCGGTATTGGCGCTGGTCAGGATCGGTCCGCGGAAGCCGTGCCGCACCAGTCGCGGCAGGTACCCGCAGTGGTCCAGGTGGGCGTGGGTCACGACGACGGCGTGGATGTCGCAGGCGTCGCAGGGCAGCTTGTCCCAGTTGCGGCGCCGTAGGTCCGCGACACCCTGGAAGAGTCCGCAGTCGACGAGGATCCGGGCGTGGTCGCTCTCGACCAGGAACTTGCTGCCGGTGACCGTCCGTACACCGCCGAGGAACCTCAGCAGGGCCGGGCGGGCGGAAGCGGGGGACGGGGCTGACTGGGACATGGCGCCCTCCTTTCGGGACGGATGCCGGTCTCCACCGTCGCACCGCAGCGCCCGCTCCGCTGGGGACCGACCGGTCCCGGGTAGGGGCCGACCGGCCCAAGCGGGAGGGAGGGACCCGGGCACAGCCTGACGGTGACCCCTTCCCGCGCACACAGAGAGAAGGCCGCGCCATGAAGGCACTCGTCTTCCACGGGCCCGGACAGACCTCCTGGCAGGACGTCCCGGACCCCTCGATCAAGGACGCCGCCGACGCGATCATCCGGGTCGACGCCGTCACCATCTGCGGCACCGACCTGCACATCATCAAGGGCGACGTCCCCGAAGTCACTCCCGGACGCATCCTGGGCCACGAGGCCGTCGGGACCGTCGTCGAAACCGGCGGCGACGCCCGCAGCGTCCGTCCCGGCGACCGCGTTCTGATCTCGTGCATCTCCGCCTGCGGCCGCTGCCGCTTCTGCCGAGAGGGCCACTACGGACAGTGCCGCGGAGGCGGCGGCTGGGTCCTGGGCCACACCATCGACGGCACCCAGGCCGAATACGTACGCGTCCCCTTCGCCGACCTCTCCGTCCACCCCCTGCCCAGCGCCCTGGACAGCCACGACGCCGTACTGCTCGCCGACATCTTCCCCACCTCCTACGAGGTGGGCGTGCTCAACGGCAACGTCCGTCCCGGCGACACCGTCGTCGTGGTCGGCGCCGGACCCATCGGCCTGGCCGCCATCGCCACCGCACAGCTCTACAGCCCCGGACGGATCATCGCCGTCGACCTCGCCGCCTCCCGACTCGCGGCCGCACGCGGCCTCGGCGCCGATGCCACCGCAAGCGCGGACGAAGAGCCCGAGCGGCTGGTCGAGGACCTCACCGACGGACTTGGCGCGGACGTGGCCATCGAGGCAGTCGGCGTGCCCGAGGCCTTCGAGATGTGCACCCGCATGGTCCGCCCCGGCGGACACGTCGCCAACATCGGCGTCCACGGCAAGCCCGCCGTCCTCCACCTCGAAGACCTCTGGATCAAGGACGTCACCATCACCACCGGCCTCGTCGACACCCACTCCACCCCCATGCTGCTGCGCATGATGGCCGCCGGCCGCCTCCCCGGGGCCGCGATGGTCACCCACCGCTTCGAGCTGGACCAGATGGAAGAGGCGTACGACGTCTTCTCCAACGCCGGCGAAACCGGCGCCCTCAAGGTCGTGCTCGGCGGACCGCAGCACGACACGGTCGCCGTACCGCCCCAGGAGCAGTGAGCGCCGTGAAGAGCATGCCGAGCACCCACCCCCAGCAGTCCGGCGAGACGACCGGAGGCACCGACCTGGGCCGCCGCCTGGCGGCCCGCCGCGAAGCCCTCGGCCTGAGCCGCGACGAACTGGGCCGGCGGTGTGGCGCCGACGGGACGTACATCGCCTACCTGGAGGAGCACGCCGCCAGCCCTGCCATCGGCACCCTCGTACGGGTGGCCGACGCCCTCGGCCTCACCGTCGACGACCTGACCGGCGCCAGCGCCCACCACGTCGCCGGCCGAGCCACCGCCCGGCGCGACAGTGCGCTCGTAGCACTGGACAAGACCGAATGCCGGCGGCTGCTGAGCACGCACGGCGTGGGCCGCATCGCCATTTTCACCCCCGAAGGGCCTGCCGTCCTCCCCGTCAACTACCTGATCGCAGGATCCGACATCGCCTTCCGCACCTCCGCGGAGGCCGTCACCGCCAGAGCTGCCGGAACCGAGGTCGCCTTCGAGATCGACAACATCGACGACGTAACCGCCACCGGTTGGAGCGTGCTGGCGGTGGGTGAACTGGCAGCCGTCACCGACCCGGACGAGATCCACCACCTCAACACCACGGCCCGCTCCCAGCCCTGGGCCGGCGGCCCGCGCAGCCACTGGATGAAGCTCACCCCGGCTCGGATCACCGGCCGTCGCGTGGTGCACGACTCATGAACGAACTGCGCGCGGTCGTCTTCGACACCGACGGAGTGCTCCTGGCCACGGCGGACCGCCACGCGGCCGCCTGGAAGGAGACCTTCGACGACTGCCTCCCCGAGTGGCAGCCGTCGCACGCTGGAGCACGACCGCGCCCGTTCGACGCCGTCCGGGAGTACCGGGACCTGGTCGACGGCCGTTCCCGACTCGACGGTGTACGCGCCTTCCTCACCGCCCGCTACATCGACCTCCCGCCCGGGACGCCCGAGGATCCGCCCGGGTGCGCCACCGTCCACGCGGTCGCCGCCCGCAAGGAGGAGGTCTTCGCCGCGATGCTGCGGACTGACGGCGTCCGCACGTTTGGGGACGTGCGGCCCGCACTCCAGGAATTGCGACATCAGGCGATCCGGTGCGCAGCTGTCTCGGCTTCCCGGCACGCCCGCTCCCTCCTGGAATCCGCAGACCTCATCGGCTACTTCGACGCTCTGGTGGACGGCCAGGACGCGGCCGCACTCGCCCTTCCGGGCAAACCCGACCCTGCCCTCTTCCTCGAAGCTGCCGACCGTCTCGGCGTGACCCCCGCACACACGGCAGTGGTGGAGGACGCGCTCGCCGGCGTCGAGGCGGGACACCGAGGCGGTTTCCGATGGGTGGTGGGGCTTAACCGGGAAGGCGACCCGCGCATGACGGACGCCCTCGGTGCGCATGGCGCCGATCTCGTCCTCCCCGACCTCGCCGGGCTGTCCGTCGTACTGGTTGGCGGCCGTCCGTGACCACTGCCTGGCACTGGGAGTACCACCGCTACGACCCCAAGACCGAGCGGCTGGTCGAATCCCTGTGCACGCTGGGTAACGGCCGCTTCGCCACACGCGGTTCGGCCCCCGAAAGCGTCGCCGACGACATCCACTACCCGGGCACCTACCTCGCCGGCTGCTACGACCGGCTCGACTCCACCATCGGCGGACGAACGGTCTCCAACGAGGACATGGTCCGACTGCCGGACTGGACCGCCCTGCGGTACCGCTGCCTGCCCGAGGGCGCACCGCCCGGGGACTGGCTCACGCCGGACCACGCGTCCCTGCGCCACAGCAACGTGACGCTGGACCTGCGCGCCGGAACGCTCACCCGCCGCATGCTCTTCCACGATGCCGAAGGCCGCCGCCTGGGTGTCACGCACACCCGCCTGGTCCACATGGGCGACCCGTACCTGGCCGCGCAGAACACGGTGTTCAGAGCGTACGGCTGGAGCGGCCGGATCGAGATCGAGTCCGTACTCGACGGCGACGTCACGAACGCGGGAGTCGACCGCTACCGCGCCCTGGCCGGGCGGCATCTCGTCGAGCACCGGGCCGGGGTGGAGGCGGAAGGCACCGCTTGGCTGTCCTGCACCACGACCACCTCCCGGGTACGGATCGGGCTCGCGGTCCGGACATCGGCACGTCCTCTGGCACCGGTGGGCCGGGTCTGTACATCCACCACCGCCACACAGACCTTCGTCCTGCCGATCAAGCGGGCCGCCCCGGTCGTCCTGGTGAAGACCGCCGCCCTGTGCACCTCGCTCGACCGTCCCGCGGCCGATCCGCTGCGACGGAGCATCGACTGCGCCACGCACGCCCCGGACTTCCCCTCCCTGCTGACCTCCCACCGCGCAGCCTGGCAACGCCTCTGGAGCGACGGAGAGTTGAAGGTGCCCGGAGAGACCGGCAAGGTCCTCCGGCTGCACGCCTTCCACGTCCTGCAGACCCTCTCGCCGCACACCGCCGAGCTCGACGCCGGCGTCCCCGCCCGCGGCCTTCACGGCGAGGCGTACCGGGGCCACGTCTTCTGGGATGAGCTGTTCGTACTGCCCTACCTAGCCCTCCACCTCCCCGAGACCGCTCGCGCCCTGTTGATGTACCGGCACCGACGACTCCCCGCAGCTCGGGAGGCCGCTCGCCGGGCTGGGGCGAGGGGAGCCATGTTCCCCTGGCAGAGCGGTAGTTCCGGCACCGAGGAGACCCAGCGGCTGCACCTCAACCCGCGCTCCGACCGCTGGCTGCCGGACCACTCCCACCTCCAGCACCACGTGGGGTCGGCCGTGGCCTGGAACGTGTGGCAGTACGGGCAGGCCACCGGCGATGTCGGATTCATGCACGGTCCCGGCGCCGAACTCCTCCTGCACGTGGCCCGCTTCTGGGCGGACGCAGCGACGTGGGACACGGGCCTCGGCCGCTACCGGATCCGCGGCGTCGTCGGACCGGACGAATACCACGATGCCTACCCGGACGCCACTGGTCCCGGCATCGACGACAACGCTTACACCAACGTCACCGCCGCGTGGGTGCTGGCCCGCGCCCTCGACCTGTACGGGGAGCTTCCTGCCGCCCGACGCGCCGAGCTCCTCGCGCAACTCGGCGTCGGCCCCGACGTCCTCACCGTCTGGGAGGACGTCTCCCACCGCCTGTACGTGCCCTTCCATCGCGACGTGATCAGCCAGTTCCACGGCTACGGCGACCTCACCGAGCTCGACTGGGACGGCTACCGCGCCCGCTACCACGACATCCGCCGCCTGGACCGCATCCTGGAAGCCGAAGGCGACACGCCCAACCGCTACCAGGCGTCCAAGCAGGCCGACACCCTCATGCTCGGCTACCTCTTCCGCCCCGCGGAACTCGAACAACTCTTCAGTCGGCTCGGTCACCACCTCGACGACGGCCTCTGGCGCAGGACGGTGGACTACTACCTGCGGCGCACCTGCCACGGCTCCACGCTCAGCAGCCTCGTCCACGGCTGGATCCTCGCCCGGGAACAGGGCCCGGACGCCTGGCGCTACTGCCAGGAAGCCCTGCTCAGCGACATCACCGACGTCCAGGGCGGCACGACCGGTGAAGGGATCCACCTCGGAGCCATGGGCGGCACCCTCGACCTCGTCGAGCGCGGCATCGTCGGACTCGAGGCCCAGGGCGACGGCCTGCACATCGACCCCGTGCCCCTCTCCGAAGTGCCCGGCTCCTCGTTCTCGATCTCCTACCTGGGGCACCGGGACATCCGTATCCGGTTCCGGCCCGGCCGGCTCGGCATCAGCGTCCCCCCGTCGATCCTGGGCCCGGTGCCCTTGGTGCTGCCCGGAGACCGGCACGAACGCATTTCCGCAGGCCAGGAGCGGTGGTTCCGCCTCTCCAAGGGCTGACGCGGCGGCCACTCCCTGCTCGCGTGGCGGGGCGATCGTGATGCGCACACTGTGGATGTATCAGCCGTCGGAAGGATGAGCGGAATGGACAGGCAGCAGGAGGCTCCGCGGATCGTGGTGGGCGTCGACGGATCGCCCTCGTCCCAGGCCGCGCTGCGCTGGGCGGTCCGGTACGCAGGCCTGGTGAGCGGGCGAGTAGAGGTAGTCGCAGCGTGGGACCTGCCCGGTGCCGCTTCGTGGTCGGCCCCGGCGGTCGATGCCACGTTCGACGAGGAGGAGGCCGAGCGCCGGCTGGTCGAGGAGGTCCGCACGGTCCTCGGTGAGGACGGTGCCGCCTCCGTGCACCAGCGCCTGGTGCGCGGCAATCCGGTCGACGTCCTGGTCGAGGCGTCAGAGGGTGCGGACATGCTGGTCGTGGGCAGCCGTGGTCGAGGCGGCTTCAGCCGCGCCCTGCTCGGTTCGGTGAGCCACCAGATGGCGCTCCACGCGCCATGTCCGATCACCATCGTCCGAGCGGATGTGGACGTCGAACGTTGATCGGCGCTTTGGATCCGGCATAACCTCACGGAATGGTGCATAGCAGCGCAAGCGACGTCGACGGCTACCTGACTGAGGTTCCTGAGGAACGCAGGGCGGCGCTGAGGAAGGTGCGGCAGCTGTGCCGTGAA
This sequence comes from Streptomyces sp. NPDC001903, assembly GCF_042891345.1. Taxonomy (NCBI): domain Bacteria; kingdom Bacillati; phylum Actinomycetota; class Actinomycetes; order Kitasatosporales; family Streptomycetaceae; genus Streptomyces; species Streptomyces sp. NPDC001903. The sequence goes on from NZ_JBIASZ010000022.1 coordinate 84,269, forward strand.
GAGCTGGTGGGCTTCGACGAGCTCATGGCCTACGGGATGCCAGCGTACGAGCGCGACGGCGCCTGCGAGATCGCGTTCGCCAGCCAGAAGCAGTACATCCTCTTCTACCTCATGCGCAGTGACGTTCGCGAAGCGTTTGAGGAACGACTGGCCGAGCGGGACATGGGCAAGGGCTGCCTGCGGTTCCGCAAGTCGGAAAGCATCGACTTCGACCTGTTGCGCGACCTCCTCAAGGCCACGGCCATCCGCCCCGGCAAGATCTGCTGACGGCCGCGCCCTCGAGGCGGCCGTCGCGGGAGGACGGCGTCTGACGCGCCCGTGGTCGGACGAAAACCCAGCACCCCTGAGGCCCTTCAGCATGACTTGTATTCGACGAGGGACACGCCCATCTGCGTCCTGGCGCGCGGTGGACGGCGATTCCCGCTGATGGTCCTGAGCAGGGCGAACGCGGTCCTGCCGCGCCACTCAGCACCGGATAGCTGGGCCGGTCGGCCCCGTACCGCAGCGGCCCACTCGGCCCCTCGTGAATGGCCCCCTCGGCACTGCGGTCCTCATGGCCTACCGCGTGATCGTGGAACCCGGACGCCATTCCGGCGCCGCCTTCCGAAGAGGGTGACCACGATGCAGCGCATTCGGATCCAGACCCGGCCCAAGCAGCCTCACAAGCCCGCCCCCCTGGAGCTGCGCACGCCGTCCGGCCGCCCCCTGCCGTACTGATCCCAGCCGATACGCGGCCCCGGAGGACGTCATGGGACACACGCGACGCGTCGTACCGTTCACCGAACTCGGCCGGGGCGACGTCGGCAGAGTCGGCGGCAAGAACGCCTCCTTGGGCGAACTGACCAGACGACTGACCGACGCGGGCCTGCAGGTGCCGCCCGGCTTCGCCACGACCGCCGACGCCTACGAGGAGCTGCTCAGCGGTCACGGCCTGCGCACCCGCATCCAGTACCAGCTCGACCGGCTCCACGACGGTGTGGCGCTCGAAGACGTCGGAGCGGGCATCCGCTCACTGATCATGGGCGAGCCCCTGCCCGAAGCCCTGACGGCCGAGATCGTCGCCGCGTACGAGGAGCTCGGCCGAGAGCTCGGCCGCTCCGACCCGGAGGTCGCCGTACGCAGCAGCGCCACCGCCGAGGACCTGCCGGAGGCCAGTTTCGCCGGCCAGCAGGACACCTACCTGAACGTGTGCGGCGCCGTGCAGCTGGTGGACGCGGTGCACCGCTGCTTCGCCTCCCTCTACACCGACCGTGCGATCGACTACCGGGAGCGGATGGGCTTCGACCACCTCCAGGTAGCCCTCTCCGTCGGCGTCCAGGTCATGGTCCGTTCAGATCTCGCCGGAGCCGGGGTGATCTTCACCCTCGATCCCGAGAGCGGCTTCCCTCACGTCGTCGTGGTCAGTGCGGCCTGGGGGCTGGGCGAGACGGTGGTCAGCGGACAGACCGACCCCGACGAGTACACCGTCTTCAAGCCCGGCCTCAAGGACCCGGCCCTGAACCCCGTCATCGACGTGCGGATCGGCGCCAAGCGCCGCAAGGCCGTCTATGCGGAACGCGGGCTGACCGACACCGTCGACACCACCCCCGAGGAGCAGGCCCGGCGGGTCCTGACCGACGCCGAGGTGCGGCAGCTCGCCGTGTGGGCCGTTGCCGTCGAGGAGCACTACGGCTGCCCGATGGACCTGGAGTGGGCGAAGGACGGAATCACCGGCGACCTGGCGATCGTCCAGGCCCGGCCGGAGACCGTACAGTCCCGTCGGCGCACCACGACCCTGCGGCGCTGCCGCCTGACCTCCGCCCCGGGCGACGCCCTGGCCGAGGGCATCGCGGTGGGCGAAGCCATCGGAGCGGGCGCCGTATGCCGCATGGACACGCCGGTGGACATGGAACGCTTCCCGGCCGGAGCCGTACTCGTCACCTCGATCACCGACCCGGACTGGGAACCGGTCATGAAGCGCGCCGCGGCCATCGTCACCGACCACGGCGGCCGCACCTCCCACGCCGCCATCGTCAGCCGGGAACTCGGCGTGCCGGCGGTCGTCGGCACCGGGAACGCCACCGCGACCCTGCGCGACGGCGCCGCCGTCACCGTCTCGTGCACCGAAGGCAGCCGGGGCAAGGTCTACGCGGGCCGTCTCCCGTACGAGGAGACCGAGACGGACCTGTCCGCCCTGCCCGTCACCCGCACCCGGGTGATGCTCAACCTCGCCGACCCGTCCGCCGCATTCCGCTGGCCCGACCCCGTCGTCGTCCGCACCAGCGACTTCAAGACCAACGAGTACGCCAAGCTCCTCGGCGGCCGCCCCTTCGAACCGGTGGAAGCCAACCCGATGATCGGATGGCGTGGCGCCAGCCGCTACTACAGCGACGGCTACCGGGAAGGCTTCGCCCTCGAATGCCAGGCCCTGCGCCGGGTGCGCGACGAGATGGGCCTCACCAACGTCATCGTCATGATCCCGTTCTGCCGCACTCTCGAAGAGGCCGACAAGGTCGTCGAGGTAATGGCGGCTGAAGGACTGCGGCGCGGCGAGAACGGACTCAAGGTCTACGTGATGGCCGAGATCCCCTCCAACATCCTCCTCGCCCAGGACTTCGCCGAGCGCTTCGACGGCTTCTCCATCGGCAGCAACGACCTCACCCAGCTCACCCTCGGCGTCGACCGCGACTCCGAAGCCCTCGCCCACGTCTTCGACGAGAACGACCCGGCCGTCACCACCCTCATCCGGATCCTCCTCCCACGGGTCCAGGCCCTGGGACGTCCGGTCGGCCTGTGCGGACAGCGGCCCAGCGACGACCCGGCCTACGCCGCCTTCCTCGTCCGCGCCGGCATCGACTCGATCTCCGTCGCCCCCGACGGCTTCGCCGCAGTCAAGCAGCACGTCGCTGCCGCCGAGGAGAGCCGCTACGGAGAGGACCGAACGGCCCCCGCGGGGATCCGTCCGGCCCAAGCGGACCAGCCGTCTACCGCGTGACAGTGGCATCAGCCCCGCACCATGGAACCAAGGAGTACCCGCCATGAGCACCAAGCGAGTCCTGGTCGCCTACGGCACCAAGCACGGAGCCACCGCAGGCATCGCCGAGCAGATCGGCAAGACCCTCCGCGAGGACGGTCTCGACGCCGTCGTGCTGCCCGCCGACGACGTCCACGACGTCCGCGCCTACGACGCCGTCGTCCTCGGCGGCTCCCTCTACGCCGGCCACTGGAGCAGCAAGGCCAAGCACTGCGCGGAACGCAACGCCGAATCCCTGCGGCACCGCCCGGTGTGGATGTTCAGCAGCGGTCCCCTCGACCGCTCCGCCGAGGAACACGACATCCCCCCGGTCTCCGCGGTCGCCCGGGAGATGCAGCTGATCGGGGCGCGTGAGCACATGACCTTCGGTGGCAGCGTCACGGCCCACACCCCGGGCTTCCTCGCCAAGGCACTGACCCGCCAGGGCAAGGGCGGAGACTTCCGCAACCCCGAGCGGATCCAGAACTGGGCCCACCACATCAGCGCCGAGCTCGCCGCCTGAAGGGACGGCCCGGCTCGGCACGCACCAGCACGGAGGCGTGCCATGCACCACCGGAAGAAAGGGACGGGGGCCAACCCGCTCAGGCGGGCTGCCGACCGCACCCGGACCCGTATGCATGCCGCCTTCGCGCTGACCTGCCTACTGGCTCTCGCAGTCGGCTTCGCCCTCGGGCGGGCCGCCTGGACGGACGGCCACCGCACCGCCGAGAACATCGCACGACACCGGCACACCGTCACGGCCACCACGGTCAGCGAGACCACCTACCGGGCGGGGGACCAGCCGAGCAGTCGGCCGGTCACCGTGGCGACCGCCACGTGGCACTACCCCTCGCTGCGCCCGCACACGGAAACCATCCCCGTTCCGGCAGGCACCCGGAACGGTGGCACGGTCCGCGTGTGGGTCGACGAGAACGGCCGTGCGGCCACCGCGCCGCCCCGCCCGGCCGACATTGCTCTGAACGCGGTGGGCATCGGCGCCGGAGCGCTGGCCGGGATCGTGCTCGTGGGTGGGGGCCTGGTCTTCACTCGCATCCTCATGGTTGACGCGCGCAGCACACGGGCCTGGGAAACCGAGTGGGCGGACATCGAGCCCCTCTGGTCCGGCCGCCTGCGCCCCGGGCAGGGAGCCGGCGATGACTGAGACCACCGCCGCCCCGGACCTCACGCCGGACAACGCACCGGATCCCCTGGAACCCCTTCCTCTGCTCCGTCGCGAACTGCACACCGGCCCCATGGGCCTGTCGAGCCGGGAGGCAGCACGCCGCCTGGCCGTCTACGGCCCGAACGAGGTCCGCCGCACCGCCCGGACGAGCATCCTGCGCGAACTGCTGCGGCAACTGATCCACCCGCTGGCCCTGCTCCTGTGGGCCGCGGCCGTCCTGGCCTTCACCGCCTCCATCCCGGTGCTCGGCTGGGCGATCGTCGCGGTCGTCCTCGTCAACGCCGGATTCGCCCTTGTCCAGGAACGACAGGCCGAGAAGGCCGTTGAAACCCTGGCCCGCTACCTCCCCTCCCAGGCCCAGGTGATCCGCGACGGACAGGCACAGCACGTCCCGGCACGGGACCTGGTCCCCGGAGACCTCATCGCCCTCGACGAAGGCGACCGGATACCCGCCGACGCCCGCCTGACCGAGGGAGGCATAGAAGCCGACCTCTCCATGCTGACGGGCGAGTCCACCCCGGTCGAGCGCCTCGCCGGCCCCGGCCTCGAAGGCCTCTCCCTGCTGCAGGAGCCCAACCTCGTCTTCAGCGGCACCACCGCTACCGAGGGCCAGGCGCAGGCGATCGTCTTCGCCACCGGCGACCACACCGAACTTGGCCGGATCGCTGCCCTCAGCCAGCGCACCCGCCGTGAGCCGAGCCCACTGGAGCAGCAGGTCAAGAAGGTTGCCTGGCTGATCGCGGCGGTCGCGGTCGGCATGGGGGCCGTCTTCCTGGTGACCGGGGTGGCGGTCGGCCTGCCGCTGACCGACTCGCTGATGTTCGCCATCGGCCTGCTCGTCGCCAACGTGCCCGAAGGACTGCTGCCCACCATCACCCTCGCCCTCGCCGTGGGCGTACGGGTCCTCGCCCGCCAGGGCGCGGTGGTCAAGCGGCTGAGCGCCGTGGAGACCCTCGGATCCACCAACGTCATCTGTACCGACAAGACCGGCACACTCACCCGCAACCAGATGCGCCTCCACTCCACATGGACCCCGCCGAACGAGGCTGCCAGTGGTATGGAGACCGCCGAACTGGTCCGTGCCGCAGCCCAGTGCACGACCGTCACATGCGAAAGGGACGGCGCGCTGCACGGGGACCCGACCGAGATAGCGCTGGTCGAGGGCGCCTCACAACATGCCGCGCCCCTCGACCCGGCCGACCGGGACGCCCGCCAGCGGGCCTGCTTCCGCTTCGACCCGCGCCTGCGTCGCATGTCGGTGGTCCTCGACGGAGAACACGGCACCCCCCGCGTGATCGTCAAGGGCGCACCCGAAGCGGTCCTGGCGCTGCTGGCCGAAGGCGAGCCGACCGGCGAGGCCCAGCAGGCCGCCGACGCTCTGGCGGCGGACGGCATGCGCGTCCTGGCCGTCGCGGTACGCGAACTGCCTCCCGGCACCGACGCCGCGCCCTCACGACGGCAGGACGCCGAGCGGGACCTGCACCTGCTCGGGCTCGTCGGCCTGTACGACCCGCCGCGCCCCGAGGTCGCAGCAGCGGTCCGGCGCTGCCACGAGGCGGGTCTCACCGTCCACATCGTCACCGGCGACAACGGGGCGACCGCCGCTGCCGTGGCGCGCGCCGTCGGTATCGGTACCCCACACCTCCAGGTGGTCGCCCAGTCCGAGGCGGTCGACGATCACGAGCTGGACCACCTCCTCCGCCAGGACGGCACGGAGATCGTCTTCGCCCGCTCCTCGCCCGAGACCAAGCTCAAGGTGGCCGACGCCCTGCGGGCGCACGGCCAGATCGTGGCCATGACGGGCGACGGCGTGAACGACGCTCCGGCCCTGCACCGCGCCCACATCGGCGTGGCCATGGGGCTGTCCGGCACCGATGTTGCCCGCGAGGCGTCGACGATGGTCCTGACCGACGACAACTTCGCCACCATCGTCACCGCGATCGAATCCGGGCGCCGCGTCTACGACAACGTCCGGAAGTTCATCGTCTACATCTTCGCCCACCTGACCCCCGAGGTCGTGCCCTTCCTCGTGTTCGCCCTCTCCGCAGGGGCCGTACCGCTGCCGCTGACCGTCCTGCAGATCCTCGCCATCGACCTCGGGACCGAGACCCTGCCGGCCCTCGCCCTCGGCCGTGAGCGCGCCGAACCGGGGATCATGTCCCGACCGCCCAGGCCCAGTTCCCAGAGCGTGATCAACAAGGACATGCTCGTGCGCAGCTGGGGCTGGCTCGGCACCGTCTCCGCCGCCCTCGTCATGACCGCCTTCTTCTACGTCCTGTGGCGTGCGGGCTGGCACCCCGGAGACACCACCGGCCCCGGAAGCCCCCTGCACCACGCCTACCTCACCGCGACCACCGCCACCTTCGCGGGCATCGTCACCTGCCAGGTCGGCACGGCCATCGCCGCACGAACCGACCACGCGGCCCTGCGCGACATCGGCTTCTTCACCAACCCGCTGCTGCTCGCCGGCATCGCCTTCGAACTCGTCTTCACCGCGGCGCTCGTGTACGCGCCGCCGCTCCAGAACCTCTTCGGCACCGCCGCCCTCCCGCTGGACGTCGTCCTCCTCATCGCGGTCTTCCCGCCGCTGGTCTGGGGAAGCGACGAGCTCCGGCGCTGGGCCCGACGCCGACACCACCGTCACTCCTGATCCGACCGGAGGCACACCATGTCGCACACGAGCGAATGGAAGACCCACCTCTACCTCTTCGAGGAAGAGCACACGACCAAGGCCCGCGTCGAACTCGACACCGGCACCACCCGTCTGACGGGCCACGGCGCCGCACGCTGCAACCCGACGGACAAGGAGGTGCCCGAGATCGGCGACGAACTCGCGGCCGCCCGGGCACTGGAGAACCTGGCGGAACAACTCAAGCGCACCGCCTACGGAGACATGGCAGCAGCGGGGGCCGCACCGCAGCGCGCTCCCCTCACGGCCTACGACCTTGGGTGAGCGGGCGCCTCTCCGGCAGGGGGCTCAGACTGGACCCATGGGCGACGGGCCGGCGATCGAGCTGACCGGACTGACCAAGAGGTACGGGCCGGTGGTGGGTGTCGACCGCCTGAGCCTCACGGTGAGACCAGGTGAGGTGTTCGGCTTCCTCGGGCCGAACGGCGCGCGATGCAGCACGATCCGCACCTGGTGGTGCTCGACGAACCGACCGAGGGACTCGACCCATTGGTCCAGGAGACGTTCTTCGCGCTGCTGGGCGAGGCGGCCGCCGCCGGACGGACCGTCCTGCTCTCCAGCCACATCCTGCCGGAGGTACAACGCGCGTGCGAGCGGGTGGCGATCATCCGGGACGGACGACTGGTCACGGTCCAGAGCGTGGCCGGCCTGCGCGAGGCCCGGGCCAGGCGGATCAGGCTGTCCTTCGCGGACGGACAGGGGGCACCCCCCCCTTGGCGACGCAGAACGTTGGGCCCCTCGCTGGCAGGGGGACCGATTGGAGCTGCTCGTACCGCCGAGCTCGTCATGGTGCGTCCCGTCAGCCGTACCCGGTTGTTGGTCGAGCGGACAGCCGCGCTGGTGCTCGCGGCGCTCGCCCTGAACCTGGCGGCGACCCTCACGGTGGCTGTCGGGGTCGTGCTGTCACCGGACATCCACCGTGCGGTGCCGCTCGGCGGGGTGTTCGCCGCCGGGGTCATGGGCCTCGGCTTCGCCTTGTGCCTGATCGGGCCGGCGATGGCCGTATCGGCAGCGGGCCGACGGCGGGCCCAGGCGATGGGCGCAACCATCGCGATCAGCTGCCTCTGCGATCAGTAGGGCCAAGACCAGTCCGCGATCTCCGGCAGGTCGGTGCCGTGCTCGCGGATCCAGCTGTGGTGGCGGATGCGCTGGTCGGCCATCGTCTGGCGCAGCCCCTCAGCGCGGCCGGCCAGGCCCGGGACGCGGTCGATGACGTCCATGACGAGCCGGTACCGGTCGAGGTCGTTGCGCACGACCATGTCGAAGGGAGTGGTCGTCGTGCCGGACTCCTTGTACCCACGGACATGCAGGTTCGGGTGGCCGGTGCGGCGGTAGGCGAGGCGGTGGATCAGCCACGGATAGCCGTGGTAAGCGAAGATCACCGGCTTGTCGGTGGTGAAGAGGGCGTCGTACTCGGTGTCGGTCATGCCGTGCGGGTGTTCCTCGTGGGGCATCAGGCGGGCGATGTCCACGACGTTGACGACTCGGACGGCCAACGAGGGGAGGTGCTCGCGCAGGAGGGCGGCGGCTGCGAGGACCTCCATGGTGGGTACGTCGCCGGCGCAGGCGAGGACGACGTCGGGTTCGCGGGAGCCGTGGTCGGTGCCCGCCCACTCCCAGGTGCCGGCGCCCCGCGCGACGTGGACGAGGGCTTCGTCGAGGGGCAGCCAGTCGAAGGAGGGCTGCTTCCCGGCGACGATCACATTGACCTGGTCGCGGCTGCGCAGGGCGTGATCGGCCACGGCGAGGAGGGTGTTGGCGTCCGGTGGCAGGTAGACCCGTACGACCTCGGGGCTCTTGTTGAGGACGTGGTCGACGAAGCCGGGGTCCTGGTGGGAGAAACCGTTGTTGTCCTGGCGCCAGACGTGCGAGGTGAGCAGGTAGTTCAGGGAGGCGATCGGTGCGCGCCACGGCAGGTCGCGCGAGGTCTTCAGCCACTTGATGTGCTGGCCGGCCATGGAGTCGACGATGTGGGCGAAGGCCTCGTAGGTGGAGAAGAGTCCGTGGCGGCCGGTGAGGAGGTAGCCCTCCAGCCAGCCCTGGCAGACGTGTTCGGACAGGATCTCCATGACGCGGCCGTCCCGGGACAGGTTCCTGTCCGTGGCCTCCGTCAGCCCCTGCCAGGCTTTGCCGGTGGCGTCGTACAGGTCGTCCAGCCGATTCGAGGCGGTCTCGTCCGGACCGACGACCCTGAAGTCCCGTCGCTCGGCGGTGTTGCGCATGATTCCGGTGAGGAACTGCCCGAGGACCCGGGTCGGTTCGTGGAGGCTGGAGCCCGGCTTGTCGACGGGGACGGCGGACGCGGCGAGGGCGGGCAGGGGGAGGGGCCGCAGGAGCCGTCCGCCGTTCGCGTACGGGACGGCGCCGAGGCGGTGCTCGCCCTGAGGGACGCAGGCGAGTACCTGCTCGGAGGGCTGCCCGTCGGCGTCGAAGAGCTCCTGCGGCCTGTATGAGCGCAGCCAGGCTTCCAGCTGCTTCAGGTGCGCGGGGTTCTCCCGTACTTCTGCGAGCGGGACCTGGTGGGCACGCCAGGTGCCCTCGACCGGGTCGCCGTCGACGGTGGCGGGGCCGGTCCAGCCCTTGGGGGTGCGCAGCACGATCACCGGCCAGCGTGCGTACTCCCGGCCCGGATCGGTGCCCGCCGTCCGGGCTTCGCGCTGAATGGCCGCGATGCGGTCCAGGGCCTCGTCCATCGCGCGGGCCATGGCACGGTGCACCAGGGCGGGGTCGCTGCCGGTCACGTACAGCGGGTCGTGTCCGTAGCCGCGCAGCAGCGAGTCGAGCTCGTCCTCGGGGATCCGGGACAGCACCGTCGGATTGGCGATCTTGTAGCCGTTGAGGTGGAGGATCGGCAGGACGGCGCCGTCGTGGACCGGGTCGAGGAACTTGTTGGAGTGCCAGGACGCGGCCAGCGGCCCCGTTTCGGCCTCACCGTCCCCGATGACGCAGGCGACCAGCAGGTCGGGGTGGTCGAAGGCGGCTCCGTAGGCGTGGGCGAGGGAGTACCCGAGCTCGCCCCCTTCGTGGATGGAGCCGGGCGTTTCGGGGGCCACGTGGCTCGGCACGCCGCCGGGGAAGGAGAACTGCCGGAACAGCGCGCCCATGCCGGCCGCGTCCCGCGTGACGTCCGGGTAGGTCTCGGTGTACGTGCCCTCCAGCCAGGAGTTGGCGAGGACGGCGGGACCGCCGTGGCCGGGACCCCAGACGCACAGGGCATCCAGCGAGCGGTCCTTGATCACGCGGTTGAGGTGGGTGTGGACGAGGTTCAGGCCGGGGGAGGTGCCCCAGTGGCCGAGCAGCCGCGGCTTGATGTGCTCCGGCCGCAGCGGTTCGGTGAGAAGGGGGTTGCCCATGAGGTAGATCTGGCCGACTGCCAGATAGTTGGCGGCGCGCCAGTGCGCGTCGAGCTCCGCGATCTCCGCGATGGGGTACGAGGTCATGCCCGCTCCTGAGTGCGACGGTCGGGGACGTTCGTCGACTGAGCCGATCCCTCCACCCTGCCCTCCACGCGTGGGGGCCGCGAGGGGAGGACCGGCCCTGGGGGAGGGACTGTCGGCCCCTGTGTGCCACGACGCACAGCCGGGAGAGTGAGGTCGGCGGTGGCGGTCTCCCCCGGCCGGCACCGCCCCCTGCCGACCGACCCCGATGCTCCGGCAGCATCAGTACGGAGGACAGACTCGTGAAACGCACCCTGGTTGTCGGAGTGGACGGATCTCCTCAGAGCCGGGCCGCGGCGGACTGGGCCGCGCAGGAGGCCGTACGGCGTGACCTGCCCCTGCACGTGGTCCATGCCTGGCTGTGGGCGCCGCTCGCCGCCCCCGTCGTCCAGGACCGCGATGCCGAGGCCCGCCGGGCCGACGACGTCCTGAAGGAGGTCGAGGGCGAGCTCACCCACCGGTACCCGGAATTGGACCTCACCGCGGAAGTCCTCTGCGAAGCACCCGTGTCGGCTTTGCTGCACGCCGCCAAGGAGGCGGAGATGGCGGTCATCGGGACGCGCGGGCACGGAGCGCTGGTCGCCTTCCTGCTGGGCTCCTACGGTCAACAGGTGATCGCCGCCGCGGAGTGCCCGGTCGTGTCCGTACGCTCCGCGAACGGCAGGCCGGCCGCCGTGCCGGTGGAGGGCGAGGTCATCGTCGGGCAGCAGGGCGGCGTGCAGGAGTCCACCGAGGTGCTGCGCGTCGCTTTCGAGGCGGCCGCGGCACGCGGGGTACCGCTCCGCGCGGTCCGCGCGTGGACCCTGCCTCCCGTCTACGGCTACAGCCCCGGGTCGATGTGGATAGCCGACCAGTTCGGTGGCCTGGAGCCCTACGAGAAGGCCGCGCTGGAGCAGGCCCTGGAGCCGTGGCGGCTGAAGTACCCGCAGGTCGAAGTCGTCGCGCACGTGGAGCAGGGCAGTGCCGGACACGTGCTGCTGGCCGCCGCGACCGACGCGCAGCTACTCGTCGTCGGCCGCCGGGTCCGCGAGTCGGCGGTGGGGCCGCACATCGGGTCCGTGGCCCATGCCGTCCTGCACCACTCGGCCTGTCCCGTGGCCGTGGTCCCGCACCCCTGACCCGGCCCGGGTCAGGTAGGAGAGCCGGGCACGCGACTGTACGGCGCGCCCGGCTCTTCGGCCATCCTGGCTCTGCGGCTATTCCGCTGTCGGCACGGGGCGTCGGCTCGGCGGGACCAGCGTGTGGCTGGCGATCACGGCGGCTTGGACGCGGCCCTCCACACCCAGCTTGGTGAACAGGCGCGAGATGATGTTCTTGACGGTCTTCTCGGCGAGGAACAGCCGATTGCCGATCTCCCGGTTGGTGAGCCCCTCACTGACCAGGACCAGGACCTCCTTCTCGCGCTCGGTGACCCCGGGAAGGCCGGGGACCTGCTCCTGCTCGGGCGCATCACCCCGCATACGGGCCATCAGCCGGGTGGTGGCCCCGGGATCGAGCATGGACTGACCGGCCGCGACCGTGCGCACGGCGGTGACCAGGTCGGTACCGGTGATCTGCTTCAACACGTAACCGGAGGCGCCCGCCATCACCGCGTCCAGCAGGGCCTCCTCGTCGTCGAACGAGGTGAGCATCAGGCAGGCCAGCTCGGGCATCCTCGAGCGCAGCTCCCGGCACACGCTCACCCCGTTGCCGTCCTGGAGCCGTACGTCCAGGATCGCCACCTGGGGGCGCAGCGCGGGGACGCGGACCAGCGCCTGTTCCGCCGTGCCCGCCTCACCGACCACGGTCAGGTCGGGCTCCGCGTCCAGCAGGTCGTGCACCCCGCGGCGCACGACCTCATGGTCGTCGAGGAGGAAGACCGTGATCGGTGTCTTGGCGGGGGTTGGAGCACCGCTGTCGGTCATGACGCATCTCCTTCGGCCGGGTCCGTCCTGGGCGCGCGAACTCCAGCATCCTGCCTGCCGAAGGGGCCGAACAGACAGGGCCGATAGGCCCTCGTACGCCCGTTCCCCCGCCGAGGAGGCCCGATGGGAAAGGGACCTTCGGCCCTCCGCAGGGGGCATGTGGACCTTCCCGGAACCGGTTCGGTTCCGGTGAGCTGGTGCCGCACGGGGAAAGGCGCGGCCCACTGCGGAGCCGCACGCAGCGTGGAGGGTTCCATGACGACCGCCTTGATCGACCTGAGGGCCGCGGTGGGGAATGACGGTGATCTGCGCCTCACCTTGGCAGGAGAGCTCGACCTCCACACCGTGGGGCAGGTGGAGCCCCGCCTCACCGAGCTCGCCGCATCCGGCCGGCACACCCTCCTCTTGGACCTGTCGGGGATCTCCTTCTGCGACAGCTCGGGCATCGACCTCTTCGTGCGCGTGCACCACCGCTGCCACACCGCCGGAACCAGGCTCCGACTGTGTGGCGTGCCGCCACTGGTGGTCCAGTCGATGCGGGTGCTCGGCGCCGACCGCGAACTGGGGCTCAGGGCGCCCTGATGGCGATATGACGGCCACCCGGCGCTTGCGGGAGCTCGACAGGGCAGAGGCACTGAGACTGATGGCAGCGGTGTCCCTGGGACGCATCGTCTTCACGCAGCAGGCGCTGCCGGCAGTCCGCCCGGTCAGGCATCTCGTCGACGGCGAGGACATCGTCGTGCGGATCCATGATGGTGGGGCGTTCGCTTCCCTGGCGGCCCCGGTCGATGCCACCGGTGTGGTCGTCGCCTACGAAGCGGATGACATCGACCCCGTCACACACCTCGGCTGGAGCGTCGTCGTCACCGGCTTCGCGCGACCTGTGACCGACGCCGAGGAGGAGGCCCGATTCGCTTCCCTGCTGCGTCCGTGGGCGGGACGGCCGACGGCCGGCACCCTGCGGATCCGACCCGACCTCGTCACCGGATTCCGGCTGGAAGCGGAGCGGACGCTGCCGGGGGCGGCCGGGCCAACGGTGATCGCGTAGTGGCCGTCAGCCGCCGGTAGGGAGCGGAGCCCGCCAGACCAGCCGGCTTCCGCCTGCGTCGGGGGTGTCCACGGTGAAGGTCCCGCCCAGGCCCTGCGCCCGGTCGTCGAGGTTGCGCAGACCGCTTCTGCGGCCTTGGGCGGGGATGCCCCTGCCGTTGTCGGAAACCGTCAGCACGATCTCGCCCGGCTCCGCCTTGAGGGCCACGGCGACCCGGGTCGCCCCCGAGTGGCGCGCGGCGTTGCTCAGGAGCTCGCCCAGCGCCGCCATGACGTGGTCGGCGATTTCGAAGGGCACGTCCGTGTCGAGCAGGCCCTCCATGCTCAGGCGCGGTGGATGGCCTAGGGCGGTGGCCGCGTCGCCTACGGCCCTGGCGGCGCGGGCCCGCAGACCCGGCCCGCTCTCGCGGTCCTTGGTGCGGAGGCCGAAGATCGTAGAACGGATGATCTTGATGGTCTCGTCCAGGTCGTCGACCGCACGGCTGACGCGCTCGGCGGCCCCCTCGTGCCCGACGAGGCGGGCAGCGCTCTGGAGGGTCATGCCGGTGGCGAAGAGCCGCTGGATGGCCAGGTCGTGCAGGTCACGTGCGATGCGGTCGCGCTCCTCCAGCAGTGCTATCTGCTCCGCGTCCCGGCGCCGCTCCGCCAGCTCCAGGGCGATCGCCGCCTGCCCGGCGAAGGCCACGAGAGGCTCGAGCTCGTTCTCGCCGAAGACAGGCTCGCCGGCCGGACGAGCGAGCAGCAGTACGCCCCTGCTGTCGCCGCCGGCGGTGCCCAGAGGGACCGCGACGACGGGGCCCAGCCAGCCCTGGGTCTGGGCGTCGTCCGGGTAGCGGTCGTCGTCCGGGGCGAGTACGGCCGTGACGGGCTGCCCGGTCCGGTGAGCAGCCCCCGAGAGGGTTCCTGCGACGGGGACGACGAGTCCCTGCCTGGCTCTGCTGTCCGGACCGGCCGCGAACTCCACGAACAGCCCTTCGGCCGCGGGAACCGGCATGGAGATGTCGGCGATCCGGGCCCCCGTGATCTCCTGGGCCCGCCGGGCGATGAGCTCCAGCACCGCCGGACGCGAACTGCCCGACAGCAGACTCTCGGTGATCTCCGCATTGGCCTTCAGCCACCGCTGCTGACGCTGCGCCCCCTCGTAGAGCCGGGCGTTGTCGATCGCCACGCCCGCCGCCACCGAGAGGGTGGAGATCACCGTCTCGTCCTCGGGGTCGAAATCGACCCCGCCCCGCTTGTCGGTCAGATAAAGGTTCCCGAACACCTCCTCCCGCACCCGGATCGGTACGCCGAGGAACGTGCGCATGGGCGGGTGGTGCGGCGGAAACCCGTACGACGACGAGTGCGCGCCGAGATCGGTGAGGCGCAAGGGCTCCGGGTGGTGGATGACCTCGCCGAGCAGACCGTGCCCAGCGGGCAGGGGACCGATTTCGGCGATGGCCTCCTCGGTCAGCCCCACGGTCAGGAACTGCGACAGCGTGCGGCCGTCGGGGCCGATGACCCCCAGCGCCCCGTACTCCGCGTCGACGAGCAGGGCCGCGGCTTCCACGATCCGCCGCAGCACCTGGGCCAGATCCAGCTCGCGCCCCACCGAGACGACGGCCTCCAGCAGGCTGTGCACCCGGTCACGGGTGCCGCGCACGGCATCGATGCGCACTTGGAGTTCGTCGAGCAACTCGTCCAGCCGCATCCTCGGCACCTGCGTCAACGGATCCCCCACACCCACGTGATTCCCCTTCACCGCACGCCCCGTCCGGAGCCAGCGTATCGGCGAGGGCGGGCTTGAGGGGGCATCCTCAGCAGTACTGCGGACGGGGGACACGAACGCCCGGCAGGAGCTGAAGTTCATGCTCGTGCCGGCCTCTCGGCACACCCGATCGCGCGCGGGTCACCCTTGCACACGGGGGCATGCCGTGACCGACTTGATCGCAGCACCGGACGGCGAAGTGGAAGGCGGCGGCGATGAGCCTCAAGAAGGCGGCCTACGAGAGGGAGCTGCTGCGGCTCCAGACGGAGCTGGTCAAGCTCCAGGAGTGGACGCGGGCGGAAGGCGCCCGGCTGGTCGTCGTCTTCGAGGGCCGTGACGCCGCGGGCAAGGGAGGCACGATCAAGCGCGTCGCCGAACACCTGAACCCCCGTGTCGCGCGCATCGCAGCCCTGCCCACACCGACCGAGCGAGAGCGTACCCAGTGGTACTTCCAGCGGTATGTCGAGCATCTGCCCGCCGCCGGAGAGATCGTCCTCTTCGACCGCAGCTGGTACAACCGCGCCGGAGTGGAGCACGTCATGGGTTTCTGCACCCCCGCCGAGCACCAGCGCTTCCTGCGCCAGTGCCCGCAGTTCGAGCGGATGCTGGTCGAGGACGGGATCTTGCTCCGCAAGTACTGGTTCTCCGTCAGCGACGCGGTGCAGGAGGAGCGGTTCCGGCGCCGCGCGGAGGACCCGCTGCGGCGGTGGAAGCTCTCCCCGATGGATCTGGAGTCCCTCACCCGTTGGGAGGCGTACTCGCGGGCCAAGGACGAGATGCTCGTCCACACGGACACGGCCGACGCCCCGTGGTACGTGGTCGAGAGCGACGACAAGCGCAGTGCGCGGATCAACATGATGGCCCACCTGCTGTCCTCGGTTCCCTATGAGGACGTGGCCGTACCGTCGTTGGCCTTGCCGCCGAGGCCGCCGTCCACGGGCTACCAACGTCCGTCCAAGGAGTTGCAGACCGCCGTGCCCGACCACGCGGCCACTCTCGGGAAGGACTGAGCCGTGGCAGAGGCCGGAGCTGTCTACTCCCGGATGTCCAGTACCTCGGTCAAAGGGCGGCGGGGCGTGTCGGGGCCTGCGGGGCCGTAACCGAGGCGGAAGACCATCTGCACGTGTCCCATGGCCGCGACCGGGTCACGGGCCGCCCAGCGCAACTCCGGCCATTCCAGCGGATGGGACGTCATCGAGGTGGCGAGCCCGTCTGCCGTGGCCTGGAGCAGTACGCGCTCCATGGCCTGGCCGGCGCGCAGCCAGTCGGCTCTCGTGTCCCCCGAGGTGCTGAGCAGGGCCAGTTGCGGCCGCTTCTCGAACACGGCCCAGCCGCGATCCGGTATCGGGTTGGCCCAGCCGAAGTCGCGCACGGGGGCGGGCCCGCCGGAAGCCTTCGGTCCGAATGAGGCTGAGGGTATGCCGTCGCTGCGTGTGCCTGAACCGCTCTGGGCGTGGGAGGTCCAGGCCGTGGTCTCCGCCCGGGCGAGCGGATCGATCTCCTCGCGGTGTTCCGCATCCCGTACCAGCCCGAGCACGGTGTCGATGTGCCAGGTGTCCGGCACGGTCAGACGGCAGCCCTCCAAACGGGCCGCAGTCCACAGACCGTCCAGCAATGGCGTCGGCACCGGCTCCTCGCTGAAGGGGTACCGGCTGGTGTGCCGACGCCGGATGGCGGAGTGCAGGGAGGCCAGCTCGCGGTCCGGGGCAGCGGCGTCGTCGAAGCTCACCGTGGCGAGCAGCCACGGTTCGGCGTCGTCGGGCAAGAGCTGCACACGCACTGGGAGGCCGATCGCGGCCGCGGACACGCGGAGGTTGAACAGCGCCGCCGCGCAACCGAGGTGGAGGCTGCGGTGATCCGGGTCGGTGCGGGGCATGGCGCGGTCCGGATCGCCGTACAAGGCCAGTGCACCGCTGCCGACATGGAACACGAACTTCCAGGGTTGGGCGTTGTGCATGGACGGGGCGGTGACGGCATCGCCGACGAGCCGGAGGACGGTGTCGGGGTCGAAGTATGTTGCGGTCACGGGACTGTTCCTGTCTGTGCGGCCTCAGTCGTGCGCCACGACGGCGACCGGTGAGGTGGCGTGGTGCATCACCGCGTGAGTGACGGGGCCGATGCGGGCGCCGAGTGCCGGACGGTGGGTACGCCGGCCGACCACGACGAGTGCCGCGCCCGACGCCGCGTCCAGGATCTGGATGGCGGACTGGCCGATGACGACGCGTGCGTCGACGGCGAGTTGCGGATACTTCTGCCTCCAGGGACTCAGCAGTTCGCGCAGCGTGGTCTCGAGTCCGTCGGCCATCTCTTTCTCGACGCCGGGATCGAGGGCAGGAGCGTAGGAGAAGACCGGCGGGAGCGACCAGCCGTGTACGACCACGAGCGGGCAGGACCGCCGGTCCGCTTCCTCGCAGGCGAAGGCGAGGAGCCGGTCGCAGTTGCTGCGCAGGTCCACGCCGAGCACCACCGGCCCGGCATCGTCCGCGGGCCGGTGCGGATGGCCTTGGCCGTCGGCGGAGCGCACGAGGACGACGGGAGTGTCGGTCTCGGGGATCGTCGCCGAGCCGGTAGATCCAACGAAGAACCCCGCGACAGTGCCGAGACCACGAGAACCGAGGACGAGCAGTTCCGCATCCGCCGCGGACGAGGCGAGGACCTTGGAGGCTGCGACTCCTTTGGTGCCGTGGGTGGTGATGTCCAGCGTGCTGTGTTCGCGCAGGAGCCGGTCCCGTGTGAGGGAGAGGAGGTCTTCCACCCACTGGCGACGCGGTTCGGGAAGTGGCGCGGCGAAGGGCCCGTACTGTGCCCAGTCCTCCGCGTGGACGAGTTCCAGCGCCGCGCCGCGCAGTTCGGCCTCGTTGGCGGCCCAGTCGGCTGCGGCGCTGCCGGCGCCCGATCCGTCCAGACCTACCGTGATCCGGTTCGACATGATGTTCCTCCTGGGTCGGAAAGCCGCTGCTTTCAGGCTCTTCCGCTTGCGGGGCTTCTGGGAGGGACCGAGCGGCCCAACGGGGGACCGACCGGCCCTGCTCGCAGCTCAGCCGCTCCGTTCGGCCGCGGCACAGGTGAGTCTGTTGTCGACGTCGACGACCCCGTCAACGCTCTGGCAAAGACGCACCACCACGGGCAGCAGGTCGGCCTGCGGGACAGTGCCGCTGAGCGTCACCAGGCCGTCGTCGACTTCGACGGTGACATCCGAAGGAGCGAGGCGGAGTGTCCGGGTGAGGACGTCCTCGAGGATCTCTTCCTGTATCGCGTGGTCGCGGCGAAGGAAGAGCTGGATCAGATCGCTGCGGCTGAGGATGCCCATCACACGGCCTCCTTCGTCGACGACCGGAAGCCGCTTGACCTGGTGCCGCTGCATGATGCGGGCCGCGCGGACCACGCTCCACTGCGGTCGGGCCGTCACGGCCGGGCTCGTCATCAGCTCCTCGGCTGTTGCAGCCCCACCTGAGGGCCGCCGGCGGAGAAGGTCGGCTTCGGAGACGACGCCGATCGGGCGCCCGGTGTCGTCGATCACGGGCACGGCGGTGATGTCGAACTCCTTCAGGAGCCGGGCGATCTCCTTGAACACGGTCGTGCGCCGGACAGTGACGGCGGTGCGCGTCATCAGGTCCGCGACACTGCGGTGCCTCATGGCGGTCGTGCCCTCAAGCGGAGACGGGCGCGGTGAAATCAGACTTGACGTCGACGACGCCCGGTACGGTGCCGGCGGCGCGCACGACGATGTCTTCCATCGCGGGGTCCGGCAACGAGCCGGTGAGATAGGCGATGCCGTTGGCGACGTGGACGTGCACCTCCACGGGACCGTGCGCGTGGACGTGCGCTTCGGCGGGAGCCTGCGGGAGCAGCTGGTACATGATCATCTCCCGGATCTCGGCGCCGATGTCCTCGTCCGGGCGCAGGAAGACCTTCAGCAGGTCGCCGCGGCTGACGACGCCGACGAGGCGGCCCTCGCCATCGACCACGGGAAGGCGCTTGAGGTGCCTTCGGGCCATCAGACGCGCCGCGGTGGGGATGGTGGCGTCTTTCGTGACGGTCACGGCCGGGCGGGTCATCAGCTCTTCGGCAGTGGTGTCGTGGGCCGTGTCGGTGCCCTGGGGCTTGAGCAGCAGGTCGGCTTCGGAGACGACGCCGACCACCTGTCCGTCCTGGGCGAGGACGGGGAGCGCGCTGACGTTCCACATCCGCAGCTCTTCCACGATGTCCTTGAACGCGGTTCCCCGGTCGACGGAGATCACGGCGTGGGTCATGACGTCCTCGACGTTGCGCAGGTGCTTCATGATCTTCCTCCTCGACGGAACGGCCGGCACTTGCGATGGTGTGAAGGGCGACCGTCCTGTGGGTAGTGCCGTCCGGTGCCCGGAGTGGCCCGGCCGGCCCTGGTGGGCTCCGCTTGGGGGTGGTTCCATGGAAGTGCGGAAAGGGTCCTTGCGAGGATGCGGAGAAGCGGCCGAGCGCCGTGCACCGCACAATCGGGATCCGCGAGAAGCGGGCGGACTCTTTCCGCCCTTGCTGTGCGACTCGCACGGCCGTTCACCGGTTTCCACTCCTTCAATCGTGGGCGATGACGGCCACAGGGGCTGCTGCGTGGTGCAGGACCGCGTGGGTGACCGTGCCCAGGTGCGCACCGAGGGGGGAGCGGCGCACATGGCGTCCCACGACAACGAGTCCGGCGCCCTGCGAGGCCCGGACGAGATGCTCACCCGCCGATCCCATGAACACGTTGTGGCTGACGTTCACGTCCGGGAACTTGTGCTGCCAGGGCAGCAGCATGTCGCCCACCATGTGCGTGACGCTCACGCCGATGTCCCGTTCGTTGTCCGGGTCGAAGAACGGGACGTAGCTGTAGGCGGCCGGCATCTTCCAGCCGTGCACGGCCCGCAGCGGGCAGTCCCGCCGAGCAGCCTCTTCGAAAGCGAAGGCGAGGACCCGGTCGCAAGCCTCATGGATGTCGACGCCCACGACGATCTCGGCGCCGGAGCCGGTGCCCGGCCCGTCCGGGTCGTCGGCGACGCGAACGAGGACGACCGGGGTGTCGGTCGCGACCACGGTGGACATCGCCACCGAGCCCACGACGAAACCGACCAGGCCACCCAGTCCGCGCGAGCCCAGAACGAGCAGCCCGGCGTCTGCGGCCTCGGCCGCGAGGGCGGCAGCGGGCCGGCCCGTCAGGCAGCGGGCCGTGATCTCCAGGTGCGGGTGGCGCCCGTGCAGCTCCTGCGCGGCTTCGGTCAGGGCCTGGTCCGCCCAGCGGTCCACGTCCTGGCGGCCCAGGCCGGGGAACACCGGGTCCAGGGGCCAGTCGACGGCGTGCACGAGGCGCAGCGGCACCTGCCGCAGGACGGCCTCCTGCGCGGCCCAGCGGGCCGCTGCCCGGCTCTCCGGGGAGCCGTCGACCCCGACGGTCACGTGGTGTTTCATGGCTGCCGTTCCCTTCGTACGGTCCGGTGCTCGTCACCACGGCATCGCGTGCCGGGCATGGTCCGCGTGCGTGGTTTCCGTGTCGTCGGTGCGGGCGGTGACGCGCGATGCCACTGCGACGACCCCGTCGAGTTGCTCGACGAGGCTGAGGAGCGCGGGGAGCTGACTTCGGCGCTCGACCAGTCCGTCCAGGGTGACGATGCCGTCCACCACGTGGACGTCGACGTCCCCGGCCGGCACACCGAGCACCTCCGTGAGGACCTCGTCGGTGACACGCCGCCGTATCTCTGAGTCCGGGCGCAGGAACATGCGGAGCAGATCCCGGCGGGTGACGATGCCGACGAGCCGGTCTTCCACGTCCACGACGGGGAGGCGTTCGATACCCCGGCGGGTCATCAGCCGGGCTGCGTCAGCCACTGTCTCCTCGGCGTGGACGGAGACCGCGGGCGCGGACATGACGTCACCCGCGGTAGGCGGATTAGTCGCGATGGTGCCCTGCTCGGGGGGATGGGGCCCCGGCACCGTGCGGGCCAGCAGGTCCGTCTGCGATACGACGCCCACCACGCGGTCCTCGTCGTCCAGGACGGGGACACCCGAGATGTCGTACTGGGCGAGGAGCTTGGCGACGTCCTTGAAGGCGGTACCCGGGGCCACGGAGACGACCTCGTCGGTCATCAGGTCCGCCACCTTGAGATGCTTCATGAGGCCCTCCTGCTCCGCCGTGTCACGCGAGGCTGGTGTCCGGTGTGGGTGTGTTTCCCCCAGCATCCGGCCGGTTTCTGCCCGCGATCGAGGGCCGATCGGTCCCGTCAAGGGGCCCGTAAGGGTCAATGCGGCAGTCTCGAGCTGCGGAGGGGCGGTGCCGACTACCGCAGGGAGGGCCCGGCAGCCGACGGCGTCGACCGGCGCACACGGCTGACGAGCTGCCCCGGCCGGCTCACGGCCGACGCAGCGCGTGCAGCAGCTCCGGGCCGGACCAGGAACGGCGGCCGCCCGGGCGTTCAGCCTCGTGAACCAGCGACATGAGCCGTGCGTTCACCGGTGCGGTCAGGCCGTGTCGTTCCGCCATGGCGACGACCTCGCCCTGGAGACTGCCGATCTCCGTCGCCCGCCCGTGCTCCAGGTCGTCCCACATCGAGGACCGTGCGTGCGCGTCCACCTGGAGGCTGGCCGCTGCGATGCGGCGGAACAGGGCGTCGGGCAGACGCAGGATCCGTGGCGTGAGCCGGGCCGGGACGGGGCCGAGCCGTGCCGGGCGGACTCCTTCCGCGGCGAACGCCGCCAGCGCCTCCTCCTGGCACAGCGCGAGGCACGCCCGGTACGGGCGTGCGCCCAGCTGTTCCCGCAGCGGCAGGCCGGACAGGGCGTTCACCGCGTTGTTGAGGTTCATCAGCAGCTTGGCGTGCTGCACCTGTGGCATGTCGTGGCGCGGCTCGACCGGCAGTCCGGCAGCCGTCAGCGCCGCGACGAGCGGGGTCGCAGCGGGGCCGCTGTCGAGCATCAGAGCCCCGCCCGTGCCCTGGTGCAAGGTGCCGGGCGCGGTCCGCGCGACGTTGTACGGCACCATTCCCGCGAGCACGGTGGCGCCCGGGAGTTCGTCCCGCAGCAGGCGGGCATTGTGCAGCCCGTTCTGGAAGCTGACGACGACGGCGTCCCGGCGGAGGCGTCCGGCCAGTTCCCGTCCGGCCGACACCGTGGCGGCGGACTTGACGGTGACCAGGACGCAGTCGGCGTCGGCAACCGCGTCCGGCTCCGTCGTGAGCTTCAGCCGATCCCGGGGGACGTGGACCGCGGGGCGGCCTCCGCCGCTGAGCGTCATCCCGTCGTGCAACCCGTCCAGCACCGAGGGCCGCCCGATCAGCGTGACGTCCGCGTGCTGCGCGAGGTGGCCGCCGAGGTAGCAGCCGATGCTGCCCGCGCCGAACACGGCGATCCGCGGTCGCTGGTCGCCAGTGGGGTGAGGCATGTCGGCATCGCTCCTGGTCCACGGTGGTTACCCGAAAGTAGGCGGAAGTCGTCCGGGGATCAAGGGCGGCGCGGCACACCCGTTGGCCGGAGCAACTGCGCTGGCCCGCAAGGGGCCCCGGAGAGCGATGGGGACCTTTGGTCCCGTCTGAGGTCCCGGGCGGCCCTCTTCCCGAAGCGCCGGCGGGTGCCAGCGTGAGGGGTGTCCCTCATCGGCTTCTCGGTTGGGAGGAATCGTGGACAGCACCTTCCGCACCCCGGACACCAGCTCGGTCACCGTCGGCGTGGACGGCTCGCAGTCGGCGCGCATCGCCGCCCTGTGGGCGGCCAAGGAGGCCGTACGCCGTGACCGTCCCCTGCACATCGTCTACGGCGCCGACACCGACGGCAGGGCCCTGTACCTGTCTGCGGAGACCATCGAAAGGGTCCGCGGCAACGGTCGGGAGCTCCTGGACGACACGGCTAAGGCCGTGTCGGCCGAGTACCCCGGGCTGATGGTGACCACGGAGTTCAGCCGCGCGAACGCCGTCGACAGCCTGCACCGGGCCGGCGGACGCCATGGCACGGTCGTGGTCGGCAACCGCGGCCTGGGAGGGTTCAACTCCCTCATGCTCGGCTCGGTCGGCCTGGATGTCGCGGCCGCCGCCATGACCCCCGTCATCGTCGTCCGAGGCATCGACGGGGCCGAGGAGACCGGCACCGTCCTCGCGGCGATCCGCGACGAACACGACCTCCTGATCGCCCGGTACGCCGCCAAGGAAGCCGAGCTGCACAAGGCTTCCCTGCGGCTGCTGCACGTGTGGAACGTGCTCCAGTCCGTCGGCGAGGTGGTCAGCATGCTCGACGGCGTCGACGAGATCGCCAGCGGGCACGAAGAGACCCTGCGGGCCGTCACGGACGTGGTTCGCGGAGAGTTCCCCGACCTGGAGGTCCAGGCCGATGCGGAGAAGAGCATCTCCGTGGCCGGTGTCCTCGTCGAGGCGTCCCGCCACGCCGACCTGCTCGTCATGGGCGGCCGCCGGGTCCCAAGGCCCCTCGGACTCGCCCCCAACCTGGGCAAGGCCACCCACAGCCTGCTGCACCACGCCCACTGCCCCGTCCTCCTCATCCCCCGGACAGGCAGCGACTTCGGGAGCCAGTCATGACCATCCACCCGGCAGGAAGCCACGACATCGTCGTGGGCATCGACCCCGCCAGGGACTGGCACCTCCCCCTGGCCTGGGCCGCCGACGAGGCACAACGACGCCGGCTCCCGCTGCGCCTGGTGCTCGCGGTACCGCCCCAGCACGACACCCATCACGTCGATGACACCCCCGGCCAGACTGCCCTGCGGCAGGCCGGCTCCGACAGGCTCGAACAAGCATCCAACTGGGTGCGTGACCGCCACCCCGAGGTGAGCGTCACCGGTGATCTGCTGAGCGGCTTCCCCGCCCCCGTCCTGGGCGGCGCAGCGCGAGAAGCCCGCATGATCGTCCTCGGCTCCCGGCACCTGAGCCGCACCGCCGAGTTCTTCAGCGCCGGCTCGATCGTGGTCCCCGTCACCGCCCAGGCCCGCTGCCCCGTCGTCGTCGTGGGCGACGCCGAGCACATCAGCCAGCAGCCGCCCTACGTCGTCGCGGGGATCGACGGCAGCGCGTCCGCCACCGCCGCGCTGGACTTCGCCTTCGACGAGGCCGACCTCCGGGGCGCTGCGCTGCGGGTCGTCTGCGTGTGGCAGCCCCCGTTGATCATGTTGGACGACGAAGAGGTGGCGCTGCGGGCGCAGCGCACCCTGCTCTCCGAAGCCACCGCCGGGCTGTCCGAGAAGTACCCGGACGTGCACGTCACCCACGAGGTCCTCACCGGCCATCCGGTCGAGGAACTGGCGCGGGCCGCCGAGCACGCCCTGTCCGTCGTCGTGGGCCGCCGAGGCCGCGGCGGATACACCGGCATGCGGATCGGATCCGTCGTCCACGGCCTCCTGCACCGCGCGCACTGCCCCGTGATCACCGTCCCCAATAACTGACCGGCCATGACCAGCCGCGCGATCGAAATGCCGTCCGCCGACCCCTCCACCCGGGCGGGGCTGACGCAGGCCGAAGCCGAACGCCGACTGGCCCGGTACGGCCGCAACGAGGTGGCACCCCCGCGGCCTACGGCCCTCCACCGTCGGGTGCTGGCCCAGCTGCGTGATCCGCTGATCATGGTGCTGCTCGGTGCCGCACTCCTGACCATCGCGATCGGCGACCACCCGGACGCCGTCGTCATCGGCCTGGTGGTCGTCTTCAACACGACCGTGGGCGTCACCCAGGAGGTCCGGGCAGACCGCGCGGTCGCCGCGCTTTCCGCTCTCTCGGCCCCGCACGCCCGAGTGCGCCGCGACGGCGAAGCGTACGAGGTGTCGGCAGCGCTCGTGGTGCCAGGTGACAGCCTGCTGCTGGGTGAGGGAGACATCGTCGCCGCGGATGCCGACCTCACCGAGGCGTCCGCGCTCCTGATGGACGAGTCCATGCTCACCGGCGAGTCGGAACCCGTAGCCAAGACCGCGGGCGACACGGTCGGCGCCGGCACCGTCGTGGTGCGCGGACGAGGTGTCGCGACCGCCACGGCCACGGGATCCGCCAGTGCCCTCGGCCGGATCGCAGCGCTCCTCGACGGGGAACACGGACCGACCCCGCTCCAGCGTCGCCTCGCCTCCCTGGGCCGCATTCTGGCCGCCGTCACCCTCGCCCTGTGCGTGCTGTTCTTCGCCCTGGGCCTCGTACGCGGTCTCGCTGTGAGCACGATGGCCGTCACCGCCATCAGCCTGGCCGTCGCCGCGGTACCCGAGTCCCTGCCCGCCGTCGTCACCCTCGCCCTCGCCCTCGGGGCCCGCCGCATGGCCGCCCGGGGCGCCCTGATCCGACGCCTTCCGGCGGTCGAGACGCTCGGCTCGGTGAGCGTGCTGGCCACGGACAAGACCGGCACCCTCACCGAGGGCCGCATGGTCGTCCAGCACGTGTGGACGCCCTCCGGAGCCGCCGACGTGTCCGGCAGCGGATACGAACCCCACGGCGACCTGACCCGTGCCGGACACTCCCTCACTCCCGAGCAGCTCCGCCCCCTGCAGGAGCTGCTCACCACGGCGGCCCTGTGCAACGACGCGAGCCTCAAGCCGCCCGGTAGCGGTTCCGAGGTCTGGACGGCCGTGGGCGATCCCATGGAGGCCGCACTGCTGGCCGCCGCCGCCAAGGCAGGCTGCCCCGCCCCGGCAGAGCTGCAACAAGCCTGTCCTCGGATCGGAGAAGCCCCGTTCGACAGCCTGCGCAAACGGATGACCACCCTCCACCACCTGCCGGACGGCAACGTACTGGTCTGCCTCAAGGGGGCGCCGGAGACCGTCCTGGTCCCCGCGGTCCTCGCCGACCCGCTCGAAATCCTGGACCGGGCCCATCGGCAGGCCGCAGAGCTGGCCGCCCACGGATTCAGGGTCCTGGCGGTGGCAGGCGCCGAACGGCTCCAGTGGCACCCACCTGCTGCCGAGGCGGAACACGGACTACGTCTACTCGGCCTGATCGCCATCAGCGATCCGCCGAAAGCGACTGCCGCCGCCACATTGGCGGCCTGCCGCGCCGCCGGCATCACACCCGTCCTGATCACCGGAGACCACCCGGCGACGGCCCACGCCATCGCCGTGCGCATCGGACTCGTGGAGGACGGTCCCGCCGATGCGGTCGTCACCGGCCCCGAACTGGCCGCGGATCCGGACACCGACCTGACCGCCGTCCGCGTCTTCGCCCGGACCGATCCCCAGCAGAAGCTGGACATCGTCCACGCCTGGCGCGCCCGCGGCGCCGTGACCGCCATGACCGGGGACGGCGTCAACGACGGCCCCGCCCTCCACCAGGCCGACATCGGCGTCGCCATGGGCGCCCGCGGCACCGAGGTGGCCCGCCAGGCCGCCGACCTCGTCCTGACGGACGACGAGCTCTCCACCGTGGTCACGGCCGTCGAGGAGGGCCGCCGCGTCTACGACAACATCCGGCGCTTCCTCGTCTACGCCATGGCCGGCGGGGCCGCCGAGATCCTCGTGATGCTGGCAGGCCCCCTGCTCGGCCTGGCCCTGCCGCTGCGGGCGGGCCAGATCCTGTGGATCAACCTCCTCACCCATGGCCTCACCGGCGTGGCGATGGGCGCCGAACCGGCCGCCCCACAGGCCATGCGGCGCCCGCCCCGGCCGCCGGGACAGCACATCCTGGCCGCAGGCGTGTGGCAACGCCTCCTCGTCCTCGCCGCAGCCGTGACCGCGTTCAGCCTGATCTCCGGCATCGGCGCGCGTTCCATGGGCCTGCCCTGGCAGAGCGTGCTCTTCCTGTCCCTGCTCGGCGCCCAGCTCGGAGTGGCACTGGGACTGCGAGCCCGGTTCCTCACCACCCAGAACCTCTTCCTCCCCGCCTCCGTGGCGACCTCCGCCCTGCTCGCGATGGCAGCCCTGCACGTTCCCGCCCTTCAGTCGCTGCTGGACACCCAGCCGGTGGGCTGGGCCGGCGCAGGACTCGCCGCCGCCGCAGCACTCGCGGCATTCATCGCCGCCCGCCTCCTGCGGGGCGCATTCCACAGAAAGGCATGATCATGAACGCCTACTCGCCTGCCGACGGCCACGGGATCCACGCCGAGGTGGGTGACCAGATCGTCGTGGGCGGCCCCACCCTCGGAGCACCGGGCCGCGACGGAGAAGTCATCGCCCTGCACCACGACGACGGCACCCCGCCCTACGACGTGCGCTGGTCCGACACCGGCCGCACCTCCGTGTTCTTCCCCGGCCCGGACGCACACGTCCGGCACCTGCACGACGGATCCGGTACGTCGCGGTACGAGGAGAGGCCGTACGGCGCAATGGCCTCTAGCTGAGTGGGAAGGCCCTCCGGCCGGCGATACCGTGGAAACGGTGGCCCTCTCGCCATCGCTGCCGGCCGGAGGTGGGGCATGAGCGCAGGTGGTCAGCCCGCCCGGAGCGGTGTTCCCCGGCTGCGGCTCGACGAGCTGCTGGACGAGCTCCAGGTACGCATCGATGAGGTCAGGGGCACCCGGGACCGGCTGAACGGTCTCCTCGAGGCCGTCATGTCGGTGGGCCGGGAACTGGACCTGCCGCAGGTCCTGCGCGGCATCGTCGAGGCGGCCGTGGTGCTCGTGGACGCCGAGTACGGTGCCCTCGGCGTCATCGGGGACGACAAGAAGCTGGCCGAGTTCCTCCCCGTCGGCATCAGCGACGGCCTCCGCGCACGGATCGGGGACCTGCCGTCCGGCCACGGCATCCTCGGCGAGCTGATCCGCCACCCCGAACCGCTGCGGCTACCGGAGCTGTCCGAGCACCCGGCCTCGTACGGGTTCCCGGACCACCACCCGCCGATGCACTCCTTCCTCGGTGTCCCGATCCGGGTCCGCGAGGAGGTCTTCGGCAACCTCTACCTGACCGAGAAGCGCGGCGGAGCCGAATTCGACGCCGAGGACGAGGCGGTCCTGTCCACCCTCGCCGTCGCGGCCGGCATCGCGATCGAGAACGCCCGGCTGTTCGAGGAGGTCCGGCTGCGCGAGCGCTGGCTGGAGGCCAGCTCCGACATCACCAGCGCCCTGCTGTCCGGAGCGCCCGAGGACGAGGTCCTCGAGGGCATGCTGGAGCGGGCCAAGGACATCACCGGCGCGGACATGGGCGTCTTCTACCTGCTCGGCTCCGGGGGTGAACTGAGAGGCTCCCTCGCTCTCGGGGACGGAGCCGAGGCACACCGCGGGATCGTCCTGCCCAGCGCCCAGGGCACTCTCGCCGAGGCCGCGCTGGCCCGGGACGGGCTCATCACGGTCCCCGACGTGGCGTCCGACGCGCGCGTCACCGTGCAGCCGGAAAGGTGGACGGGCTTCGGTCCGGCGGTCGCCGTCACCGTCGGCACCAAGGAGAGACTGAGCGGCGTCCTGATCCTGGCCCGCAGGCACAGTCGCCCCGTGTTCACCATCGCCGAAGTCGCCGCGCTTCCGGGGTTCGCGGGCCAGGCGGCCCTCGCACTGGAGCTGGCCGACCGGCGCCGCGACGCCGAGCAGATGAGCCTGCTGGAGGACCACGACCGCATCGCCCGCGACCTGCACGATCTGGCCATCCAGCGACTCTTCGCCACCGGAATGACCCTCCAGAGCGCCCAGCGCTTCGTCGACCACCCCCAGGCGTCCGAACGCCTCGCGCGCGCCGTGGACGATCTCGACGCCACCATCAAGATCATCCGTTCGACGATCTTCGGACTCCGCGAACACGAGGCCCCTGGTGAGGCCTCCAAGTTGCGATCCCGCCTGGTCCAGGCCCTGGACGAGGCCTCGACAGCCCTCGGCTTCGCCCCGGCCCTGCGGATGGAGGGGCTGATCGACACCGACGTACCGCCGACCGTCGCGGACGAGGCCCTCGCCGTGGTGGGGGAAGCACTCGCCAACGTCGCTCGCCATGCCGAGGCCACGCGGGTGGAGGTCTCCATCGCCGCGGCCGAGGGAAACCTGACCGTCACCGTGACCGACAACGGCGTCGGGCTGCCCGTAAGCGGTCGGCGCAGTGGACTGCGGAACCTGGCGGAGCGTGCCGAAAGGCTCAGCGGCCGGATGGAGGTTGCGGCACGGGGCGACGGGGAGCGGGGCACTCGCCTGGAGTGGCGGGTTCCTCTTGACGCGCCACCGCGGTGACCGGCGTCGATATTCCTACTGCTTGGCCGTGCCGGCGTCGTGGTCGTGGACCTGGGCGGCGATCACGGCCGCCTGGACCCGCCGCTCCACGCCGAGCTTGCCCAGCAGCCGGGAGATGTGGTTCTTGACCGTCTTCTCGGACAGGTAGAGCTGCTTGGCGATCTGCCGGTTGGTGAGGCCCTCGCCGATGAGCTCCAGGACTGCCCGCTCCCGTTCGGACAGGGCCGCCAGGCGGGCGTCCTCCGGCGCCTTCGCCGTTTCCGGGTCGCGCAGGGAGTGCATCAGGCGGGCGGTGGTCGCGGGGTCCAGCATGGACTGGCCCGTGGCGACCGTGCGTACGGCCGAGACCAGATCGGAGCCCTTGATCTGCTTCAGGACGTAGCCGGCGGCCCCTGCCATGATCGCGTCCAGCAGGGCGTCCTCGTCGTCGAACGAGGTCAGCATCAGGCAGGCCAGGTCGGGCATGCGCGAGCGCAGCTCGCGGCAGACGGTGATGCCGTCGCTGTCGGGTAGCCGCACGTCGAGTACAGCCACATCCGGACGGAGCGCCGGCCCGCGGGCGAGAGCCTGCTCGGCCGTGCCGGCTTCGCCCACGACGGTGATGCCCGGCTCTGCGTCCAGTAGGTCATGCAGCCCGCGCCGGACCACCTCGTGGTCGTCGAGGAGGAACACCTTGATCGGCGCCTCTGCGGAGGCGTTCGGATCGTCGGACATGGTCGCCCCTGGCTCGGTCCGTTCTACGCGTTTCCCTCAGAATTGTCTCAGGAAGGCGCACAACGCACCCCGTGGCTGAGAGGCACGCTAGGCAGCGATGGCGCTCTCCAGCTCCATCCGGACGTCCACGACGCCCTCGACCGCGCGGATCGCCCGCGCGAGCAGGGGGAGCAGAGCCCGGTCCCGCAGCGGGCCGCGCAGAGTGACGACGCCGTCCTGTACGGCGAAGTCCACGTTCCTACCGGGTTCCAGCTCGGTGAGCACGTTCTGGCGGATCTCCTTCTCGAGCTCCTCGTCGGGCCGCAGGAACACCTTGAGGAGGTCGCTGCGGCTGACCACGCCCTCCAGCATGCCGAGCGCGTTCACGACAGGCAGGCGCTTGACGTGCTTGCGGGCCATGATCCTGGCGGCTTCGGCGACGGGCGCGTCGGGGTGCACGGTGATCGCCGGGCTCGACATGAGCTCCTCGGCCAGCACCGCGCCGGCCTTGGACGCTTCCTCCAGCTGATCGGGCAGCGAGGGGTCCGTACGCCGAAACTCTTCCTTCGGCAGCAGGTCCGCTTCGGAGACCACCCCGACGACGCGGCCCTCGCCTTCCAGGACGGGGACCGCGCTGACCTTCCACTCGTGCATCAGCTCGACGATCTCCTTGTAGGACGCCTCCCGGCCGATGGCGACGGCGGTGTGCGTCATGACGTCACTGACGGTGTAGCGGGATGCGGGCATGACCGGCTCCTTCGGCGAACGGGCGATCAGAGGAAGCTGCCGCTGCCGTAGGGCGCGTACAGATCGAGAAGGCGCACGCGGGCGGCCTGCAGCCGGTTGGCGAGGACCTGCCCGACCCAGTGGCCCAGGGCAGAGCCGAAGGCGGCGTCGGCGTCCATCAGCGCCCGCACGCGCTCCGCGTCGAACTCGTACGCGCGGACGGGCGACATCGCCTCGGCACCCAGGCGCCAGGAGTAGGGCTTGAAGAGCCACGAGCAGCCGACCAGCTGGCCGGCGCCGAGGCTCTCGATGACAGCGGCACGTCGCCCGGGCACGTGGACGTCCAAGGTCACGGTGCCGGACCGGACGATCCAGAACCGGTCCGCGTGGCCGCCCTCGCGGAAGAGACGCGTCCCTTCCTCGAAGTTGACCTCTTGGGCCAGCTCCATCAGACGAGAGCGGCAGTCGGCGGGCAGTGCCTCGGAGATACGGGTGGGTGAAGGGGTGCTCATGAACGGCCTCCTGTTCGAGTCCGTGTTCAGTCTTGGCGTTCCCCTTGGTTGCGGGTATGGGTCCTGTGGTCCCGTTTGAGGGCCGACCGGCCCATGCCGGGGCTCGGTACAGCCGGAGATCCTTGCAGCAGATGGCCGACTCGTGGCCGTCGGCCCCGTCCACCCGGTAGGTGCGCGATGTACTGGAATGGCCATGGCATGGGGGCCTGGGGATGGTTCGCCATGTCCCTCACCACCCTGATCGTCTGGACCCTGATCGTCGCAGCAGCCGTCCTCGTGGTCCGAGCCCTCAGGCGAGACGGTGCGGACGGGTACACAGCAGCCGCGCCGTACCCAGCCCCCGACAAGGGTCCGGAGAGACTCCTCGCGGAACGATTCGCCAGAGGCGAGATCGACGACGAGGAATACAGCCGGCGGCTCGCGGTGCTGCGGAGCCATGCCCCTGGGCCTGCGCCCCTTTGAGAAGCCGACAGCGGCAACGGCCCTGACGTCCTGCCCGCTTGACGAAGGATGCCCACGATGAAGAGCGACCCGGCTGGTACGACCATCAGTTCGCCTGCCGTCAGCATGGAGGGGCGGCAGATGGAAGAGCTCAGCCCTGACGAGGCGCTGCGGCTGTTGGACACGGTCGAACTGGGCCGGATCGTGTTCACTCGTCACGCGCTGCCCGCCGTGCGCCCGGTCAACCACGTGCTCGACGCCGGCGACATCATCGTCCGTGTCCAGGACGACTCGACGCTGGCATCCTTGCTCGCGGCACAGGGGGGTACGGGCGTGGTCGTCGCGTACGAAGCCGACGTCATTGACGAAGGCGAGCACTTGGGGTGGAGCGTGGTCGCCACCGGCTACGCCACCGCCGTCACCGCCCCCGGCGAGGTCGAGCGCTACGAGCACCTCCTGCAGCCTTGGGTCGAGGGCGCCGCGTCGGGTGCCATCCGGATCAGGCCCGATCTGGTCACCGGCTTCCGTCTGCGGGAGAGCACCGGATAGCGGTCGGCCCACTCGCGCGCTTCACCTCCTTGCAGCCCTCGGCCCGGCACCATGGTGACGCACAGGCCCACGTGGAGTCCCGGAGGTGCCATGTCGAAGCACGGACGGATCACTGCGATGCCGCCCGCCTTCCGTGGCTACCGGACGAGCTGGCTACGGGGCGACGTCCTGGCCGGGATCACGGTCGCCGCCTACCTGGTGCCGCAGGTCATGGCTTACGCGGGCGTGGCCGGCCTGCCTCCGGTCGTCGGCCTGTGGGCCGTCCTGCCGGCGATGGTCCTCTACGCCCTCAGCGGCACCTCGCGCCTGCTGTCCGTCGGACCGGAGTCGACCACCGCCCTCATGACCGCCGTGGCCGTCGGACCGCTGGCCGCCGGCGACCCCGCCCGCTACGCGGTGCTCGCGGCCGCCCTGGCCCTCGCCGTCGGCCTGCTGTGTCTCGTCGCATGGGCCGTCCGGCTCGGCTTCCTGGCCGACCTTCTCTCCAGGCCCGTGCTCGTCGGATACCTGGCCGGTGTCGCCTTCATCATGATCGTGGATCAGCTGCCCCGCCTCACCGGGACCAGCGGCAGCGGATCGGGCTTCTTCCCCCAGCTCTTCTCATTCCTCCGCCACATCGGCGACCTGCACTGGCCCACGACCGTCATGGCCGCAGGCTGCCTGCTCCTGCTGTTCACCCTGCCCCTGCTGTGGCGGGCACTGCCCGGACCGCTCGTCGTCCTCGTTCTCGCCACGGCGCTGGTGGCGGTCTTCGCACTGGACGAGGACCAGGGGATCGACGTCATCGGCGCGATCCCGACCGGCTTGCCGGGCTTCGCCCTGCCTCGACCGACAGACCTCGCCGACCTGGTCCTGCCGGCCCTCGGGGTTCTGCTGGTCGGCTACACCGACGTCGTCCTGACCGCACGCGCCTTCGCCCGCCACGACGACCCACACCCCCTGGACGCCAACCGCGAGCTGCTGGCCCTCGGTGCAGCGAACCTCGGTGCCGGAGTCCTGCACGGATTCCCGGTCAGCAGCAGCGCCAGCCGCACCGCCCTCGCGGAATCCACTGGAGCCCGCACACAGGCGTACTCCCTCGTCGGCGCAGTCTGCGTGGCCGCCGTCCTGCTCTTCCTGGGCCCGCTTTTGGCCCGCACCCCGTCAGCCGCCCTCGGTGCGATCGTCGTCTACGCCGCAGTTCGCCTGGTCGAGGTGGGCGAGTTCCGCAGGCTGGCAGCCTTCCGTCGGCGCGACGCCAAGTGAAGCGGCGCACGGGAACGCTGGAGGTCATGTCGACCTCGCACAGGTCCTTAACGGCGTAGTCGGTCGCCGTCCTCCCAAAGCGCCAGGCCGTCGTCCACCGGGCAGTCCAATCCGACCGCATGACCAGCTGGCTGAAAGCATCAGCCGAAATGTCATGCACTCGCGCAAGATCATGCAGTGTCGATGTGTCCGACCAAGGGTCGGTTGCCCGCGGTGCGCAGACTGGCTCGCGATCGAGAAGCAGGGTCTGAGGAGCCACGTCTCCGCCTTACATGCCATGAGTGCGGTGGAAATTGCGAAGAGCATCGTGATTGTCGTCTGACTTTCGCAAGTCGTCTCATCACACCGAGATGTCAGTGGCCCGGCCTGTGGTAGGCGCCCCGGCAGCCTTGGGGGAGCCCTGCGAGAAGACGTTTCGGCGGCGTGCTTAGCAGGGTTCAGCCCCGCAGTGGCTGACCGCGAACGGCCGAGGGTCCGTGCGTGACGGAGCGAGGCGGCGCACGGCAGGGGCTGGACGGAGGGCTCCGCGATGGGCACCGCCGGCAGCCTCGTCGGTAGTCAAGAAGGCACCGCGGACGCGCTTTCGAGGGAATGATCCAGCGGCAGTCCGGGAAGGAGTCGGGAGCGACGAAGTGGGGGAGCCCCCATCTTGCGGCTGCTGGAGGGGGAAGAGGCGTCTTGGTCAGCGCAGCGGCCGGAGGGCCCGAGTGTTTGTACCGATGTGCCAAGAACTCTCGGCAGACAGCGCCGCATGGTGCCGAAGCTGGTTGGCACAAGTGCAGGTCAATCGGATGGGCTGGGGACATCTAGCGGCTGTGGTCACAAGCGGGTACGCGGAACGCAGCGGTCGAGGCGGGGTGGCTCGACCGCTGCGTGTGGGGGTGGTTACGGGGCGGGCTGCTGCTGGGTGACGCAGTGGATCCCGCCGCCGCCCGCGCCGAGGCTGTCGATGTTGAGCTGTTCGACCGTGCGGCCCGGGAAGAGGCGCTGGAGGGTGGACTTGGCGCCCGCGTCGGCGCGGGAATCGCCGAACTGGGGGGCTATGACCGCCCCGTTGCACACGTAGTAGTTGGCGTACGCGCCCACGAAGTTCGGGTCGGTGGAGCGGATGAGGTTGTAGTCGGGGCCCTGGAGCTTGGTGACCGCCATCGGGTTGCCCTGGGCGCTGGTCGAGGTGGAGAGGATCTGGTACTGCTGGCGGGCGTCGTTCGACCAGGGGTCGGTGTCACCGGCCAGCGGCATCTGGACCAGCCCCTGGCCGGGGGCCAGGAAGCGGGAGGTCGCGTCGACGTGGTCGTCGGTGATGTCCCGGCCGAGGACGCCCTTGAACCAGATCACCTTGGAGGCGCCGAAGGCGGTGCACATCGCCGCCTCGATCTGTGACTGCGTCAGGCCCGGGTTGCGGTCCGGGTTGATGATGCTGCTGCGGGTGGCCATGAGGGTGCCGGCGCCGTCCGCCTCCACCGCGCCGCCCTCGCCGACGAAGGCGGCGGCGGTGAACGGGACCCCGACGTAGGCCGCGATCCGCCCGGCGACCAGGGAGTCCTTGGCGTGGGTCTGCTGGTTGCCCCAGCCGTTGAAGTTCAGGCCGACCGTGTCGAGTCCGCCCGCGCCGTTCGTACGGAACACCGGTCCGCTGTCGCGCATCCAGCAGTCGTCGACGGGGATCGAGCCGATCACCGTGACGGCCGATCCGCAGGCGCTCTGCGCCTTCGAGACGCTCGCCGAGTTGGCGCACATGACGACCGGCTCGTACCTGGCGATGGTCTTCGCGATGAGCGCGATGTTGGCCTGGACCCCCGCCAGCTTCCGCCCCCAGATGGCCGAGCTGTCCGGCCATGCCATCCAGGTACGGGTGTGCCGGACCGTGTCGAGCGGCACCGTGAACCCGCCGGCGGCCGCCGCCCCTGCCGAGGGGCGGGTGGCGGCGAAGGCCTCGCCGCCCGCCGCCGCCAGCGCGGCGCCGGCGGCCGCGAGGCCTGCCGCCGTCAGGAACCCCCGCCTGTCCAGGGTGCGTCGCGGCGTTCCGCCGGCCGGGTCCTGGGATGCAGCGTGATCGTTCATCACTGTTCTCCGATCAGCCAGGGTGGATCGCTCCACCGATTGGCCCGGAACGTATTACTGACCGAGCGCTCGGTCAATAATTTGGGCGGTATCAACTGCCGTATGAATAAAGGGAGTTGGAGTTGCTTGATCGTTCCTGAAGTGCCGTGGACGCGGGGTCGTTAGAGTGACGCCGTGGCAGCAGAAGCAGCAGGAGCAGCGGAAACGGCGGTACCGGCCGAGGACGGTCGGCTGCCCGCCCCGGCCCGCACCACCCGTACCACCCGCACCTCCGCCAAGGGCGAGCAGACCCGCGCGCGGCTGATCGCCGCCGCCCGCACCCTGCTCGCCGGCGAGGGGTTCGCGCGCTTCAGCACCCGCAACGTCGCCGCGCTCTGCGGGATCTCGCACGGGATGTGCCACTACCACTTCAAGGACCGCACCGACCTGATCGTCGCCGTCGCCCGGGACATCGGGCCCGAGTGGATCGGCCCGATGGAAGCCGCGGTCGACCGCCCCGGCACCTTCGCCGAGCGCGCCGAGAGGGTGATCGGGCTGCTCACGCAGCCCGAGGGACCGGACCTGTCACGACTGCACTCCGCCCTCCACTGGTTCGCGTTGAACGACGACCGGGTCCGGGCCGCGGTGGACGCGGAGTACCGGCGCTGGCGCGAATGCTTCGTCCGGCTGTTCCGGGTGCTGGCGGACGAGCACGACGGCGCCTTCGACCCCGTCCCACCGGGTACGGCACTGGCCGCCGCCGCCGACGGGCTCGCCGCCCTCCAGTCCCTGGACCCCGACGTCGACCCCGAGGCGACCGTACGGGTCCTCGTCGAGGGCCTCACCGCGGCAGCCGTACGCCGCCACCCCTGAGCCGCGCCGCACGCCCCCTCAGAGGGCGCGCCGCGCCGCGGCGATGCCCCGCGGGTCCCAGCCCGGCCGGGGCACGGACTCCAACAGCAGCCGGGTGTACGGATGCTCCGGCGCCGCGAGGACCTGCGCGGTCGGGCCCGCCTCGACGATCCGGCCGCGGCGCATGACGACGACCTCGTCGGTGACGCACCGCACGACCCCGAGGTCGTGGGTGATGAACAGGTAGCCGATGCCCGTCTGTTCACGGATGTCGGCCAGCAGGTTCAGGATCTGCGCCTGTACGGACACGTCCAGCGCCGCCACCGCCTCGTCGAGCACCAGGACGGCGGGCTCCACCGCCAGCGCCCGGGCGATCGCCACGCGTTGGCGCTGCCCGCCCGACAGCTGCCGCGGCAGGGCGTCGGCCTCCCGGGCCCCCAGACCCACCTGGTCGAGCAACTCGGTGACGCGCCGGCCGTGATCGGCGTCCGGGAAGTGCAGCCGCAGGGTCTCGCGGAGCGCCGCGCCCACGGTCGTGCGCGGATCCAGGGACAGGAACGGGTCCTGGAAGACCATCTGCACCTCCCGGGCCCGCGCCAGGCGCTGCGCCTTGCCGCGCACGCGATCGCCCCGGTCCCTGCCGTGGACGAGGATCCGGCCCCCGTCCGCGTGCTCCAGCCCCACGACGATCCGGGCGGTGGTCGTCTTCCCAGAGCCCGACTCGCCGACGATGCCCAGCGAGCCGCCTTCGGCCAGCCGGAACGAGACCTCGTCCACCGCCCGGACGGGCCCGTAGGCACGGCGCAGGCCGACGGCCTCCAGCACGGTCTTCCTCATCGGTGGCTCTCCTTCCGGCCGGGGGACCGGCCCTGCTCGCCCGACGCGCCGCGGACCTGGTCACTGTGGTGGCACGAGGCGAGGTGGCCGGCCGCGCCCGCGATGCCCACCCCGCCCGCGATGCCCACCCCGCCCGCCGCCTGTGGCAGCAGAGCCGGAGCCTCCCGGCCGCACAGACCGGTCGCGTACGCACACCGCGCCGCGAACGGGCACCCCGCCACTTCCTCGCGCAGGCTCGGCGGCCGGCCCTCGATCGCGGTGAGCCGGCCGCGCGGCGCGTCCAGCCGCGGGGTCGAGTCGAGGAGCGCGGCCGTGTACGGATGGCGCGGCCGCGCGAAGAGCTCCTCGGCGGGGCCCGTTTCGACGATCCGGCCCGCGTACATCACGTACACCCGGTCGCTGATGGCCGCGGCGAGCCCCAGGTCGTGGGTGACGAAGAGCAGCCCGGTGCCGAAGCTCTCGCGCAGCTCGCCGAGGAGCGCCACCACCTCCGCCTGCGTCGTGACGTCCAGGGCCGTGGTGGGCTCGTCGGCGAGGATCAGCGCCGGGTCGCCCATGAGCGCCGCCGCGATCATGACCCGTTGCAGCATGCCGCCGGAGAGCTGACCCGGGTACGTGCGCAGCGCGGCCGCCGAGAGGCCGACGGCCTCCAGCATCCGCACCGCCCGCGCCTCGGCGGCCCCCTTCCTCATCCGGGCGTTCAGGCGCAGGCTCTCGGTGAGGAAGTCGCCGACGCGGCGCATCGGGTTGATGGCGGCCCGGGGGTCCTGGAAGATCATGGCCGCCGTGCTCGTCCGCAGGACCCGCAGCTGCCCGGCGGTCATGGTGAGGACGTCGTCGCCGACGACCCGCACCGCCCCACGCGCCTCGGCCCGCGCCGGCAGCAGGCCGAGCACGCTGCGGGAGGTGAGGGTCTTGCCGGAGCCGGACTCGCCGACCAGGGCCACGGTCTCCCGGGCGGCGACGGTGAGGTCGACCCCGTCGAGGACGGGCCTGGCCGTGTCCGGCAGGCGCAGGTACAGCCCCCTGATGTCGAGGGTGTTCAAGGCGTCGTCCGTGTCGGGAGTGTTCAACGGTCCCTCCTGGCGACCTTGTCGGCCTGGCGTTCGCCGACGACGTTGAAGGCGACGACCGTCAGGACGATGGCCGCGCACGGCACGATCGCCGACAGCGGGTAGCCGGACTGGATGGCGGTCTTGCCGTCGAAGACCATGCGGCCCCAGTCGGGGGTCAGGGCGGGTACGCCCAGCCCGAGGAAGGAGAGGCCGGCCAGGTCGATCAGGGCGTAGCCGAAGTTGATCGTGGACTGGGCGAGGACGACCGGGGCGACCCCGGGTACGACGTGGCGCAGGCAGATCTGCAGCCCCGAGTGGCCCTGCACCCGGTAGGCCTCCACGTACGGGCGCTCCCGCTCGGCGAGGACGAGCGAGCGGGTGAGCCTGCTGACGTACGGGAGGTACGCGATCGCCAGCGCGATGACCGGCGCCATCAGCCCCTCCCCGTAGACCGAGACGATCAGGATCGCCAGCAGCATGCCGGGGAAGGCGAAGACGAGCTCGGTGCTGCGCGACAGGACGGAGTCCAGCCAGCCGCCCCGCCAGGCGGCGGTCGTCCCGATGGCCACGCCGGCCAGGGTGGAGAAGACGACCACGCCGAGCGGGCCGAGCAGGGAGGTCCGGGCGCCCAGGACCAGCCGCGAGAGCGTGTCGCGCCCGGAGGCGTCGACCCCGAGGAGGTGTTCGGCGGACGGCCCGGCCAGGGCGTTGCCCAAGTCGACGGCGTTCGGATCGCAGGGGGCGATCCAGGGGGCGAGCAGGGCAACGAGGACGACCAGGGCGACGAAGCCCAGGCAGAGCGCGGACAGGGGTGCGCGGGAGCTGCGGATCCGGGCGAGGCCGGGCCGGCGCAGCAGGGTGGCGGCGCTCATGCCGCCTGCTTCCGGGGGCCGAGGGCGACCCGGGGGTCGACCAGCGGATGCAGCAGGTCGACGAAGAGGTTCACGGTCATGAACAGGGCGACCATGATGAGGGAGATGGCCTGCACCGTGGGGAAGTCCTTGGTGGTGGTGGACAGTTCGAGCAGCTGGCCGATGCCGCCCACGCTGAACGCGGACTCCACCAGGACGGTGGTGACCAGCAGGGTGGAGACGATCAGCCCGCCCGTGGTGAGCACGGTGCCCAGGGCGTTGCGGAACACGTGCCGCCGGACCAGCAGGTGCGCGGCGACCCCGCGGCTGCGGGCCACCGTGACGTGCTCCTGGCCGAGGACTTCGAGCATCGCGGCCCGGGTGACGCGGGCGAGCATTCCGATCAGGTAGAGCGCCAGTGCGACGGCGGGCAGCGTCAGGTGCCACAGCATCGGGCCGAGGCCCTCGCCCGTGCCCCCGGTGGGGAACCAGTGCAGTTTCACCGCGAACAGGCCCTGGAGCAGCACCGCCGCCACGAACGACGGGGTGCCGATCGCGAAGGTGGTCGTGACGAGGATCGTCGAGTCGGCGGCGCCGCCGCGGACCGCACCGATCCAGCCCAGCAGCAGACCGGCGGCGAGGACCAGCACCAGCGCCATGGAGATCAGCAGCAGGGTGCTGGGCAGCCGGTCCGCCAGCAGCCGGGACACGTCGGTGCGGTAAGTGATCGAGCGCCCGAAGTCGCCCTGGACCACCTGGCCGAGCCAGCGCAGGTACTGCACCGCGAACGGCTCGTCCAGGTGGTACTGGGCGTTGATCGCCCGCAGCGCCTCCGGGGAGGCCGACCGCCCGGCGAGCAGGAAGCTCGCCGGATTGCCGGGCGCCAGGTACATGGCGCCGAAGATGACGAACGAGGCGCCGAACAGGGTGGCCGCCATCTCGGCCAGCCGCCGGAGGGCGAATCTCAGGAAACTCATCGCGCGGCCGCCCCGACGTCCGCGGCCCACGGCTGGTACAGGTAGGAGATGGTGGTGGGCGCGCCGGTGATCCGCTTGTTCAGGAACACGGCCGTCGGCCACTCGGCCACGGGGATCCACAGGACCTCGTCGGCCGCCTTCTTCTGCAGCTGGGCCGCCGTCGCCATCCGGCGGGCCGGGTCGTACTCCGCCCGGGCCTTGGCGACGAGGTCGTCGTAGGCCGGGTCGCTGTAGCCCGCGTAGTTCTGGAACGCCCCGGTCTGGAAGTTGCTCAGCAGGTCCATCGGGTCGGTGATGGAGTCGTAGTACGTCTCGGGGAACATGTCCAGGCCCTCGCGCGCCTGGGGGTCGGTGAACAGGGCGGTGAAGGCGTTCGGGGCTATGGTCTTCAGCCGGACGTCCAGCCCGATCCTGCTCCCGGCGGCCTGGACCGCGGTGGCCAGCAGCGACACGTCCTGGCCGATCGCGCTGGTGGCGATGGTCACCGTCTTGCCGGTGGCGCCCGCCTCCTCGATCAGCGCCTTGGCCCGCTCGATGTTCTGCTCGGGCGACGGCAGCCCGTCGAAGGCGGCCTTGCGGACGTCCTCGGGGGCCGCGGCCCAGACGGCCCTGGTGGTGAGGGAGTTGGTCGCGGTGCCCGCGCCGCCCAGGCCCGCCTTGACGAACCCGCGGCGGTCCAGCGCCATGGACAGCGCCCGGCGCACCCGTACGTCGCCGAGCGCCCCCTTCATGCTGGTGACGTTGACGTTGACCGTGCTGAGTCCCTCGCCGAAGTAGAGGGTGCCCACCCCGCTCTTGCTCAACCGGTCGTAGCTCTCGGTGGGGATCAGGTAGCCGCCGTCGGCCTCGCCGTTCAGCATCGCGTTGGTACGGGCGGACGGGTCGGTCAGGAACGTGAAGACCGCCTTCGCCGCCTTCGCCCGGGTGCCCCAGTAGCCGTCGAAGCGCTGGAGCTCGATCGACTGGCCCTTGTTCCAGGTGCCCAGTTTGAAGGGGCCGGTGCAGTCCAGGCTGCCGGAAGTGCCGTAGTCCTTGCCCGCCTTCTCGACCCCGGCCTTGGAGGCGACGACGCCGGCGGCGGTCGCCATGTACTGGGGGAACTGCGAATCGGGCTGCTTCAGCTTGACCGTGACCTGGAGCGGGCCCGTCTTGGTGATCGACTCGACGTTGGCGAAATTGCTGTTCCAGGCAGACCCGCCCTCCGGATCGGCCTGCCGGCCGAGGCTGAAGACCACGTCGTCGGCGGTCATCACACCGCCGTCGTGGAACTTGACGTCGGGGCGGAGGTCGTAGACCCAGGTGTTCGGATCGGGGTTGGCTGCCTTCTGGGCGAGGCCCGGAGCCACGGTGAGCTGCGGGGTCCACCGCATCAGGGACTCGCAGACGTTGGAGACGATCGTGTTCTGCGGGTAGTCGAAGGCGGAGACGTAGTCGAGCGTGGGCGGCTCGGCGTACAGGGCCCAGGTGAAGGAGTCCAGCTCGCCGGCGGCGGCCGGGGTGCCCGCGGAGAGCTTGAACGCGGTGCTCCCCGGGGCCGGTCCGTCCTTGGGCGGGCCGGAGCAGGCGGCGACCAGGCCGACGGCGGCGAGGGCCGCGACCGGGAGCGCGTACCGGCGGGCGGCCCGGTGGCCGCCGGGGCGGGGAAGGGATCTCGGCATCGGTGCTCTCTCTTCCTTGCTCGACGCTCAGCGGGAGGTGGCGACGGGCACCGGGGACGGCACCTGCTGGGTGATGCAGTGGACGCCGCCGCCCCCGTACGCGATCACGCGGGAGCGGACGCCGACGACCTTGCGGCCGGGCAGCGCGGCCGCGATGACCGCGAGCGCCCCCTCGTCCTCGGGGACCCCCGCGACCGGGACGACGACCCCGCCGTTGGCGATGTAGAAGTTCAGGTAGCCGACCTCGGTCTCCCGGCCGGCCACCTCGACGAAGGCGCTCTGCGGCAGGTCGACGATCTCCAGGCGGCGCCCGGCGGCGTCGGTGGCCTTCTCCAGGACCGCGCGGTTGACCCGCATCCGCTCGTGGTCCGGGTGCTCCGGGTCGCTCGGCAGCTGTACGACCACCTTGCCGGGGGCGACGAACGCGCAGACCCCGTCCACGTGCCCGTCGGTCTCGGTGTCCAGCAGACCCCCGTACGGCAGCCAGATCACCTTGGTGACGCCGAGGCGGGCGATCAGCTCGGCCTCGATCTCCTCCTTGCCCATCCCCGGGTTGCGGTTGGGGTGCAGCAGGCACTGCTCGGTGGTGATCAGCGTGCCCTCGCCGTCGACGGTGATCGCGCCGCCCTCGAGGATCATCGGGGAGGCGATGCGCTCCACGCCGAGGTGCTCCAGCAGGGCGCCCGCTATCTTGTCGTCGGTGTCGTACGGGTGGTGCTTGCCGCCCCAGGCGTTGAAGCGGAAGTCCACCCCGGCCCGCCGTCCGTCGGGACCGAGTACGAAGATCGGCCCGGAGTCCCGGAACCAGGAGTCGTCGAGCGGCAGTTCCACGACCGTGACGCCCTCGCCGCACCGCTCGCGGGCCTCGGCGCCGGAGCCGGGCAGCGCCACCATGGTCACCGGTTCGAACTGCGCGATGGCGCTCGCGACCTGTGCGTACTCCGCCTTCACCTCGTCGAAGACCTCACCCCACAGCTCCTGGCGCGTCGGCCAGGCCATCAGGCAGCCCTCGTGCTCGGTCCACTCGGCCGGCATCCGGAAATCCGTCATGGTCGCTCCTGTGTGTCAAGGGAGGGCAGGGGGCGTGTGCCCCGCATCCTCCTCCGTACTGAAAATTCAGTCAATGCTTCTGGCCAAGTGCTCTGCGATTCGGCCAGTCGTGCGCCCTGTGAGGGGGGGTCGTGGATGCCGCGGTGCTGTGATGCGCCACAAGCACGGGTGTCTGACCAGCAGGTATGGCGTGCATCGCGGCCGGGAAAGTACCTGACTGTTCGATCAGGAAATGGCCCCAGGTGACCGACTCGGCGGGTAGAGTGACACCTCGTGTCAGACCGTCGAACGGAAATACTCAGGGCCGCCACGCGAGTGATCGCGCGCCGCGGCGTGCGCGGACTGCGCGTGGGAGAACTCGCCGCCGAAGCGGGGGTGTCCACCTCGCTGATCTACTACCACTTCACCGATCGCGCGGGGATCCTGCGCCGGACCCTGGAGTTCATCAGCGACCGCGCCGACCGCTACACCGCGGAGCGCGATCCCGGCCAGGACTGCGCCGACCCGCGGACCGAGCTGGCGCAGGTCCTGCTCCTCGAACTCCAGGACACCCCGGAAGTACGGGAGAACAGCACCGCGTGGGGAGAGCTCAGGGCCAGCGCCGTCTTCGACGCCGACCTGCGCGAGGACGTGGCCAAGGCCACGCACACCTGGGTGCACGAGATCGCCGACCTCCTCGCGCACGCCCGGCCCATGGGCACGGCCCCTGCGCACGCGGCCGCCGCCGAACGCCTGACGGCCCTCCTCGAAGGCCTCAGCGTCCGCTGGCTCAGCGGCTCCCTGCCGCTGGAGCACGCACGCCGGCTCCTCACGGACGCCATCGAGGTGGAGCTGAACCAGCCCTGAGCCGGAGGGGGTTCGAAGGGATCGGCTACAGGAAGTAGAGCCGGC
Source organism: Streptomyces sp. NPDC001903 (assembly GCF_042891345.1). Lineage (NCBI taxonomy): Bacteria > Bacillati > Actinomycetota > Actinomycetes > Kitasatosporales > Streptomycetaceae > Streptomyces > Streptomyces sp. NPDC001903. The sequence continues at coordinate 127,712 of NZ_JBIASZ010000022.1, forward strand.
CGAGCGAGACCGAATCGGCGGGCTCCGAGACGAGGGGCTCGCCGTCCAGCGAGACCAGTCCCGTGCCGGGGTGTACGTCGACCGTGCCGGTACGGGCGTTGCGCAGCATGTCCGCCGGGCCGATGCCCCGGGTCCCGCGGACCGCCACGCGGCGCCGGCGCGTGGGCATCCGGTCGCCGTTGCGCACGGCGGCCTCCGCGACGAAGGCGACGGAGATGTCGGCGGCGGTGGCCCCGTACGAGCCGAACTGCGGCCCGAGGACCAGCGGTTCGCACCGGTCGGTGGAGGCGTTCGGATCGCCGGTCACCCCGTACGCCGGGAAGCCGGCCTTGAGGACCAGCTGCGGCTTGGCGCCGAAGTACTGCGGCCACCACAGGACGACGTCCGCGAGCTTGCCGACCTCGATCGAGCCGACCTCGTGCGCGAAGCCGTGGGCGATGGCCGGGTTGATGGTCAGCTTGGCCATGTAGCGCAGGACGCGCTCGTTGTCGTCCCCGCTCTGCGTCGTCCCGTACGAGCCCTCGCCGTCCAGGGGGCCGAGCTCGGCCTTCATCTTCCCTGCCATGGCGAACGTACGGCGCACCGTCTCGCCGGCGCGGCCCATGCCCTGGGCGTCGGAGGAGGTGATGCCGATGACCCCGAGGTCGTGCAGGACGTCCTCGGCGCCCATCGTCCCGGCCCGGATGCGGTCGCGGGCCATCGCGGCGTCGCCGGGCAGGTCGACTTTGAGGTCGTGCGCCGAGACGATCATGCCGAAGTGCTCGGCCAGCGCGTCCCGGCCGAAGGGCAGGGTGGGGTTGGTGGAGGAGCCGATGACGTTCGGCACGCCCGCCATCTTGAGCACGTTGGGGACGTGTCCGCCGCCGCAGCCCTCGATGTGGAAGGCGTGGATGGTGCGGCCGTCCAGGACGCGCAGGGTGTCCTCGACGGACAGGCACTCGTTCAACCCGTCCGTGTGCAGGGCGACTTGGACGTCGTGTTCCTCGGCCACGCGCAGCGCGGTGTCCAGGGCGCGGGTGTGCGCGCCCATGTCCTCGTGCACCTTGAACCCGGAGGCACCGCCCTCGGCCAGCGCCTCGATGAGCGGGGCCGGATCGGAGGAGGAGCCGCGGGCCAGGAAGCCGATGTTGACCGGCCAGGCGTCGAAGGCGTTGAAGGCATGGCGCAGCGCCCAGGGGGAGTTGACGCCCACCGCCCACACCGGGCCGAACTCCTGGCCGATGATCGTGGTGACGCCGGAGGCCAGCGAGGCCTCCATGATCCGGGGCGAGAGCAGGTGGACGTGGGTGTCGACGGCGCCCGCGGTGGCGATCATCCCCTCGCCGGAGACGATGGTCGTCCCGGTGCCGACCACCACCTCGACCCCGTCCAGCGTGTCGGGGTTCCCCGCCCGCCCGATGGAGGCGATGCGGCCCTCGCGGATCCCGATGCTGGTCTTGCGTATGCCGAGGACGGCGTCGATGACCAGCACGTTGCTGATGACCAGGTCACAGGTCTCGCGGACGGCGGCGGCCTTCAGGTGCAGCCCGTCGCGCGCGGTCTTGCCGAAGCCGGCCAGGAACTCGTCGCCGGGCTTCTGGGAGTCGGACTCGACGCGCACGATGAGGCCCGAATCGCCCAGCCGCACCCGGTCCCCGGCCCGCGGCCCGTGCACGGCCACGTAGTCGTACGGGTCCGTGCTGTCGGCCGGGGCCGCGCCGGGCCGGCCGTGACAGCCTGCGGCGTCGAAGATGCTGCCACTCATGCCTGCTCCTGGTATGCGGTGAGGTAGCCCGTGGCCCGGGCCTTGGCCAGCGCGGCCTCGCGGGCGCCGGGGGCGTCCAGGGGGCCGTCGACGAGCCCGGCGAAACCGATGGCGACGCGCGCCCCGCCGATCGGCACGAGCTCCACGAAGACGGTCGATCCGGAGTCGAAGCGGACCGTGGAGCCGGCCGGGACGGCGAGCCGCGTGCCGTACGCCGCCGCGCGGTCGAAGGCGAGGCGGGGGTTGGCCTCGAAGAAGTGGAAGTGCGAGGAGACGCTGATCGGCACCGTCGCGGTATTGAGCACCGGCAGGCGCAGTGTCGGTTCGGTGCGCTGGTGGCCCTCGCCGTCCCCGGGCAGGGTCGCGCCGGGGGCGGCGGGGCCGAGTGAACCCCGCTGCCTGAACGGGTCGTCGATGACGCAGAGTCGTGTCCCGTCGTCGAACACCGCCTCGACCTGGAGGCCGGTGACCACGTCGGCCACGCCGGGCAGTACGTCGTCGGCGTCGAGGACGCGGCGCCCGGCCTCGATCGCCTCGGCCAGCCGGCGCCCGTCCCGGGCCGCCTCGCACACGGTGTCGGTGATCAGCGCGGTCGCTTCGGGAACGTTGAGCTTCACGCCCCGGCGGCGCCGGGCGCGGGCCAGTTCGGCCGCCGTGAAGATCAGCAGCCGGTCCCGTTCGGTGGGTGTCAGTCGCATACCGCCTCGATTCGGTGCTCGGAGGTCTTGGGGGGTGTCCGCAAAGTCCCGCCTGCCCCGCGGGCGCACGGCGCTACTTTCCGGACACCCCCTAGGGGAGCGGCTCGTGCATCGTGGAGCAGTGGATGCCGCCGCCGCCCGCCATCAGCCGGTCGACGTCGATCTGGACGACCGCCCGCCCGGGGAAGGCCTCCGCCAGGGCGCGGTGGGCGGCGGCGTCCTTGACCGCGTCCCCGAACTGGGCCGTGATGACGGCCCCGTTGACGACGTGGAAGTTGAGGTAGGAGTCGACGAACTGGGAGTCCTTCGACCGGACCGTGTCGGGGCCCTCCACCCGGATCACCCTCAGCCTCCGCCCCCGGGCGTCCGCGGCACCGGAGAGGATCGAGAACTGCTCCCGGGCGTCCCGCGCCCAGACGTCGTCGCGGTCCGCGGGCGGAACCTGCACCATCACCACGCCCGGGCGGATGAAGCGCGAGGTCACGTCGATGTGGTCGTCGGTGATGTCCTTGCCCTTGATGCCGGGGACCCAGATCATCCTGTCCGCGCCGTACGCGTGCAGGACGGCGTCCTCGATCTCCGCACGGCTCATGCCCCGGTTGCGGTTCTTGTTGACCAGGCTGCTCTCCGTGGCCATGACGGTGCCGTCGCCGTCGGTCTCGATCGCCCCGCCCTCGCCGACGAACCCGGTCCTGACGAAGGGCAGGCGGCCGTCGTCCGCGACGAGCCGCGCGACGTCGGCGTCGTAGGAGTGGGTCTGCTTGTCGCCCCACCCGTTGAAGTTGAGGCCGAGCGCGTCGAGACCGCCGCGGCCGTCCCGGCGGAAGACGGGTGCGATGTCCCGCATCCAGAGGTCGTCCGTGGGGATCGAGTCGAGGACGGTGACCCCCGGCCCGCACAGGGAGCGGGCCTTGGCCGCGGTGTAGGAGTCCGGGGCGCACAGGACCACCGGCTCGTAGCGGGCGACGGTCCGGGCGATCAGGGCGATGTCCTCCTGTACCCCGGCGAGGCGCCGGCCGCCCCAGATGGACGACCGCGAGGGCCAGGACATCCACGTACGCGCATGCGGCACGTCGTCCCGGTCCACCCACCGGCTCGGCACCGCGGCGCTGGCCCGCTGCGGGGCCGCTGCGAGGGAGCCCAGCGCCACACCCGCGGCTCCGAGGCCGGCGGCGCCGAGGACGCGCCTGCGGGAGGGCTGGGCGGAGCCGAACAGGCGGCTGAGGAGGGAGCGGCTGTTGTCGTGGGAGGTGCTCATGGCCCGACTCTGTCATTGACTGAAAATTCAGTCAAGACATGAGATGAACGGAAGCCCCCACCCGGAGGCGGGGGCTGGGAGGGGGCCGGGGGAGGGCTCGCCGGGACGGTCAGCCGCCCGGCTGCGCCAGGTGCCGGAGCTCGGCCGCGATCGCCGTGGTCGTCAGTTCGCGCGCGTGCGCCAGCGGCAGGCTCCCGCTCAGCCAGCGCGAGCTCAGGCCCTCCACCAGGGCCGTCAGCCGCTCGGCGGCGCCGGCGAGCGCCGCGGCTCCCGCCATGGGCCGGACCCGGCCGAGCAGCTCGCCCACTTCCTGCACCCACACGAGCGTGGCGCGGGCCAGGTCCTCGCGCAGGTCGGGATCGAAGACGGCCGTCGCCCGCAGCTCTCCCCAGGCCGTGCTGTTCTCCCGCACCTCGGGGCTGTCCTGGAATTCGAGGAGGAGGGTCTCCTCCAACTCGCCCCGGGCGTCCAGCGGGGGAGCGTCGGGCTCCCGCTCCGTGGTGTACCGTCCCGCGCGGTCGTTGATGAACTCCAGCGTCGCGCGCAGGATTCCGGCGCGGTCCTTGAAGTGGTAATAGATCAACGCCGTGGACACGCCCGCCTCGGCGGCGAGCTCCTCCACGCGCAGGCCGCGCACGCCGCGTCGGGCGATGACCCGCGCGGCCCCTTCCATGATTGCTGTTCGACGGTCCGCCACGCCGACACCCTACCTGGGCGCGCATGACGCCTACGACCCCGTTCCTGACTGAAATTCCAGTCGGATAGGATCCGAGGCCGTTCGGGCGACCGCACAGCCGCCGATCCGCCCTCGTCGCCGGGAGAGCCAATGACGACACCACCCCCGGGTACCGCCCCGCACCCCCTCGGGGCGCCCGCCGCCGACGATCCGCGCGAGGTGGGCGGCTACCGCGTGGTCGCGCGGCTCGGCGCCGGCGGGATGGGCCGCGTCTACCTCGCCTACACCCCGGGCGGCCGCCCGGTGGCGCTGAAGGTGGTCCGCCCCGAGCTCGCGGGCGATCCCGAGTTCCGCCGCAGGTTCGCGCAGGAGGTGGCCAGCGCGCAGCGCATCCACGGGCTCTACACCGCCCAGGTCGTCGACTCGGGGGCCGACGACCCCACCCCGTGGCTGGCCACCGCGTACGTCCCCGGGCCCTCCCTCCAGCAGGCGGTGCACACGTACGGCCCGCTGCCCGTGCGCACCGTGCTGCTGCTCGTCGCCGGCATCGCCGAGGCGCTCCAGGAGATCCACCGGGCGGGCGTGGTCCACCGTGACCTGAAGCCGGCCAATGTCCTGATCGCCGCGGACGGACCGCGCGTCATCGACTTCGGCATCGCGCGGGCCGCCGACGCCGGCGCGCTGACCGGCACCGGGCTGCGCGTGGGCACGCCCGCCTTCATGGCACCCGAACAGGCGCTGGGCCGGCCGGCGGGCCCGGCCACCGACGTCTTCGCGCTGGGCGCGCTCGCCGCCTGGGTGGCCACAGGCGTGCCGCCCTTCGGCGCGGGCCCCGAGTCCACCGCCCTGTACCGGGTGGTGCACGAGGAGGCGGACCTGGACGCGGTCCCGGCCGAGCTGCGGCCGCTGCTGTGGCACTGCCTGGCCAAGGACCCGGCGCACCGGCCGAGCACCGCCCAGGTGATCGAGGCCGTACGCAGCCACCCCGCGGTCGGCGGGCGGCTGCGCTTCACCGAGGACTGGCTGCCGCACCAGGTCACCACCGAGCTCCGCCGCCACGCCGATGCCGGCCTCCCCGTACCGCCGGACCGCGCGCCGGCCGGTACCGCGCGGGCCACCGCCCTCGACGCGGCCCCGACCGCGACCGCCCCGCGCGTACCGGCCGCGGCCGGGGCCCCGCCGGGCCCCCCGGCCGCGCAGGACCCGCGGCCGAGCGGCCGCAGGCGGGCTCCGGCGGCCGGGCGCGGACGGGGCCGCACGGCGGCGGTGGCCGCCGTCGCCCTGCTGCTGGGGGCCGCCGGGGCCGTCGCGCTGCTCGACTCCTCCTTCGAGGGCGGCGCGGACGGGGAGGCCGCCGACCCGGCCGAGGCCGTCGCCGGGGCGCCCGCCACCACCCCCGCCCCGGCACCGGCCGCCCCGACCCCGTCCGCCGCGGCTCCCGGGTACACCGCCGTGCACACCGGCACCGAACTCACCTCGCCGGACCAGAGCTACGAGTTCGACGTCAAGGCGGGCCGGGTCGTCCCGCAGGAGACCGCCTCCTGGTACGTCGGCCGGAGCGCCGCCGAGTTCTACGTCCCCGAGAGCAGCGACGCGTACGTCATGCAGCCCGGCCGGCAGGGGCTCGCCGACTGCCTCAAGGGCCTCGACAGCCAGCCCGTCACCGCGCTGCCCTTCACCACGCTCCGCGCCGGCCGGGCCTTCTGCGTACGGGCCCAGGACGGCCGGGACGTCGGGATCGTGACCGTGCTCACGGCCGGCCCCGGCGAAGGCCCGGTGAAGGTCTCCGTCGACTACTACCGGCGCGGCGGATGACCCGCTCAGCGGATTGACTGAATATTCAGTCAATGTCAGAGTGGAGTCATGACCTCCCCTTCCTCCATGTCCCGTCGTTCCGCTCTGCGGGCCTTCGCCGGTATCGGCGGTGCGCTCGCCCTCGGAGCCGGTGCCTGCGCTCCGGACGGTTCCGGCGATGCCGGGACCGGGCCCGGGACCGCACCGAGCCCGGGCACGCTCACGGCCGCCGGGCGCAGGTTCCCCGCCGAGTGGGAGAGCCACAAGCGGACGTTCATGTCCTGGCCCGCGCTGGACCGCGTCTGGTACGAGCAGCTGCCGGCGGTACGGGAGGACATCGCGCGGGTGGCCCGCGCGGTCGCCGCGTACGAACCCGTCGTGATGCTCGCCCGGCCGGACCAGCAGGCGGCGGCGCAGAAGGCGTGCGGCTCGCAGGTGGAGGTGATCCCGGTTCCGGTGGACGACCTCTGGGCGCGGGACACCGTCCCGGTGTTCGTCGAGGAGCCCGGCAAGCTGCTCGGCATCGACTTCAACTTCAGCGGGTGGGGCAACAAGCAGGAGCACCGCAACGACGCCCAGGTCGGCCGGGTCCTGCTCGCGAAGTACGGGATCGAGCGCGTGCAGGCTCCGCTCGTCGCCGAGGGCGGCTCCTTCGAGACCGACGGCCAGGGGACCCTGCTGGTCACCGAGAGCTCGGTGGTCAACGAGAACCGCAATCCGGGGAAGAGCCGCGACCGGATCGAGGCCGAACTCAAGAGCACCCTCGGCATCAAGAAGGTGATCTGGCTCGCCGGGGTGCGCGGCCAGGACATCACGGACGCGCACGTGGACAGCCTCGTCCGGTTCACCGCCCCCGGCGTCGTCCTCCTGGACCAGGCGTTCCCCGGCACCCCGCCGGACGTGTGGTCCCGCGCGGCCGATCAGGCGCGGACGGTGTTCAAGGACGCGACCGACGCGCGCGGCAAGCGCCTGGAGGTCGTCGACCTGCCCCAGCCCGACCTCGACAGGATCACCGGCCGCGGGGACGCGTTCGTGTCCACGTACGCGAACTTCTACGTGGCCAACGGCGCCGTCTTCATGCCCAGGTTCGGGGACGCCAAGGCCGACGACCGGGCGAAGGGGATCCTCCAGGAGCACTTCCCGCAGCGGGAGATCGTGCCCGTGAAGATCGACACCATCGCCTCCGGCGGGGGCGGCATCCACTGCTCCACGCACGACCAGCCCGGCAAGTCGGCGGCCGAGTAGGCGTACCCCGAGGGGCGCGCGCGGTGGTGCGGCGCGGGGCGGGCGCGCTTCCGCACGCCGGGGCCCAGCCCCCTGACACGCCGGTCGGCGGCGGACAGAATCGGTCGCCCGCAGGCAGTTTTCAGCCTGTGCCGCACCATCCCTGAGGGGGGAAGCACGCACGTGAAGTCCATCCACACACGCCGGCTCCGGAGCTGGGGGCGCATGGCGACGGTCGGCGCGGCAGGAGCCCTGCTGGCCCTGACCGCCGCCACCCCGGCCGGGGCCGCCACCTCTCCCAAGACCACCAGCCTGACCCCCGCCTACGACAGCCCCTTCGCTCCGCAGGCCCTCGTCGGCGGCATCTTCGGCGGCTGGCCGGTGACCATGCGCTGCTGGCGCGACGGGGCGTGGGCCAACGGCACCAACCGCTGGTTCTTCGTCGAAGGGGGCGGATACAACCCGTTCACGGGCCGCCCGGCCTACGTCCGCGGCTTCGTGTCGGCCAACAAGATCACCAACCAGATCAAGGTCGAGCGCTGCCGCTGACCCGGCACGCACCTCCGGCCCGGCAAGCACCTCTGCTCCGGCCCGCACCCCTGCTCCGGCCCGCCGCGCCTCGGTAGGCTGGAGCGGAGGGGCGATCCGGGAGCCGTAAGGGAGTTACGGGAGGTACGCGAATGGCCGCGACCCGAGGCAGCGCATCCGCACCGACCCCGCCCGGCCCCGACCCGGGGCTCTACGGCCCCGCGTCCGTCACCTGGCAGTGCCACGGTGACCCGATCATGTGGATCGCCGGGGTCCGCGCGCTCTACCTCCAGGCCCTGCACCCCCGCGCGGTCCGCGGGGTGATGGAGAACAGCGATTTCCGCTCCGACGCCTGGGGTCGGCTGCTGCGCACCGCCGACTTCGTCGGCACCGTCACCTACGGGACCGCCGAGGCCGCCGAGCGCGCCGGCGCCCGCGTCCGCCGGATCCACCGGAGCCTGTCCGCCACCGACCCCGCCACCGGCGAGCGGTTCCCCGTGGACGACCCCGAGCTGCTGCTCTGGGTGCACTGCGCGCAGATCGACAGCTTCCTGCACGTCCTGCGCCGCTCCGGGGTCCCCCTCACGGCCGCCCAGGCCGACCGCTACGTGGACGAGAACAGGGTGGGCGCCCGCCTGGTCGGCCTCGACCCGGCGCACGTCCCGGCCGACACGGCATCCCTCGCCGCGTACTTCGAGAAGGTCCGCCCCGAGCTCGCCGCCGGTCCCGACGCCCGCGCCGTGGTCGCCTTCCTGAGGAGCCCGCCCACCCCTGCCCTTCTCGTACCTGGCCGAAACCTGCTGTGGCGCCCGATCGCGGAACTGGCCTACGGTTCGCTCCCCGGCTACGCGCACCGGCTGTACGGCCGGACGGCGCCGCCGGCGCCCGTCATCACCCGTCGCCTGCGCCTCACCGGTACCCTGCTGCGCAGCATTCCCGCAGGTCTGCGGTGGCAGCTGCCTCCAGGTCACATCTTGAAAGCGATGCGCCGCATGGGCCCCGGGAGCCGCCCCTCGGCGTACACACTGCGTACACCAGCGGCCATACTTGACCGGCCGGGGAGGGCATAGGACGGAGCACGACAACGGGGGCGGCTTTAAGACATGGCGGAGTCCAGACTGATCCAGGGCCGTTACCGGTCACTCGATCTGATCGGGCGCGGCGGCATGGGCGAGGTGTGGCGCGCCCGGGACGAGTCGCTGGGCCGGCAGGTCGCGGTGAAATGCCTCAAACCGCTCGGGCCCGAGCAGGACAACCACTTCACCCAGGTCCTGCGCGAACGCTTCCGCCGCGAGGCGCGCGTCGCCGCCTCCCTCCAGCACCGCGGGGTCACCGTCGTCCACGACTTCGGCGACGACAGCGCCGCGGGCGGCCCCCTCTACCTCGTCATGGAACTCCTCGACGGCCGGAACCTCAGCCAGCTCCTGGACGACAACGAGACCCGCCCGCTCCCCGTGGACGTGGTCGTCGACACCGCCGAACAGCTCGCCGCCGCCCTCGGCTACACCCACGACCAGGGAGTCGTCCACCGGGACCTGAAACCGGCCAACATCATGCGGCTCACCGACGGCACGGTGAAGATCTGCGACTTCGGCATCGCCCGCCTCGCCCACGACATCGGCTTCACCGCCAAGCTCACCGGCGGCGCCATGGCCATGGGCACCCCGCACTACATGTCGCCCGAGCAGATCGCGGGCGGCGAGGTCGACCACCGCAGCGACCTCTACTCCCTCGGCTGCGTCCTCTACGAGATCGCCACCGGCGCCCCGCCCTTCGACCTCGGCGATTCCTGGTCGGTGCTGGTCGGCCACCGCGACAACGCGCCCGTACCGCTGCGCGAGCACCGACCCGAGCTGCCCGAGTACTTCGAGCAGGTGGTCCTGGACCTGCTGGCCAAGCGCCCCGAGGACCGCCCCGGCGACGCCCGCCACCTGCACCGGCGGCTCGTCGAGGCCCGCCTCGGCCCGGGCGGCCTGCCCGGCGCCCAGGCACCCCTGCCCGCCTGGGCCGACGGCATGACCGCGGGCCGCAAGGCCGGCCTCGACGCCCGCCCCGCGAGCGGCGCCTGGGCCGTGCTCACCGGCTCCTGGACCGCCGGCCGCCCCAGCGGCGAGCACCGCATCCTGCGCCCCGCCGCCGCCGAGGACCCGCGGCTCACCGCGCCGTACGGGGTCCCGTACGCCTTCGGCTCCGACGGGACCGGCCTGGACGGGGCCGGCCGCGACGCGCTCGCCGCCGGCCACACCCGCGCCTTCGCGCTCAGCCGCGCGGGCCGGCCCGAGGAGGCCCTGGCCGCGTACGAAGCCGTCGCCGAGGGGCGCACCCGGGCGCTCGGCGCCGACCACCCCGACACCCTCGCGGCGCGTCAGGAGGCGGCGTACGAACTGGGCCGGCTCGGACGCCACCGCGAGGCCCACGACGTCTACCGCGCGGTGCTCGTCGCCCGCGAACGCGCCATGGGCCCGCTCCACCCCGACACGCTGCGCTGCCGGCACAACCTCGCCTGCGAACTCGGGGCGCTGGGCCGGTTCGCCGACGCCCACCGCACCGCGGCCGAGGTCGCCGCCGACCGGGCGGCCGTGCTGGGCGCCGAGCACCCGGACACGCTGCTGACCCGGTACGAGGCCGCGTACGCGCTGGGCCGCCTGGACCGCTGGCAGGAGGCCCTGGCCGGATTCCGGCACGTCGCCGCCGTACGGGAACGGGTGCTCGGCCGGGACCATCCGGACACCCTCGCCGCCCGCTACGAGGCCGGCATCGCGCTCGGCCGCACCGGACACGCCGCCCAGGCCCTGGACCTGTTCCGGGGCCTGGTCCGCGACCGGACCCGCGCGTACGGGGCCGCCGACCCGGAGACGCTGCGCGCCCGGCACGTCCTCGGCGTCAACCTGGGCAGGCTGGAGCGCTGGGAGGAGGCGGTGGCCGAAGCCCGGCAGGTGGCCGAGGCCCGGGCCAAGGCGCTCGGCGCCGAACACCCCGACACCCTCGTCAGCCGGCGCGAACTCGCCGTCGGACTGGGCCGGCTGGGCCGCTGGGACGAGGCCCTGCCCGTCTACCGGGAGCTCTCCGGCATCCGCGAGCGCTCCCTCGGCGACGACCACCCGGACACGGTGGCGGCCCACGCCGACGAAGCGCACTGTCTGGAGCGGCTCGGCCAGGTGTGTTACCAAGAGCCATGACGAGCTTCGGGCACGATGTATACGACGACGTGATCGTGGGCGGCGGGCACAACGGACTGGTCGCCGCCGCGTACCTGGCCCGGGCGGGCCGTTCGGTGCTGGTCCTGGAGCGGCTCGGGAACACCGGCGGCGCCGCGATCTCCACCCGCCCCTTCGTCGGCGTCGACGCCCGGCTCTCGCGCTACTCGTACCTCGTCTCGCTGCTCCCGGCGAAGATCGTGCGCGACCTGGGGCTGGAGTTCGCCGTGCGCAAGCGCACGGTCTCCTCGTACACGCCCGTCGAGCGCGGCGGGCGGCCCGGCGGGCTCCTGGTCGGCGGCGGGGAGTCCCGCACCCGCGAGTCGTTCGCGCGGCTGACCGGCTCGGACCGGGAGTACGAGAGCTGGCGCGCCTTCTACGGGCGGACCGGGCGGCTCGCCGAGAAGGTCTTCCCGACGCTGACCGAGCCGTTGCCCACGCGGGCGGAGCTGCGCGCCCGGATCGACGACGACACGGCCTGGCGGATGCTGTTCGAGGAGCCCCTCGGGCGCGCCGTCGAGGAGCACTTCGCCGACGACCTGGTGCGGGGGGTGGTGCTCACGGACGCCCTGATCGGCACGTTCGCGGACGCGCACGACGCCTCGCTGGTACAGAACCGCTGCTTCCTCTACCACGTCATCGGCGGCGGCACGGGGGACTGGGACGTCCCGGTCGGCGGGATGGGGGCGCTCACCGACGCCCTGGCCGCGGCGGCCCGGGCGGCAGGCGCCGAGATCGCGACCGGGCACGAGGTGCTCCGCATCGAGACGGACGGCCGGACGCCGGCCGAGGTGACGTTCCGTACGGCGACGGGGGAGGGGCGGGTCGTCGGGCGGACGGTGCTCGTCAACGCCTCGCCGCGGGCCCTGGGCGAACTGCTGGGGGAGGAGGCGGCTCCCCGGGAGGCTCCCGAGGGGGCCCAGCTCAAGGTCAACATGCTGCTGCAGCGGCTGCCGCGGCTGCGGGACGGCTCGGTGGACCCGCGCGAGGCCTTCGGCGGCACGTTCCACATCGCCGAGGGGTACGCGGAGCTGGCACGGGCCCACGCCGAGGCGGCCGCCGGGGAACTGCCGTCCGTACCGCCCTCGGAGATCTACTGCCACTCGCTCACCGACCCCTCGATCCTGGGGCCGGAGCTCGCGGCGCAGGGCTACCAGACGCTGACCCTGTTCGGGCTGCACACCCCGGCCCGGCTGTTCGCACACGACAACCAAGGGGCGCGGGAGGTGCTGCTGACCGGCACGCTCGCGCAGCTCGACGCGCACCTGGACGAGCCGATCACCGACTGCCTGGCCTTCGACGCGGACGGGCGGCCGTGCATCGAGGCGAAGACCCCGCTCGACCTGGAGCGCGAACTGCGGCTGCCCGGCGGGCACATCTTCCACCGTGACCTGTCGTGGCCGTACGCGGAAGACCAGGGTGCGGCGGGCCGCTGGGGCGTGGGGACCCCGTACGCCAACGTCCTGCTGTGCGGCGCGGGCGCCGTGCGCGGAGGAGGCGTCAGCGGGGTCCCCGGCCACAATGCGGCGATGGCCGTCCTGGGGCACTGACCGAGGTCAGGCGGCGCCCCCGACGGGCTCGATGACGACGATCGGGATCTCGCGGTCGGTCTTGCTCTGGTACTCGTCGTAGTCGGCCCAGTGCTTCACCATCACGGGCCAGTACGCGGCGCGCTCTTCGGAGGTCGCCGTACGGGCCGTGCCCTGGAGGACCTTCGGGCCGACCTGGATGCGGACCTCGGGGTGGGCCGTGAGGTTCTTGTACCAGAGCGGGTGCTCGGGGTCGCCGCCCTTGGACGCGACGATGAGGTAGCGTCCGTCGGCCTCGCCGTAGATGAGCGGGGTGCGCACGGCCTGGCCGGAGACCCGGCCCACGGTGGTGAGCAGCAGGGTCTGGGTGCCGTTCCAGGCGTGGCCCTCGGCCCCGTTCGATGCGACGTACTGCTTGACGTGGTCGAGCTGCCAGGTGCCCTGCTTGGGGTCCTTCGGGTGGTCCCAGTCGATGTCGCTGGTCGCCATGTGCCTGTACCTGCCTTCGCTGTTGAGCTGCCTGAGGGGGGTTGAACACTCAACGAAACTCAACGAGTGCGAACAGCGTCGGGCACGGCTTTATGCCCCCGGCGCGTACGACGGCGGTGGGAGGCGTTCTAGGGGGTGTCCGCAAAGTCCCGCCTGCCCCGCGGCGCCCGGCACGCGCTCTCGGCGCACCGGGCGAAATCCCGAGTACGTCCAGTACACGGG